>NZ_JBVJFK010000004.1:300977-613079 GCF_055587885.1 Streptomyces sp. NPDC046349
ACTAACCCCCTTTTCCCGTCGAGGAAGCGCAGACGACCCCGAAAACACCCCCCCCCCCCCCCCCCCCCCCCCCCCCCCACCCCCCCCCCCCCCCCCCCCCCCCCCCGCCCCTGTGAGGCCGGCCGGGCCGGCCCTGCTCAGTCCTCGTGCGTGTAGTAGCGGTAGAAGGCGGTGGCGCCGACGCCCACGGCGACCGCCAGGCCTATCACCACGGACTGGAGGATGGACTCGTCGGTGACGCTGTACAGGTAGCCCACCGCGATGCCGCCGAAGGCTCCGTAGGCGGCGGCGTGGAGCTCGCGCATCATCCGCGGGCCGACCCTGGCCAGGCCGAACATCATGCCCGCGAAGATCACGCCGCAGAGGATGCCGTAGAAGACGTTGGCCGCGGTGACCGGGCCCTCCTGGCGGTCGATGAACGCGCACCAGACCCCGTAGACCAGTCCGAGGAGCAGCGGCCTCACGTAGGCGCCCTTGCTCAGGTGGGTCATGTCCGCCATCTGCCGGTGCTGCCTGGGCGCAGCGGGTGCCGCATGTGCCATGACGGGCTCCTCTCTCCCATCCTCCAGGGCACACCCGCCGCCGCCGACCGGCAAGTGGATCAGCGGTCAGGGCGTGCGCACCGCCACCGCGTCCATCTCGAAGAGCATGCCGGGCAAAGCCAGGGCGGCGACCCCGATGAGGGTCTGCGCGGGAAGCTCGGTGCCCCAGGTGGCGTGCAGGTGCTTCAGGAGCACTTCCAGCTTCCGCTGGTCGTGATCGACGATGTAGGTGCCGATGCGGACCACGTCGGCGGGACCGAGGCCGGCCGCGGCGAGGGCGGTGCGGAGGTTGGCGAAGGCCTGTGCCACCTGGTCCGCGAAGTCGTCCGAGACGACGAGGCCGCTTTCGTCGGAGCCGTACTGGCCGGCTATGAAGACCTGCTCGCCGGGGGCGGAGACGATGTGGCTGTAGCCGTAGTCGGTCGGGGTGTGGAGTCCTGCCGGGTTGATGATGCTGCGCGTCATGCCGAGCTCCTTGATCTCCGGGTCCGTGTCGGGTGTCGGTGCGTGCGGCGTCTGCCGCTACTGTGCGGCGAGCCAGGCCCTGAGCCGCTGCGGGGCCTCGGGGGCCTGCCGTTCGGCCTGCTGCCGGATCTCGTCGAGGTTCTGGGCCGCCAGGGCCTTGCGCCAGGCCAGTTCGGCCCGGGTCATGGCGTGCGCGATGGCGCAGTCGGCGGCGTCCGCGCCGTCGGGCGCCGGTGCGCCCGCGCCGGGCCCCTGCTTGCGGATCTCGGCGCACCGGAAGGCCTCCTCGGGCCCCTCGACGGCGGCGACCACGTCCATGAGCGAGACGGCGGCGAGCGGGCGGGCCAGCCGGAAGCCGCCCCGCGGACCGGGGCTGGAGGTGAGGATGCCCGCCCGGGCCAGCGCCTGCAGCTGCTTGTTGAGGTAGGCCGCGGGCAGGTCGTGCCACGCGGCGAGCCGCGCCGCGGAGACCGCACGGTCCGGTCCGCTCCAGGCCAGGTTGACGCAGCTGTGCAGGGCCCACTCGACGCCCTCACTCATCCTCATAATCTGGATATTAGATGTCCAGAATAGGGAGGGCAAGGATCCCACGCCGTCCGGCGGCCCACCACCCGCCCGCAGCAACACCGCTCGCGCGCCGGCCCGTCCCCGTTTTCCCTGGTGACGTGCGCACCATCCTGTCGGCGGTACTCATCGTGCTCGTGGCCCTCCTCGTGCCCGCGAGCGCCGTCGCGTACTGGGCCGACCGCGAGCTGGGCGACGCGGACCGCTACACCGCGGCCATGGCCCCCCTCGCCGAGAACCCCGCCGTGCAGGAGGTCGTCGTCACGCACACCGCCCGCGCCCTCACCGGGCAGATCGACGCGGGTCCCTTCCAGTCCGGGGTCGACGCCCTGCTCGGTGAGGCGCTGCGCTCCTTCGCCGACACCCCCGCCTACAGCACGGCCTGGGACGCCGCCAACCGCGCCGCCCACGCCGCCTTCCTCCACGCGCTCACCACCGGCCGCGGCAACGCCGTCACCATCGACCTCGCGCCCGTCGTCGCGCAGATCAAGAGCGAACTCGTCGCCGACCAGGTGCCCTTCGCGGACCGCATCCCGGTGACGCGGCTGTCCGTGGAGGTCATGGAGTACGACAACCTCGGCGCCCTCCGGAAGGGGTTTCGCATGCTCGAGATCGCCGGCGTCTGGCTCCCCGTACTGACCCTGGTCCTGGCCGTGTCGGCCGTGGCGGTCGCCGTCCGGCGGCGCCGGGCCGTCATCGCCACCGGCCTGGGACTGGCGGTCGGGGCCGGACTGCTGTGGCTGACGGTGGAGGTGTGCCGCCGCCTCACCCTGGACGACCTGCCCGCCGACATCGACCGTGCCGCGGCCGGCGCGGTGTACGACGCCCTCACCGCATTCCTGCGGACCACCGCCTGGGTCGTGCTGCTGATCGGGCTCGCGGCGGCTCTCGCCGCATGGGTGACGGGACGACTGCGCCGCACCCCATAAGCTCGGAAGGTACAACACGCGCAGAACGACCCAGAAGAGACCAGAAGAACCGATTCGCGAGCGGCGGCACGGAAGCGGGAATGAGCACCGAACGCACCGAACACATATCGTCGCGGCGAGCCCGGCACCACCCGCTGGCCCCGCCCGCCTGGCTGCTCGAGGGGCTGAAGCCGACCACCGCGCCCGTCCCGTGGGCGGCCGCGGGACGAGCGGGGTTCGCGCTGTCCGTCCCGCTCGCCGTCGGCTTCGCGCTGAACGAGCCCGAATACGGCGCGCTCGCGTCCATGGGCGCCCTGTCCGGGGTCATCGGCGACACCGCCGACGCCTACCGGATGCGCGTCCTGAACATCGCCGTCCCGCAGGTCTTCGGCGCCGTCGGCGTGGCCCTGGGCACCCTCGTCTACGGCCATGGCTGGCTGGCCGTCGGTGTGCTCACCCTCATCGCCCTGGTCTCCGGGATGATCTCCTCCATCGGCACGGTCGCCTCCGTGTCCGGCCTGCTGCTCCTGCTCAACGCCGTCGTCGGCGCCGGGCTCCCGATGCCGCAACCCTGGTGGATCGCCCCTTTGCTGCTGAGCGCGGGGGGACTCTTCGTCCTCGCACTGACCCTGCTGGGCTGGCCGCTGCGCGGCCGCCGCCCCGAACGGGCTGCGGTCGCCGCCGCCTACCGGGCCCTCGCCGATGCCCTGGAAGCCGCCGGCGGCCCCGGCGACCTCTATGACGAGCACCGCCGCCGGGTCACCAAGGAACTCGACCAGGCCTACGACCTGATCCTGGGCCGCCGGGCCCGCGTGCACGGCCGCAGCCAGTCCCTCGTCCGCATGCTCGCCCAGCTCAACGTGGTGATCCCGCTGGTGGAGGCCGCACCGGCCGCACACCTGCGCGGCCGACCGCTGCCCCCCGAGATCCCCGCGGCCGTACGGGGGCTCGCGACCGCCGTCGAGGAGGGCCGCACCACCGCACCCGTACTCGACCTGCCCGAAGCCCGCACGCCCGTCGAACGGGCCGTCGACGCGGCGCTGCGTCATGCCGCGACGATCGTGCACCTGCCCGAAGCGGACCCGTACAACGTGGACGACCGCCTCGGCCGGCCCGCCGCGCTGAAGGTGCGCGCCCGGCGGGCGGTACGCGACATGATGATGTCCGAGGCCTCCTGGCGCTACGGGCTGCGGCTCGCCCTGTGCATCGGCCTCGCCCAGTCACTCGTGTCGGTCGTCGAACTCGAACGGTCCTACTGGATCGCACTGACCGTCACCTTCGTCCTCAAACCGGACTTCGGCTCGGTGTTCTCCCGTGCCCTGCTGCGCGCCCTCGGCACCGCGATCGGGCTGGTCGTCGCCGCCGCCGTGCTCGCGGAGGTACCGCGCGGCTGGTGGGACGTGCCGGTGATGGTGCTGCTCGGCGCGCTGATCCAGGTCTTCTCCGCCAAGGGCTACGCCTTCCAGACCGCCGCGATCACCCCGGTGATCCTGCTGCTGTCGGACCTGCTCAACCACCAGGGCTTCGACCTGATCCGCCCCAGGCTGCTGGACAGCCTGATCGGCTGCGCCATCACCCTGGTCGCCGGATACCTGCTGTGGCCCGAGAGCTGGCACACCCGTATCGGGGACAGGCTCGCCGAGACCGTGGACGACGCCGCCCGCTACGTGGAACGGGCCTTTGCACCGGCCGCGGACGACGCTGCTCGCGCGGCAGCCCGGACCGCACGCCTCCAGGCCCGCCGACGGCTCTACCGCGACCTGTCGGGCGTCCGCAGCGAGTTCCAGCGGGCGCTGACCGAGCCGCCGCCGACCGGTACCCGGGCCGCCGCGTGGTGGCCGCTGGTGGTCGCCGTCGAGCGGATCGTGGACGCGTCCACCGCCGCCCGGGTCCGCGTCGACCACGGCGCCCCGCCCCCCGCGGCCGAGGAGGTCGCGTCCATCGCGCGGCAGCTGCGCGAACTGGCCGGCCGGGTGCGCAGCAGCACCGTCCCGGTACGGGTCGAGGGCGAACCGGAGGGCGACGGGTCGGGCGTCCTGGCCCCCGTCCACCAGGAGCTCGCGGCCGCCCGGGCCATCACCCAGCCGGAGCGCTGACCGGGCCGTGCGGCCCCGGACGGGGGAGCATCGGACCATGCACCGCGCCCCGGCCGCCCTGGCCCTCGCCCTGGCCCTGGCCCTGGCCCTGGCAGGGTGCGCCGACGTGGAGGGGCTGCAGAGCGAGGGCGACCAGGGCACGGTGCACGCCCCGCAGAGCCTGTGGAAGGGCATCCGCCCCGATCCTCCCGACCCGGCCCAGAAGACGGGCACCGCCTCCGTGGTCCCCGGCCTGCCCAAGGCACCGGACCTGAGCATGCGCGGGGTGAACCCGGTGAGTGTCGTACGCGCCGACGTCACCTCCGCCACCGAACAGGACGGCGGCACGGGCCGGCTCGTCGACCCCCGGGGGGTCCGGCGGCTCGCGCTCTGCACACAGGCTGTGGACGGCGGCCCCCGCTGCCCGGTACGGCCCCCGGTCTTCCACGACCTGACGGGCAACGGCCGGGAGGAGCTGATCACCGCCCTGGACATCGACGGCCGGCTGAGCGAGCTGCGCGTCTACACCGTCCAGAACGACGGGAGGATCGCCCGGATCCTGTCCCTGCGGGCGGTGCTGGAGGGAGTGGAGGTGGCCGCCGAACACCTGGCGGTCCGCGAGCCCACGTCGAACCCCGCCTACGTCGCCGTCTCCGACTACGTGTGGGACCCGAAGGCCGGGATCATGAACCTGAGCCAGCTCACCCTCGACGACTGCCCCTCCCTCACCGGCGTACCGCTCGGCCCGGACGCGCAGCGATGCACGCGCTGAGCAGCCTCCGCTGGAAGATCGCCCTGACCACCACGGCGGTGTGCTGCATGGTCGCCGCCGCACTCGGGATCCTCGTGCACAACGTGGTCGCGGCACAGATCGTCGGCGAGGTCCGCAAGGACGCGGGCACGGCCCTGGAACACGCCCTCAGCCACTACGAGTACGGCACCACGCACGGCGACGTGAACATCGTCCTGGACCCGCCCCAACTGCCGCGCCCACTGCGTGACCTGGTCGGCCGTGGCGACACCGGCAGCATGGTCGGCGCCTACGACGGCAAGCCCGTCATGTGGGCCGCCGCCCCCGCCGACCAGCAGGCCCTCGCCGTCTGGATCCCCTTCGAGGGCACCCGCGACCGGCTGCGTGACATCGACACCGCGATCCTCGCCTCCGCCGCGCTGGCCGCCGGCGTGGTGGCGCTGGCCGGCCTCTTCCTCGCCGACCGGATCAGCCGACGGCTCGCGACGACCGCCGCCGTGGCCCGCCGGATCAGCGCCGGGGACCTGGACGCGAGGGTCGGGTTCCCCACCCGCGCGGACGATCGGCGGTCGGGCCGCCGCTCCCGGGACCGGGACGAGGTACGGGACGTGGCACAGGCCCTGGACCTGATGGCCGGGTCGCTCCAAAAGCGGCTGGAGGCGGAGAAGCGCTTCACCGCGGACGTCGCCCACGAACTGCGGACCCCGCTCACCGGCTCGCTCGCCGCGGCGGCCCTGCTGCCCGAGGGCCGCCCCAAAGAGATGATCAACGACCGCTTGAAGGCCCTGCACCTGCTGACCGAGGATCTGCTGGAGATCTCCCGGCTCGAATCGGGCGTGGAGCGGGCCGACCTCGCGCGGGTGGAACTCGGCCGGGCGGTGGAGCGGGCCGTGGCGGGAGCCGGACCCGCCGTCGCGGTCCGGGTGGTCCGCGACGCGGCGGTGCTCACCGACCGGCGGCGCCTCGACCGGATCCTCACGAACCTCCTGGTCAACGCCGAGAAACACGGCGGTCCGCCGATCGAGGTGACCGTGGAAGGCCCGGTGGTCACGGTCCGCGACCACGGGCCCGGCTATCCGCCCGAATTGCTCGCGCAGGGCCCGCAGCGCTTCCGCACAGGAGACCCCGGGCGCGGGCGCGGCCACGGGCTGGGACTGACGATCGTGGCGGGACAGGCGGCGGTGCTGGAGATCGCGCTGAGCTTCGCCAACGCCCCGGACGGGGGCGCGTTGACGACGCTCAGGCTGCCCGTCGGACGGCTGCCGGACGGCAGTTGACCGTGCAGGGCCGGTGTTTCACGTGAAACACCGGCCCTGCACGGGCGATACGGATCAGACGCCGATGTTCTTGCCGTCCTTGCGCCAGACCGAGACGACGGCCGGGCGGACGATCTTGCCGGGACCGTCGGGCCACACCGACTGCGGCTTCTCGACGGACGCGCCGTCGATCTCGCCCGGGTGCTGGACGGCCACCAGGACGCGCTTGTCCTGAATGATCGGGCCGCAGGTCTCGGCGCCGCGCGGCACGGTCAGGAACTGCTTCAGCTCACCGCGCCGCTCGCCGCTCGTCGCGACGCCGAACAGGCCGTCGTGGGAGCCGAGCTGGTTGCCGTCGGTGGAGATCCACAGGTTGCCGTGCGGGTCGAAGGCCACATTGTCCGGGCAGGAGATCGGGCTGACCTTGTCCTTCGGGAAGCCCGCGAAGTAGGTCGCCGGGTCGTTGGGGTCGCCGGCGACCAGGAAGAGACGCCAGGCGAATCCGTCGCCGGCCGGGTCGTCGAAGTTCTCGGCGAGTTCCAGGATCTGGCCGTGCTTGTTCAGGTTGCGCGGATTGGCCTCGGTCGCCCCCTCCGCCTTACCGGGCTTGCCTCGGTCCGTGTTGTTGGTCAGCGCGACGTAGACGCGGCCGGTGCGCGGGGAGGGCTCGACGTCCTCGGGGCGGTCCATCTTGGTGGCGCCCACCTTGTCGGCGGCCTGGCGCGTGAAGACGTAGACCTCCTCGGCGGTCATGCCCTCGACGTGCGAGACGTTGCCGGTGGCCAGCTTGATCCAGACCCCGGAGCCGTCGAACTCGCCGTCGGAGGGAAGCTTGCCTGTGCCGTCGAGCTCGGCGGCCGGGGAGTCGCCGGTGAGCTTGGCGACGTAGAGGGTGCCCTCGTCCAGCAGCGTGAGGTTGTGCTCCTTCGCGGCGCGCGAATTGCCCTTCTTCATCCGCTTCGAGGAGACGAACTTGTAGAAGTAGTCGAAGCGCTCGTCGTCGCCCATGTAGATCACCGGACGGCCGTCCTCGGTCAGACGGGGCTGCGCGGCCTCGTGCTTGAAGCGGCCCAGGGCGGTGCGCTTGCGCGGGACGGAGTTCGGGTCGTACGGGTCCAGCTCGACCACCCAGCCGAAGCGGTGCGACTCATTGGGCTCCTGGGCCACGTCGAAGCGCTTGTCGAAGCGCTCCCACTTGCGCTCGGTGGCGCCGGTGGTCACGCCGTAACGCTTCAGGCGGGCGGCGGCGGTGGGGTCGGTGACCTGGCCGGCGTTGCCGAAGTACTGGTTGAAGTTCTCCTCGCCGTGGAGGGTGGTGCCCCACGGGGTGGTGCCGCCGGCACAGTTGTTGAGGGTGCCGAGCACCTTGGTGCCGGTGGGGTCGGCGGAGGTCTTCAGCAGGTTGCCGCCCGCTGCCGGACCGGTCATCCGGAACTCGCTGGTGGCCGTCAAGCGGCGGTTGAGGTGGTGGCGGGAGACCGCGGTCAGCTTGCCGCTGCGGTGGTCCTCCTGGACGACGACCACGGACAGGCCGTGCGCGGCCCAGGCGATCTCGACCTGCTCACGGGTCGGGTTGGCCGGGTCGTACGCCTTGAACATCAGGACTTCGTCCGTGTACTCGTGGTTGGCCACGAGCAGCTGCTGGCGCTCGTAGTCCCCGCCGAGCGGCAGGAGGCTCAGGAAGTCGTTGTTGTAGCCGAACTGACCGGCCTGCGCGGCGGCGGTCTGCCTGTCGGCGTTGAAGCCCGGGGCGCCCTTGATGATCGGGTCGCCCCAGCGGATGACCACGTTCTGCTCGTGGCCCTCGGGGATGGTGACCTTGTCGTCGGTGTTGGGCGCGACGGCCTTGAAGCGCAGGCCGCGGGCGGCCTCACCGCTCTTGCCCGCACCGGCGGCCGCGGCGTCGGCGGCGGGGGCCGCGTTGGCGGTCTGCCCCGGAGCGCTGAGCGCCACGGCGGATCCGGCGGCGGTGGCGACCGTCACGACGGCGGCGGAGCGCAGCATCGAGCGGCGGGAGTAGGCGCGGGCTATGACATCGCCCGCGTACTCGTTGTCGCTTGTGTTCGGCACCTCGTGGAAGCAGGCGTCGCCACAGCGGTAACGACAGGTGAGAGCGGAACGGCCGCTCCCATGCGGGTTGCCGATGAACGGCAGAAGCTTGCGCACGAGTGTCCTCCGAGTAGCTGCGTGGCCGCCGACAACGTGTCGGAACAATCCAGCCGCGACGCTAGGCCCGGGTTGCGCCGAAGCGGCGGCGCGGGGATGAACGGTTGGTGAACCCGGCACGTCGGAGCGGCAGTTCGGGAGCGGCGTGATCACCTCTGGGAGCCGGGCGCCACGAAAGGCGCCCCTCCCGAAGATCCAGCCGGGCGGCCGATAACCTTACGTGTCCACTCTGGGCAGGGATCAACCGCGCAGCACGGACAAATGACGCACGCACTCATGCGAAAGGCCTGGCCCATGGGTATTCGGAGCTTGTTGCGCAAGGTGTTCGGACGGTCTGCGGAACCGGTTCCGGAAAATTCGGACGCCACTTCGGCGGCTGTCCCGAACCAGGCGGAACGCACCCCCCTGGATGCCGCCGCCGAACTCGTGGCGGCGTCCTTCGACAATCCGACGGTTCCCCCGCAGTCCTCGCGGGACCGCGAGCCCGGCACGGTCCTGACGGCCCCTGCCCCGGCCGCCGACCCCACCGTCCCGGAGGCCCGCCGCGCCTCGCCTGCGGCGAAGCCCGACCCGGGATCCCCCGTCGCGGCTGCCGCCCCTGTTGCGGAGCAGCCGGAGACTGCCGCTCCTGCGGACAAGGCCGAGGCGGCCGGGGCGGACGCGCCGCAGGCGCAGGCCGAGGTCGCGGCAGAGCCGCAGGCCGACGCAGCCGACGAGGCCGAGGCCGCCGCTTCGGAGGCCCGGGACGAGCAGGCGGCAGCCGAAGCGCCGCAGGCGCAGGCTGACAACGCGGCCCCGACCGCCGAGGCAGAACAGGCCGAGGCCGCCCCGGCGGAGCCGCAGGCCGAGACCGCCGCTCCGGAGGCCCGGGACGAGCAGGCGGCAGCCGAAGCGCCGCAGGCGCAGGCCGACGACGCGGCCCCGTCCGCCGAGGCAGGACAGGCCGAGGCCTCCCCGGCGGAGCCGCAGGCCGAGACCGCCGCTCCGGAGGCCCGGGACGAGCAGGCGGCAGCCGAAGCGCCGCAGGCGCAGGCTGACAACGCGGCCCCGACCGCCGAGGCAGAACAGGCCGAGGCCTCCCCGGCGGAGCCCCAGGCACAGGCCGAGGTCGCGGCAGAGCCGCAGGCCGACGCAGCCGACGAGGCCGAGCCCCAGACGGCAGCAACCGACGCGGACGCGCCGCAGGCGCACGCCGACAACGCGGCCCCGACCGCCGAGGCAGAACAGGCCGAGACCGCCGCTCCGGAGCCCCGAGACGAGCAGGCGGCAGCCGAAGCGCCGCAGGCGCAGGCCGACAACGCGGCCCCGACCGCCGAGGCAGAACAGGCCGAGGCCTCCCCGGCGGAGCCCCAGGCCGAGACCGCCGCTCTGGAGGCCCGGGACGAGCAGGCGGCAGCCGAAGCGCCGCAGGCGCAGGCCGACGACGCGGCCCCGACCGCCGAGGCAGAACAGGCCGAGGCCTCCCCGGCGGAGCCCCAGGCACAGGCCGAGGTCCCGGCAGAGCCGCAGGCCGACGCAGCCGACGAGGCCGAGCCCCAGACGGCAGCAACCGACGCGGACGCGCCGCAGGCGCACGCCGACAACGCGGCCCCGACCGCCGAGGCAGAACAGGCCGAGGCCGCCCCGGCGGAGCCGCAGGCCCCCGCAGCCGACGAGGCCGAGCCCCAGGCGGCAGCAGCCGTCGCGGAGGCGCCGCAGGCCGAAACCGCCGAGCCGGAGGCCCGGGACCAGCAGGCGGAGACGCAGGAGGCGGCCGCGCCCGAGGCGGAGACGCAGGCCGGGCCCGCCCATGCGGCGGCAGCCGTGCGGCGTCGGGCGCCCGAGGTCGCCGCCGCGTACAAGGCGGCCGGCCAGGTGCTCCGCAGCAAGGGGAAGGCCGGCGCCCGCGCCAAGGTCTACCTCGTCCTCGACCGCTCCGGGTCGATGCGCGGCTTCTACAAGGACGGCAGCGCCCAGTACCTCGCCGACCACGCCCTCGCCCTCGCCGCGCACCTGGACGACGAGGCGACCGTGCACACCGTGTTCTTCTCCACGGAGGTGGACGGCACGGCCGACCTGACCCTGGACACCCACTACGGGTCATGGGTCGAGGGCCGCCACGCCGAGCTCGGCCGGATGGGCCGCACCAGCTACCACGTGGCCGTCGAGGCCGTCGTGGAGCACTACCGCAAGGACGGCGGTGAGGGCCCGGCCCTGGTCGTCTTCCAGACGGACGGCGCCCCCGACAACCGGCAGCCCGCCCGGCAGGCGCTGACCGAGGCCGCCACCACGGCCCCCGGCATCCACTGGCAGTTCGTGGCCTTCGGTGACCACGACTCCAAGGCCTTCGACTTCCTGCGCAAGCTGGACGCCGAGAACGCCGGCTTCTTCCACGCCGGCCCCGCCCCCGCCGAGCTGACCTCCGCGGCGCTCCTCAAGGGCGTCCTGGAGAAGTTCTAGACACGGCAAGGACACCGAAAGGGCCCGGGGTCGTCGACCCCGGGCCCTTTCACATGGCTACCCGTTCACGTGGCTGCCTGCCGGCCACCGCTCAGCGCGCAGCGTCCGGGTGCACGGACTCCGCGACCGGCTTCGCGTCGGCCGCCTTCGTCTCGACCGGCTTGCGCAGCGCGATGTTCAGCTCGCGCAGACGGGCCTCCTCGAGGACCGTCGGCGCGCCCATCATCAGGTCCTGCGCGTTGCCGTTGAGCGGGAAGGCGATGGTCTCGCGGATGTTCGGCTCGTCGGCCAGCAGCATCACGATGCGGTCCACGCCCGGGGCGATGCCACCGTGCGGCGGGGCGCCGAGGCGGAACGCGCGCAGCATGCCCGCGAACTCGCGCTCGACGGTCTCGGCCTCGTAGCCCGCGATCTCGAAGGCCTTCAGCATGACCTCGGGCTCGTGGTTGCGGATGGCGCCGGAGGACAGCTCGATGCCGTTGCAGACGATGTCGTACTGCCACGCCAGAATGTCGAGCGGGTCCTTCTCCTCCAGGTCCTTCATGCCGCCCTGCGGCATGGAGAACGGGTTGTGGGAGAAGTCGATCTTGCCGGTCTCCTCGTCCTTCTCGTACATCGGGAAGTCGACGATCCAGCAGAAGCGGAAGACGTTGTCCTCGAAGTGGCCGGCGCGCTTGGCGGCCTCGACCCGGACCGGGCCCATGATCTTGGAGACCTCGTCGAACTCGCCGGCGCCGAAGAACACGGCGTGGCCGGGGACCAGGCCCAGGCGCTCGGTGAGGACCTTGACGTTCTCCTCGGTGAGGAACTTGGCGATCGGGCCGGACAGCGAACCGTCCTCGCCCACGCGGACCCAGGCCAGGCCCTTCGCGCCCAGCGAGACCGCGTAGTCCCCCAGGCCGTCGAAGAACTTGCGCGGCTGGGCTGCGGTGTCCGGGACGGCCAGGGCGCGCACGTGCTTGCCGGCAAACGCCTTGAACTCCGAACCGGCGAACACGTCGGTGATGTCGACGAGCTCCAGCTTGGCGCGCAGGTCGGGCTTGTCGTTGCCGTACTTCAGCATCGACTCGCGGAAGGGGATCCGCGGGAACGGCGAGGTGACCTCGCGGCCGCCGCCGAACTCGGTGAAGAGCTCGGTCATCAGGCGCTCGATCGGCTGGAAGACGTCCTCCTGCTCGACGAAGGACATCTCCACGTCGAGCTGGTAGAACTCGCCCGGCGAGCGGTCGGCGCGGGCGTCCTCGTCGCGGAAGCAGGGCGCGATCTGGAAGTACCGGTCGAAGCCGGAGATCATCAGCAGCTGCTTGAACTGCTGCGGGGCCTGCGGCAGGGCGTAGAACTTGCCCGGGTTCAGGCGGGACGGCACCACGAAGTCACGGGCGCCCTCGGGGGAGGTCGCGGTGAGGATCGGGGTCGCCATCTCGTTGAAGCCGAGGGCCACCATCTTCGAGCGGATCGAGGCGATGACCGCCGAGCGCAGCATGATGTTGCGGTGCATGCGCTCGCGGCGCAGGTCGAGGAAGCGGTACTCCAGACGGCGCTCCTCGTTCACACCGTCGTCGGTGTTGATGGTGAAGGGGAGCGGGCCGGCCGCGCCGAGCACCTCGACCTCGGAGACCTCGATCTCGATCTCGCCGGTCGGCAGGTCCGGGTTCACGTTGTCCGCGCCGCGGGAGACGACCTTGCCGTCGATGCGGACGACGGTCTCCTTGGAGACGCTGCTGAGGGCCTCGTTCGCGGCGGTGCCGGGGCGGGCGACCAGCTGCGTGATGCCGTAGTGGTCACGCAGATCGATGAAGAGGATGCCGCCCAGGTCTCGACGGTTGTGCAGCCAGCCGCTCAGTCGGACGTCGGCGGCGACGTCAGAGGCGCGGAGCTCGCCGCAGGTGTGGGACCTGTACCGATGCATCAGTCATCCAGTTCTTCGCTATACCAGGGTGGATTCAACCGTCCCAAGGTTACCGTCCGGGAGGATGCCGGGTCGGGCACTACCGTCAGCCTGCGCAAATGCGTCCGGTCACCGTCGAACAGGCACGTAACGGATATGACCTGTAAAGATGACCGGGTGCGTACCGAGGATGTCCTGGCCGCCGTCGCGACGGGTCTGTGGCGATGGGACAACGCCTCCGGGACCGTCTCCCTCGACGGGGAGGCCGCCCGGCTCCTCGGGCTGCCCGCCGAACCGGTCGTCCTGCCGGAGGTGGCCGTACGGTCCCGCTTCCATCCCGTGGACTGGAACGAGATCAACGGTGTCGTGAACCTGGCCGTCGCCGAGGGCACCCTCGCCGAGGCCCGACTGCGGATCATGGACGTGGACGGCCGGGTCATGCGGACCGTGCGCAGCCGCTCCAAACCGCTGGAGAGGTGGTCCGCCGACGGGAGCCTGGACTACGAGCTGATCGGCACCATCCAGGAGATCGCCGAGCCGCAGCCGGGCACCACCGCCGTGCACACGCCCATCACCGGCGACTGGCGGCGCTCCCGCGAGGCCTTTCTGCTGGACGCCGGCCGGGCGCTGGCGGAGGCCCGCTCCACGGCGGAGGTGCTGCGGGTCGCGGCCTCGTTGTCGATGCCGGGCTTCAACCCCGACGGACTGGCCGTCTTCGGCGTGGCCGGGGACCGGCTGTCCGTCATCGGGCACCACGGGCACGACGCCGGGGACGAGGGCCCCTTCACGGACATGCCGCTGGAGACGGACTATCCGGCGGCGGAGGTCGTCCGTACCGGCCGGGCGATCTACCTGCCCACCCCGGACGACTACAGACGGCGCTTCCCGGCCACCTGGCCGCTCGCGCAGCGCTTCGACCGGGTGTCCTGGGCCTTCCTGCCGCTGATCGTGGCCGGGCGGACCATGGGCGCCTGGATGGCCGCCTTCAAGCAGCCCGCGTCCTTCTCTCCCGACGAGCGGTCCGTCCTGACGACCGTGGCCCGGATGCTGGCCCAGGCCCTCCAGCGGGCCGGTGTGGCCGAGTCCGAGCGGGAACTCACCACCGGCCTGCAACGGTCGATGATGCCGCAGCTCGGCCCGGAGATCCCCGGCATGCGGATCGCCGCACGCTACGTCCCCACGGGCGGCGGCCTCCAGGTCGGCGGCGACTGGTACGACATGATCCCGCTGCCGTCGGGCCGGTTCGCGCTGGTCATCGGCGACGTGCAGGGCCACGACGTGCGGGCGGCGGGGCTGATGGGCCAGCTGCGGATCGCCGTGCGCGCGTACGCGTCCGAGGGGCACCGGCCGGACGCGGTGCTCTCGCGCGCCTCCCGCTTCCTCGCCGGGCTGAGCGGGCCCGAGTCCGGCGCCGAGGACGACTGCGACGCCCGGAGCCCGCGGTTCGCGACCTGCCTGTACGTGGAGTGCGACCCGCAGACCGGAACGCTGGAGGTGGCCCGTGCCGGCCACCCCGACCCTGCGGTCCGCATGAACGACGGCACGGTGCTGATGCGGCCCACCGCCGGCGGGCTCCCCCTCGGGATCGTCCCCGACACCGACTACCCGACCACCCGGTTCACCCTCGAGCCCGGCGAGACGATGATGCTCTGCACCGACGGGCTCATCGAGACCGGCGGGCACGACCTGGACACCGGCTGGGCCCGGCTGCGCGCGGTCCTGGAGGGCGACACGCACGAGGCCGGCGGCCACGAGGCCGGGCATCTCGAAGCGCTGGCCGACCTGCTGGTGCAGGCCGTGCACGGGCCGTCCTCGCACCACACCACCGGGCCGTTGGCCGACCGCCGCGAGGACGACATAGCCGTGGTCCTGCTGTGCCGCGAGGGCGCGGCCCGCGGCTGCGGCAGCCCGGTGGCGCACCCCGTCCGCCCGGCCCGCCGCACGATGCTGACCGTGGCCCAGGCGGAACCGGAACGCATCGCGGGCGCCCGCCGGCAGGTCCGGGAGCTGCTGCACGACTGGGCCGACGCGGAGCAGCTCGACGCGGTGGTGCTGATGGTCTCCGAGATGGTCACCAACGTCCTGGTGCACACCGACGGCGACGCGCTGCTGGTGGCGGAGGCGGTCGGCGAGCTGGGCGGGCGCCGACTGCGCGTGGAGGTCGCCGACTCCAGCGACGAGCTCCCGCACAAGCGGCATCCGGGCGAGATGGCCTCCAGCGGCCGCGGGGTGCTGCTGATGGAGATGCTGGCCGACGCGTGGGGCGTGGACCCGCGCGGCGAGGGCAAGTCGATCTGGTTCGAGCTGTACGAGCAGTCGAAGCAGCCGGACAGCCCCTAGAACCGGGGCGGAAGGACTCCGGGCGGAAGAACTCCGGGCGGGTGGGGCCCGGAGCCGCCGCGGGGCCCGTGGTTGGATGACGCCGTGCCGAACTCCCTGCTCCCCGAACCGGTGCGGCGGCTTGCCGCCTGGTGCGCCGTCGTCCTGCTGGCCACCGCCGTCCTCGCCGTCGGCGTGTGGCTGTGCACCGTCCTCCAGACCGTCGTCACGCCCGTCCTGCTGGCCGTGCTCGGCACGGCCCTGCTCGGGCCGATGCACCGGCGCCTGGTGCGCATGGGGGTGAACCGCTCGCTGGCCGCGGCGCTGACCTGTCTCGCCGTGGCCGCCGTCGTCGGCGGAGCCGCGTACATCGTGGTCCTCGCGCTCATCGAGACCGGCGACCAGATCATCGACGCGCTGCGACGGGCCGGCCAGATGCTCGCCGAGCACTTCGGGGCGGTGGGCACCTCGTTGGAGGACATCACCGCGAACTCCAAGGACCTGCTGGCGAAGTTCGGCAGCACGGCCGCGTCCGGCGTGGTCGCCGGGCTCAGCGTGGTGGGCTCGATGCTGGCGATGGTCCTGCTGGCGATGGTGCTGATCTTCTTCTTCCTGCGCGACTCCGACGGGGCCGTCGGCACGCTGCGCTCGATCGTGCCGAGCCGTTCCGGCGACCTTATGGAGGCGATGGGCCGGCGCGCCTTCGAGGCCGTCGAGGGCTTCATGCGCGGCACCACCTTCGTGGCCCTGATCGACGGCGTGCTGATCGGTGTGGGCCTGCTGATCCTCGACGTGCCGGGCGCGCTGGGCCTGGCCGCCCTGGTCTTCGTGACCGCCTACATCCCCTACCTCGGCGCGATCCTGTCGGGCGCCGTCGCGGTCCTCGTCGCCTTCGCCGACCGCGGCTGGGTGATCGGCCTGTGGGCGCTGGGCCTGGTGCTGCTGGTCCAGATGATCGAGGGGTACGTACTGCAGCCCGTGGTGCAGAGCCGCACCGTGCAGATGCACCCCGCCGTGGTGATGCTGGCCATCACCGCGGGGGCGAGCGTCGCCGGGATCCTCGGCATGCTCCTCGCGGTGCCGCTGACCGCGGCGGTCTTCGGCGTCATCTCGGAGCTCCGGGCCCGCTACGCCGAAGCCGAGCCGCAGCCGCAGCCCGAGGACCCGGCGGACCCCGCCTGACGGGGCGCCGGGACGACGCCACGGGCCGCGCCCCCGGGAAGGGGGCGCGGCCCGTGGTGCGGCGCGGCCTCGGCGCCTCGCGGCGCCGGCGGTGTCAGTCCTCGTCCGCCTGACCCGCGCCGCGGTGGCCGAGACCGGTGCGGGCGGTGGTGGGGATGCGGCCCAGGCGGCCCGCCTGGAAGTCGTCGAAGGCCTGCTGGAGCTCGTGCTTGCTGTTCATGACGAACGGCCCGTAGTGCGCCATCGGCTCCCGGATCGGACGCCCGCCGAGGAGGACGATCTCCAGGTCCGGGGCGTTGGAGTCCTGGGACTCGTCCGCCCGCACGGTGAGCGATCCGCCCTCGCCGAAGACGGCCGTCTGCCCGGTGTGGAGGGGCCTGCGGTCCTCGCCGACCGTACCGCGCCCGGCCATCACGTACGCCAGGGCGTTGAAGTCCTCGCGCCACGGCAGGGTGATCTGCGCACCCGGTGCGACGGTCGCGTGGATCATCGTGATGGGCGTGTGGGTGATGCCGGGGCCCTCGTGGCCGTCGATGTCACCGGCGATCACCCGGAGCAGCGACCCGCCGTCCGGGGTGGACAGCAGGGTGACCTTGCCGCCGCCGATGTCCTGGTAGCGCGGGGGCATCATCTTGTCGGAGGCCGGCAGGTTCACCCACAGCTGGAGGCCGTGGAAGAGCCCGCCGCTGACGACGAGGGACTCCGGCGGCGCCTCGATGTGCAGCAGGCCCGAACCCGCCGTCATCCACTGCGTGTCGCCGCCGTTGATGACTCCGCCGCCGCCGTTGCTGTCCTGGTGGACGAAGGTTCCGTCGATCAGGTACGTGACGGTCTCGAAGCCTCGGTGCGGGTGCCACGGCGTGCCCTTCGGCTCGCCCGGCGCGTACTCCACCTCGCCCATCTGGTCCATCATGATGAACGGGTCGAGGTACTGGTAGTTGATCCCGGCGAACGCGCGCCGCACCGGGAATCCCTCACCCTCGAACCCACTGGGAGCGGAGACGACGGCCAGCACCTTACGCGGGACGACGGCCTGCGGCTCGGCCACGCGCGGAAGCGTCAACGGGTTCTCAACAGTCACTGCGGGCATGGTCAGGACCTCCTTCTGAATCCGAGTTTAGTTGAAACTCGAACTTTCTGCCACACCCCCACAACGCGAGCCGCCCCCGGGGACATTCCCCCGGGGGCCGCTCGCGCTCCGACCTGCCGGTTCCCCCGACTACGGCGTGTCGAAGCCGATCGAGTTGAACGGCGTCAGGTTGGCGAGGCAGGTCACGCCCGGCGGGATCCGGTGGTTCTCGCAGTTCCTGCCGGCCGAGTCCCAGCACAGGGAGCCGGTCCAGCCGTCGGTCCGGTTGTTGACCACGTAGTGCCGGTTGTACTGCTCGTGGGGGCGTGGCCGCCCCACCGGGCGTACCGGTGGGAGGGGCGGTCCCCGTTCCACGTGGCGTCGCCGTTCGCGTCCGTCGGGTGGATGCAGACCTCCCCGGAGTCGCGGCCGTGGATCGGCGGTCGCCATGCGGCGTGGGCCGGAGACGCCGCCAGGACCCCCGTACCCGGCGCCGTCACCCCCGTCGCCGCCACGGCCGCGAGCTTCGTGCCCAAGGACGGACGTGCCATCGCGCTCTCCCCTGATCGGTGGGAGCGGGTTCTCCCCGCAGCACCGATACTCGGGAGCCGCCGGCCCGGGCGCGATGATTTCGGGCGTCGCCGAAACCTTCAGCCCCCGCTGTGGAGGAGGTCCGCGCCCAGGCCCGTCACCGAGTGCAGGACCGCCTTGCCGTCCCGCTCGGTGGTGATCAAACCGGCCGCGCGCAGGGTGCGGGTGTGCTCCGAAACCGAGGGAAGGCTGATGTCGAGGTCCCGGGCCAGTTCGCTGGTCGTGCGCCGCTGCACCAGTTGCTGGAGCACCGCCGCCCGGGTCCGGCCGAGCAGCGCGTCCAGCGCACCTTCCGCGGGTGCGGAGCCGACCAGCGGCAGCGGCGTCATCGCCGGATAGAGCAGGACGTGCGGCCCGTCCGGGTGCGCGGCCACCAGCGGGCGGCCCGTCCAAAACGGCGACGGCATCAGGATCAGCCCGCGCCCGCCGAGGCGGACCTCGTAGTGCGGCGGCCGGGCCACCTCGAAGACGGTCCCCGACCAGGCGGCCGCCGAATGCGTGCTGGCCAAGCACGCCTTGATGCCGTGGGCGGCCAGCAGCCGGGTGCGCCAGGCGATGTCCGCCTGGAAGGACTGCCGGATCCGGGCCCAGTGCGGGGCCACCACGCTCTCGTGGGCCGTCGTGAGCGCATCCTCGAGTTGGTCCCACGCCTCGCGGTCCCGGCGCCACAGCGCCCGCAGCCAGGAATCAGGACCCGGTGCCCGGGCGGCGGCGCGGGCCAGCTGCTCGCCGGTCAGCGACGGCTCGGCCCCCCGTACGGCGGCCAGGCCCTCCTGCAGGGTGCGCGCGAACGGCTCGACGAACTCGGGGTTGTCACCGTCCGGCCGCAGCAGGTCCAGCAGGGGCCGCACCCGTGCGGGGAGCTCCCGGCCCAAGCTCGCCCGCCAGCGGCCGAAAACCGCCGCCTCGTCGGTGCGCTGCCAGGCCACCAGGGCCATCGCCAGCTCCACCATGGGGAGCGGCCCGTCGGCGAAGGTGACGTTGAGCAGGTCCTCGGCCGTGAAGTGCACCCTCAGCATCGAGCCCGCCCCCCGTGCGGCTACGGCGTACGACGTCTAGCCGTACATGCGGCGCATCGCGAAGTCGACCATCTGCTCGACCGCCTTCGCGTCGAAGACCATCCGGTGGTCGCCCTCCATGTCGAGGACGAAGCCGTAGCCGGTCGGCAGCAGGTCGATCACCTCGGCGCCCGTGATGACGAAGTACTTGGACTCCTTGCCGGCGTAGCGGCGCAGCTCCTTGAGCGTGGTGAACATGGGGATGACCGGGTGCTGCGTGTTGTGCAGCGCCAGGAAGCCCGGGGTCTCGCCACGCGGGCAGTAGACCTTCGAGGTCGCGAAGATCTGCTGGAAGTCCTCGGCGGACAGCGACCCGGTGGTGAAGGCGCGTACGGCGTCCGTGAGGGAGGGCGGGGACGGCTCGGGGTACAGCGGCGGTGCCTGCTGCGCGTAGCCCTGCGGGGGCTGCTGCGCGTAGCCCTGCTGCTGGGCGCCCGGGTTCTGGTCGTAGCCGTACATGCGGCCCACCCTACCGAGCGGCCGGGCCCATACCGGCCGGTACCGGCCACCCCTCCCCTGCGGGGTGCGGTCAGGAGGCTCTGACGGCGGCCACGAAGGGGGCCCAGGCCGCCGCGGTGACGACGACGACACCGCCGTCGGGCCTCTTGGAATCCCGGACGGGGACCAGCCCGGCAAGGCCGTCCGCGACCTCGACGCAGGTACCTCCGTCGCTGTTGGTGTAGCTGCTCGTACGCCACCGCGCTGCGGTCAAGTCAGTTCGGCTGCTTGCCATTTCGGTAGTCCTCTACGGCCGCCTCGATCATGGCGAGGGACGCCTTAGGCGGTAGCGCGGCGGCCCTCAGCAGATCGTACGACCTTCGGTAACGCTTCACGAGGGCTGGATCGTCGAGGGTGACACCGCTATGCAGAGACTCCGTGTACACGAGAGGCGGTGCGTTGCCGAACGTCAGGATGAGGACGGTTCCCGCCGCCATGAAGGGGTGAGCTCCAGCGTTCCACGGGACGATCTGTGGAACGATCCGCTTGCGCCGCGCCAAGGCCGCAATGTGGCCGAGCTGATCTGCCATCTGCTGGTGCGGAAGGACCGGCAGCCGCAGCACCGACTCGTGCAGGATCACCCAGTACTCGGGCACCCCTTGGGCGCCCTCGAAAAGATCGGCCCGCGCCAGTCGGGCCCTGATCTTGACATCGGTCTCCTCCCGCGGCTCGAAGGGGCGTTCCGCTCCCGCGAGTGCCCGCGCGTACGCCTCCGTCTGCAACAGGCCGGGGAGCGCGGTCGGGCTCCACTCCTCAATGGTTTCCGCAAGCTTCTCGGCTTCCAGAACCCTCTCGGCATACTTGGCATGGCCGACACACCGGGCCTTCCGGACGTCCTCGCAGCGCCGCTCGAAGAACCCGTCGGTCCTCAGCACGCGGTCGACGTGGCAGGCCAGGTCCACCGGCATGCGCCGCTGGCCGCGCTCGATCTCGCTCAGGTACGTGGCTCCGTAGAAGCTCCCTGCCACCGTCTGCTGAAGCGTGAAGCCCGCCTCTTCCCGCCTCCAGCGAAGTTCCTTGCCGTAGAAGGCGGGAACACTCTCGGAGCCGTCAATGTCCTTACGCGCAGCCAAAATCGGCCCGCCTTCCACACTTCGCACAGTGGTCCCGAAACCCTTCCCACGGTAGGCGGAAGGGCGCCAGCCTGTGAGGACTTCGTCACACTCCGCACAGGAACGGCATCCCCATGAGCGACCACCCCCACGACCGCGAGGCCATCACCGCCCTCGACGCGCTGCGCACCGCGCTCGCCGCGCACGGGATCACCCTGCCCTCGCTGGACCTGCACCTGCCCTCGTACGCCGGGCGCCACGGCTCACCGCCGCTCATCACCCTCGGCAACTGCAACGCGGCCACCGCGCAGCGGATCGCCGCCGTCCTGGCCAAGTCGTGAACGACCTCACGATCCGGCTGCCCGCCTCCGCCCGGGCGGCCCCCATGCTGCGGCACGCCGTGCGCGAGCACCTGGGCGCGGACTCCGGGGACGCGGAGCTGTGCGTCACCGAACTGCTGGCCAACGTCGTCCGCCACTTGGGCGAGGGCACGCCCGTCACCCTGCGGATCAGCGGAAGGGCAACCCGTACGCGGGTCGAGCTCACCGACCCGGCACCGGGGACCCGGCCCGTACGACGGCAGGCGGCCGGGAACGACGAGGCCGGGCGGGGGCTGGCCCTGCTCGACGCCCTGGCCGTGCGGTGGGGCGTGACGACCGGGCACGGCACCAAGACGGTCTGGTGCGAGCTTGACCCTGGTCACACTGCGGACGGGAGGGTTGCCGTTATTACCCACGGGTAGCATCATGACGTTACCGATTGGTATGTACGAGGAACCTGTCTCCCCGAGCCTTAACGGAGCCGTCGCCATGGGGCACTACAAGTCGAATCTCCGCGACATCGAGTTCAACCTCTTCGAGGTGCTCGGACGCGACCAGCAGTACGGCACCGGACCGTTCGAGGAGATGGACACCGAGACCGCCAAGAGCGTCCTGTCCGAGATCGCCCGTCTCGCCGAGAACGAGCTGGCCGAGTCCTTCGCGGACGCCGACCGCAACCCGCCGGTCTTCGACCCGGAGACCAACACCGCGCCGGTCCCGGCCTCCTTCAAGAAGAGCTACAAGGCCTTCATGGACTCCGAGTACTGGCGGCTGGGCATCCCGGAGGAGATCGGCGGCACCGTCTCCCCGCGCTCCCTCGTCTGGGCCTACGCGGAGCTCCTGCTCGGCTCGAACCCCGCCGTGTGGATGTACTCCTCCGGCCCTGCCTTCGCCGGCGTCCTCCACGAGGAGGGCAACGAGGCGCAGAAGAAGATCGCGCAGATAGCCGTCGAGAAGCGCTGGGGCTCCACCATGGTCCTCACCGAGCCGGACGCCGGCTCGGACGTGGGCGCCGGCCGCACCAAGGCGATCCAGCAGGAGGACGGCTCCTGGCACATCGAGGGCGTGAAGCGCTTCATCACTTCCGGTGAGCACGACATGGAGGAGAACATCCTCCACTACGTCCTCGCCCGCCCCGAGGGCCACGGCCCCGGCACCAAGGGCCTGTCCCTCTTCCTCGTCCCGAAGTTCCACTTCGACTGGGAGACCGGCGAGCTGGGCGAGCGCAACGGCGTCTACGCCACGAACGTCGAGCACAAGATGGGCCTCAAGGCCTCCAACACGTGCGAGATGACCTTCGGCGACCAGCACCCCGCCAAGGGCTGGCTGATCGGCGACAAGCACGACGGCATCCGCCAGATGTTCATGATCATCGAGTTCGCCCGCATGATGGTCGGCACCAAGGCCATCGCCACCCTCTCCACCGGCTACCTCAACGCGCTGGAGTACGCCAAGGAGCGCGTGCAGGGCCCGGACCTGGCGAACTTCATGGACAAGACCGCGCCCAAGGTCACCATCACGCACCACCCCGACGTGCGCCGCTCGCTCATGACGCAGAAGGCCTACGCCGAGGGCATGCGCGCCCTCGTCCTGTACACCGCGACCGTCCAGGACGAGATCCAGGTCAAGCAGGCCGCCGGCGAGGACGCCTCCTCCCTCATCGGCCTGAACGACCTGCTGCTGCCGATCGTGAAGGGCTACGGCTCGGAGAAGTCCTACGAGCAGCTCGCGCAGTCCCTGCAGACCTTCGGCGGCTCCGGCTACCTGCAGGAATACCCGATCGAGCAGTACATCCGCGACGCCAAGATCGACACCCTGTACGAGGGCACCACGGCCATCCAGGGCCAGGACTTCTTCTTCCGGAAGATCGTCCGCGACCAGGGCGCCTCGCTGAACATCCTCTCCGAGACGATCAAGAAGTTCCTGGCCGAGGCCGTCGGCGGCGAGGAGCTGGCCGGCGCCCGCGACGCGCTCGCCAAGGCCGCCGTGGACCTGGAGGCCATCGTCGGCCAGATGATCGTCGACCTCACCGCCACCGGCGAGGACGTCAAGAACATCTACAAGGTCGGCCAGAACACCACCCGCCTGCTGATGGCCTCCGGTGACGTCGTCGTCGGATACCTGCTGCTCAAGGGCGCCGCCGTGGCCGCCGAGAAGCTCGCGACCGCCTCCGCCAAGGACGTCCCCTTCTACACCGGCAAGATCGCCGCCGCGAAGTTCTTCGCCGCTGAGGTCCTCCCGGGCGTCTCGGTCCAGCGCCAGCTGGCCGAGGCCGTCGACAACACCCTCATGGAGCTCGACGAGGCCGCCTTCTAAGGCACCCTGCGCCGACCGCAGCACCGCTGCGCCGCACCCGCACAGCGGCCGGGTCCCCCGCACAGGGACCCGGCCGCTGCCGCGTGCAAGGGCACCGGCAACCACCGGCGCCGGCGCCCTGTACTGCGGCTTTCCCCGATGTCAGTCGTTCATGGGACGCTCGTAGGCATGAGTCCACAGGATCAGCACGGCAGCAGGGGGTACTCCGTCCCCACCGGGCGGCCGTACGCCCTCAAGGAGCTGCAGGCGAGCCTGGGCAGCCTCGGCGACCACCTGCGCGAGCTCTACGACGGCGCCCACCCCGCCGAGTACGACACCATCGCCGACGCGCTGTACGTGGCCTTCCAGACGGCCGCCGGACTGGCCCCCGCCAAGAGCTACACCGGCTGCCCGGAACACCCCAACGGCGCCCTCGACCCCGAGGCCCCCGACGGCTGGGGCCGCTGCCTCATCTGCAACGACCGCAGACGCCTCGGACAGCGCCACCGCGGCGGACCCCCCGCCCCCGCCGGCGAGCAGCGGCGCCTGGGCTACCCCGTACCGGACGGCCCGTACACGCTGCACGCGCTGCGCGCCCACCTGCGCACCGTCGAGGACCAGCGGTTCCACCTGGGCCTGTCCTCGCCCGCCGAGGACTTCGTCCGCATCGCCGACGACCTCCACCGCGCGTTCATCGTCGCCCGCGAACTGTCCCGCCCGCGCAACGCCTCGGGCTGCTCCGAGCACCCGGGCGCCCCCATCGACCCCGACGCACCTCCCGGCGAGGCCTGTATCTTCTGCGCCGGACGCAGAAGACGCGCGCAGCGCTCCCCGCAGACCCCGGAGATGCTCCCGCGCATCCGCCGGGGCGAGCGCAGGCAACTGCAGCGCAGATTCGAGCGTCCGCCGGGCTGAGAACCAACGGGACCGCAGATCACCCGCCCTGTGGACCCTGACCTCCGGCCATCCGTCGCAGTCCGGCCATGGCGAACACGACCGTCGTTAAGGTGAACCACATGAGCTCTCCCGCCCGCTTCGACCGCGGCCACACCGACGATCTGATGACCTTCCTGACGGCCAGTCCGTCGCCGTACCACGCCGTGGCCAACGCGGCCGAGCGGCTGGAGAAGGCAGGCTTCAGGCAGTTGTCGGAGACGGACGCCTGGGACTCGGGCACCGGGGGCAAGTTCGTGCTCCGCGGCGGCGCGCTCATCGCCTGGTACGTCCCCGAAGGCGCGGCGGCGCACACCCCGTTCCGCATCGTGGGCGCCCACACCGACTCGCCGAACCTGCGGGTCAAGCCGCTCCCCGACATGGGCTCACAGGGCTGGCGGCAGATCGCGGTCGAGATCTACGGCGGCACCCTGCTCAACACCTGGCTGGACCGGGACCTGGGCCTGGCCGGGCGGCTGACCCTGCGCGACGGCACCGAGCGCCTCGTGAACATCGACCGGGCGCTGCTGCGCGTGCCCCAACTGGCCGTCCACCTGGACCGGTCGGTGAACAGCGACGGGCTCAAGCTCGACAAGCAGCGGCACATGCAGCCGATCTGGGGCCTGGGCGATCCGCACGAGGGCGACCTCATCGCGTTCCTGGAGGAGGAAGAGGGCCTGGAGCACGGCTCGGTGGCCGGCTGGGACCTGATGGTCCACTCGATCGAGCCGCCCTCCTACCTGGGCCGGGACCGCGAGCTCGTGGCGGGCCCCCGCATGGACAACCTGCTGTCCGTGCACGCAGGGGTCGCGGCGCTGGCCGCCGTGTCCGGCGCCGGCAAGCTCGACCACATCCCGGTGCTGGCCGCCTTCGACCACGAGGAGAACGGCTCGCAGTCGGACACGGGCGCGGACGGCCCTCTGCTGGGCAACGTGCTGGAACGTTCAGTCTTCGCACGCGGAGGTTCGTACGAGGACCGCGCGCGGGCCTTCGCCGGCACCATCTGCCTGTCCTCCGACACCGGGCACGCCGTGCACCCCAACTACGGTGAGCGGCACGACCCGACGCACCACCCGCGGGCCAACGCCGGCCCGATCCTGAAGGTCAACGTCAACCAGCGGTACGCCACCGACGGCAGCGGGCGCGCGGTGTTCGCCGCCGCGTGCGAGCGGGCCGGCGTCCCGTGGCAGACGTTCGTCTCCAACAACGCGATGCCGTGCGGCACGACGATCGGCCCGATCACGGCAGCCCGGCACGGAATCCAGACCGTGGACATCGGCGTCGCGATCCTCTCGATGCACAGCGCCCGCGAACTGTGCGGCGCGGACGACCCGTACCTCCTCGCCAACGCCCTGGTGGCCTTCCTGGAGGGCTGAGCCGGAGGGCCGGCCGCCCCTCCAGGAAGGCGGGGAGCGGTCTCAGCCCTCGTCGTCCATCCCGGCGAGGACGAGGGGGAGCCGGGCGGCGCCGTCGGCGGTGACCTTGACGGGTACGCCCCAGTCCTGCTGGTGGACGTGGCAGGCCGGGTACTCGTTGGCCGGGTCGTCGTCACAGGACGCCGCCATCGCCGAGACGTGCAGCACGCCCTCGGCGACGTCCGGGTTCAGCTCCAGCTCCCGGAACAGGTCGGTCCCCGCTCCTTCACCGGCCGCCAGCAGCTCGGGCGGGGTCGAGGAGACCAGCAGGCGCGTGGAGGGCCCGTAGCGGGTGTCGAGCTTCTGCCCGCTCGGGGCCCGGAACACCACGTCCAGGCGCAGCGTGCCGGGCGCCACCTCGGTGGCGGCCCGCTGGGTCCGGTGCGCGACCGCGTCCACCCGTACCGCCTCCTCCGGGAGCCTCAGCCGGGTCAGGCGGTGCCGGGCTGACTCGACGACCACGATGTCCTCGCCGACCAGCACGGCGTCACTGGGCTCGCGCAGGTCGGTCGCCAGCGTCGAGACCTGCCCGGTGGCGGGGTCGTAGCGGCGCAGCGCGTGGTTGTACGTGTCGCACACGGCGACCGACCCGTCGGGCAGGGCCGTCACCCCGAGGGGGTGCTGGAGCAGGGCCCGGGCGGCGTCCCCGTCCCGGTGCCCGAAGTCGAACAGGCCGGTGCCGACGGCGGACGTGACGGCGTAGCCGGTGTCGGTGGCGTGGACATAGCGCAGGGCGCTGGTCTCGGAGTCGGCGATCCACAGCCGGTCCCCGGCGGCGGCGAGCCCGGACGGCTGGGCGAACCAGGCCTCGGCGGCCGGTCCGTCGTGCAGCCCCTCGCTGGTGGTGCCGGCGGCGACCTCGACGGTCCCCTCCGCCGGGTCCCAGGTCCACAGCTGGTGGACCCCGGCCATGGCGATCCACACCTTGCCCTGCCACCAGGCAACGTCCCACGGGGAGGACAGGTCCACCTCGAGGGCCGGCCCGGCGGTCGGCGAGCCCTGCCACCACTGCCGCCCGGTGCCGGCGACCGTTTCCACAGCTCCGGTCTCCAGGTCCAGGACGCGCAGCGCGTGGTTGACGGTGTCGGCGACGACCACCCTGCCGTCGGGCAGCAGCGCCAGCCCCTGCGGCTCGCTGAAGCTGTCCCCGGCGAAGCCGCGCTCGCCGCTGCCGATGCGGCGCACGACGCTCTCCCCGTCGGGGGCCAGCTCCACCAGCTGGTGCCGCGTCGAGTCCGAGACCAGGAGGTTCCCGCCGGGCAGGAGCAGCGCCTTCCCCGGGAAGCGCAGGTCGCTCGCGACGGGCTCGGGCGCCACGTACGGCCCGTCCCCGCGCCGCAGCGTGCCCTTGGCCTCGTGCTCGGCCTCCAGCTCCTCGACCAGCTTGGCGATGGCGTGCGCGTGCCCCTCGCCTGCGTGCTGGGCGACGACGTACCCCTCGGGGTCGATCACGACGAGCGTGGGCCACGCGCGCACGGCGTACTGCTTCCAGGTGGCGAGCTCGGGATCGTCGAGGACGGGGTGGTGCACCTCGTAGCGCTCGACGGCGTCGACGACGGCAGCGTGGTCGGCTTCGTGCACGAACTTCGGCGAGTGCACACCGATGATCACGACGGTGTCGCGGTGCTTCTCCTCCAGCTCGCGCAGCTCGTCGAGGACGTGCAGGCAGTTGATGCAGCAGAAGGTCCAAAAATCCACGACAACGCACTTACCTCGCAGGTCGGCGAGGGTCAGATCCTTCCCGCCGGTGTTCAACCAGCCACCCTTGCCGATCAGCTCGGGGGCACGGACACGGGCACGCTTGCGGGGTGCGGGCGCGGGGGTGGGCGCCGGGGCAGCATCGTTCATGTTTCAAGCTTGCCATCCGCCCGTGAACCGTCCCGTCACGCCCGTACGACAATGCGCCGCACCGACCCGTCCGACCCGTACGGAACGAGCACCCGCGGGGGTGACGACGGGGGGCGGGAGCCCGTGGGAGCCTGGGCACGGGAAGAAAGGGAGGCGTCCGCAATGACCACCGCGCACGACTACAGCCAGGGCATCGATCCCGAGCGCGCGCTGAAGTACGCCATCCAGCACCACAGTGGAGACCGCGCCGAAATCGTCGAAGGGGTCATCAGCGCCGTGACGCCGAGCTGGGACCACGAAAACGCGGTGGAAGAGATCCGCGATCAGATCCGCCCCCGGGTCAAGGAACTGGAGTGCGTCACCGGCTCGGGGAACCTGGACCTGCCGGGCTCACCGAACTGGTACATCCCCGATCTCGCTGTCGTGCCGAGGGCGATGGCCAAGGGCGGGGGCGCGCTGCTGCCGGATCAAGTGCTGCTCGTCGTCGAGATCACCTCCGAATCCCATGCCGATACCGACCGCATCGTGAAGCGCAAGCGGTACGCCGAGTACGGTGCGCCGCTCTATCTGCTGGTCGACCGGCTGGAGCGGTCCGTCACGCTGTTCGCCGAGCCCGGGAGCCTGGGCTACACGAAGGTGGACGGGCCGCATCCGTTCGGGACGGTCGTGCGGCTGCCGGAGCCGTTCGGGGTCGACCTCGACACCGGTGGGCTCTAGGACCGCAGGGGCAGGCGGGCGATCTGGCCCGTTTCCAGGGCCACGTACAGGGCTCCGTCGGGGCCGAAGGCGAGGCCGTGGGGTTCGGCGCAGGGGGACGGGAGGGGGTGTTCCTCGATGCGGCCGTCGGGGGTGATCGCACCCACCCGGTTCGTGCCCCACTCGGTGAACCAGCACCGGCCGTCCGGGCCCGCAGTGATGGCGTGCGGGCGGCAGGCGGGGTCGGGCAGCGGGTACTCGGTAACCTCGCCCGCGGTGGTGATCCGGGCGATCCGCCCGGCACCGATCTCCGCGCACCACAGCGCGCCGTCGGCGCCGGCCGTGATGCCGACGGGGCCGGCGCCCGGGGTGGGCAGCGGGTGGAGGGTGATCCGGCCGTCGGTGGTGATGCGGCCGACGGCGTTCGTGCGGTTGAGGGTGAACCACAGCGCCCCGTCCGGGCCGGGGGTGACGAAGGAGGCGAAGGCGTCGCGGACCGGGAGCGGGTATTCGGTGACCTCGCCGGCCGCGGTGATGCGGCCGATGCGGTCGGTGTGCAGGGCGGTGTACCAGAGCGCGCCGTCGGGGCCCGCGGCGATGCCGAACGGGCCGCTGCCGGGGGTGGGCAGGTCGTACGCCCGCACCTCCCCCGACACCGTGGCGCGGCCGATGCGGTGGTCCCGGGCGCGGGTGAACCACAGTGCGCCGTCGGGGCCCGGGGTGATGACGGAGGGCCCGCAGTCGGCGACTCCCGTGTCGTACCGGGTGACCTCGCCGGTGGTGGTGACCCGGGCGAGCGCGCCCGCGTGCACGAGGGTGGTCCACAGGGCGCCGTCGGGTCCGGCGGTGAGCGAGTAGGGGCCTTCGCCGGGTGTGGCCACGGCAATGACGGCGGGGGTGTTCGTCACAGGGCTCCTTGCAGGGGCGCGGGGGCGGTGAGGTCGAGGCGAGCGCCGCGCCAGCGGTCGAGCAGCCGGCGGTCGTGGCTGACGACGACCAGGACACCCGGGTAGCGGTCGAGGGCGGATTCGAGGTCTTCGGCCAGCGCGAGGGACAGGTGGTTCGTCGGCTCGTCGAGCAGCAGCACGTCGGCCGGCCGCGTCACCAGGCGGGCCAGCGCCAGGCGTTGGCGCTGCCCGGTGGAGAGCTTCCCGACGGGGGTGTCCAGCCGGTCGGCCGCGAACAGCCCGAGGGAGAGGAGCCGTTCGGCACCCTCGGGGCCGAAGGCCTCGCGGGCGGTGCGGCGCGCCGGGCCGGGGTCGGGCTGCTGCGGCAGGTGGCCGGTGCGGCCCCGTCGGATGATCAGGCCGCTGTCCGGGGCGAGTTCACCGGCGAGGACGCGGAGCAGGGTGCTCTTGCCGGCTCCGTTCGGTCCGGTGACCAGGAGCCGGTCGCCCGCCGAGAGGGCGAGGTCGAGCGGGTGGAGGCGGCCGTGGACGGTGATGCCCCGGGCTTCGAGCACCGGGCAGGCCGGGTTGTCGGCCGGATTGCCGGACGCGCCGTCGGACGCGCTGTCGGCGGTCCGCGGCACGGTGGTGAACCTCAGCGGTGCCGCGGGAGCCGGTACCGGCTCGGCGAGCAGCCGGCGCAGCCGTTCCTGCGCGTTGCGGACCCGGCCGGCCAGGGAGTGCTGGACGCGTCCGGCAGCCCGGTCGTACGCCATCTTGTTGCCGTCCTTGACGGCCCTGCCCGGGGCCACGCGCCGCGCGGTGGTCGCGGCGCTCTCACGCAGCCGCTCGGTCTCGGCGCGCCATTCCTCGTGGGCCTGGGCGCGGCGGGCCCGTTCGGCGGCCTTCTCCGTGAGGTAGCCGGCGTAGCCGCCGCCGTATCGGGTGAGGGTGCGGGTGTCTGCGTCCGCCTCGACGAGGGTGGTGGTCACACGGTCGAGGAAGGTGCGGTCGTGGGAGACGGCGACGGTGGTGCCGGCGCGGCCGCGCAGGTGCTCCTCCAGCCAGGTCAGGGCCGTGTCGTCGAGGTGGTTGGTGGGCTCGTCGAGCAGCAGGACCTCGGGGCAGGCCGCAAGCAGGGCGGCCAGGCGCAGCCGGACCCGCTCGCCGCCGGAGAGCCCGCCGACGCGGCGTTCGCGGTCCAGCGTGACCAGGCCCAGGCCGTGCAGGGCGCGTTCCAGGCGGGCGTCGGCGTCGTAGCCGCCGCGCAGTTCGAAGGCGGTGAGCAGGTCGCCGTACTCCGGCAGGCCGCTCTCGTCGCCTTCGGCCATGGCCCGCTCCAGTGCGCGCATCCGGGCCTCGACGGTGCGCAGGTCCATGAGGCCGCGGTCGATGACGTCCTGGACGGTGAGGTGGCCGGGCAGGTGTTCCTCCTGGGCCAGGTGGCCGATGCCGCCGGCGGCGCGGACGGTGACGGTGCCCTGGTCGGGGGTTTCGAGGCCGGCCAGGAGGCGGAGCAGGGTGGACTTGCCCGAGCCGTTCTCGCCGATGATCCCGGTGCGCTCGCCGGGCACGAAGGAGCAGTCGACGGCGTCGAGGACGAGGCGGCCGTCGTAGGACTTGGTGACGGTGCGAAGGGTGAGCTGGGTCGGGTGGGTGGTCCGGGTGGTTCCGGTCGTGGGGTGCGTGAGATCTCCCTAAAGCGACAGCTGTTGCGTTAGAATGCTGCCATGTCATCCACCACACCCGCAAGCGGTTCACGTCCGGGGGGCCGCAGCGCCCGGGTCCGCGCCCAGGTCCTCGAGGCCACGGGGGCACAACTGGTCGAGCACGGGTACGACTCGCTCACCGTCGACGCCGTGGCCGAGCGGGCGGGCGTGCACCGCACCACCGTCTACCGCCGCTGGCAGGACGTCGGCGGGCTGCTGGCCGACCTCCTGGACGCGGCGGCCGACGACGGCTGGGAGCCGGCGGACACCGGAACGCTGGAGGGAGACCTGACGGCGCTGAACGAGGAGATCCTGGCCGGGGTCACCGCCGACCCCCCGCTGACCACGGCGCTGATCGCCGCGTCGTTCCGCTCGGCGCAGGCCGCACGGGCCCTGCGGTCCTTCTGGGAGGACCGGCACGCGCGCTGCGCGGTGGTCGCGGTCCGTGCCGAAAAGCGGGGCGAACTCCCGCCGGGCACCCGCACCCGGGAGCTGCTGGTCGCGGCGACCGCGCCGATGTACCACGAGCTGGTGCTGCTGGGCACGGCCCCCGACCCGCACCTCCCGGCCGCCGCCGCCCGCACCGCCGCGCTGGCGGCCCGGGCCGGCGCCTTCAGCGGGACGTAACGGGCGCCCCGCCCCCGCAGCGTGCGGGGGCGGGGCGCCGAGGGGCGGCCGGGGCGTCCGCCGCCGTACCGCTACGCGTGGTCGAACAGCGCGCTCAGGCGCGGCAGTCGGGTCGCCAGTTCGGCCGTGTCGTCGAAGTCGAAGTCCCAGGACGGGTCCAGGGGCGGGTAGCTGATCGTGAAGGATTCCGCCGGGAGCTCGCGGCCGGTGGCGCGCTCGTACGCGGTCCACGCGATCGAGAGGGCCTCCTCGTCCCACAGCTCCAGGCCCTCGGCCGCCGCCTCGCGGACCGCGGGGTGCTCCGCGAGGGAGTCCGGGTCGGCCAGGGCGGCGTCGAAGACCGCCCGGCCCTGGGTGAGGAGCCAGCCGCGGAAGTAGTCGAAGCCGTCGTCCGAGCAGCCTCCGTTGATCATGTAGGCGGCGGCCCAGAGCGGGCTGCGGTAGGACTCCGCGAGGAGGTCCCACAGCACCTGCTGGGCGGCGGCTATCTCCGCGTGCGGACGGTCCGCGAGCAGCTCGGCGGCCCGCTGCGCCACCACGTCCTCCCCCTCGTCCGCACCCGCCGCCGTGTCCGCGCGGGCCGTTTCGATCACCTGCCAGAACGTCTGCTTGTCCATGGGAAGAGCCTGGCAGCCGGCACTGACATCAGCCGAGGAAGGAACGGAGGGATCTCGTGAGCGCACCGACGAAGGCGTCCTGGACCTGCGCCGGGACCAGGTCCAGGGACAGGTACGGGTTGAGGTCCTCCAGCTCGACGAGGAGCAGCTCGCCGGAGGGGGCCCGGCAGGCGTCCACCCGCTGGATGCCGTGGGAGAGGGTGTTCCACTCGACGAAGGCGCGGGCGAAGGCCAGGTCCTCGCCGGTCGGTTCGTAGGGGCGCAGCTCCCATCGGCGGGCCGGATCGGGGGCGTGGAGCGCGTACTGGAAGGTGTCGTCGACGAAGTAGAAGGACACCTCGTACGCGAAGTCGATGCGCGGCTGGATCAGCACGGCCCCGGCCTCACCGGCCGGTGTCGCGGTGAAGGCGAGGCCGATGGAGTCGGCGCCCTGCTTCGGCTTGACCACGTACTCGGGCACCTGCGGCAGTTCCGCGAGCCGGGCCGGGTCGTCGACGGTCGGGATGACCGGGTAGCCGGCGGCGGTCAGGTCGAGGAGGTACTGCTTCCCGGCCATGTCGGCGCGGCCGGTGAGGGGGTTGTAGACGGGCGTGCCGGCGGCGAGGGCGGCGGCACGGAAGGCGTCGTACTCCTCCTGGTAGTGCAGGACCGGCCCGCTGTTGCGGACGACCACGGCGTCGAAGCCGGGCATCAGGGAGCGCGCGTCGGCGGGGTGGCACAGGGCCAGGTCGAAGTGCTCGCGCAGGCGCGAGGTGAGGAATATGTCCTCGTCGCAGTAGCGGCGGCCGCGTGCCGGGTACGCCAGGTCGGTCACATAGAGGAGTGGCATGGGGGCAACCTATCGCGGGCACTGATCAGCGCATGAAATACCTCGTTCGGGACAAAATGCTGGCCATCGGGGACGACTACTGGATCGAGGACGAGGACGGACGGCACGCCTTCCTCGTCGACGGGAAGGCTCTGCGGTTCCGGGACACGCTGGAGCTGAAGGATCCGGACGGCCGGATCCTGATCACCCTGAGGGAGAAGCTCTTCGGCTTCCGCGACGCGATGACCCTGGAGCGCGACGAGCGGCGGCTCGCGGTGATCCGCAGGAAGCGCTTCTCGCTGCTGCGCAACCACTTCCGCGTGACGCTCGTCGAGGGCACGGAGCTCGACGTGAGCGGGCGGATCCTGGACCGGGAGTTCAAGATCGAGTACGACGGGGAGCTGCTCGCGCTGGTCTCCCGGCAGTGGTACCGGGTGCGGGAGACCTACGCGGTGGACGTGGTCCGGGAGGACACGGACGCGGCGCTGCTGGTCGCGGTCGCGGTGTGCGTGATCCGGATGGCCGAGAAGGAGCGGGAGGACGCCCTCCCGGACTGAGCACGACGGCCGGGCCGCACCGGGGCCGAGCCGGGGGCAGGCCGAGCCGGGCCGGAGGCGGGCCGAGCCGGAGGCGGGGGCGGGCCGCACCGGGGCCGAGCCGGAGGCAGGCCGGGGCGGAGGCACGCCGGGGCGGGCCGCGCCGGGGCCGCGCCGGGGCCGGGCCGCGCATGGGGGACGGCCGGGCCGCACGGGGCGGGCCGGGCCGCGCATGGGGCGGAACGGGCCGGAGGCGAGGCCGGGCCGCGCATGGGGCGGAACGGGCCGGAGGCGAGGCCGGGCCGCACCGGGGCCAGGGGTGGGCCGGGGGCGGGCCGGGCCCGGGGCCAGGGGTGGGCCGGGGGCGGAATTGAGTACGCGGTCCGCGGGAGGCTGAGCACCCGCGCTCATGCCGTGGCGGCCGCCCGGCGGCGAGGATCGGGTGCGTCCCCCGGACGGACCCCTCGGCACCACGGAAGGAAACCACGGTGAACCCCAGCACCTACGCCGCCCTGTACGGTCCGTGGCAGCCCGCGAAGCCGGTCCGCAAGGAGCGGCCCGCCGTCGTCGCGCTCGCGGGCCTGCTGTGGGCGGTCACCGCCCTCTCGGTCTCCTGGGTGGGCGGCCTCGCCTGCATCGCACTGCTCTGGACCGCCGCGGCCGGGCACCCCGCCGGCGGGCTGCTCCTGCTGCTGCTCCTGATACCGGCGGGGGCCGCCGCGCTCGTCGCCCTGGCCCGCACCTCCCGTCTGCGCGAGATGGCCGCGTCCACGAGGATGCTGCTCCTCGGCGCGCTGGCCTGCCCCGTTCCCACCGTCCTCGCGGTCGCGCCGTGGTTCCTGGCCGGCTGACCCTCAGCGGCCCAGGCGGCGGTCCTTGAGCGCCGGGAACTGCTTGCGGGTGTCGGCGACCTTGGCCGGGTCCAGGTCCACCGTGAGGACCTGCTCGCCGGGGCCGGCCTCCGCCAGGACCTCCCCCCACGGGTCCACGACCAGACTGTGCCCCGCCTGTTCCACTCCCGCGTGGGTGCCGGCCAGCCCGCACGCCAGGACGTACGACTGGTCCTCCACGGCGCGCGCCCGGTTCAGCAGAGTCCAGTGGGCGCGGCGGCGCGCGGGCCAGCCCGCGGCGACGATCATCGTCGTCGCCCCGGCGTCGACCAGGCCGCGGAACAGTTCCGGGAAGCGCAGGTCGTAGCAGGTGGCGATGCCGAGGGTCTGCTCCGGCAGCTCCACCGTGGTCAGGGACTCGCCGGCGGACAGCAGGACCGCCTCGCCCTGGTCGAAGCCGAAGCGGTGGATCTTGCGGTAGGTGGCGGCCAGCTCGCCGGCCGGGGAGAGGCACAGTGCGGTGTTGTAGAGGGAGCCGTCGCCCGCGCGCTCCACGACCGAGCCCGCGTGCAGCCAGACCCCCGCGTCGCGCGCCGCCTCGGCCATGACCTCGTAGGTCGGCCCGTCCAGCGGCTCGGCCTCGGTCTCGAACTGCTCGTACGCGAAGGCGCCGACCGTCCACAGCTCCGGCAGCACGACGAGATCGGACTCGTCCTGTTCCCGTACGAGATCGGCCACGCGGGCGCGCCGGGAAGACACCGACTCGCCCTCGTTCACTGCGATTTGGATCAGCGAGGCGCGCACACTACCACCGTCCTGGCGTTCAAGCCGTCAACTCTGGCCTACGAATCGTCACACGAAAGCACTGCCGGGGTGCTCACAGGCAGCGTAGTTTTGGAAACTGAGTCCACTGCTTCCGAAACGCGCCACTGAACGACGCCACTGAACAGCACCGCGAGGGGTCCCGTTGACCGTCCATCCGCATCCCAGTCTTCAGCCCTATGCCGACGCGTGGACGCACTCGATCGAGGCGATATCCGAGCTGGTCCTCCCCCTGGCGGAGGGCGAGTGGAACCGGGCGACGCCGTGCCCCGGCTGGTCGGTCCGCGACGTCGTCTCCCACATCATCGGCATCGAGTGCGAGCAGCTCGGGGACCCCCGGCCGATCCACACCGTGGCGCGGGACCTGCGGCATGTGGTGGACGAGTTCAGCCGGTACATGGAGGTGCAGGTCGACGTACGGCGCCACCACACCGCGCCGGAGATGACCTCGGAGCTGGAGTACACCGTCATCCGCCGGGCGCGGCAGCTGCGCAACGAGAAGCGGGATCCGGACACGATGGTGCGCGGTCCGCTGGGCGACCAGGTGACCCTGGAACAGGCGCTGCGGCTGCGGGCGTTCGACGTGTGGATCCACGAGCAGGACCTGCGGTGGGCGCTGGGGGCGCCGGGGAACTGGGACGCGCCGGGCGCGTACGTGGCGCGGGACATCCTGCTGGCCGGGCTGCCGAAGGTGGTGGCCAAGCGTGCGGGAGCGCCGGCGAACTCGGCGGTCGTGATCGACGTGCACGGTCAGCTGGAGTTCATGCGGACGGTACGGGTCGACGCGGACGGCCGCGGCACGGTCGACAAGTCCCCCTCGCTCGGCCCGGCGGTGACGCTGACCCTGGACTGGGAGACGTACGTCCGGCTCGCGGCGGGCCGGGTACGGGCGCACACGGTGGCCGACCGGGTGAAGGTGGAGGGCGACGCACAGTTGGCGGAGGCCATCCTGACGCAGTTCTCCGTGACCCCGTGACCCCGTAGGTGCGTCCGGGCTGCGGGCCGCTCAGGCGGTCCGCGGCCGCACGGACCGGGCGGCCGTGCGGCGGAATTCGGCCGGGCTGATCGCGTAGGCGGTCCGGAAGGCGCGGCTGAAGGCGGGGGCGTTGGCGAAGCCCCAGCGGCCGGCGATGTCGTGGACCGGTCGGCCGGCGAGTTCGGGGCGGGCCAGGTCGGTGCGGCAGCGCTCCAGGCGGCGGCGCCGAACCGTGGCGGCGACGCTCTCGGGCTCGTCACGGAAGAGCAGGTGCAGGCCGCGTACGGAGATGCCGTGCGCGGCCGCGATGAGGCCCGGGGTGAGCGCCGGGTCGGCGAGGTTGTGGTCGATGAAGGCGTCGATCCGCCGGCGCAGGGCGCGGGCGCGGGTCTCCGCGGGCAGTTCACCGTAGGTGTCGACGTGTTGCGCGAGGCAGGCGGCGGCGAGGTCCGTGACCACGCCGCCGAGCCGGCGGAGCTCTCGCGGCCCGCATTCGGAGCCGTGTGCTCCCAGCGAGGTGATGAACCCCGCCAGGACGGCGGCCATGCCGCTGTCGGCGGCGATACGCCGGCCCAGCAGCCGGTCGGCCCGGCCGGACCGCAGCGGCAGCGCGGCCCTGGGGAGCTGGACGACCAGGGCGTTGAGGGTGCCCTTGCCGGGGCGGCAGTCGGCCTCGAAGGGGTGCGAGGTGTCCCAGAGGATCATGTCGCCGGGGGAGAGCTCCGCGTCGTTGCGGCACTGGGACATCCACATCCGGCCGCGGGTGAGCAGGGCCAGGTGGTACTGCTCGGGGTCGCCGCGCCGGATGAGCGCGGGAGTGCGCCGGGACCGCACCCGGGAGTAGTCGAAGGACGACACCTGCGCGGCGCCGAGGTCCAGTACGGCCGCGGCCGCCTGGAAGTCGGCGGAGCGTTCGCTGCTGAGGGCCGTCGGCATCAGGGAGTCGGCGACGATGTCGGTGAACCACTCGAACCGCTCCGCCGCCGGCACGGCGGCGGAGGAGATCCTCGTCCACATTCCGGCAGTCCTCCTCCCCGGCGCCGGTCCGGGCGGACGGGCCGCCTACGGCGTCTCGCGCCCTGCTGTTTCCGGCAGGGGACACGCGGTGGGCCGAGGCTGCGGTTCCCCCACCGGCCCGGCCGCCTGCGCGGGGACGGTGACGCGGCCGCGGGCCGCTTCGCGGGACAGTGCGCGGCGGCGCAGGCTCAGGATCCGGCTGACGCCGAGCGCTTCGAGGACGAAGACCGTCGAGAAGGCGATGCGGTAGTCGTCGCCCGTGGCGTCCAGCAGGACGCCCACCGTCAGCAGGGTCGTCATCGAGGCGATGAAGCCGCCCATGTTGGTGATCCCGGAGGCGGTGCCCTGGCGCTCGGCCGGGTTGGCCGGGCGGGCGAAGTCGAAGCCGATCATCGACGCCGGGCCGCAGCCGCCCAGCACCAGGCACAGGGTGATCAGCAGCCACATCGGCGCGTGCCCGCCCGGGTACGCCAGGACCGCACCCCACAGCAGGGCCGTCAGGGCCACCGTCCCCAGTGCGAGGGGTATCCGCGAGGACTGGCGGCGGCCGATGATCTGGCCGTAGACCAGCCCGAGCGCCATGTTCGAGGCGACGACCAGCGTCAGCAGCCCGCCCGCGGTGCTCCGCGTCAGACCCTGCGCCTCGATCAGGAAGGGCATGCCCCACAGCAGCAGGAACACCATGGCGGGGAACTGCGTGGTGAAGTGCACCCACAGGCCGAGCCGGGTGCCGGGTTCGCTCCAGGACTCCTTGATCTGGCGGCGCACGAAGCCCGCGCCGCCCGTGCGCGCCGCGGGCGCAGGCCCGTGCCCCTGAGGGTGGTCGCGCAGGAACAGCACCAGCGGCACCAGGACGACCAGTCCGGCCGCCGCGCTGCCGGCGAAGGCCGCGCTCCAGCCGACCCCGTGCAGCACGGGCGCGAGCACGAGCGTGGAGACGAGGTTGCCCGCCATGCCGACGAGCCCGGCCAGCTGCGCCATCAGCGGCCCGCGCCGGGCCGGGAACCAGCGGGTGCCGAGCCGCAGCACGGAGATGAAGGTCATCGCGTCGCCGCAGCCCAGCAGCGCCCGGGCGGCGAGGGCCGTCTCGTACGAGGGGGCGAGCGCGAAGCCGAGCTGCCCCGCGGTGAAGAGCACCGCGCCCAGCGTCAGCACCTTCTTGGTGCCGAGCCGGTCCACCATCAGGCCGACGGGGACCTGCATGCCCGCGTAGACGAGGAGCTGGAGCAGGGAGAAGGTGGCCAGGGCCGAGGCGTTGACGTGGAAGCGGTCCGCCGCTTCCAGACCGGCCACGCCCAGGCTGGTACGGAAGATCACCGCCACGAAATAGACGGCGACGCCGATGCACCAGACGGCGACGGCCTTCCCGCCGCCCGGCGGGTCCTCGGGACCGGCGCCCCTGGCCGCCGCGGCCGCCGGGGTCGGGCTCGTCCGGCCGGCGCTCACCGGCCCGGCCCCCGCACCAGCGACTCGACCCGGCCGATGTGCCCGCGCACCGCCGCGGCGGCCGCCCCGGCGTCGCCGGCCCGCAACGCGTCCAGGATCTCGGCGTGCTCGGCCAGCGTCCGCTCCAGCCGGTCGGGGTGGGCGTGCAGCAGGGCCACGCCCATCCGCAGCTGCCGGTCGCGCAGTTGGTCGTAGAGCCGGCACAGGATCTGGTTCCCGGCGCTGCGCACGATCTCGGCGTGGAAGCCCCGGTCCGCCGCCATCATCGCGGCGAGGTCGCCCGCTGCGGCGTGGCGGCGCTGTTCGCCGAGCAGAGCCTCGAGCCGGTCCAGCAGGCCGGCCGGCGCCGGCACGGCCCTGCGTACGGTGAACTCCTCGACCAGCAGCCGGGTTTCGAGGACGTCGTTGATCTCCTGCGCGGAGACCGGCAGGACCAGCGCGCCCTTCTTCGGGTACAGCTTGAGCAGCCCCTCGGTCTCCAGGCGCAGCAGCGCCTCGCGGACCGGGGTCCGGGACACCCCGACCGCCTCGGCGAGTTCGCCCTCGGTGAGGAGGATGCCGCCTTCGTAGCGACGGTCGAGCACACCGTGCTTGACGTGCTGGTAGACGCGTTCGGCGGCGGTCGCGGTGCTGGAGGCGGCGGGCATGCGCACAGCATAGATACAACAGAGGTGCAAGCCGTGGCCCCGTCCGGGATGTGGACCCGCGGCGGGACACCGGCCGCGGCAGGACATCGGCCCGCGGCAGGAGACGGGCCCTCGCCTCCTGCGACCTCGACCGCCCCCGCCTGCACCAAAGGATGTACCGCACCTTCGTCCACCCGCAGGACGTACCCGGCCCGCCCCGCCGGGAGCCTGGAGTCATGGCCGACACCCTCGCCCCGGTGGTCCGCACGACCACCCGGCTCCCCCTGCTGGACGTCCTGCGCGGCGCCGCCATCCTCGGCACGCTCATGACCAACGTCTGGATCTTCGCCTCCCCCGGCTCGGAGTGGGGCGTGCTCAAGGGCGGTCTGGGGGCGCCCGACCCGATCTCGGACCCCTCGGCGGCGAACATCGCCGAAACCGTCTTCCGCTTCCTCGCGGACGGCAAGTTCCTCGCCCTGTTGACGGTCCTGTTCGGGGTCGGTCTGGCCATCCAGTTCGACTCCGCCGCCCGCCGCGGCGAACGGTGGCCCGGCCGCTATCCCAAGCGCGCCGCCTTCCTCTTCGTCGAGGGAACCGTCCACTTCGTCCTCGTCTTCGCCTGGGACGTGCTGATGGGGTATGCCGTGACCGCCCTGCTCGTCGCCTGGCTGCTGGCCCGCTCGGAGAAGGTCCGGCGCGTGGCCATGTGGACGGCCGGCGGCGTGCACCTGGCGCTGGTCACGCTGGTGACCCTGGCCGCGATCAGCGCCTCGGACACCTCCTCGAAGGGACCGGAGGGGCCCGGGCCGGCCGCCGTCGACCTGTACGCCCACGGCGGCTACGCGGCCCAGGTCGCCTTCCGCCTGGAGAACGTCGTGGCGCTGCGCATCGAGCCCGTCTTCTCCTTCGGGCTGCTGGTCCTCCTCTTCCTGCTCGGCGTACGGCTCCACCGCGCGGGCGCGTTCACCGGCACCGCCGAAGGCCGCCGCATCCGCAGTCGGCTGGCCGCCTGGGGCCTGGGCCTCGGGCTGCCGCTGAACGCCGCGGCCACCCTCGGCGGCGAGGACCTCTTCGTGCTGGGCCGCTACGGAGCGGCGCCGCTGCTCGCCCTCGGCTACATCGGCCTGATCGGCATCGCCCTGGACCGGCTGTGGGTCGCCGCCCCCGTGACCCACGCCCTCGGCTCCGTCGGCCGCACCGCCCTGTCCTGCTACGTCGCCCAGAACCTGCTCTGCATGCTGCTCTGCTACGGCATCGGGCTCGGCCTGGCCGACCGGCTCGGCGGCAGCGGCCCCTGGTGGGTGATGGGCCTGTGGGCGGCTGTGAGCCTGGTCCTGGCCGCCGGATCGCGGCTGTGGCTGCGCCGCTTCGACCGCGGCCCCTTGGAGGCCCTGCAGCACGCGGTGCTCAGCCCGCGCCGCCCCTCCCCGGCGTGACCTCCACGTCCAGCACGAACTCGTCGTACGGGGCCTCGTCCGGGTAGGGCGGCCGGACCTGTGCGAAACGGATCCGGGCCCGGCCCCCGCCCGGGGGCCGGGCCCGGACGACATAGCTGAGCTCCACCGCCGCACCGGGCGCCGCACCGCCCGCCCGGACAGGTCCCGGCGCCACCGACACCACGTCCGGGTCGCCCGTGACCTGCCAGTTCCACACGTACCCGCGCGCGCCTCGCCCGGTGAGCCGCAGCTCGTACCGCTCACCGGGCCGCAGCACGACCCTGCGTACCTCCACGCCCGCCCGGTCCTCTCAGACGGGGCCGATCACCGGCCCTTCGTGCCAGCCCGCGCCGTCGCGCCACCAGTGCTGGAGGCGGCGGTCGGTGCGCAGGACGACGACTTCCAGATTGAACCCGAAGCTGCCCTGGAGCATCCCGGTGACCGCGGCGACGTCATGGCCGAAGACCGCGCTGCGCCGCCAGGGCGAGCCGCCCGCGTTGCCGCGCCACCAGTGCTCCACCTGCCCTCCGGCCACGGCCACGCACAGTTCGTAGTTCCCGGCGGTGTCCTCGTCGGCGGCCCCGTACTGGCCCTCGATCAGGCAGGGCGCCGACGTGGCCGGCGTACCGCTGCCGAAGACCTCCCCGGCCCGCCAGGCGAAACCGTCCGGGTCGTCGCGCCACCACAGCTGCATCCGGCCGTCGGTGCGGGCGGCGACCAGGTCGAGGTGGCGGGAGCGGGTCTGGACGAGGGCGGGGCCGTAGTGGGCGATGCCGGAGGCGAAGCGACCGCCGTCGTTCCAGGTCCAGGGGGCACCGTTGATCCGCCACCAGTGGTTCAGGCGGCCGTCGGCGGTGCGGACGACCACCTCGAAGTTGCCGGGCTTGCCGTAGTCGCTCTGGATGAACGCCGGGGTGGAGCCGACGGCCGCGTCCCCCGGGCCGAAGACACCGCCGTCGCGCCACACCCCGGCGGACTGCTCGTAGTACCAGTGGCGCAGCCGGCCTCCGGTGGTCACGTGCAGGGACTCCATGTTGCGGTTGTAGGTGGTCCCGGTGAAGGCCGGCTGGCCGGAGGCGTCGCCCGCGAAGGTGCCCGCGCGGGCCCAGGCGAAGGGTGCGTCGCCCTCGCGCCACCAGTGCTGGAGGCGGGCGCCCGTGGTCGTCGCGAGGAGCTCGAAGTTGCGGTGGGCGCGGCCGTTGCCGCTCTCGTAGACGTTGCCGGTGTGCAGGCGGCGCTTGGTCCACGGGTCGGGGTTGGTTCCGTGCAGCCCGCACTTGGCCCAGTGGTCGATGTCGACCTCGCCGTAGGCGATCCGGCCGTAGCCGCCGACGTGGTAGCCGGTGCCCCAGGAGTTCTTGAACAGCCAGCAGCCCGCTGCGTCGTCGTAGCCGACGACCAGCACGCAGTGCCCGCCCGCGAGACGGTCGCTCGTACGGTGGTAGACCCCGGAGCCGAGGCCGAAGAAGTCGTCGTAGACGTCGAAGCAGGCGGTCAGCGGGCCGACGGTGTCCAGCCACACCTTCTGCTGCTCGACATCGCCGAGCCGGACGTAGTCGGAGATCCGGACGGTCCGGCCGGACCGGTCCCAGCTGGGCGTGTACTCGGCGCGCCAGGCGTCCCGGCGGGCGGCCGGCAACCCGGGGGGCGGGGTGCTGTAGGGCCAGCAGTGCGGGTCGGCGAGACCACCGTTGACCTTGATCCAGTCGAGGGCGGTCTCCGGGTTGCTGCCCTGCCCGCAGCTGAAGCGCAGGCCGTCGTGCACGTCCCCCTCGGAGCGCTCCGCCCAGACGCCGTGCTCGATGCGGGCCATGGACTCCACCAGGCCGGCGGCGGCGAAGGCCCAGCAGGAGCCGCACGGGTTCTGGTCCTTGACCTTGGTGATCCAGGGCCGGCCCCAGCGGTTGCGCCAGTCGACGGCGGCCGGCCGCGCACCGAGGACGGGCGCCCCCTCCACGGCGTCGGCCAGCAGCCCGTGGGCGGCCCGGCGCCGGGTCAGGTGCGGGTTGCCGCCGGCGTGCCCGATGATCGCCCGCAGGTCGATCCTGCCCACGTCCTCGGCGGGCGTGAGGTTGGCCCCGGCCTCCAGACCCAATGACGGCCGCGGCACCGGCTCCTCGTCAAAGAGGTGCTCCAGGACCGACCAGCGCGCCCCCCGCGCGATCAGCTGCGCACGCAACTCCCCCACCGATTGAACAGACTCCTGCGGCATGGCGGCCCCCCAGCTGCAACCGTTCGGATCCGAGATCCGGGGAGCGTCCCTCCGCCGCCGGAGCCCGTCAAGGGGGTCCGCGCGGTCGCGCGGTGGCACGAGGGGAGCGTGCCGACGGGCCGGATCGGACCCGCATCAGTCCGCACCGCCGCCCCCGCCGACGCCGCACGACCCGCCGTCGTGGCCGTGCCCGTGCTCGTGGTGGTCGCCGCGGTCGAGGGCCTCCCCATCCGGAGGAGGTGCCGGCCGGGCCGGACGGCAGGGGAGCCTCGTCCTGGACGACGCGCCGCAGCATGCGATCGGCCACCGCCGGCGGGCCGTCGAAGACGTACGCGGGCCACGCACCCTCCGGCCCGGGCCGCGGCGACCCCGCGCCGCCCGGCCGCGGTGGGGCGGGAGCGCGGGCGTCCCAGCAGTCCGGCGGCGCGCAGCCGGTCCCGGATCCCGGCGACCGCCGGCCCGTCGGCGACGCCCGCGAGCACCGCCGCCCGCTCCTGCCCCGGGGGCAGGACCCGGTCAGGCCCGCTCCACGGGATGCGCGTCGCCGGTGGGCCGTTCGGCCCGCAAACGCGGCCCGACCACGCCGATCAGGCCGGGTCACCCGTCGGCGAGGGCCTGCCTGACCTGGGCCAGGGACGGGTTCACCATCGGCGGGTGGCTGCCGACGACCACCGTCGGGACCGTCTCGTTGCCGTCGGCCACCGCGCGGACGAAGGCCGCCGCGTCCGGGTCCCGCCAGATGTTGACCTTCCGGTACGGGATCCGGGCCGCCCGCAGCTGCGTACGGAGCTTGACGCAGAAGACGCATCCGGGCCGCCAGTACACGGTGACGGGGCCACCGGCCCCCCTGGAAGCGAACCGCCCCATGTCCCCGCCCTTTCGCCCGACTTGCCACCCCCGGAACGACAGTACCCCCGGGAAGGCGGAATGGCCGACTTGCCCGTGGAGGGGTCCGTATAAGGTCCCCGTATGGGCACCTGGATCGCGCCGAGCGTCATCGAGCGAGAGCTGTACGAGGCCAAGAACGCCGGGGACTGGGCCGCGTACTTCGACGTGCTCGCCCGCGCCCGGCTCTACCTGGTGCAGCCCCGCGTGCAGGCGGACGCGCACCCCGACTCGGTCTTCTTCCACCCCACCCCGGACCGCATGCTCGTCGTCCGCACCGCCGGCATGCTGCCCGCGCCCACCCCCGAGACGGTCTTCGAGTCCCGGAGCCTGGGCTGGTTCTCCGAGGTGTGGGCCGCCGACGACCCCGCCTTCCTCGCCGTGAACCCGGGCTCCCCCGCCGAGGCGTACCTCACCACCACCCCCGCCGACCTGGCCCGCTGGCGCGCGCACGCGGACGCAGCGCCCTGCTACGGGCTGCCCGAGCTCAAGGTCCACGCCCTCTTCACCGGCGGCCCCCTGCACGGGGACATCGCCCACGGCCTCGCCATCGGCGGGCATCTCGCCGTCGGCAACGGCGAGTTCTGGAACGCTCTCGCCTACCACGGCGGCGGCTACCGGCACGAGCGCCGCCGCGTCGCGAAGAGCTGGGGCATCACCGACCGGGCCGACTGGCTCGCCACCCTCGAGCAGCTCCTGAGCACCACGGTGGTCAGCCCCGTGTGGGAGTTCGCGCTCCGCGTCCGCCGCGTCCTGGCCTCCGACTTCGCGGGGCCCGTGGACGTCGAGCACTGGCGGCACGCCGCCGAGGCGAGCATGCGCCGCAACGCCGAACGCTCCGCCGAGCCGCAGCTCACCCCCGACGGGGTCACCGTCGCCCGGCCGCGCCCGACCGCCGAGGTCGAGGGGGAGATAGCCGGCGTCAAGCGCCTCATAGGCCGGATAGCCCGCTACGAACAGCGCTTCCGGGCCGACGGACTGCTGCCCGAGGACGGCTGGGTCCGCTCCGTCGAGGCCTGGGACCTCGGCCGTGCCTCCCAGATGGCCCGCTGGGGCATCGGCTGCCGCTACGGCACCCTGCACGAGGGCGAGAAGGCCGTACTGCGCGCCGGAGAGGCGGCCCGCCAGACGTACCGCTCGTGGGAGGAGTTCTCCGCCGGGTACGTCCTCGGCCGGTGCCTGCACTTCGACGAGGAGGAGTTCGGCACCTGGTACACGGGAGCCCTCGCCGCCCATGTCACGCTGACCACCGACCCGGCGAGCCCCTGGCTCAACATCCCCTGGAAGTGACCGACCTCGGTTAGTCGGCGGCCCGGGCGAAGTCCGCCCGCGTCCCGCACGGCCCCCCAACTAGCCTCAGCCTCATGACTGTTGAGCTGAACGAAACCGTGCGAGCGCTGCTCGACGCGCCGCACCCCGCCGTCCTGTCGACCATCAACCCCGACGGGAGCCCGCAGAGTTCCGTGATCTGGGTGACCCGCGACGGCGGCGACCTGCTGATCTCCACCGAGCAGGGCCGCCGCAAGGAGCGCAACATCGTTCGCGACGGCCGGGTCGGCCTGACCGTCTTCGACCTCGCCAACCCCTTCCTCTACGCGGAGATCCGCGGCACGGCCACCGTCACCGAGGACGTCGGCCGCGCGGTGGCCGTCCGCATCGCCGAGGAGTACATGGGCCCGGGCGCCGGCAAGGAGTACCTGGACGCCCCGCCCGAGGACGTCCGCGTGATCGTCCGCATCACCCCGACCAAGGTCCTCGGCAACGCCACCCGCCAGGGCTGACACGGCCCCGGCAGGTCCGTGATCACGTGGTTCGGGCCGCCACCCCCGCGGCCTACGGAAGCAGGGCCCTGGCCTGCACCCATGCATCGACCGCCGCCGCGAGCGGATCGTCTTCCACGAGGTGGGGCCGGAGCACCGCGAGCCACGGGATCAGGGACTTGATGCGGCGCAGGTGCCGGATGCGGTGGTGCGGAAGGTCGCGCCAGGCGCGGCCCTGCGCCGCCGCCTGGGCCGGGGTCAGGTCGACCAGCGCGAGCAGGTCCCGGCACAGTGCCGCCGGGTCGCCGCCGCGGTCCGGGCCCGGCCCGAACTCGTCGATCAAGTAGCACTTCACACAGGCCAGTTCGGGAGCCCGGACCAACTCCGGCGTGCCCTCGGCCGCCGCGCAGCGGTGGGTGGCGGCCAGGGCCACCCGGCCCCAGCGCAGCCGGATCCCGTCCGGCAGCCGGTCGTCGCGCATGCGCACCCCGGCCAGGACGCGCAGCGTCCGCGGGTGCGGTTCGTCCCGCAGCGGCGGACCGGTGGCCAGCCAGGCCTCCAGGTCCTCCAGCGAGTGCCCGTCCGGCGGCACCGAGGTCAGCACCTGGCCGCGGGAGAGCAGCCCGACGATGGCGCCGCTGAAGTGGACCTTCGCGGTGTGCCCGGCGTCGAAGGAGCCGACGGGCCGTCCGCCCCGCTCGATGTGGCGCAGGCCCATCCGGGACGCGCCGACGGCGTAGACCTGCCCGGCGCGGGCCACCCCGCCGATGCAGCGGACCACACACACGCCACCGGTGACGTCGGCCTTCTCGACGGAGTAGACCTGCAGTTCGGCGATGGACACCCCTGCCCCCTTCCCCGGGCGGCAGGTTACCTCCCCGGGGGCGCGGGCCGGCCTCACACGGAGCCCTTGACGCACAAGCGGGTACGGGTGACGGCGGAGGCGGCTGCCGGGACGCTCAGGCTGCGGCTCGTGCCGGCCACCGTGACCGGGGTCGTCCTGGAACGGCGCGCGGGCCGGCGGCCCGGGCCGCGAGGGCGGCCCGGTTCACCGTGCCGGGGCTTCCAGCACGAGGCGGATCTCGGTGACCTCGTAGCCGGCGCGGTCGAAGGCGGCGGCCATCGGCAGGTTCACGGTGTCCGTGGTCGCGGTGATGCGCTCGGCGCCCTGCCCCGCGTGGAAGCGGGTGATCTCGGCGAGGATCTCGTCGATCAGGCCTTGGCCGCGCTGCTCCGGTACGACACCCAGGTAGCCGACGTTGCGGTGGTACGGCGTCGCCGAGGGCACGGCCAGACCGGCGAGACGGCCGTCGGGCAGGTGGGCCAGGCGCCACCAGGAGCGCTCTCCGGGGCAGTCGAGGTAGAAGTCGAAGTCCTCGCGGGCCAGCTGCTCGGCGTCCATCAGCTCCAGTTCGTGCCGTGTGGCCAGGTCGAGGCTGCCTTGGGAGAGCCGGACGAAGGCGTCCAGCATCTCCTCGTCGCTACCCTCGCGGAAGACGAGCCGGCCGGTGGGCTCCGCCGTCCCGGCGGCCGGCGTCCACTCGTAACGCAGGCGCTCGATCTCGCGCGTCAGCCCGGTCCGGTGCGCGGCCTCCCGGCGCCAGGCGACCGCCGCGGCCAGCTCCGGGTCGTCCCGCCAGCCGCGGGGCAGGGAGATGTTGTACCCCGGGAGCCCGCCGAAGGCCGCGTGCCCGGCGTCCAGCAGCCCGGCGGCGACGCCGGCCGGGTCGGCCACGCCGACTCCCACCTGGAGGCAGTCGAGCGCGATGGGCAGCTCGCTGTCGGCCCTGCCCCACCACAGGGCACGGGCCAGTATCCGCCCGTTCCCGTCCTCGGCGGTCCAGACCCACTCGGGGCGGATCCGGTTCCCGGCGAGTTCCTCGCGGATCTTCTCGGCGGTCAGGGCGGGGACGGGGCCGTCGGCCGGGTGGGCGACGGCGCGATCCAGGTCTGCGGGGCCTGCGGTGGCAGCGCGAAAGAGCATCCGCAGATGATCACACACACCGAATTCGCGGGCCACGCCATTACCTTGGGCGACCGCCGGGTCGGCGTCCCGGCCCGATCGGACTCCGGACGCCGGCCCCGCCCCTCGTCGTGCGCTCCCTGTCGTCGCACGTCTCAACCCCGGCCGCCGCGGTTGCGTCCTCCCCGGTGGACCGTCCCGTCCGAGGTGTGCCCTGCATCGGGCCCGACGCGTCCCGGAGCAGTTTCTGCGCAAATCCGGAACCTGTCCGACTACCTCTCCTGCCAGCGGTGTTGCCCGGCCGGAGACATCCGGGAGACACCACCGGGCGAGGATACGAACATGAGGAAGGTCATTCGGCGACGCTTGGAGCACCCGTCAGAGATCCCGGGGTTCAAGTCTGTGCCAGCCACCGGCCGACCGGCCGGAACGGTTGGGTTCACAACTTGTGGAGACCTCTGTGAAGAAGAACCAGCGACTCATAGCGAGCGTCGTACTCGCGGGTGCTCTCATCGGTGCGGGTGCGCCCATGGCCAGTGCGGCCGGCACCGCTCCCGCCAAGGCTCCGGCGCAGGTCCAGGTAGTCGACACGCACCGCGCGGTGACCTCTGCCGCCGACGTCAACCTGAACTCCGCGTCCGCGGCGGGTGCGGCCACGGCCGGCACCGTCGGCGCAGCGGCCGTGGAGGGCCAGGCCCAGACCCCCGGTGGCATCGCCTGGGTGATCGGCAAGCTGAAGGGTCTCGGCGCCAGCGCCTGGAACAAGCTCGTCGACGCCGCGAGGGCCGGCTACACCAAGTTCAAGGAAGTCTACGAGCGCGTCGTCCCGTGGCTCGTCCGCAAGGCCATCGAGGTCGGCTACACGATCCACGAGATCTACTCGATCGTCCGGGACTTCATCGGCTGATAGCAGTTGCCGCACCCGTGCGGTACGCGGCCGATGGGATACCCCCTATCCCATCGGCCGCTTCGCCATTGCCAAGGACAAGCTCGACCGAAGAGAGGGGCAGTGACCGGACGTGATCGAGGCACGCGGCCTGACGAAGAGATTCCGCGACAAGGCGGCTGTCGAGGACCTGACGTTCACCGCCCCATCCGGAGCGGTGACCGGCTTCGTCGGCCCCAACGGCGCCGGCAAGTCGACGGCCATGCGACTCATGCTCGGTCTGGCCGCCGGAGAGGGTGAGACGCTCTACGACGGCCGCCCGCTGGCCGCCCTGCCCGATCCGAGCCGGGTCGTCGGCGCGCTGCTGGACAGCCGCAGCTTCCATCCCAAACGCTCGGCGCGCAACCACCTGCTGTCGTTGGCGGCTCTCTCCGGAGTCCCCGCGAGCCGTGCCGACGAGTGCCTGAGGACCGTGGGCCTCGAAGCCGTGGGCGACCAACCGCCCAAGGGCTTCTCCCTGGGCATGGCCCAGCGCCTGGGCCTCGCCGCCGCCCTCATCGGCGACCCCAAGGTGCTCATCCTCGACGAGCCCGCGAACGGGCTGGACCCCCAGACGGTCACCTGGCTGCGCACCTTCCTGCGCTCACTCGCCGACGAAGGCCGCACCGTCTTCCTCTCCAGCCACCTGCTGACCGAGATGGCACTGCTCGCCGACCACCTCGTGGTCATCGGCAGGGGACGCCTCATCGCGGAGGCCGGGGTGGAGGAGTTCGTCCGGCAGCACACCGCGGGACAGGTCGTACTGCGCACCCCGCACGCGGACCGTGTGGTGGCACCGCTGCGCGAGGCCGGAGCCGAGATCACCACGGACGGCGAAGCGCTCACCCTCGCCGGCATCAGCCAACAGGTCGTCGCCGAGATCGTCTGGGAACAACGGGCCATGGTCCTCGAACTGTCCACCCGCCACGGCTCCCTGGAAGAGGCCTACCTCTCCCTGACCGGCGCCGCGGTGGAATTCGGACCCCGTCAAGCCACCGAGATGGCCGGGAGCACGCGATGACGACGACCACACAGCCGGCGCGCCCCCAGAACAAGGGGGACCTGAACCGGGCGGTCATGTACGAGTGGATCCGCCTGCGCACGCTGCGTTCGAGCAAGTGGGCGGCGGGCTGGATTTCGGGGCTGTCGCTCCTGTTCGGGCTTTCCCTGGGGATGGACGTACGGGGCCTGCCGGAGGGGTCCGGCATCGGGGCCGACCTCGCGCTCCAGAACCTCAACATCGCGGCGGAGTTCACCGGGATCCCCCTCCTCGGCCTGGTGGCGGGGATCCTGGGCATCCTCGGCATGACCCACGAGCACAGGTACGCGACGATCCGCCCGGTCTTCGTCGCCGTACCCCGGCGGACGGATGTCCTGCTCGCCAAGGCCGTCGTCATGAGCGGTGCGGCCGCCGCGTTCACCTGCATCAGCGTCGCCGTCGTCGTCGTCACCGCAACAGCGGTCAGCGGCGGAAGGCTGGTGACCGCGGCGCCGCCCTTCGGCGACCTGTTCCTGGCGGTCCTCCCGTACCCGGGCGTGGTCGTGCTGTGCGCCGTGGCCGGCATCGCCCTGGGTGCGCTGACCCGGTCCACGGCCCTCGCGCTGGCGCTGTGGCTGGTGGTCCCGCTCATCGGTGAGACGGCCGTCTTCGTGGCCTTCCACGCCGTCGACGCGCTGGATCCCGTCAAGGGGCTGGCGAACTGGCTGCCCTTCGGGTCCGCCCAGAAATCCGTCGCGTCGTCCGACTTCGACGTGATGCGGCGCCTGGCCGGTCTGGCCGCCTTCGCCGGATGGGTGGGCTGTCTTGCCTCCGCCGCCCTGCGCGCCGTCCTGAGACGGGATGTCTGAGTCCGCCGCCCAGCCCCCAAACGATGATCAGGTGAAAGAAATGACCGATCGACGAACGACCCCCTCCACCGACCGCCAGGAGAACGGCTCGCTCAGCGGCCACTCGTGGCCCATCGTGCCCCTGCTCGTCGCCTTCCTGCTCCTGCGCGGGTTCCCCGACGCGACATGGGCCTACGTGTGCGCTGCCGGGATCGGCGGGCTGGGGGCGTTGGCCGCCCTCTACGGCATCTCGGAGTGCGTGAAGGCGGCGCGCGGGAACAAGGCGCTGGGCGTCTCCGCTGCCTGGGTGGTGCTCGTACTCCTCCTCGGAATGATCAACTGGATCAGGATGCTCTTCTGACGCGTTCCTTTCGGCCAGATGCGCCGAAGATCAGACAGAGTGCGTCCGGATCAACCGGCATTGCGGACGCACACCTCGGGATCTGCATCTTGCGCGGATAAGATCGAAACCGGATGAGAATCCTGGCAACGCATTCATGAATATCGGGCTGCGGGCCGCCACGACGAAGGCACTGACCATGCCGGGCAGCGCAGCCACCGGGGGAAGGGCCCGCCCTCTGTGGCAGGCCCCTCCCCTCATTACGGGGGAGTCACCACATGACCGAATTCCGTGGAGAAATCGAGAAGATACATGAGAGCCGCGGAGCCCCGCGGCAGGACGCCGGAGGGGATCCGGGCCCCGTGCCCGGGCAACTCGCCCTCCAAATCCTCGGAGAGGACGGAATCCACTTCGAGGACCGGCAGAACGAACGCCTCGCGCCCCAGGCGGCCGAACTCCTCGCCTTCGTCCACCTGAGCCACCGCCGGGAGGTGCGGCGCCCGGCGGTCCTGCGGGCGCTGTGGCCCGATCTCGACGCGCGCACCGCCCGCCGCAGGCTCAGCCGTCTGCTGTGGCGATGCCAGCAGGTCCTCCCGTACGGCGTGCTCACCGTCCGCGGGGAATCCATCGCGGTCGACGACCGGCTGTACAGCGACCACCAGTGCGCCGGCGTCACGATCGACCGCATCCTCGCCGGTGAGCGCCCGCGGGACAGTGAACTCCTCGTCCTCCACCGGCGGCTGCTGACCGACGTCGTGGCCGAATGGACCAATGAGCACCGGCTGCACTGGGACCGCCGCCGGACGCAGGCCCTCGAGAAGGCGACCGAAACCCTCCTGCAGCACCAGCAGATCCGCTCGGCGCTCCTGCACGCCTCCTACCTGAGCGAATGGCAGCCGCTGAATGAAAACGCCCAACGACTGCTTTTCCACGCGTTCCTGGCGGACGGAGCGCCCGGAAAGGCCTTGAAGGCCTTCCACGAATACCGGCGGACCTTGCGCAGAGAACTGGGAGCGGAACCCAGCGCGGACTTCCGTGAACTCGCAAGAACCGCCGAACTGGGACTGCCGAATCCATCGGCGGGGTCGACGGAGTGGCGCCGCCTAAAGGGCAGCCAGCTCGGATTGGCGCGCTTCCACAAATCTCGGCCCTAGCGCGTCCTGACACCGGGGTGTCCCGGACACGCTCCGATCGTCCGCGCGGACGAGAAAGAAGACGAAGACGCACGACCGACGGCCGGCCTCCTCGGGGGAGACCGGCCGTCGGTGTCGTGCTCGCGTCCACTACGACCAGGTGATCAGCCGGCGCGGGTGTTCCAGGACCGCCGCGATGTCGGCGAGGAACTTGGAGCCGAGCTCGCCGTCGATGAGACGGTGGTCGAACGACAGCGCCAGCGTGGTGACCTGGCGGGGCTTGACCTTGCCCTTGTGGACCCACGGCTGGAGCTTGATCGCGCCGACCGCGAGGATCGCGGACTCGCCGGGGTTCAGGATGGGCGTACCGGTGTCGACGCCGAAGACGCCGACGTTGGTGATGGTGATCGTGCCGTTCTGCATGTCGGCCGGGGAGGTCTTGCCGTCACGGGCCGTGGCGACCAGCGCGGACAGGGACTGCGACAGCTCGCCCAGGGTCTTGGCGTGGGCGTCCTTGATGTTCGGGACGATCAGCCCGCGGGGGGTGGCCGCCGCGATGCCCAGGTTGACGTAGTGCTTGAGCACGATCTCCTGGGCCGCCTCGTCCCAGGACGCGTTGACGTCCGGGTTGCGGCGGATGGCCACCAGGACGGCCTTCGCGATCAGGAGCAGCGGGTTGATCCGCAGACCGGCGAGGTCCGGGTCGTCCTTGAGCTCCTGGACCAGCTTCATCGTGCGGGTCACGTCGAGGGTGATGAACTCGGTGACGTGCGGCGCGGTGAAGGCCGAGCCGACCATGGCCTGGGCGGAGACCTTGCGGACGCCCTTGACCGGGATGCGGGTCTCCCGCGCCGCCGGGGCGGCGGACACCGCGACGGCCTCGGCCGCCGGCGCCGGGGCAGCCGGGGCCGCGGCCGCGGGGGCGGCCTGCGGGGCGATCGCCGCGGCGGCCGCCGCGTGGACGTCCTCCCGGGTGACGACGCCGCCGTCACCGGTCGGGACCACCGAGGCCAGGTCGATGCCCAGGTCCTTGGCGAGCTTGCGGACCGGCGGCTTGGCCAGCGGACGCTCACCGGTCGGCTGCGCCGGGACCGCGGGCGCCGCGGGGGCGGGGGCGGCGGGGGCCGCCACCGGGGCCGCGGTGCCGTTCTGCCCGGCGACGGCGGGCGCCGGCGTCGCCTTGCGCGGCCGGCGCTTGGTGGAGGACTCGGCGACGCCGTAGCCGACGAGCACGGGCTGGCGGGCCGCCGGGGCGGCCTCCTCGGCCTCGGCGGGGGCGGGGATCTCCTGGGCCGGGGCCTCGGCGGCCTCGCCGGAGCCGGTCTGCACCGAGATGATGACCTGGCCGACGTCGACCGTGGTGCCCTCCTCGAAGAGGAGCGCGTGCACGACGCCGTCGAACGGGATCGGCAGCTCGACGGCGGCCTTGGCCGTCTCGACCTCGCAGACGACCTGGCCGTCGGTGACGGTGTCACCCGGCTGGACGTACCACTTGAGGATCTCGGCCTCGGTGAGGCCTTCGCCCACATCGGGCATCTTGAATTCGCGGATGGTCATGGAACGTGGCTCCTCAGTACGCCAGCGAGCGGTCGACGGCGTCGAGCACCCGGTCCAGGCCCGGCAGGTACTCGTCCTCCAGGCGGGCCGGCGGGTAGGGGGCGTGGAAGCCGCCCACTCGCAGTACCGGCGCCTCCAGGTGGTAGAAGCACCGCTCCGTGATGCGGGCGGCGACCTCCGAGCCCACGCCGAGGAAGACCGGCGCCTCGTGGACGACCACGAGCCGGCGGGTCCTCTCCACCGACGCCTGGATCCCGTCGAAGTCGACCGGGGACATCGAGCGCAGGTCCAGGACCTCGACCGACTTGCCCTCTTCGGCGGCGGCGGCCGCCGCCTCCAGGCAGACCTTCACCATCGGGCCGTAGGCGGCCAGGGTGAGGTCCGTGCCCTCGCGCACCAGGCGCGACTTGTGCAGCTCACCGGGGATCGCCTCGGTGTCGACCTCGCCCTTGTCCCAGTAGCGGCGCTTCGGCTCGAAGAAGATCACCGGGTCGTCGCTGAGGATCGCCTGCTGGAGCATCCAGTAGGCGTCGCTGGCGTTCGACGGGGAGACCACCTTCAGGCCCGCGACGTGCGCGAACAGCGTCTCCGGGGACTCCGAGTGGTGCTCGACCGCGCCGATGGCGCCGCCGTAGGGGATGCGCACGACGACCGGCAGCTTGATCTTGCCCAGGGCGCGCGCGTGCATCTTCGCGAGCTGCGTGACGATCTGGTCGTACGCGGGGAAGACGAAACCGTCGAACTGGATCTCCACGACCGGCCGGTAGCCGCGCAGGGCCAGGCCGATGGCGGTGCCGACGATGCCGGACTCGGCGAGCGGGGTGTCGATGACCCGCTCCTCGCCGAAGTCCTTCTGCAGGCCGTCGGTGATCCGGAAGACACCGCCCAGCTTGCCGACGTCCTCACCCATGATCAGGACCTTCGGGTCCTGCTCCAGGGCCTTGCGCAGCGACTCGTTGAGCGCCTTCGCGATCGACATCTTCTCGACAGCCATCAGTGACCCTCCTCGGCCGGCTCGAAGGACGCGAGGTAGGCGGCGAACTGTGCGCGCTCCTCGTCGACGAGCGCGTGCCCGTCCGCGTAGACGTTCTCGAAGATCGCCATGGTGTCCGGGTCGGGCATGGCGCGCACGGCCTCGCGCACGCGCTTGCCCATGGCCTCGCTCTCGGCCTCCAGCTCGGCGAAGAACGCCTCGTCGGCGCCGCCGGTGGCCAGCAGGTGGGCCTTCAGGCGCTGGATCGGGTCCTTGGACTCCCAGGCCGCCGTCTCCTCGTCCCGCCGGTACTTCGTCGGGTCGTCGGAGGTGGTGTGCGCACCCATGCGGTACGTGAACGCCTCGACCAGGGTCGGGCCCTCGCCGCGGCGCGCCCGGTCCAGGGCCCAGCGGGTCACGGCCAGGCAGGCCAGGACGTCGTTGCCGTCGACGCGGACGCCGGGGAAGCCGAAGCCCTGGGCGCGCTGGTAGAGCGGCACGCGCATCTGGCGCTCGGTCGGCTCGGAGATCGCCCACTGGTTGTTCTGGCAGAAGAACACCACGGGGGAGTTGTAGACGGCGGAGAAGTTGAACGCCTCCATCACGTCGCCCTGGCTGGACGCGCCGTCGCCGAAGTAGGCGATCACGGCTGCGTCGGCGCCGTCCTTGGCCACGCCCATCGCGTACCCGGTCGCGTGGAGCGTCTGGGAGCCGATGACGATCGTGTAGAGGTGGAAGTTGTTGGTGTTCGGGTCCCAGCCGCCGTGGTTCACACCGCGGAACATCCCGAGCAGGTTGGTCGGGTCGACCCCGCGGCACCAGGCCACTCCGTGCTCGCGGTAGGTCGGGAAGACGTAGTCCGCGTCGTTCAGCGCCCGGCCGGAGCCGATCTGGGCGGCCTCCTGGCCGAGGAGCGAGGCCCACAGGCCCAGCTCGCCCTGCCGCTGCAGGGCGGTCGCCTCACCGTCGAAGCGGCGGGTCATGACCATGTCGCGGTACAGGCCGCGCAGGTCCTCGGTGGTGATGTCTGCGACGAAAGGTGCGAACTCCGCGTTCTCCGCGTTGTCGACCCGGTCCCCTTGGGGCGTCAGCAGCTGTACGAGCTGAGGTTCGGCGTCCTGCGTCTGCGCGGTGGCAGCGGCGGGCTTGGCGGCGCTCGCCGCACCTGCCGCCCGCTTGGTGCCGCTGCTGCGTCGCGGCTTGCGCGCGGCAGTGCTCTCCACGGTCACTTGTGCTCCTCCGTCGGTCCGGCACCCGGGTTCTCCGGGGTCCAGTGCGGCTCACCTGCATCCGTAACGAGCGCACGGGGTGGGTGCGCGTCGCGTACGGGATTCAGGCGTGACAGGCGTCCCGGCGAGTGCCCTGCGCAATGCACGTTACCCAGTGCGCCGCATAACTGCGAAACCCCGTTTGACCTGCGTTTTTGCTTGGATTTCCAAGTAAATCCGCAGAGGCGGGAACAACCACTGGTCACAGCCTTGCAGGGGCCGGGAACAACGGCACGTTATCCCGGGTAACTCCGGCAGGGAAGGGGTGAGTGTGTGAAACTGACTTCGTGCGCGAAGACGGAAAAATCAAGGTATTCCTCCTGGACGACCACGAAGTGGTCCGTCGGGGCGTCCACGAGCTGCTGTCGGTGGAGCAGGACATCGAGATCGTCGGCGAGGCCGGCACCGCCGCCGACGCGCTGGTCCGCATCCCCGCCACCCGGCCCGACGTGGCCGTCCTCGACGTCCGGCTGCCGGACGGCAGCGGGGTGGAGGTGTGCCGCGAGGTGCGCTCCGGGAACGAGGACGTCAAGTGCCTGATGCTGACCTCGTTCGCCGACGACGAGGCCCTCTTCGACGCGATCATGGCCGGCGCCTCGGGCTACGTGCTCAAGGCGATCCGCGGGAACGAGCTGCTCAGCGCCGTGCGTGACGTCGCCGCCGGCAAGTCGTTGCTGGACCCGGTGGCCACCGCCCGCGTACTGGAGCGGCTGCGCGACGGCAAGGGCGGCAGGGGCGACGACCGTCTCGCCAGCCTCACCGAGCAGGAGCGCAGGATCCTCGATCTGATCGGCGAGGGCCTGACCAACCGCGTGATCGGCGAGCGCCTGCACCTGGCCGAGAAGACGATCAAGAACTACGTCTCCAGCCTGTTGTCCAAGCTGGGCATGGAGCGGCGCTCCCAGGCCGCCGCGTACGTGGCCCGCCTCCAGGCCGAGCAGCGCTAGGCCGTCTCTTCGCGGGCCAGCTTCCCAGGCGCCCGGGGCCGGCTCCCCCTTCCCGGCGAGGTGCCGGTGCCGGAGGGTGGCCGCATCTCCCCAGCGGATCTCCACGCCCTCGGGCTGCTGCGCCGGGTGCCCTACGGGCGCGTGGCCACCGGTGTGCGCGCGCTCGCGCCGCCCGCCACATCGTGGTGGACGCCGGGGGCGGGCCGAGAATGCACGCAGGCTTGAGCCACCGCCGGGCATGCAACAGAAGCGTGGTGTCGTACGGGGTCGTCAATTTCAATTCCCCGACTCTCGCCGCCGGGCGGGGTGCAGTTCACCGTAACGGCGGAGGCCGCCGAGGTGACCACGGCAGAACCGGCACTCTTCGGTCCGGATCCGCATTTCGTTGACGGCGCGGCGTTCGACCCGTCTGCACGGGAATCGCACTGCAGTTCCTCACCGTTCACTCGCTCGCCGGTATCGGGAATCCCGATCGGCTCCGCGGGCAGGCCCTCTGACGGGGCGCATGCGGACGGGCCCGGCGGAAATCGATTCCGCCGGGCCCGCCGGGTGCTCGCTGCGCGCTACTCCGCGCTGTCGGGACCCGGCGGCGGCTGGGACTTGGTCGCCGTCGCGGTCGCCGTGGCCGTCTTGGTCGGCGAGGCGGTCGCGGTCGCCGTGCTGCTCTTGGTCGCCGTCGGGGTCGGCGACTGCGACGCCGTCGCCGTGGGCGCCTGGCTGGCGGTCTGCGTCCGGGTACGGGTCGCCGGCGGCGGGGTGTCGTTGTTCGTCGGCGTGTTGTCCGTGGTCTGGCGCGACTGCGTCGGGTCCGGCGAGTCGGACAGGCTCGGCTTGGCGCTGGGGGAGGTCTGGGTGGTGCCCGGATCCTGCTTCTGGCCGCCCTTGCCGCCCACGCTGTTGACGGCGTAGGCCACGCCGCCCGCGATCGCGACGATCGCGAGCACCGCGAACAGCCACATCTTCCAGCGGCCGCCGCCGTTGCCTCGCCGGTCGTCGTAGGCCTCGTAGCCGCCGCTGTGGCCGCCGCCGTGGCCGCCGGGGGCACCGGGGAAGGCCGTGCCGTCGTCCGGGTTCAGCGGCGGCACCATCGGCTGCTGGAACTGCGAGGTCGAGGCGTTCGAGGTGTACCGCTGCCCCCCGCCGTTCCCGCCCACGGGCATGGCCGTGGTGGCGGCGACGCCGCCGCGCCCGTGCGGCAGGGACATGGTGACCGGGCCGGTGTTCCAGGTACCGGTGTTCGGGCCCTGGTCGTGCAGCATCTGGAGCGCGTACTGGACCAGCCCGCGCATCTCCTCGGCGCTCTGGAACCGGTCGTCCGGGTCCTTGGCGAGGGAGCGCATGACGAGGCCGTCGAGCTCCTGCGGGATGTGGTGGCCCTCCGGCAGCTGCGAGGGCGGCACGGGCGCGTCCTGGACGTGCTGGTAGACCACCGAGAGGGGGGTCTCGCCGGTGAACGGGGGACGCAGCGCGAGGAGTTCGTAGAGCAGGCAGCCGGTCGCGTACAGGTCGGAGCGGTGGTCGACGGCCTTGCCGAGGGCCTGCTCCGGCGACAGGTACTGCGGGGTGCCCATGACCATGCCGGTCTGGGTCATCGTCGCCTGCCCGCCGTGCAGGGCGCGGGCGATACCGAAGTCCATCACCTTCACGGCACCGGCGTCGGTGATGATGACGTTCGCCGGCTTGATGTCGCGGTGGACGATGCCGTGCTGGTGCGAGTAGGCGAGGGCTTCGAGCACGCCCGAGACGATGATGAGCGCCTGCTCGGGGCCCGGGGCCTCGGCGCTGATCAACAGGTCGCGGATGGTGCGGCCCTCGACGAGTTCCATCACGATGTACGGCACGGTGTTCGGGCCGACCCGGTCCTCGCCCGAGTCGTACACGGCGACGACGGCGTGGTGGTTGAGGCCGGCGACGGACTGTGCCTCGCGCGTGAAGCGGGCCTTGGACACCGGGTCCTCGGCCAGGTCGGCGCGCAGCAGCTTCACGGCGACGGTGCGGCCCAGGCGCACGTCCTCGGCGGCGAAGACCTCCGCCATGCCGCCGCGGCCCAGTCGGTGCGTCAGCCGGTAACGGCCGTCGCCCACCAGGCCACCGTCGCCCCAGTGCTCAGGACCATCGGTCATCCCGGCGCCGTTTCCCTCGGGTTCGGGTGCCATCAGTCCTCGCCGTCGTCTCTCTCGGCCGCCGCTCAGCGGTAGTCCTCTTTATTGGTGCTCCGGTGAACGCTACAGCCTCAGAACCGGTCACCGTTCGGACAAGGCCACCCTGTGCACGTGTGGTCACGGAACGGGCACCTGGCTTGACGTGTGCTTGCCCTGGGGCAGACTGGGCGCCACGTGCGCCCGGCCAGAGGCGTGAAGGCACATCCCGAGGGGAAGCAACAGTCATGAGCCAGGACGGCACTCAGGGCCAGTACGCGGGCGGCTCTCTGGCCGGTGGCCGTTACCAGCTAAGGGACTTGCTGGGCGCCGGCGGCATGGCCTCTGTGTACCTCGCGTACGACTCGGCGCTCGACCGGCAGGTGGCCATCAAGACCCTGCACAGCGACCTCGGCCGGGAACAGTCCTTCCGCGAGCGCTTCCGCCGCGAGGCCCAGGCTGTAGCGAAACTGTCGCACACGAACATCGTCTCGGTCTTCGACACCGGTGAAGGCGAAGTGACGTTCGGCGGCGGCCGCTCGGGCGACGGCGCGGTGATGCCGTACATCGTCATGGAGTACGTGGAGGGCCGGCCGCTCGGGTCGGTGCTCGAGGCGGACATCCGGCAGCACGGGGCCATGCCCGCGGACAAGGCGCTGAAGGTGACGGCCGACGTGCTCGCCGCGCTGGAGACCAGCCACGAGATGGGGCTCGTCCACCGCGACATCAAGCCCGGCAACGTCATGGTGAACAAGCGCGGCGTGGTCAAGGTGATGGACTTCGGCATCGCCCGCGCCATGCAGTCGGGGGTCACCTCGATGACGCAGACCGGCATGGTCGTCGGCACCCCTCAGTACCTCTCGCCCGAACAGGCCCTGGGACGCGGCGTCGACGCCCGTTCCGACCTGTACTCGGTCGGCATCATGCTCTTCCAGCTGCTGACGGGCCGGATCCCCTTCGACGCGGACTCACCGCTGGCCATCGCGTACGCCCACGTACAGGAGGAGCCGGTCGCCCCGTCCTCCATCAACCGGTCGCTGACCCCGGCGATGGACGCGCTGGTGGCGCGGGCGCTGAAGAAGAACCCGAACGAGCGCTTCCCCACGGCCGCGGCCATGGGCGACGAGGTCGCTCGAGTGCTGGGCTCCGGACAGGCCGGGGCGCCGGTCATCGTGCAGGGCCACGGGCCGCTGAGCAGCGGCGCGGGGGTGTCCTCGGCGGTGTTCCCGCCGGTGGAGTCCGGCTTCCAGGCCCCGCCGCAGTCGGTGCAGCAGCCCTACCCGTCGCCGCACGCCCCGTACGCGCCGACGCCCGCCCCGCAGCCTCACACGCAGGGCGGCTACGCCTACCCGCACACGCCCCCGCCGCAGCAGCAGTACGCGCAGACCCCGCCCCCGTACACGATCTCCCCGACGGGCTCGGCGGGCCCGTCCGACTCCGGCGGCAAGCGGAACATGCCGGTGGTCGTGGGTGCGATCGCGGTGGCGCTGCTGGCGGTCGGCGGCCTGATCGCGGCGATCTCGATGAACGGGGACGACAAGGACAAGGGCGGCACCACGGCCGATCCGGGCGCCTCCACGTCCGCGTCCGCGAAGGCCGGGTTCAAGGGTCCCGACGTCACGCGCACGATCGACCCGAAGAAGTGCTCGGAGCCCACGAAGCACTACAGCGAGGCCGGCAAGTACTCGGCGCCGGACCTCAAGTACAAGAACCTGCTGTCCGTGAAGGCCTGCATCCAGGCCTCGGGCGGCAAGTACACCATCGTCCCCAAGGACGAGGCCGTGTACGGCAAGGACACGGTGCTGAGCCAGTCCCCGGCCGCCGGAGACAAGATCAACAAGGAGGGCACGGAGTACACGCTCACCGTGTCCACCGGCAATCCGGAGTAGCCGCTGACGGAGCGGCCTCACGACACACCGGCATCCCGGGCACCCGATTGGGCGCCCGGGATGCCGCTTTTGCTCCACTATGTAAATCTGAGCGCATATCGCTGACTCCAGCGAGCACGCCGGCCGCTCGGGACGGGAGGGGCTCCCCGTGATCCAAGGCTTCCGTCCTTCGCACTGGCTGGCCTGCGCCGCGCTCGCCGCAGCCGCCCTCGCACCGGCCGCCTCCGTGTACGCCGGCCCCCTCGCACGGGCCCACCCCGACCACGCCCACGGCCCCCGCGCCCTCCCGTTCACGGCCCAGCCGGTGCGCGTCACGGCCGACGAGGGGGACGGGGGCGACGACACCCGCGAGGAGCTCGCGGGCAGCGCCGCCGGGGTCGGCCGCGAGCGGCCCGGGCGGCCGGTCGGCGAGCCGGCCGATCCGGAGCTGGTGATCGCCTCCCGACCGCTGCCCGTGCGCCCGCGGACCGAGCCCACACCGCCGCCCCCGCCCTCTCCGCCTTCGCCGGCGAGACCCTCCGCCGCCGCCCCGACAGCGCGTGACAACGTCACCGCGCTCGGCACCGAGCCGAACGACCGCGCCGCGGACCTGGCGGCGCACATACTGCCGCTGGGCACCGGATTCGCCCTGATGGGTCTGGGCCTGGGCTATCTGGGCGTACGGCTGCGCCGCGGCGCCTAGCCGCCCCTGCCGGATCCTGGCGCCGCGAGCCCGGCCCGATCCGGACGGACGGACGGCCCGGCCCGATCCGGAAGGGACGGCCCGGCACCGTCCCCCTCTGGGCGTAGGCCCCAGGATGGTTGCCCTGCGTGAACATACTCGGTATACATACCGAGTATGTCGATCCGTCACGGGCTGCTCGCCCTCCTGGAACGGGGTCCTCGGTACGGCTCACAGCTGCGCACCGAGTTCGAATCCCGGACCGGCTCCACCTGGCCGCTCAACGTCGGGCAGGTCTACACGACCCTCGCCCGGCTCGAACGCGACGGCCTCGTCGCACCCGGCGGCGAGGACGCCGCGGGACACACCCTCTACGCCATCACCGACACCGGGCGCGCCGAGCTGCGCGAGTGGTACGAGCGCCCGGTCGACCGGGCCAACCCGCCGCGGGACGAGCTGTCCATCAAGCTCGCCATGGCGGTGGGCGCCCCGGGCGTGGACATCCGCGCCGTCATCCAGTCCCAGCGGCACGCCACGATCCGCGCGATGCAGGACTACACGCGGCTCAAGGCCACCGCACTCGCGGCGGTGGAGAGCGGCCGCTCCGGCGAACGCGACGACGTCGCGTGGCTGCTCGTCCTGGAGCAGCTGATCTTCCAGACCGAGGCCGAGGCACGCTGGCTCGACCACTGCGAAGCCCGGCTCGTCCGGCTCTCCCTGCCGGCCGACCGGAGAGCCGCCGCGCCCGAACCTACCCAGGCCGCCGAGACCCCGGCCCCGACCACCACCCGGCCCGGCACCGCCCGCACACGGCGCGCCTGAAACCACCGTCCCAGGGGGGACCCCTTCATGCCCGACCAGCGCCAGCCCCAGCAACCCGTACTGCAGTTGGAGCGGCTCGTCCGCACCCACGGCAGCGGGGCCACCGAAGTGCACGCCCTGCGCGGCATCGACCTCGCCGTGTACCCCGGCGAACTCGTCGCCGTCATGGGCCCTTCCGGCTCCGGCAAGTCCACGCTGCTCACCCTCGCGGGCGGCCTCGACGTCCCCACCAGCGGCCGGGTGCTGGTCGAGGGCACCGACATCACCGCGGCCAGCCGCAAGCAGCTCGCCGCGCTGCGCCGCCGCAGCATCGGGTACGTCTTCCAGGACTACAACCTGATCCCGGCCCTGACCGCCGCCGAGAACGTGGCTCTGCCCCGGGAACTCGACGGGACCTCCGCCCGCAAGGCCCGGGCCTCGGCGCTCGCCGCGCTGGAGGAGATGGGCCTGAGCTCGCTCGCCGACCGCTTCCCCGACGAGATGTCCGGCGGGCAGCAGCAGCGCGTGGCCATCGCCCGCGCCCTCGTGGGCGACCGCCGCCTCGTCCTCGCCGACGAGCCGACCGGCGCCCTCGACTCGGAGACCGGCGAGTCCGTCCTGGCCCTGCTGCGCTCCCGCTGCGACGCCGGCGCGGCCGGGGTCCTGGTCACGCACGAGCCGCGCTTCGCCGCGTGGGCCGACCGCGTGGTCTTCCTGCGCGACGGCAGCGTGGTCGACGAGACCACGCGCAGCCACGCCGACTCCCTCCTCTCGGGGCAGGCGGGCGGCCAGTGACCTCACCGCTCCAAGGCTGGTACCACTCCTGGGTCGCGGCCCTGCGCATCGCGCGCCGCGATGCCTGGCGTGCGAAGGGCCGCAGCTGCCTGGTCCTCGCGATGATCGCCCTGCCGATCGTCGGCGTGAGCGCCGCGGACCTGACCCTGCGCAGCGCCGAACTCTCGACCGAGCAGGCCCTCTCGCGGCAGATCGGGACGGCCGATGCCCGGGTGCGCCTCCTCGACCTGGGCCTGCCCATCTATCAGATACCCGACGGCACCACGTTCGTGCCGGTCGGCGGCTACGACAAGGCCGTCGCCGACCCGTCGGCGGGGCGGGAGGCACCGCAGGAGCTGGACCGGTCCCAGCTCCCGGCCGGGACCCAGGTGCTCAAGGACTCCACGGGCTACGGCAAGGTCCGCACCCGGCACGGGCTCCTCGACACCGACCTGCACGAAGTCGACACCCGGAGCCCTCTGGTGGCGGGCATGTTCACGCTCGACCGCGGCCGGCTGCCCGAGAGCGCCGGCGAGGTCGCCGCCACCACCGCGTTCCTGCGCAACTCCGGCCTCTATGTCGGCTCCACGGTCACTCCGCGCGGCGCGAACACCTCGTACAAGATCGTGGGGGCGTACGAGCTTCCGAGCGACCTGGGCAACAGCGAGATCCTCGCCCCGCCGGGGACCCTGCTCGCCCCGCTCGACCAGGCGCTCAAGGCTGCCGGAGGCGTCGGGATCCGGCCCAACGACAGCTACCTGGTCAAGGTCGGCGGCGACGGTTTCACGTGGAACATGGTGAAGGCGGCCAACACCAAGTCCCTGCTGGTCGTCTCCCGAGCCGTGCACCTCGACCCGCCGGCCGACGCCGACGTGCCGCTCTTCGAGCAGGAACGCAAGGAGCGGTTCCTGCAGGACGGCGGCTCGGCCTCCGACGTGGCCGTCGCCGCCACCGTCGTGGGCCTCGCCATGCTGGAGATCTGCCTGCTCGCCGGACCGGCCTTCGCGGTCGGCGCCCGCCGCTCGCGCAGGCAGCTCGGCCTGGTCGGCGCCAACGGTGGCGACCGGCGCCACATCCGCTCCATCGTGCTCTCCGGCGGCCTGGTCATCGGCGCCGTGTCCGCCGTCGTCGGCACCGTCGTCGGCGTGGCGCTCACCATCGCGCTGCGTCCTGTGCTGGAGGAGCAGCTCGGCGTCCGGTTCGGCGGCCTGGACTTCCGCCCCCTGGAACTGGTCGGCATCGCCCTGCTCGCCGTGGTGACCGGCCTGCTGTCCGCGATCGTCCCCGCCGTCACCGCCTCCCGGCAGACCGTGCTGGCCTCGCTGACCGGCCGCCGCGGGGTGCGCCGCGCCAACCGGGTGCTGCCGGTGCTGGGCCTGGTCGCCGTCGCCGGCGGCGCCGCCATCGCCCTGTACGGCACCACGTCGAGCATGGGCTCCACCGTCGTCGCGGGCGGCAGCGCCATCGCCGAACTCGGCTTCGTCGCCCTCACCCCGGTCCTGGTCGGTCTGTTCGGCCGGCTCGGACGCCGGCTGCCGCTGTCTCCGCGGCTCGCGCTGCGCGACGCCGTACGCAACCGGGGGCGCACGGCGCCCGCCGTGGCCGCGGTGCTGGCCGCGGTCGCCGGCACCGTCGCGGTGGCCACGTACGAGCACAGCCGGGACCTGCAGATGCGGCACGAGTACGTCGCCGACCTGCCGCACGGCACCGGGATGCTGGAGGCCCGGGAGAACAGCGCCCACAAGGAGGTTCCCGCGCTGCGCGAGGCGCTCTCCAAGGAACTCCCGGTGGCGGTGCGGGCGGACGTCGACCGGCTCGTCGCCGGCATGCCGAACTGCGAGTCGTTCTCGTCGGAACCCGGCTGCGGACGCATCGAGATCATCAAGCCGAAGGAGCAGCGCTGTCCGCTCCACGACACCCCTGCGGACACAGGGGCCTTCACCGAGGCACAGGCCCGGGAGCTGCGCCAGGACTGGCGCTGCGCGGACACCGGGCGCTCCGCGCCCGAACCCGTGGTCGTCGCCGACGAGAAGCTGCTGAGCGTGCTGGCGGTGACCGACCCGCGTTCGGTGTCCGCCCTCAAGGAGGGACGGGCCGTCGCCTTCGACAGGCGCCAGGTCAAGGACGGCAGGATCACCTTGCGGACCGTCCTCGTCAAGGAGGGTGTCGACCCCTTCCCGCCGGTCGGTGAGGATCCGCCCGGTGAGGACAAGGTCCTGCCCGTCCACCTGGCGCCCGAGTCGGTCAAGGGCTGGGGCCTCGAACTGGTCCTGCCGCCGGCGGCGGCCAAGGCCGCGGGGCTGGCCACCGTCCCGTCCGGGTCCTACTTCACCCTCGACGGCACGGCGAGCAGCGAGCAGCGGCAGCGGATCGCCGGTGAGATCGACCGCATGGGTGTGGAGGCGGTCGTGCGCATCGAAGAGGGCTACCAGGGCAACGACAGCCTCGCGCTGCTCGCCCTGACCGTCTTCGCGGGTCTGGTCACCATCGGAGCGGCCGGCATCGCCACGGGGCTCGCCCAGGCCGACGCCGAGGCCGATCTGAAGACCCTGGCGGCCGTGGGCGCGGCGCCCCGGGTACGGCGGACGCTGAGCGGCTTCCAGTGCGGGGTGGTCGCCCTGATGGGCGTCGTCCTGGGCACCGCGGCCGGGATCCTGCCCGCGGTGGGCCTGCGCCTGGTGCAGCGGCGGGAGCTGGAGGCGCTGTACCGGAACTCCCTCGACAACGGCTACGCGTCGATGCGGGAGGCCGTCCCCTACGTGCCGATCTCCGTGCCGTGGGAGACCCTCGCCGGGCTGCTCGTGGTGGTTCCGGTGGGCGCGGCCGTGCTGGCCGCTCTGGTCACCCGCTCCAGCGGTGCGCTGGCCCGCCGCGCGGCAGGCTGAACACCGGGTCCGTACCCGGGACCGGTGCCCCCGTACAGGGTGGATCACGACTGTACGGGGGCACACCGTGTGAGAACGAAGGTGTGCGAGACAATGACGGCATGGAGATGCCGAGGAGTGAACGGTCGCAGGACAGTCCCCCGCACGTCCTGATCGTGGGACAGGACGGGACGGCGGTCGGCGACGCCGATGACGAGTCGCGCGAGGTCCCGGTGACGGAAATGGTCGAACAGCCCGCCAAGGTCATGCGGATCGGCAGCATGATCAAGCAACTCCTGGAAGAGGTACGCGCCGCGCCCCTCGACGAGGCGAGCCGGGTCAGGCTCAAGGACATCCACGCCGCCTCCGTGAAGGAGCTGGAGGACGGACTGGCCCCGGAGCTCGTGGAGGAACTGGAGCGCCTGTCCCTCCCGTTCACCGAGGAGGCGATCCCCTCCGAGGCCGAACTGCGCATTGCGCAGGCCCAGTTGGTGGGCTGGCTGGAGGGCCTCTTCCACGGCATCCAGACGGCTCTGTTCGCGCAGCAGATGGCCGCGCGGGCCCAGTTGGAGCAGATGCGCCGCGCCCTTCCGGCCGGCGGCCCGCACGACGACGAAGAGGACGGCGGCCACGGCCCGATCCGCTCGGGCCCTTACCTCTAGCCTCCGGCGATCTGCAGGACACGCGGGTCCGGTCCACGCCCCGAGAGGCGCGGGCCGGACCCGTCGCCCTGTCCGGCCGGGCCGGCGAACCAGCGCCGGGGAAGTCCGATTCCGCGCCGGGGAAGTCCGGTTCCGCGCCGGGGACATGGTCCGCGCATACTCATGGGCATGAGCTACGACGCGATCGTGCTGGCCGGCGGCGCCGCCCGGCGACTCGGCGGGGCGGACAAGCCCGCGTTGAGCGTCGGCGGGCGGGCGCTCCTCGACCGCGTCCTCGACGCCTGCCCGGACGCCCGCAGCACCGTCGTGGTGGGCGGCCGACGGCCCACCGCGCGCCCCGTGCGCTGGACCCGCGAGGACCCGCCCGGAGGCGGCCCCGTGGCCGCGCTGGACGCCGGGCTGCGCGGGACCACCGCGGGACTGGTCCTCGTACTCTCCGCGGACCTGCCGTTCCTCGACCGGGACACCGTACGGGCCCTGCTGGCCGCACCCGACGCGCACGGCACGGAAGGGGCGATGCTGCGCGACCCCGACGGCCGGGACCAGCCGCTGGTCGCCGCCTACCGGGCCGAGCCCCTGCGGCGCGAGATCGCGCTGCTCGCCACCGAACACGGCGGTCTCGCCGGACTCCCGCTGCGCGCGCTCACCGCGGAACTGGAGCTGACCGCCGTCGCCGCTCAGCCACTCGCCGCGTTCGACTGCGACACCTGGGACGATCTTGCCGCCGCCCGGGCCCGGATCAGAGAGCATGGAACCGTGTTGGAGCAATGGATCACCGCCGTCAAGAACGAGCTGGGCATCGACCTCGCCGTCGACACCAAGACCCTGCTCGACCTCGCCCGGGACGCCGCCCACGGCGTCGCCCGGCCCGCCGCGCCCCTGACCACCTTCCTGGTCGGTTACGCGGCCGCCCACGCCGCCGCCACCGGCGCCGACCCCGCCCAGGCCGTCGCCGAGGCCTCCCGCAAGGCCGCCGACCTGGCGCTGCGCTGGGCCGCCGAGGCAGAGGCCGACGCCGCCGAAGAGAACGGCTCGGGATGACCCCCACGAACTCCGCCGAGCAGGCCCTCGACGAGGCCCTGGCCCTGGTCAGCCGCACCCCCGAGGGTGGCGGCTCCGGCGGCCACCGGCACGTCTCCTGGCCGCGCGCCCGGGACGCCGCCCTCCGCGCCGGGGCCGGGGTACGGGCCCGCACCCACGACGTACCCCTCCCAAACGCCCTCGGCGAGGTCCTGACCGCCTCCCTGGACGCGCTGACCGACCTGCCGTCCTTCGACACCTCCGCCATGGACGGCTGGGCGGTGTCCGGCCCCGGCCCGTGGCAGGTCCGGGAAGGCGGCGGCGTCCTCGCCGGCTCCGGCCGGCCGGAGCCGATCGCCGACGGCGAGGCCGTCCGGATCGCCACCGGTGCGCGGATCCCCGCCGACACCACCGCCGTCATCCGCACCGAGCACTGCCGTGAGGCGGCCGGGCAGCTCTACGCCGACCGGCCCGTCGCCACCGGCCAGGACATCCGCCCGCGCGGACAGGAGTGCCGCTCGGGCGACCTGCTGCTGCCCGCCGGCTCCCTGGTCACCCCCGCCGTGCTCGGGCTCGCCGCAGCCGCGGGATACGACCGGCTGACCACGCGGCCCCGCCCCCGCGTGGAGATCCTGGTGCTCGGCGACGAACTGCTCACCGAGGGCCGCCCGCACGACGGGCTGATCCGCGACGCCCTCAGCCCCATGCTGGCCCCCTGGCTCACGCGGCTGGGCGCCGAGGTCACCGGGACCCGGACGCTCGGCGACGACCCGGCCGGGGCTGCCGCCCTGCTGGAGGCCGTCACCACCTCCACCGCCGACGTCCTGATCACCACCGGCGGCACCGCCTCCGGACCCGTCGACCACGTCCACTCCGTACTGGAGAAGGCCGGCGCCCGAATGCTCGTCGACGGGGTGGCGGTCCGGCCCGGACATCCGATGCTGCTGGCGCGGATCGGCGACCGGGCGGACGGGCGGCACGTCGTCGGGCTCCCCGGCAACCCCCTCGCCGCCGTCTCCGGGCTGCTGACCCTCGCCGAGCCGCTGCTGCGCGCCCTCGCGGGCCGCCGCCCGCGCCCGCGCTACACCGCGACCGTGCAGAGCGACGTACCGGGGCACCCGTCCGACACCCGGATGATCCCGGTCCGGCTCGACGACGAGCACGCTGTACCGCTGCGCTACCACGGCCCGGCGATGTTGCGCGGCGTGGCGGCCGCGGACGCGCTGGCCGTCGTACCGCCCAAGGGCGCCCGGTCCGGACAGGAACTTGAGGTCCTCGATCTGCCGTGGGCTTCGGGAGGATGTTTCACGTGAAACTGCCCGGACAGGACGCCATGGCCCGCGGGGCCGACGAGAAACTCGTCTCCCGGCGCATCAAGCTGCCCAAGCGCATCGTCGAACATCCGCTGCGACAGGTCGCCAAGCGTCTCCTGATGGCCTTGTTCGTGCTCTTCCTCACGGTCTTCATCGTGTGGCTGGACCGCGACGGCTACCACGACAACGCCAACGAGTCGGTCGATCTCCTCGACTGCTTCTACTACGCCACCGTGTCGCTGTCGACGACCGGTTACGGCGACATCGTCCCCTACAGCGACAGCGCACGGTTGATCAACATCCTGGTGATCACGCCGCTGCGCGTGCTGTTCCTGATCATCCTCGTCGGTACCACCCTCGAAGTCCTGACGGAACGGACGAGGGAAGAGTGGCGGCTGAAGCGCTGGAGGAAGAACTTGCGCGAGCACACGGTCGTCGTCGGCTTCGGCACGAAGGGCCGCTCGGCCCTGCAGACGCTGCTGGCCACCGGCCTCTCGAAGGAACAGGTCGTCGTCGTCGACCCGAGCGCCAAGGTCATCGACACGGCCAACGCGGAAGGGTTCACAGGCGTGGTCGGCGACGCCACCCGCTCGGACGTCCTGCTGCGTGCCGAGGTCCAGAAGGCCCGTCAGGTCGTCATCGCCACGCAGCGCGACGACACGGCGGTCCTGGTCACGCTGACGGCCCGGCAGCTCAATCGCGGGGCGAAAATCGTCGCCGCGGTACGCGAGGAGGAGAACGCCCCGCTCCTGCGCCAGTCCGGGGCGGACGCGGTCATCACGAGCGCGAGCGCGGCCGGCCGGCTGCTGGGCCTCTCGGTCCTCAGCCCGAGTGCGGGCACCGTGATGGAGGACCTGATCCAGCAGGGCAGCGGCCTGGACCTCATCGAACGGCCCGTCCGCAAGGCCGAGGTCGGCAAGTCGGTGCGCGACACCGACGACCTCGTCGTGAACGTACTGCGCGGGCACCGGCTGCTTCCGTACGACGACCCGCACGCGAGCCCGCTCCAGCTGACGGACCGTCTCATCACCATCGTGCGAGCGGTCCCGCCCACCGCTCCGAGGACGACACTGGGTCCTGCCGAGTAGCCGCGCCGTGGCGTAGCCTCCGGGCCATGCATGCGATCACCATCGAGCAGCCCGGCGGCCCCGAGGCCCTCGTCTGGGCAGACGTTCCCGATCCGGTACCGGGCGAGGGCGAGGTCCTCGTCGAGGTCGCGGCGAGCGCCGTGAACCGCGCCGACGTGCTCCAGCGCCAGGGCTTCTACGATCCGCCTCCCGGCGCATCCCGATATCCGGGCCTGGAGTGCTCCGGGCGGATCGCCGCGCTCGGGGCGGGGGTGTCCGGCTGGTCGGTGGGCGACGAGGTGTGCGCCCTGCTGGCCGGCGGCGGGTACGCGCAGCGGGTGGCCGTGCCGGCCGGCCAGCTGCTGCCGGTCCCGGCCGGGGTGGACCTCGCGACGGCGGCGGCGCTGCCCGAGGTCGTCACGACCGTGTGGTCCAACGTGTTCATGGTGGCCGGGCTGCGCCCCGGTGAGACCCTGCTGGTGCACGGCGGCGCCAGCGGCATCGGGACGATGGCAATCCAGCTGGGGAAGGCGGTCGGCGCGACGGTCGCCGTCACGGCCGGCGGCCCGGAGAAGCTGGCGCGCTGCAAGGAGCTGGGCGCGGACGTCCTCATCGACTACCGCGAGCAGGACTTCGTGGCCGCGTTGCGGGCCGCCACGGGCGGGGCCGGGGCGGACGTGATCCTGGACATCATGGGAGCCAAGTACCTCGCGCGGAACGTGGACGCCCTGGCCGTGAACGGCCGGCTCGCGGTGATCGGTCTCCAGGGCGGGGTCAAGGCCGAGCTGAACCTCGGCACCCTGCTGGCGAAGCGGGCGGCGATCACCGCCACCTCGCTGCGGGCGCGGCCGCTGGAGGAGAAGGCGGCGATCGTCGCCGCCGTGCGGGAGCACGTGTGGCCGCTGGTGGCCGCCGGCCGGGTGCGGCCGGTGGTCCACGCGGCGTTCCCGATGGCTCGGGCCGCCGAGGCCCACCGGGTCCTGGAGTCGAGCACCCACGTGGGCAAACTCCTGCTCACGGCGTGACCCCCGCGCCTCGAACGCCTCGAACGCCGGCGGAGCCGCATTCGGCCGTCCGGCGTTCGAGGACCGCAGTCCTGGGCGGAGCCCCGGGACAGCGCACCCGGCACCTCTCTTCAGGATCTTGCCGGGCTCGCGGGCGCCTGGCGCCGCGCCCTGATCCGGCCTGATCCGAAAGCAAGGCCCTAGAGGCTGCGCAGCAGCACCGCCGGGGATTGCACGCAGTCCGCGACGTAGCGCAGGAAGCCGCCGGCCGTGCCGCCGTCGCAGACCCGGTGGTCGAAGGTCAGCGACAGCTGGACGACCTTGCGCACCGCCAGCTGCCCCTCGTGCACCCACGGCTTGTCGATGATCCGGCCGACCCCGAGCATCGCCGCCTCCGGGTGGTTGATGATCGGCGTCGAGCCGTCGACCCCGAACACCCCGTAGTTGTTGAGGGTGAAGGTGCCGCCCGTCAGGTCCGCCGGGGCCAGCTTGCCCGAGCGGGCGAGCTCGGTCAGCCGCGCGAACTCCGCCGACAGGGCCTCCGGGTTGCGGCCCTGCGCGTCCCGGACCACGGGGACCACCAGTCCCCGCTCGGTCTGCGCGGCGAAGCCCAGGTGCACCGAGGGGAGCCGGACGATCTCCTTGGCCGCGAGGTCCACGGTGGAGTTCAGCTCCGGGTACTTGGCCAGGGCGGCCGTGCAGATCCGCGCCAGCAGCGCGAGCACCGAGATCTTGGGCCCGCCCACGGCGTTCATCGCGGCCCGTGCCGCCATCAGCTCGGTGGCGTCGGCGTCGACCCAGCAGGTGGCGTCGGGGATCTCGCTGCGGCTGCGCGACAGCTTCTCGGCGACCGCACCGCGCAGCCCCTTGAGCGGGATCCGTTCGCCCAGCGCCGCCACCGCCACCGCCGCGGGGGCGGGAGCGGGAGCCGGAGCGGGCGCCCTCAGCGCGGCCAGGGCCGCCTCGACGTCGGCACGCAGGATCAGGCCCTCCGGCCCGGAGCCGCGCAGCGCTCGCAGGTCCACCCCGCCGTCCTTGGCCAGCTTGCGCACCAGCGGCGAGATGACGGGCACCGGCCCGGCGGGAGCCGCAGGAGCGGCCGGGATCACCGGAGCCGCGGCGACCACAGCCGGGGCCGGGGTCGGGGCCGGAGCCGGGGCGGGCGCCGACACCGCGGCGGTGACGGGTCGCACCCGTCGCCGACGCGCCGGGCGGGAGTGGTCCGAGCCGTAGCCGATCAGCGGTCGGGGCGCCTCGCCGGAGGCTTCGGCCTCCGCGGCCTCCGCGCCACCGGCGGGCATCGACTGCGCACCCACCGCGACGGTGATCAGCGGAGCGCCGACCGGCAGCTCCTCGCCCTCCTCGCCGAACCGGGCGGTGACCACACCGCCGTAGGGGCAGGGCACCTCCACCATCGCCTTGGCCGTCTCGACCTCGACGACCGGCTGGTCGATGGCGACGACATCGCCCACCGCCACCAACCACCGCACGATCTCGGCCTCGGTCAGGCCCTCGCCGAGGTCGGGCAGCTTGAATTCCATTACCTGCGCCATCAGTTCTCCCACTGCAGGCGGGCCACGGCGTCCAGGATCCGTTCCACTCCCGGCAGGTGGTGCTTCTCCAGCATCGGCGGCGGGTACGGGATGTCGAAGCCCGTCACCCGCAACACCGGCGCCTCCAGGTGGTGGAAGCACCGCTCCGTGACCCGGGCGGCGATCTCCGCGCCCGGCCCGCCGAAGCCGCCGGCCTCGTGGACGACGACCGCGCGCCCGGTGCGGCGTACGGACTCCACGACCGTCTCCTCGTCGAAGGGGACCAGAGAGCGCAGGTCCACGACCTCCAGGTCCCAGCCCTCCTCGCGGGCCGCCTCGGCCGCCTCCAGGCAGACCGGCAGCGAAGGCCCGTAGGTGATCAGGGTGGCGCTCGTGCCCGTACGTCGGACCAGCGCCTTCCCGATGCCCGGGACGGCCGTCGGCGCCTCGGGCGACCAGTCGGCCTTCGACCAGTACAGCCGCTTCGGCTCCAGGAAGACCACCGGGTCGTCGCTGGCGATCGACGCGCGCAGCAGTCCGTACGCGTCCTCGACGGTCGCCGGGGTCACCACCGTCAGGCCGGGGGTGGCCACGTAGTAGGCCTCGGAGGAGTCGCAGTGGTGCTCCACGCCGCCGATCCCGCCGCCGTACGGCACGCGGATGGTGATCGGCAGCGGCATCGCGCCGCGGGTGCGGTTGCGCATCTTCGCCACGTGAGAGATCAGCTGCTCGAAGGCGGGGTAGGCGAAGGCGTCGAACTGCATCTCCACCACGGGCCGCAGCCCGTACATGGCCATGCCGACCGCCGTGCCCAGGATCCCGGCCTCCGCGAGCGGGGTGTCCGTGCAGCGGTCCTCGCCGAACTCCTTGGCGAGGCCGTCCGTGATCCGGAAGACGCCGCCGAGCGTCCCGACGTCCTCGCCCATCACGTGGACCGCCGGGTCCTCGGCCATCGCGTCGCGCATCGCCCGGGTCAGGGCCTGCGCCATCGTCGCGGGCTTGGCCCCCGTCTTCGCGGACTTCGCCGCCACCGTCGTCACGCCTGGTCCTCGGCTTCCAGCTCGGCACGGAGCATGGCCGCCTGCTCCCGCAGGCGGTCGGTCTGCTCCGCGTAGACATGCGCGAACAGGTCCATCGGTTCCACCACCGGATCCGCGTTCATCCCGTCGCGCAGGGACGCCGCCATCGCCTCGGCCTCGTCGCGCGCGGCCGTGATGCCCGCCTCGTCGAGGATCCCGCGTGCGGTCAGCTCGCGCTCCAGCAGGTCGATCGGGTCGTGCGCCTTCCACGCCTCGACCTCGGCGTCACCGCGGTAGCGCGTCGCGTCGTCGGCGTTCGTGTGCGCCTCCATGCGGTACGTGACGGCCTCGATCAGGGTCGGGCCGCCGCCGGCCCGGGCCCGCCGGACGGCCTCGGCCAGCACCTCGTGCATCGCCGCGATGTCGTTGCCGTCGACCAGCCGGCCCGGAATGCCGTAGCCGACGCCCTTGTGGGCCAGCGTCGGGGCGGCGGTCTGCTTGGCGAGCGGGACCGAGATCGCGAAGCCGTTGTTCTGCACGAGGAAGACCACCGGGGCCTGCCAGACCGCGGCGAAGTTCAGCGCCTCGTGGAAGTCGCCCTCACTGGTGCCGCCGTCGCCGACCATGGCGAGGGCGACGACGTCGTCGCCGCGCAGCCGGGCCGCGTGCGCCAGGCCCACCGCGTGCGGCAGCTGGGTGGCGAGCGGGGTCGAGAGCGGCGCTATGCGGTGCTCGCGCGGGTCGTAGCCGGTGTGCCAGTCGCCGCGCAGCAGGGTCAGTGCCTGTACGGGGTCCAGTCCGCGGGCCACGGCCGCCAGGGTGTCGCGGTAGCTCGGGAAGAGCCAGTCCTGCTCCTCGAGGACCATGGCGGCCGCGATCTCGCAGGCCTCCTGCCCGACGGTGGAGGGGTAGACGGCGAGCCGGCCCTGCTTGGTGAGAGCCGTGGCCTGGGCGTTGTAGCGACGGCCGCGCACCAGTTCGGCGTAGCACCGGCGCATCAGCGCGGGGTCGAGCCGGTCGGCCGCCTCGGTGCCCAGCACCCGGTAGGGCTCGGCGTCCGGGAGCAGCGGGGCGGCGTCCGTACGGGGCCTCCAGGCGGGCGGCGGGGTGGAACGGTGGGACGCACCGGCACCGGGCAGCTCTTGGACCGTCATGGCGGCGTACACCTCCTCGTGGGAAGCGGGCAGGGGGTGCCCCGGGTGTGAGGCCCCTCACCTACCGATTGTTCGGTTGTCCGCGCAATTTGGCTACAGGCGGCTCCAGGCTGTGGACAAACTGGCGCCGGGGCCCTGGGATGGACGCAGGACGTCCAGAAGAGGGAGGCATCGGGCAATGCCGGATGAACAAATGGCCGGAACGGGTTCCGCACCGCTGCCGGCGGGGGCCGCACCGGGAGCCCCCGCGGTCCCGCCCGTCGCTCCCCGCCCCCTGGACCCGATCGACCGCTCGATCATGCGGCTGCTCCAGGCGGACGGCCGGGCGTCCATACGGTCGGTGGCGGAACAGGTGCACGTCTCGCGTGCGAACGCGTACGCGCGGATCAACCGGCTCATCGACGACGGGGTGATCCGCGGGTTCACCGCCCGCGTCAACCACGAACGCGCGGGCCAGGGCGCCTCGGCCTACATCACCTTGAAGATCGTCCAGAATTCCTGGCGCACGGTCCGCGAGCAGCTGCGCGAGCTCCCGGGGGCCGCGCACATCGCCCTGGTCAGCGGTGACTTCGACGTGCTGCTCCTGGTGCACACCCCGGACAACCGGACCCTGCGCGAACTGGTCCTGACCCGCCTCCAGGCCATCCCGGAGGTCCTCTCCACGCGCACCCTGCTGGTCTTCGAGGAGACGGACCTCATGGACGCGGGTCCGGGCCGGGCCGGCGGGCCCGCGATCGCCGAGGAGTAGGCCGTACGGGTGGCGGTCCGGCCCGTGACGCGACAGCGCCCCGGGAAGGGCCTGGAGGGGGCCGTTCCCGGGGCGCGGTGCGGCGCTCAGCGGCGCTCAGCGCCGGTCAGCGGGCCGTGCGCAGGCCGTCGAGGGCCATGTGGACGACGGCGTCGGCCAGTTGCTCGGGGCCCGTGCCCGGGTGCGGGCGGTACCACTCGACCAGCGAGTTCACCATGCCGAACAGGAGGCGGGTGGCGAGGCGGATGTCCACGTCCGCCCGCAGGTCGCCGTCCGCGGCGGCGGCCTTGAGCAGGTCCGCGACCTGGTGGTCGAACTCGCGGCGGCGCTCCAGCGCCCACCGCTCGGTGCGGGTGTTGCCCCGGACGCGCAGCAGCAGCGTCACGTAGGGCAGCTCGGAGACCAGCACCTCGACCGTGCGGCGCGTGACGTACTCGACCCGCTCGACGGCCCGGCCGCGGACCGCCCCCGGCTCCTCCAGCACCGCGAAGAGCCCGTCGAGGGCGCGGCTGACCGCCCGTCGCAGGAGCTCCTCCTTGCCCGTGACGTGGTGGTAGATCGAGGACTTCGAGATACCGGCGGCCTTGGAGAGGTGCTCCATCGAGGTGCCGTCGTAGCCGCGCTCGTTGAAGACCTGGACGGCCACGGACAGGAGGGTCTCGGGGGTGTAGGTGTCCCGCTTGGCCGTCGTCACTCGTTCTCCCCCGTGTCGTCCTGGTCGTCCTCGCCGGCCTCGTAGCCCAGTTTGAACAGGGCGAGGGAGGGTGCGTAGCGGCCGCCGGGGCAGCGCTCGTCGAGGTGGTGCAGCAGGTCGTAGGCCCAGTCCCGGCCGAGCCGGTCGTGCCATTCGGAGGGACCCAGGGGGTAGTTGACGCCGAGCCGCATCGCGGTGTCGATGTCCTCGGCGGATGCCACGCCGCGGGCGACGGCGTCGGCGGTGAGGTCGATCAGCATGGCGACGGTCCGGGCGACGATCATGCCGGGGACGTCGCCGATGACGGAGACCTGCTTGCCGAGCTTCTGGAAGAGGCCGATCGCCTCGGAGAGGGTCCGCTCGCCGGTGTCCGCGCTGGCGGACAGAGCGATCCGGGTGGCGCCTCGGTAGTCGAGCGCGAGGTCGAAGTAGACGACGTCCGTGAACTCGACGGAGGTCCTGCCGTCCGCGAGGACCAGCTGGCCCTCCCCGGGCAGCTGGATGTACGGACCCCCCTGCCCGGTGGACGTGACCGCGATCCCGGCCTCCTCCAGCATGTCCGCCAGTTCGGCCGCCGGGCCCAGGTCGCCGACGACGGTCACCTTGTCCGGGGCCTCCTCGGGCCCGGCGGTGTGCGGCTGCGCGGCGACCGCGTCGGGGCCGTACGGGTACCAGCCGTGCCCCGACTTGCGGCCCAGGCGGCCCGACTGGACCAGCCGGCGCTGTGCGAGGGACGGGGTGAACTTGGGGCTGCGGAAGAAGGACTCCCACACGGAGCGGGTCACGGCCTCGTTGACGTCCTGGCCGATCAGGTCGGTCAGCGCGAAGGGACCCATCTTGAAGCCGCCGCTCTCGCGGAGGACGGCGTCGATGGTGGCCGGGTCGGCACCCTGCTCCTCGTACACCGCGAAGGCCTCGGCGTAGAAGGGGCGGGCGATCCGGTTGACGATGAATCCGGGGGTGTCGGCGCAGCGTACCGGCGTCTTCCCCCAGCCGAGGACGGTGCGGTAGGCGCGCTCGGCGGCCGCGGGGTCGGTCGCGGAGCCGCTGACCACCTCCACGAGCGGGAGCAGCGGCGCCGGGTTGAAGAAGTGCAGGCCGAGGAAGCGGCCGGGGTGCGCGAGGCCGGCGGCGAGCTCGGTGACGGAGAGGGAGGAGGTGTTCGTGGCGAGCAGCGCGTCCGGCCCGACCACATCTTCGAGGGCCGCGAAGAGCGTCTGCTTGATTCCGACGTTCTCCACGACCGCCTCGATGACGAGGGCGGCCCCGGCGAGGTCCTCGAGGCCACCGGCGGCCGTGATCCGGCGGGCGGCCTCCTCGGCCTCGGACCGGTCCAGCCGGCCCTTCGCGGCCATCCGCTCGACGCGGTCCTGCACGATCCCGACGCCGTCGGCGGCGAGGGAGGCGTCGATGTCGTAGATCAGCACGCGGTGACCTGCGAGAAGGGCGACCTGGGCGATGCCCTGGCCCATGGTGCCCGCCCCGACGACCGCCACAGTGCGGGACCGCTCGATTGCTGTCATGTCCTGATCCTCCCGCACCGACTTGTCCACAGGTCCGCCGGGCCCTCTTGTCCCGACCGATCGTTCGGTTACTCTAACTCCAGTCTGCTCTCCTTCGCCCGGCTCAACGAGGAGTTGGTCCCTGATGGCCGCCGAGCTCACCGTCCCCCAGCTGTCCGCCAAGCACCGGCCCACCCTGGACCAGGCCCTTTCGGCGATCCGCAGCCGTGCCTACTGGTCCCCGCATCCCGAGCACCCCAAGGCGTACGGCGAAAGCGCCCCGGCCGACGGGCTCGCCGCCTTCGAGGCGCTCCGCGGCACCCGTCTCGACCTCGGCCAGCCCGGCACCGACGGCTGGACGGGCGCCGAGAAGTCGCCCTACGGCCCGGAGCTCGGCGTGGAGTACCCGCACGTCGACCCGGACGTGCTGCTGCCCGCGATGAAGGCCGGCATGGCCGCCTGGCGCGATGCCGGACCGGAGGCGCGCGCCCTGGTCTGCATCGAGATCCTGGCCCGTATCTCCGCCCGCACCCACGAGTTCGCGCACGCGGTCATGCACACCAGCGGCCAGGCCTTCATGATGGCGTTCCAGGCGGGAGGCCCCCACGCGCAGGACCGCGGCCTGGAGGCCGTGGCCTACGCCTACGAGGAGCAGACCCGCGTCCCGGGCCGGGCCGACTGGTCCAAGCCGCAGGGCAAGAAGGACCCGCTGGAGCTCGGCAAGACCTTCACGGCGGTCCCCCGGGGCATCGCCCTCATGATCGGCTGCAACACCTTCCCGACCTGGAACGGCTACCCGGGCCTGTTCGCCTCGCTGGCCACCGGCAATCCGGTGCTGGTCAAGCCGCACCCGCGGGCCGTGCTGCCGCTCGCCCTGACCGTGCAGGTGGCACGGGAGGTCCTCGCGGAGACCGGCTTCGACCCGAACCTGGTGGCGCTCGCTGTCGAGCGGCCGGGTGAGGGCATCGCCAAGGACCTCGCCGTCCGTCCCGAGATCAAGCTGATCGACTACACCGGCTCCACGGAGTTCGGCGACTGGCTGGAGGCCAACGCCCGGCAGGCGCAGGTCTACACGGAGAAGGCGGGCGTCAACACCGTCGTCCTGGACTCCACCGACAACTACAAGGGAATGCTGGCCAACCTGGCCTTCTCCCTGTCGCTGTACAGCGGCCAGATGTGCACCACCCCGCAGAACCTGCTCATCCCGCGCGACGGCATCGCGACGGATGCCGGCCACAAGTCCTACGACGAGGTCGTGGCCGACCTCGCGGCCTCGGTCGGCGGCCTGCTCGGCGACGACGCCCGGGCCAACGCCCTGCTCGGCGCACTGGTCAACCCGGACGTCAAGGCCCGCCTGGAGGCGGCGGCCGGGCTCGGCGAGGTCGCGCTGGCCTCCCGTGAGGTCGCCAACCCCGAGTTCCCGGACGCGGTGGTCCGGACGCCGGTGATGGTCAAGCTGGACGCCGCCAAGCCGGACCCGGAGGCGCCCTTCCTCTCCGAGTGCTTCGGCCCGGTCTCCTTCGCGGTGGCCGTCGACTCCACGGCGGACGCGCTGGACCTGCTGCGCCGCACCGTGCGCGAGAAGGGCGCCATGACCGTGGGCGCCTACACCACCTCCCCGGACACCGAGCGGGCCCTCGAGGAGGTCTGCATGGAGGAGTCCGCGCAGCTCTCCCTGAACCTGACCGGCGGGGTCTACGTCAACCAGACCGCAGCCTTCTCGGACTTCCACGGCTCCGGCGGGAACCCGGCGGCCAACGCCGCGCTGTGCGACGGCGCCTTCGTCTCGAACCGCTTCCGCGTGGTGGAGGTCCGCCGCCAGGCGTAGCCGCCGGGCGTCACGCGGTGGGCGCCTCCTCCCCGAACGTGCGGGCGGAGGCGTCCACCTGGGCCATCCTGCGCAGGGCGGCGAAGACCGCGTCGCCCAGCACCGTACCGACGACCACCGACTCCACGAGGTCCTCGCGGGCCACCCGCCGTGCGACGTAGTCGAGGTCGGTACGACCCACCTGCTCGGCGGCCTCCGCATAGTCGTCGAGGAGGTTCACGAAGTCTGCGTGCCCCACCCGGTGGAGCGAGGCGAGCGCGGCCACCAGCGCCTCTGCGGCCTTGTTGCCGCTCTCGATCCGCCAGCCCCGCGCCGCGATCAGCCGCGCCACCCGCTCCCGCGCCAGGACGGTGTCCGCGTCCTGCGCACCGTCGCCTCCGGTCGCGCCGCCCTCGCGATATTCCGGCACCAGGCGCTTCGCAGCCGCGCCCAGCAGTTCGTGCACCGGCCGGTCCTTGTCATCGACGGCTGCGAGGACCTCGCCGATGGCCGCCACCGAGAGCCCGCCGACCTCCAGCAGGGCACGGACCAGCCGCAGCCGGCGCTCGTGCGCGTCCCCGTAGCTGGCCTGGTTGGGACTCGTCAGCTCCCCGGCGGGCAGCAGCCCCTCCCGCAGGTAGTACTTGATCGTCGGCACCGGCACCCCGGTCCGGCGGCTCAACTCTCCGATGCGCACGTGCGTTCACCCTGATTTCTCTTGCCCGGTTCACCCCCATCCTAGATAGTGGCACTATCAGATAGCAGACAGTGCTGCTATCCATTCATGACGGGGGTTCGAATGCTGATGCCGTCCTGGCGTACCCGGCACCGCCCGCTGGTGGTCCTCGCCCTGGTGATGGCCTTGTGGGCGGTCGGCTCCGCCGTCGGGCTCGCGGTCGACGACCGCGTGCTGACGGGGGCGCCGATCTGGGCCAAGCCGTTCAAGTTCGCGGTCTCGTTCGTCGCCTACTGCCTCAGCCTGGCCTGGATGATCTCGCTGCTGGGCGAGGACCGGCCGCGCCTGCGCCGGGCCGCCTGGTGGGCCGGCACGGTCGTGGCCGTCGCCTGCGCCCTGGAGATGGCGCTGATCACCCTGCAGGTGCTGCGCGGAGTGCGCAGCCACTTCAACAACGCGACGCCCTTCGACACCCGGATCTACTCGCTCATGGGCAACACCGTGGCCGTGCTGTGGCTGGCCACCCTCGTCGTCGCCGCCCTGCTCTGGCGCGCCAGGACCGCCGACCGGGCCACGACGTGGTCGATCCGGATCTCCACGGTCCTCGCACTGGCCGGCGCCGCGCTGGGGGTCCTGATGGTCCTGCCGACGCCCGAGCAGCAGCGCCGGGGGGCTGCCGGCCCGGACCTCGCCGAGAGCGGTGCGCACAGCGTCGGGGTGCCCGACGGCGGCGCCGGGATGTTCCTCACCGGATGGTCCACCGTCGGAGGCGATCTGCGCATCCCGCACTTCTTCGGCATGCACGCCCTGCAGCTGCTGCCGCTGCTCGTGGTGCTCCTGGCCGCGCTCGCCCGGCGCCACGCCCGGCTGCGCGACGAACGGGTGCGGGTGCGGCTGGTCCTCGTGGCCGGTGCGGTGTACGCGGCGGTGCTCGCCCTGCTGACGTGGCAGGCGCTGCGCGGCCAGTCCCTGGTCCACCCGGACGGGGCGACGCTCGGCGCGGCCGCGACGGTCCTGGCCGGGGGAGCCCTAGGCGTCCTCGCCGCCCTGGTCGGGCCCCGCCGGGGGGCCGCCCCAGTGGAAGAGGGTCATGGCCACGCTGGTGGCGAGGTTGTAGCTGGAGACCTGGGGGCGCATCGGCAGTGACACCAGGTGGTCGGCCCGCGCGCGCAGCTCGGGGGAGATCCCGTGCCGCTCCGAGCCGAAGGCCAGCAGCGCGTCGTCCGGGAGGGTGAGGCCGCGGATGTCCTCGCCCTCCGGGTCGAGAGCGTAGAGCGGGCCGGGCGGCAGCTCCTCGAGCGCCAGGCGCTCGACGGTGGTGGCGTAGTGCAGTCCGGCTCCTGCCCTGACCACGTTCGGGTGCCAGGGGTCAAGGTCGCCGCGGGTCACCACGCCGGTGGCGCCGAAGCCGGCGGCGAGGCGGACGACGGCTCCGACGTTGCCGAGGTTGCGGGGGTTGTCCAGGACGACGACGGGCGCCGGCCTGGGCATCCGCCGCAGGCCCGCGAGGCCCGCGGCCCGGTCGGGTCGTACGGCGAGGGCGCAGACCCCGGTGGGGTGGACGCGGGGCAGCAGCTCCTCGAGAACGGCCGGCCGCACCAGGCGGACCACCTCGGCCTCGACGTCCGGAGCCAGCTCGCGGGCCAGTTCCCGTACGGCGCCGGGATCGGCGGCGACCACGATGCGCACCTCGGCCCCGAATCGCAGGGCGTGCTTGAGCGCGTGGAACCCGTCGAGGAGCACCAGGCCGTCCCGCCCGGCGGCCTCCCGCCACTGCCGCACCGTCTCGTCCGCACCCGCCCGCTCGCTCATCCCCCGACCCTACGGCCCCCGGGCGCGGGCTCGGGCTCGGGCGCCGGTTCGGACCCCGGCTCCGCACGGGCGCCCGGGATGCCGCCCCCGGCGCCGGCGCCCCGCGGAAAGACGCTCCGCCGCCGGGCGGCGACCCGCGCACCGAACCACACCAGAAAGCCGGTCGGCAGGAAGACGGCATCCGCGGAGATCATCGCCAGCGAGAAGAACGGCAGTCCCAGCAGCACCGCGATCCCCGCGTGTTCCAGCATCATCAGGGCCAGCAGCACGTTCTTGATCCGCCGGTTGAAGAGGGTGAACGGGAAGGCGACCTGCACCGCCACCGTGCCGTACGACAGCAGCATCACCAGTGTCCCGCTGCCTGCCAGCAGCTCGGACAGCGCCGGCCACGGGGTGAAGTAGTCCAGCCCCAAGGGGTAGTACAGCGCCGTACCGTCCTGCCACCGCGAGCCCTGGATCTTGTACCAGCCGGCCGTCGCGTAGATCAGGCAGACCTCCGCCATGATCACCAGCATGCCCGCATTGTGCAGCAGGTTCGCCAGGACGTCCAGGACCGCCCGCCCCTCGCCACCTGGCTCGTAGCGGTCCACCAGCCACCACAGTCCGCAGACCACCCACAGCGCGGCGAACCCCGCGAGCCAGTCGTAGCCGAACCGCCCGGTGGCCGCTCCGTACGCGAAGACCGCCCCCAGCACCCCCCACAGCACGGGCCCGGCAACCCCGGCCGTCGCCGCGCCCCGGATGCGCGCCCTGCGCGCGTCCAGCGACCACACCTGCGCGCACCGGGTCAACACCAGGTAGATCGCGACCAGGTGGATGACATTGTCCCCGCCGTCGCCCATGAAGACGCTGCGGTTCTGCAGGGACAGCACGCCGATCATGAACACCACGGACGTCGCCCTGGTCCGCCAGCCCAGCAGCAGGCCGACGCTCGCCAGCACGGACACGGCGTACACGGCCTCGAACCACAGGGTGGAGCCCGACCACGTCAGGACGGTGAAGGCGCCGTTGGAGTCGAGCAGCCGCTGCGCCAGGTCCTGGCTCCACGGCCCGTCGGGGCCGTACAGCTCGGCGCGGTGGGGGAACTCCCGCAGCAGGAAGAAAAGCCAGGTGCCCGCGAAGCCGATGCGTACGACGGCGCTCTGGTAGGGGCCCAGCGCCCGCCCGCTGACCTCGGCGACGGCCCGGGCGAGCGCGGCGCGGGCGCGTCTCACACCTTCCACCACGGCAGCTCCCGGTAGTAGGTCTGGGTGTCGGTGGTCTCGGTGCTCCACTTCGGCGCGGGCACGGCCGTCGTCGCCGAGCGCATCTGGATCCGCAGGATGCGCCCGCCCTCGTGGTCCGGCGTGAGCCGGTTCACCGCGATCCGCCGCAGGTACTCCTCGGCGAGTTCACCGCGGTCGCCCACGGGCTTCTCGTTCTCGTCGTGGGAGCCGGTGTAGAAGTCCCAGGCCCGGCGCAGCTCGTTCTGCTCCGTGTGGCTCGGCAGGAGGCTGTGCCGGATCGCCGCGGCGTCCTCGGCGCTCAGGTCCCGCCAGCCGGTGGTGATCAGCTCGCCGCCGGCGGTCCGGACCTCGGCGCGCACCTCCACGGCGATGTTCTGCTGGAGCGGGTTGGGCGCGAAGAGCTTCCAGTTCTGTTCGAACTCGGGGTAGATCCAGGCGTCGATCGTTTCGGCGTGCCGCTTGCTCAGCGTGTTGGAGGGGGCCACGTGCAGGAAGACCATTGCGAGGTGGGCGCAGGCGGCGAGGCCCAGGGCGCCCAGCGCCAGGGCGGCCACGACCCGGTACGGCCTGGTCAGACCGGCGATTCCGGGCGCTCGGGAGGGTGGCGGAGCGGCCTCTTCGGCGAGCTCGTGCCCGTTCGAATCCATCCCGCCCCGATCGTCCGGCGTCCACAGGGTTGACCACAGAGGTTGACACCCTACGGGCCGCCGTCTCACCATTGAAGCGTATGAACCGAACGATCGGTCGGTCGGGCGGACGGCAGACTCTCACAAGGGGCCGTACATGGTGGCAGTGACCCCGGAAACGGGCCCGGACACGGCCCTGGGGACGGACGGGACGGACGGGACGGGCATGACGGCTGACCTGGGCGCACAGCTCGCGGCGGCGTTCGACGCCGCCGTGGCGGCGGACGAGCGCGTGGAACCGCGCGACTGGATGCCCGAGCAGTACCGCGCTTCCCTGGTCCGGCAGATGGCGCAGCACGCCCACTCCGAGATCATCGGCATGCAGCCCGAGGCGAACTGGATCACCCGCGCGCCCTCGCTGCGCCGCAAGGCGATCCTGATGGCCAAGGTCCAGGACGAGGCGGGCCACGGGCTGTACCTCTACAGCGCGGCCGAGACTCTCGGCACCAGCCGCGACGAGCTCCTCGACAAGCTCCACTCGGGGAAGCAGAAGTACTCGTCGATCTTCAACTACCCGACCCTGACCTGGGCGGACGTCGGCGCCATCGGCTGGCTCGTGGACGGCGCGGCGATCACCAACCAGGTGCCGATCTGCCGCTGCTCCTACGGGCCCTACGCCCGCGCCATGGTCCGGATCTGCAAGGAGGAGTCCTTCCACCAGCGGCAGGGCTTCGAGCTCCTCATGGCCCTGTCCAAGGGCACCGAGGAGCAGCACGCCATGGCGCAGGACGCGGTGAACCGCTGGTGGTGGCCCTCGCTCATGATGTTCGGCCCGCCGGACGACGAGTCGGCGCACTCGGCGCAGTCGATGGCCTGGCGCATCAAGCGCCACTCCAACGACGAGCTGCGCCAGCGGTTCGTCGACATCGCCGTTCCCCAGGCCGAGTCCCTCGGCCTGACCCTGCCCGACCCGGACCTGAAGTGGAACGAGGAGCGCGGCCACCACGACTTCGGCGCCATCGACTGGGCCGAGTTCTGGGACGTGCTCAAGGGCAACGGCCCGTGCAACGAGCAGCGGATCAACCAGCGGCGCAAGGCCCACGAGGAAGGCGCCTGGGTGCGCGACGCGGCCGCCGCGTATGCGCAGAAGCAGGCGGCACAGCAAGCGGCGAAGCACGCCGGACAGAACGAGGAGGCACGGGTATGACGCAGAACTGGCCCCTGTGGGAGGTGTTCGTGCGCTCGCGCCGCGGCCTCTCGCACACGCACGCGGGAAGCCTGCACGCCCCCGACGCGGAGATGGCCCTGCGCAACGCCCGCGACCTCTACACCCGGCGCAACGAGGGCATCTCGATCTGGGTGGTCCCCTCCACCGCGATCACCGCCTCCTCGCCGGACGAGCGGGACCCCTTCTTCGCCCCGTCCGCCGACAAGCCGTACCGGCACCCCACCTTCTACGACATCCCGGAGGGAGTGAGCCACCTGTGACCGGCACCGACACCGACGCAGCCAACGTCACCGCGGCGGCCCTCGCCCTCGGCGACGACGCGCTGATCCTCTCCCACCGCCTCGGCGAGTGGGCGGGGCACGCCCCCGTCCTGGAGGAGGAGGTCGCCCTCGCCAACATCGCGCTCGACCTTCTCGGCCAGGCGCGCATCCTGCTGTCCATGGCCGGCGACGAGGACGAACTGGCGTTCCTGCGCGAGGAGCGGTCCTTCCGCAACCTCCAGCTGGTCGAGCAGCCCAACGGCGACTTCGCCCACACCATCGCCCGGCAGCTCTACTTCTCCGTCCACCAGCACGAGCTCTACACGGAACTCGCCCGCGGGGAGGGCCCGTTCGCGCCGCTCGCGGCCAAGGCCGTCAAGGAGACGGCGTACCACCGCGACCACGCCGAGCAGTGGACCCTGCGGCTCGGCGACGGCACCGAGGAGAGCCGCGCCCGCATGCAGGCCGCGCTGCAGGCCCTGTGGAAGTTCACCGGGGAACTCTTCCAGCCGGTGGAGGGCCTCGGCGACGTGGACTGGGCCGCCCTCGAAGAGCGCTGGCTGGCCGCGCTGACCGGCGTCGTCGAGCGGGCCGGGCTCGCCCTGCCCGAAGGGCCGCGCACCGGCGCCTGGGCTGCCGGAGCCGGCCGCCAGGGCCTGCACACCGAGTCCTTCGGCCGCATGCTCGCCGAGATGCAGCACCTGCACCGCAGCCACCCGGGGGCGTCGTGGTGACCACCGCCGACGCCCCGATCACCCGCCTGGAGGCCGAGCTGGCCGAGCTGGCCGGATCCGTCCCGGACCCCGAACTGCCGGTGCTCACCCTCGGCGAGCTGGGTGTGGTGCGCGGGGTGCGGATGCACGAGGACGGCCATGCGGAGGTCACCCTCACGCCCACCTACACCGGCTGCCCGGCCATCGAGGCCATGTCCGCCGACATCGAACGGGTCCTGACCGGCCACGGCATCCCCGACGTGCGGGTGACCACCGTGCTGGCCCCGGCCTGGTCCACGGACGACATCAGCGCCGAGGGCCGCCGCAAGCTGGCCGAGTTCGGCATCGCCCCGCCCCGGCCGCACGCCGCCGGCGGGCCCGTCCCGCTGACCCTGTCCGTCCGCTGCCCGAACTGCGGATCGACCGACACCGAGCTGCTGAGCCGGTTCTCCTCCACCGCGTGCAAGGCGCTGCGCCGCTGCACCGCCTGCCGTGAACCGTTCGACCACTTCAAGGAGCTGTAGATGGCCGCCCCCCGCCACGGCGCGTTCCACCCGCTGACGGTGGCGGAAGTCGACCGGCTCACCGACGACTCGGTGGCGCTGACCCTGCGGGTTCCCGAGGAACTGCGCGAGGACTACCGGCACGCCCCCGGCCAGCACCTGACGCTGCGCCGTACCGCCCCCGAGGGCGGCACCGAGGTCCGCCGCACCTACTCGATCTGCTCGGCCGCCCCCGCGGCGGAGGGGCCGGGCCCGGCGCTGCTGCGGGTCGGTGTGCGGCTCGTGGAGGGCGGCGAGTTCTCCACCTTCGCGCACAAGGAGATCGCGGCCGGCGACGTGCTGGACGTCATGGTCCCGGCCGGACGCTTCGTCCTGGATCCGGCCGCGGCCCCCGCCTCCGGGCACTACGCAGCGATCGTCGGCGGCAGCGGGATCACGCCCGTGCTGTCGATCGCCGCGAGCCTGCTGGCCGCGCGGCCCGACGCCCGCTTCTGCCTCGTGCGCAGCGACCGTACGGCCGCTTCGACGATGTTCCTGGAGGAGGTCGCAGACCTCAAGGACCGCTATCCGTCGCGGTTCCAGCTGGTCACGGTCCTCTCCCGCGAGGAGCAGGAGTCGGGCCTGCCCTCGGGCCGGCTGGACGAGGAGCGGCTGGCCTCCCTGCTGCCCGCGCTGCTGCCGGTGGCCGAGGTCACGGGCTGGTTCCTGTGCGGGCCCTACGGCCTCGTGCAGGGAGCGGAGCGCGCCCTGAGCTCGCTCGGCGTCGCCCGCACCCGGGTGCACGAGGAGATCTTCCACGTCGAGGACACCACTCCCGCGCCGGCCCGCGCGGCGGCCTCGGCGGCGGCCACGCACGGCCGGGTCACCGCACGGCTCGACGGGCGCTCCGGCACCTGGCCCGTCCAGGACGGCGAGTCGCTGCTGGACGCGGTGCTCCGCAACCGCGCGGACGCCCCGTACGCCTGCAAGGGCGGCGTTTGCGGCACCTGCCGGGCGTTCGTGGTGTCGGGCGAGGTCCGGATGGACCGCAACTTCGCCCTGGAGGCCGAGGAGACCGACGCGGGCTTCGTCCTTGCCTGCCAGTCGCACCCGGTCACCGAGGAAGTGGAGATCGACTTCGACCGTTAGAGGTTCCCCCGGCCCCTGCGCGGCCGGCCTCCCATCCCCTGTCCATTTTCAGGAACGTGTTCTATCTTGACGCCCCGTCAGGTCAGAACGGGAGGACAGGCAGTGGACTTCACCTTCACCGAGGAGCAGCGGGCGGCCGTCGAGGCGGCCAGAGCCGTGTTCGCGGACGTCGCACCCGACGGCGTGCCCAGCCCCGCGCTCACCCCGGGCGCCGTCGCCGACGACTTCGACCGCCCGCTGTGGGCCAAGCTCGGCGCGTCCGACCTGCTCGGCCTCGTCCTCGCCGAGGAGCACGGCGGCGCGGGCCTGGACACCATCGCCCTGTGCCTCGTACTGCGCGAGGCCGCCCGGGTGCTGGCCCGGGTCCCGCTGCTGGAGCACTGCGCCACCGCCATGGCCGTCCAGGCGCACGGCAGTCCCGAACTGGCCGCCGCCCTGCTGCCGGGCGCCGGACGCGGCACGCTCGTCCTCACCGCGGCCGCGCACGGCCGCTCCGGCCACGATCCGGCCGAACTCGCCGTCACGGCACGGCTCGACGGCGAAGCGTGGATCCTGGAGGGCACCCAGACCGCCGTCCCCTGGGCGCACACCGCCGACTGGATCGCCGTACCGGCGCACACCGGCGAGGGCGAGGCCGTCCTCGCGCTGGTCCCGCGCACCGCCGAGGGGCTCGCCCTCGCCGAGCAGGTCTCCACCAGCGGGGAGCGGTTCGCCGAACTCGCCCTGGACGGCGTGCGGGTGGAGCACAGCCACCTGATCGACGACCCGGCGGCGTGGGAGCGGCTCCACCAGGTCCTCACCACCGGCACCTGCGCCCTCGCGCTCGGGCTGGGCGAGGGCGTCCTCGGCATGACGAGCCGATACACCAGCAAGCGCGAGCAGTTCGGCTTCCCGGTGGCGACCTTCCAGGCCGTCGCCGTGCAGGCCGCCGACCGCTACATCGACCTGCGCGCCATGGAGGTCACCCTGTGGCAGGCCGCCTGGCGGCTCGATGCCGCCACGGGCGGCGCAGGCGGTCCGCTGCCGAGCGCGGGTGACGTGGCGGTCGCCAAGATCTGGGCCTCGGAGGGCGTGCGAAGGGTGGTCCAGACCGCCCAGCACCTGCACGGCGGCTTCGGCGCCGACACCGACTACCCGCTGCACCGCTATCACGCCTGGGCCAAGCAGCTGGAGCTCCAGCTGGGCCCGGCGGCCGCGCACGAGGAGGCCCTGGGCGACCTGCTGGCCGCCCACCCCCTGGCCTGACCTGCTCGGGGGTCTCAGAGGACGAAGGCGGGGTTTCCGCTGTCCGTCACCATCGGGCGCCCGGCACCGTCCCAGGCCTGCATCCCGCCGTCGACGTTCACGGCGTCGATGTCCTGGCGCACCAGGTACTGGGTGACCTGCGCGGAACGCCCGCCGACCCGGCACATCACGTACACGCGGCGGCCGTCCTCGACGGCCTCCGTCAGCTCGCCGAAGCGGGCCACGAAGTCGCTCATCGGGATGTGCAGAGCGCCCTCGACGTGCCCGGCCGCCCATTCGTCGTCCTCACGGACGTCGAGGACAAAGCCTTCGGAGGGCACCGCGGCGGCATCCACCGAGGGAAGCGGTCCGAAGTTCATAACTGTCGCCTTCTCTCTTCACCGGTCTGCGGCCAACCTATCCGACCCGCAGCCCCGGCCGCGTCCGCGCGGGAAGGCCCGCACTCACTCGGCGGCGAGCTCGGCCGCCAGCTCCGCCTCGCGCTCGGAGACCTGCGCCAGCAGCTGCTCCGCGATCTCCTCCAGCAGCCGGTCCGGGTCGTCGGGGGCCATCCGCAGCATCGACCCGATCGCGCTCTCCTCCAGCTCCTTGGCCACGAGTGACAGCAGCTCTTTGCGGCGCGCCAGCCACTCCAGCCGGGCGTACAGCTCCTCGCTCTCGCCGGGGGCGGCCCTCTCCGGCGCCGGCCCTGCCGCCCACTCCTCGGCCAGCTCGCGCAGCAGCGCCTCGTCGCCCCGCCCGTACGCAGCGTTGACCCGCGCGATGAACGCGTCGCGGCGCTCCCGCTCGCCCTCTTCCTGGGCCAGGTCGGGGTGGGCCTGGCGGACCAGCTCGCGGTAGAGGCGGCGTACCTCCTCGGAGGGCCGCACCCGCTCCGGCGGCCGCACGGGCCGGTCGGTGAGCATCGCTGCGGCGTCGTCGGAGATGCCCTCCGAGCCCAGCCAGTCGTGGAAGAGCTCGTCCACCCCGGGCATCGGCATGACCAGCGAGCGCGCGTCCCGGGCCCGCCGGAGGTCCTCGGCATCGCCGGTGCGCGCCGCCTTCGCCTCGGCGATCAGCGCGTCCAGCTCGTCGAGCCGCGTGTACATGGGGCCGAGCTTCTGGTGGTGCAGGCGGGAGAAGTTCTCCACCTCCACACGGAAGGTCTCCACCGCGATCTCGAACTCGATCAGCGCCTGCTCGGCGGCCCGCACGGCCCGCTCCAGGCGCGCCTCGGGGCGTTCCCCGGCACGCTCTTCACCGGTGATGGCGGAGTCGCCGGATGCACCGGGGACTGTCTGCTCAGGCTGCTCGGTCTGCTCGCTCACCCGGCCAGGGTACGGCCCGCCCGCGCGGGCGGTGTTTCACGTGAAACACCGCCCGTCGCGCAGCGGCCTGTGCGGCCTACACGCCGGACTCCGCGGCGATCCGGCCGGCCCGCACCGCGGCCACCAGGTCGGCGTGGTCGGCCTCGGTCCGGTCGGCGTAGGCCACGGCGAAGGCCGCCATCGCCTCGTCCAGCTCCTCGTTCTTCCCGCAGTAGCCGGCCAGCAGCCGGGGATCGACACTGTGCGCGTGCGCCCGGGCCAGCAGCGCTCCGGTCATCCGCCCGTAGTCGTCGATCTGGTCGGGGGCCAGTGCCGCCGGGTCCACGCTGCCCTTGCGGTTGCGGAACTGGCGGACCTGGTACGGGCGCCCCTCCACCGTGGTCCAGCCCAGCATGATGTCGGAGACCACCTGCATCCGCTTCTGCCCGGCCACGACCCGGCGGCCCTCGTGCTCCTCCGGCGGCGAGGTGAAGCCCAGCCCGGGCAGGTGCGGGAGCAGCACCGAGGGCCGGGCCTCCTTCACCTGGAGGACCAGCGGTTCACCCCGGTGGTCCAGGAGCAGGACCACGTACGAGCGGGTGCCGACGCTCCCGGTGCCCACCACGCGGAAGGCCACGTCGTGGATCGCGTACCGGGCCAGCAGCGGCAGCCGGTCGCCCTGGAGGGTCTGCAGGTAGGGGCCGAGCGAGGCCGCCACGGCCGCCGCCTCCCCGTCCGTGACGCGGCGCAGCACGGGCAGTGCGTCGACGAAGCGGCGGCCGCCGTCCGGTCCCGTCTCGGTCGACTTGGTGGCGAACCGGGCGGAGGTGTTGTTGCGGGCCTTCTCCGAGACCCGCTCCAGGGTGCCCAGCAGATCGCGGGCGTCGGCGTGCGAAACGAGTTCCTCGTCCGCGATGGCGTTCCAGGCGTCGAGGGCGGGGAGCTTGGCCAGCAGCCGCATGGTCCGCCGGTAGGCGCCCACGGAGTCCAGGGCGGCCGCCCGGCAGGTGTCCTCGTCCGCCCCGGCCACCCGGCCGGCCAGCACCAGCGAGGCCGCCAGCCGCTTCACGTCCCACTCCCACGGACCGAAAACGGTCTCGTCGAAGTCGTTCAGGTCGATGACGAGCCGACCGCGCGCGTCCCCGTACAGGCCGAAGTTCGCCGCGTGCGCGTCTCCGCAGATCTGCGCGCCGACGCCCGTCACCGGACCGCCGGAGAGGTCGTGCGCCATCAGCCCGGCCGCGCCGCGCAGGAACGCGAAGGGGTTCGCGGCCATCCGGCCGACCCGTATGGGCGTCAGCTCGGCCACCCGCCCGGCGTTGGACTCCTCCACCGCCCGCACCGCGTCCGGACGTCCGGACGGCATCGTGAATCCTGCGTGCGCCGCCCGAGGCACACGGGCGCGCAGCGCCTTGCCCGCCGCCTTCGGCGAGTCCGCCGCCACACGCGGCGCGAACCCCGCCACGTCCGGAATCCGCTGTCCCGCTGTCGCCGCCATCGGCGCCGCCCCCACCCGTTCGTTCATGTGATCGCTTCGAGAACGGGCTGACCGTATCGACAGCCCGGTGTCCCCCGCCAGCGGCTACAGCCCGGCGTCCCTGGCCAGCAGTGCCGCCTGTACCCGGTTCTCACAGCCCAGCTTCGCCAGGATCCGGCTCACGTACGTCTTCACGGTGGCCTCGCTCATGTGCAGGCGGCGCCCCGCGTCCGCGTTGGACAGGCCCTCCCCGAGGAGCGCGAGCACGCCCCGCTCCCGCTCGCTCAGCTCGGCGACCTGTCGGCGGGCCTCCTCACCGCGCGCGGCGGCCTTCCCGGACGCCAGCTGGTCCACCACGTGCCGGGTGGCCGCCGGCGAGAGGTAGGCGTCCCCGGCAGCGGCCGCCCGGACCGCCCCGATCAGCTCGCCCGGCGCCGAGTCCTTCAGCAGGAACCCCGACCCGCCCTGGCCCAGCGCCCGCAGCACGTTCTCCTTCTCCCCGAAGGTGGTCAGGATCAGGGCCCGCACCTCCGGCGCCGCCCGTCGCAGCTCGCCCAGCGCGGTCAGACCGTCCATCACGGGCATCTGGATGTCGAGCAGCAGCACCTCGGGCGCGTGCGAGCGGGCCAGCTCCACCGCCTCCCGGCCGTTCGACGCCTCCGCGACGACCTCGATGTCCGGCGCCGAGGTCAGGATCATCCTGATCCCGGCCCGGATCAGCGGCTCGTCGTCGGCGATCACCACTCTGATCACTTCGGCTGTCACCCCGTGCTCCTACTGCTTGACCTCGTACGCCTGCTTGTCCACGAGCTTGCCGTCCTTGAAGCAGAACCGGAAAACCAGGTCCGTGGTCAGCGCGGTGGGCTGCTGGTCGGCCAGCAGCACCAGGCACTGCGAGCCCTCCGGCCGGGGCGGCCCCTTGCGGTCGGCCCCCGCGGTCAGGAAGCTCTCGCCCCCGGGCAGCCGGTCGCGGACCGAGGTCTCGCCCTCGCCCACGTGCACGGCGTCGTACTCGTCCCGGCCGATCATCGAGTCGCTCGCCGTGTCCATCAGCATCACCATCGCGGCGACCAACACGATCACCAGCACCACCACCGCCGCGACGGCGATCCCGCAGCCCACCGCGACAGCTCCGGCGCGGCTGGGCACCCGTACGGCCAACTCCCGGTCCACCGCCGCCCAGTCCATCGGCGGCTGCTCGCCACGCCGCCCCGGCACCTCGGGCGGGGTGCCCTTCTGCGCCTGCGCCTGCTGTCCGAAGTCGTCGGCCACGTCCTGGGCGCCGGCCGGCTCCGTGCCGTACGGCAGTACGCCGGCCACCCGGAACCCGCCGCCGTCGGCAGGACCCGCGTGCACCATGCCGCCGACCAGCCGGGCCCGTTCGCGCAGTCCCGTCAGGCCCTGCCCGCCCGACACCACGTCCTCGCCCGGACCGGCCGACGGGCCGTTGGCGATCTCCACCACCAGTGAGTCGTCCTCGTAGCGAAGCTCCACCGTGATGGGCGCCCCCGGAGCGTGCTTGTAGGCGTTCGTCAGGGCCTCCTGCACGATCCTGTAGGCGGCGTGGTCGCACGCCGCGACCAGCGGCCTCGGCCGCCCCGAGGTGGTCAGCCGCACCTCGGTCCCCGCGGCCCGAGCCGCCTCCACGACGCCCGCGATCCCGGCCACGCCGCGCGCCGCGGGCTGGGCCTCCTCCACCGGCGCGGGCGCCTCCACACCGTCGCGCAGGATCCCGACCACCTCACGCAGTTCGTGCATCGCGGACACCGAGGCCTGCCGCAGCACGCCCACGGCCTCCCGCTGACGGTCGGTGAGCTCGGGATCCACCTCCAGCGCACCCGTGTGCACGGAGATCAGCGCCAGTTGGTGGCCGAGACTGTCGTGCATGTCCTGGGCGATGCGCTGGCGCTCGCGCAGCCGGGCCTGCCCGGCGACCATGGCCCGCTCGCGCAGCAGCTGGCCGTTGCGCTCGTGCAGCGCCGCGAGCAGGGTGCGGCGCTGGGACCAGTACCGGCTGGCCAGCCCCGGCATCACGGTGACCGCCAGGAACATCAGCGTGGAGAACACGATCACCAGAAGCGGGCGCATCTGCGACCACTGGTCCAGGACGCCGAGGGCGATCGACGCGACGAAGGCCAGCGTGAAGGCGCCGAGTGCCCGGCCCACGCCGACGATCCGCCGCCCGGCCGACCAGCCCAGCAGCGGCAGGACGAAGAACAGCCCGGGAAGGACGGCGCTCAGCGCCGAACCGGCCACGAGCGTCGTCGCCGGCAGTCGGCGGCGCAGCAGGGCCAGCGCCAGCAGGACGACGGCGCTCAGCAGCATCCGCTGCCCCGACCCCCGGTCGAGTTCCTCGACGCCCAGTCCGAGGATGGCCAGCACACCGGCGAGGGCGAGGTCCCCCGCCAGCATCCGCCGCGTCCACGGCTCGGGGCCCCGCAGCCAGTCCCAGCCCGCACGTGTCTTCGCCATCACATCCACGCGCCCGACCCTAGACACCCCGCAGCCGCCCCGGCCGTCTTCTTTCGTCTCACCCTCGGCGACGAAAGTCTGATCGTTCGGGAGCAGTTGGCCCCCTACCCCCTGGAGGAGCTCCGCCGTGACCGACGCCACACACCGGACGCGGAACACCCTCCGCCGGTGGTCGGGGTCGGGCACGCGGTCGGGACAAAGCGAAACGGCCGCCACTGCTTTCGCAGTGACGACCGTCTCGTCGATGTGGGCGAGGGGGGATTTGAACCCCCACGTCCCGAAGGACACTGGCACCTGAAGCCAGCGCGTCTGCCGTTCCGCCACTCGCCCGAGCAGCGTCCCAGTGGTCTTCCCTTTCGGGCCGTTCCCCTGGCGACGTCGAAACATTAGCACGTGGAACGGGGTGGGTTCACATCGCTTTCCCGGGGGGCATACGCCCCGGCGTGGACTGCCCCTCCCGCACTCCGCTCCCGGTGCGGGACACTGTTCCTCGAGCGCCCCTACGATCCCTTGTGAGGACCAACACTCGTCCTCACAGGAGCGATGGGGAACCACCCGAATCCGCCACGCGTGGATACGATCAGTAAGCAGTACAGGGCGACAACGACGGAGGAGGTGCCCCATGGGAGTTCTGAAGCGGTTCGAGCAGCGACTCGAAGGTCTGGTGAACGGCACCTTCGCCAAGGTGTTCAAGTCCGAGGTCCAGCCGGTGGAGATCGCCGGAGCCCTCCAGCGGGAGTGCGACAACAACGCCACCATCTGGAACCGCGAGCGGACCGTCGTCCCCAACGACTTCATCGTGGAGCTCAGCGCCGGCGACTACGACCGCCTGAGCCCCTACTCCGGGCAGCTGGGCGACGAGCTCGCGGGCCTCGTCCGCGACTACGCCAAGCAGCAGCGGTACAGCTTCATGGGCCCCATCAAGGTCCATCTGGAGAAGGCCGAGGACCTCGACACCGGGCTCTACCGGGTCCGCAGTCGTACCCTCGCCTCCAGCACCTCCCAGCCGCAGGGGGCGCCGCCGTCCCCGGCGAGCGGCTACGGCTATCCGCCGGTCGCCGCACCGCCCATGCCCGCAGGCCCGCCCCCGGGCGGACCCGGCGCACGCCGACCCGTCCCGGGCGGTCCCGGACCGGCGGCCCCGGGAGCGGGGCCGGGCGGCCCCCGGAGGCACTGGATCGAGATCAACGGCACCCGCCACCAGATCTCGCGCCCGACGCTCGTACTCGGCCGAAGCACGGAAGCCGACGTGCGGATCGACGACCCCGGCGTATCGCGCCGGCACTGTGAGATCCGGACCGGAACGCCCTCGACGATCCAGGATCTCGGGTCCACCAACGGCATCGTGGTGGACGGGCAGCACACCACCCGCGCTACGCTCCGCGACGGCTCGCGGATCGTCGTGGGCAGCACCACCATCATTTACCGGCAAGCCGAAGGGTGAAGCGGGGGCAATGTCAGAGCTGACCCTGACGGTCATGCGGTTGGGTTTCCTGGCCGTTCTGTGGCTGTTCGTCATCGTGGCCGTCCAGGTCATCCGCAGCGATCTCTTCGGTACGAGAGTGACCCAGCGCGGCTCCTCCCGCCGCGGCGGCGCCGGCGGCGCCCCGCAGCAGGGCGGCGGCCGCCAGGCCGCTCCTCCGCAGCAGCGCCAGCGTCGTGGCGCGCCCACCAAGCTCGTCGTCTCCGAGGGCATCCTCACGGGTACCACCGTGGCCCTCGCCGGACAGACGATCACCCTGGGCCGCGCACACGACTCCACGATCGTGCTGGACGACGACTACGCGTCCAGCCGCCATGCCAGGATCTACCCCGACCGTGACGGCCAGTGGATCGTCGAGGATCTCGGGTCCACCAACGGCACGTATCTCGACCGGACCCGGCTGACCACCCCGACGCCCATTCCGCCGGGCGCACCGATCCGCATCGGCAAGACCGTCATCGAGCTGCGGAAGTAGTACGAGAATGAGCGAGCGGAGCGAGCGCGCGGCGGTGATCCGTGCCACCGAGGACACGGACACGGGCGCGCTCCCGACCGGAGGGTGGGCAGTGTGGCTCGAGACCGGTTGTACCCGGAGGAAGCTTCGTCGACAGGGCAGGTGCACATGAGTCTGTCCCTGCGGTTCGCAGCCGGATCCCACAAGGGCATGATCCGCGAGGGGAACGAGGACTCCGGCTACGCCGGTCCGCGTCTCCTGGCGATCGCCGACGGCATGGGCGGGCAGGCCGCCGGCGAGGTGGCGAGCTCCGAGGTGATCTCCACCCTCGTGCAGCTCGACGACGACGTCCCGGGCTCCGACATCCTCACCTCCCTCGCCACCGCCGTGCAGCGCGCCAACGACCAGCTGCGCGTCATGGTCGAGGAGGACCCCCAGCTCGAGGGCATGGGCACCACCCTCACCGCCCTGCTGTGGACCGGCCAGCGCCTCGGCCTCGTCCACGTCGGCGACTCCCGCGCCTACCTGCTCCGCGACGGCGTCCTCACGCAGATCACCCAGGACCACACCTGGGTGCAGCGCCTCGTCGACGAGGGACGCATCACGGAGGAGGAGGCGACGACCCATCCGCAGCGCTCCCTCCTGATGCGCGCGCTGGGCAGCGGCGACATCGTCGAGCCCGACCTCTCCATCCGTGAGGTCCGCGCCGGCGACCGCTACCTGATCTGCTCCGACGGCCTCTCCGGCGTGGTCTCCCACCAGACCCTGGAGGAGACCCTCGCCGACTACCACGGCCCCCGCGAGACCGTGCAGTCCCTGATCCAGCTCGCGCTGCGCGGCGGCGGACCCGACAACATCACCTGCATCGTCGCCGACGTGCTCGACACCGACAGCGGCGACACCCTCGCCGCCCAGGTCAGCGACACCCCGGTGGTCGTCGGCGCGGTCGCCGAGAACCAGCACCAGCTCTTCGACAACAACAACGCCATGCAGACCCCGGCCGGCCGCGCCTCCGGACTCGGCCGCCAGGCCCCGCCGCCCGCGGGCGCCTTCGGTCCTCCCGGCAGCGGCGACGCACCCGGCTACGGGTACGGCGACAACGGCCAGGGCGGCGGCGGTTACGGCTCCTTCGGCGAGGCCGACGGCTACGACGGCGGCTCCGGCTACGACGACACGTACGACCACCCCCGCAGGCGCCGCAGCAAAGGGCGCAAGTGGACCACCCGCACACTGACCCTGCTCGTCGTCGCCGGTGTCGTCGGCGGCGGCCTCTACGCCGGCTGGCGCTGGACCCAGACCCAGTTCTACGTCGGTGTGAAGGGCGAGCACGTCGCACTCTTCCGCGGCATCAGCCCGAAGCTCGGACCGCTGGAGCTCTCCAAGGTGGAGACCGACCGCCCCGACATCGAACTGAAGTACCTGCCGCCCTTCAAGCGCAAGCTGGTCGAGGCCACCATCAGCGAGGGCAGCCTCGACGGGGCCCGCAAGAAGCTGGACGACCTCGGCGTCCAGGTCTCCGCCTGCAAGAAGGACGAAGAGCGCAGAGGCGCCGAGGCGCAGAACAGCCAGACACCCGGCCCCAGCCTGACTCCCGAGGAGCAGCAGCTGGTCGGCCTGTGCGGAAAGTAGCCCGCGGGCACAGGGGGCCTGCCACACCATGAGCGTTGTCACCAATACGACCACCATCGGCGCCATCGAGCTGCCGAGCCGGCGGAACACCGAGCTCCTGCTGCTCGCCTTCGCCGTGGTCATCCCGATCTTCGCCTACGCCAACGTGGGCCTGGCGATCCACGGCGAGCTGCCCCCCGGCATGTTCGTCTACGGGGCCGGCTTCGCCGTCCTGGCCGGCATAGCGCACTTCGTCGTACGCCGGTACGCGAAGTACGCCGATCCGCTGCTGCTGCCGCTCGCGACCCTGTTGAACGGCCTGGGCGTCGTCCTGATCTGGCGGCTGGACCAGTCCGAGCGGCTGCAGAACCTCGCCAAGCTCAGCTTCGGCGCCTTCTCGCCCTCCGCGCCCCGCCAGATGATGTACACGGCCCTGGCGATCGCCCTGTTCGCCGCCGTGCTGCTGATCCTCAAGGACCACCGCGTCCTGCAGCGGTTCACGTACATCTCGATGGCCGGTGCGCTGGTGCTGCTGATCCTGCCCGTCGTCCCGGGCCTGGGCGCGGACGTCTTCGGCGCCAAGATCTGGATCAGCGTCGGCGGCTTCTCCATCCAGCCGGGCGAGTTCGCGAAGATCGTCATCGCCATCTTCTTCGCCGGCTACCTGATGGTGAAGCGGGACGCGCTCGCGCTGGCCAGCCGCCGCTTCATGGGCCTCTACCTGCCGCGCGGCCGCGACCTCGGCCCGATCCTGATGATCTGGGCGATGAGCCTGATGGTCCTGGTCTTCGAGAACGACCTCGGTACCTCGCTGCTCTTCTTCGGCATGTTCGTGATCATGCTGTACGTGGCCACCGAGCGCACCAGCTGGATCGTCATCGGCCTGCTGATGTCGGTCGGCGGCGCGGTCGTGGTGGCCTCCTTCGCCAGCCACGTCCAGGCCCGCGTCAACGCCTGGCTCGACCCCTTCGGCTGCTACGCCACCTCCGGCGCCTGTGAGCAGGTCGGCCAGTCGATCATGAGCTTCGGTTCCGGCGGGGTCCTCGGCGCCGGCTGGGGCCAGGGCAACTCCGACCTCATCGGCTTCGCCGCCAACTCCGACTTCATCTTCTCCACCGTCGGCGAAGAGCTCGGCCTCTCCGGTGTGATGGCCTTCCTGCTGGTCTACGGGCTCATCATCGAGCGGGGCGTCCGCACCGCCCTCGCCGCCCGCGACCCGTTCGGCAAGCTGTTCGCCATCGGCCTCTCCGGTGCCTTCGCGCTCCAGATCTTCGTCGTCGCCGGCGGAGTCATGGGGCTCATCCCCCTCACCGGCATGACGATGCCCTTCCTCGCGTCCGGCGGCTCCTCCGTCCTCGCGAACTGGATCCTCATCGCCGTCCTCATCCGGATCAGCGACACCGCCCGCCGACCGGCCCCGGCCCCGGCCCCGTCCCCCGACTCCGAGATGACCCAGGTGGTCCGCCCGTCATGAACAAGCCCCTGCGCCGCATCTCGCTGTTCTGCGGGCTGCTCGTCCTCGCGCTGCTGATCCGGACGAACTGGCTGCAATACGTCCAGGCCGAGGAACTCAGCACGCGCAAGGAGAACCGACGGGTCCAGATCGCCCAGTACGCGACCGAGCGCGGCAACATCATCGTCCAGGGCGAGCCGATCACCGGTTCCACGGTCACCGACGGCAGCGACTACAAGTACAAGCGCACCTACAAGGACGGGGCGCTGTGGTCCCCGGTCACCGGGTACGCCTCGCAGGCCTTCGGCGCCACCCAGCTCGAATCGCTCGAGGACGGCATCCTCACCGGCAACGACGACCGGCTGTTCTTCGACCGCACCATCGGCATGTTCACCGGCGAGAAGAAGCAGGGCGGCAACGTCGTCACCACGCTCAACCGCGCCGCGCAGCAGGCCGCCTTCGAGAAGCTCGGCACCAAGAAGGGCGCGGTCGCCGCCATCGACCCGCGCACCGGTGCCATCCTCGCGCTGGTCTCCACCCCCTCGTACGACCCGTCCAGCTTCGCCGGCAACTCCACGGCGGACGGGAAGGCGTGGAACGAGCTGAAGGACAGCGAGGACAAGAAGCTCGTCAACCGCGCCCTGCGCGAGACCTACCCGCCGGGCTCCACCTTCAAGGTGGTCACTGCCGCGGCCGCCCTGGAGCACGGCGTGGTCAAGGAAATCGACGACCCGACGGACACCCCCGAGCCGTACATCCTGCCCGGCACCAAGACCCAGCTGCCCAACTCCCACACCGGTTGCGAGAAGGCCAGCCTGAACGAGGCGCTGCGCATCTCCTGCAACTCCGTCTTCGCGAACCTCGGCGACAAGGTCACCCGCGACAAGATGGTGGAGACCGCCGAGAAGTTCGGCTTCAACAACGACAAGATCGACACTCCGGTCCGCGCCTTCGCCAGCGTCTACGACAAGAAGATGGGCAAGGACGGCAACGCGCAGAGCGCGATCGGGCAGTTCAACACCGCCGCCACCCCGCTGCAGATGGCCATGGTCACAGCGGCGATCGCCAACGACGGCAAGCTGATGAAGCCCTACATGGTGGACCACCTCACGGCTCCCAACCTGGACATCATCGAGAAGCACGAGCCGCAGGAGATGAGCCGGCCGCTGTCCGCGGACAACGCGCAGAAGGTCCAGCAGATGATGGTCAACGTCGTCGAGAAGGGCACCGGCGAGAAGGCCAGGATCAAGGGCATCACGGTCGGCGGCAAGACCGGCACCGCCCAGCACGGCGAGGGCAACAAGAAGCGCCCGTACGCCTGGTTCATCTCCTACGCCGAGAACTCGGACGGCACCTCGCCCGTCGCCGTCGCCGTCGTCATCGAGGACAGCGAAGGCACCGCCCGTGACGACATCAGCGGTGGCGGTCTGGCCGCTCCCGTCGCCAAGGCGGTCATGGAAGCGGTGCTCAACAGCTGAGGGGGAACAGGGGATCACGGGCCGGCGACGTGACGCACGTCACTGAATCCGACCCGGATCCGCGCGTACGGTACCGGTCCAGTATCAGCCTGTGGCCACGAACCGATCACGGACGATCGGCCGGTAGCCTTTGCGCGAACAGCACACCGCCGGACCACACACAGGTGCGGTCGGGACTGACGGAGAGGGCTGCAACGTTATGGAAGAGCCGCGTCGCCTCGGCGGCCGGTACGAGCTGAGCCACGTGCTCGGCCGCGGTGGCATGGCCGAGGTCTACCTCGCCCACGACACCCGGCTCGGCCGTACCGTCGCCGTCAAGACCCTGCGCGCCGACCTCGCCCGCGACCCGTCCTTCCAGGCCCGGTTCCGGCGCGAGGCCCAGTCGGCCGCGTCGCTGAACCACCCCGCGATCGTCGCCGTCTACGACACCGGCGAGGACTACGTCGACAACATCTCCATCCCGTACATCGTGATGGAGTACGTCGACGGTTCCACGCTGCGCGAGCTGCTGCACTCGGGCCGCAAGCTGCTGCCCGAGCGGACGCTGGAGATGTGCATCGGCATCCTCCAGGCCCTGGAGTACTCGCACCGCGCCGGCATCGTGCACCGTGACATCAAGCCCGCCAACGTGATGCTGACCCGTACCGGTCAGGTGAAGGTCATGGACTTCGGCATCGCCCGCGCCATGGGCGACTCCGGCATGACCATGACGCAGACGGCCGCCGTCATCGGCACCGCCCAGTACCTCTCCCCGGAGCAGGCCAAGGGCGAACAGGTCGACGCGCGCTCCGACCTCTACTCCGCGGGCTGCCTGCTCTACGAGCTCCTCAGCGTCCGGCCCCCGTTCGTCGGCGACTCTCCGGTGGCCGTCGCCTACCAGCACGTACGGGAAGAGCCCCAGCCCCCGTCGAACTTCGACCCCGAGATCACGCCCGAGATGGACGCCATCGTCCTCAAGGCACTGGTCAAGGACCCCGACTACCGCTACCAGTCGGCGGACGAGATGCGCGCCGACATCGAGGCCTGCCTCGACGGCCAGCCCGTGGCCGCCACCGCCGCCATGGGCGCGGCCGGCTACGGCTACCCGCACGAGCAGGGCCACGGCTACGGCCCGCAGGGCTACGACCAGCCCACCGCCGCCCTGCGCACCGCCGACCCGGGCGCCCAGACGTCGATGATGCCGCCCATGCCCCCGGGCGACGGCGGCTACGGCTACGGCGACCAGGGCCACGGCGGCTACGACCAGGGCTCGAACCGCCGCCAGAGCCAGAAGAAGAGCAGGGCGTCCACCGTGCTGCTCGTGGCGGCCGGCCTCCTCGTCCTGGTCGGCGCGATCCTCATCGGCCGCTCCCTCTTCGGTGACACCGCGGACAACCGGCCCACCGTGCCCAAGGTCGTCGGCCAGTCCCTGGAAGAGGCGACGAAGAGCGTCGTGAACTCCAAGCTCAAGATGGTCAAGGGCGCCGACCAACCCTGCGACGACCAGCCCAAGGGCAACGTCTGCAAGCAGGACCCGGCGGCCGGTCTCAAGGTCGACGAGGGCTCCACGGTCACGTTGACCATCTCCTCGGGTGCTCCGAAGGTCTCCGTCGTCGACGTGCTCAACATGAAGTACGAGGAGGCCGAGAAGGCGCTCAAGGACAAGGGCTTCCAGGTCGACCGCAAGACCCAGGAGTCCGACCGCACCCCGGGGACCGTGCTGGAGCAGAACCCGAAGCCCGGCTCCGAGGCGGAGAAGAACAGCGTCATCACGCTGACGGTCGCCAAGGAGCAGTCCAAGTCCGAGGTCCCCGAGCTGAAGGGCAAGACCAAGGACGAGGCGGAGAAGGCCCTCAAGGCAGTCAACCTGCGGCTCGGCAGCGTCACGGAGTCCGAGCAGCCGGGAGCAGCTCCGGGCACGGTCGTCTTCCAGCAGTTCGCGGCGGGCCAGCAGCTCGAGCAGAACAAGACGGTGAACATCACCATCGCCAAGGCAGCGCAGGCGACGGTCGTCCCGAACTTCGCCGGCCGGACCCTGGGCCAGTACAAGAACGACCTGCAGCGCGCCAACCTTCGGCTCGGCATCGTCACCGGGCCGTCGGACGACAACGCGATCGTGATGGGCACCGACCCGCAGCCGGGTACTCCGGGCACCTCGGGACAGGCCGTCAACGTGTTCACGATGGCCGGCCAGCAGGACGGCGGCAACAACAACGGCGGTCTCTTCGGAGGCCTGACCGGCGGCGGCCGCCGCTAGCACCCGCCTCGCCGACTGCGGCGAAAAGGTCCGGCCCCTCGGTGTAGGGGGGCCGGACCTTTTTCATGCGCCCCTGCGACACGAACGACGCCAGACGGCCGTCTGCGGGCCTGTCCGGGGCTCATGGGGCCCCTGGGGCATCCGGGGTGCCGCAGTCGCTCTCGGGGCTGTCCGCGACCTGTTCCGGGCCTGCCTCAGCGCAGCTCCGCCGGAGGCGTCCGCTTCGCGTCCACCTTCTCCGTACGGACCAGCTCGCCCCAGACGACGTACCGGTACTTCGAGGTGTAGACCGGTGTGCACGTGGTGAGCGTGATGTACCGGCCCGGGGCGGTCTTGCCGGACTCCTTGGGGACCGCAGTGATCACGTCGGTGTTGTACTTCGAGGTCTGGCGCAGCTCGGCGAAGACCTTGTAGACGTACCAGGTGTCCCGGGTCTCGAAGACGACCGCGTCGCCGTTCCTCACCTTGTCGATGTTGTGGAACTTCGCCCCGTGCCCGTCGCGGTGCGCGGCGAGCGAGAAGTTGCCCTTCTCGTCCCACGGCAGCGCCGACTTCACCGGCTCCGTGTAGTAGCCGGCCACGCCGTCGTCGAGGATGTCCGGCGCCGTGCCCGCCTTGACGAGCACCTCGCCGTTCTTCATGGCGGGCACGTGCAGGAAGCCGACCCCGCCCCGGGTGTCGAGCGCCCCCGGGCCTGCCTGCTCGGGGGCCTGCTCCTGCCAGTGCCGGCGGATCTCGTCGCCGCGCGCGGCGGCCTGCCGGTCCGCGAGGACGTTCGTCCACCACAGGGAGTAGGCCACGAACAGGCCCAGCACCAGGCCTGTCGTGATCAGGACCTCGCCCAGCAGGCTCAGGAACCCGGCGAGCACACTGCGGCTGCCGGCGGACGGGGCCGCGGCGCGGCGGCTGGCACGAGACACTGCTTGATTCGTCCTTACTGGGTCAGCGCGGGCGGCGGGCCCTGGCTGCGGGGGCGTTCCTCGGTCATCCTGCCCCATACGATCATCCGGTAGGTGCTGGTGAACTCCGGGGTGCAGGTGGTCAGCGTGATGTACCGGCCCTCGGAAGTGAACCCCGAACCCTCCGGCACGGGCTTGATCACCCCGATGTTCGTCGGCGGCGTCTGCGCGAGCGACGAGGTCATCTCGTACGTGTAATAGGCGTCCCGGGTCTCGACCACGACGGGATCCCCGGGCACCAGCCGGTTGATGTACCGGAACGGCTCCCCGTGCGTGTTGCGGTGTCCGGCCACCGCGAAGTTGCCCTGCTTGTCGGCCGGCATCGCGGTCTTCAGCGCGCCTTCGCCGTAGTGCCCGACCATGCCCCGGTCCAGGACCTTCGTCTTGCTGATGCCCTCGGCCACCGGGACCTTCACGTCCAGCTTGGGGATGTGCAGGATCGCGAAGCCCTGGCCCGGCTCGAAGGCCGTGGCGGGCGGTGCGGCGGCACCGCCGTCCGGCTGCCTCTCCCAGGTCTGCTGCAGGGAGCCGGCGGCGCCGTTCGCCGTCCGTTCCGCCACGAGGTTCGTGTACCAGAGCTGGTAGGCGACGAACAGCAGCATCACCAGGCCCACCGTGATGAAGAGCTCCCCGCCCAACCGGCTCGCGATGACCGCCGGGCCGCCGGATGCCGGCCGCTTGCGCCGCCGCCCGCCCCGCCTCCGGGTGTTCCTGGCGGCCCGTTTCGCGGCCTCCTGAGCTGCCCTGCGTCGCGCGGCCCGGCCCTCGGTGGGCGCGGACGGCGCGACCGTCGTCACGCGACGGCCTTGCCCACCACCGGGGCCAGCCCCACCGAGCGCTCCACCGCGCCGGCGTCACCGCACCGGACCAGCCAGTTCGCGAGCATCCGGTGACCCCATTCGGTCAGCACCGACTCGGGGTGGAACTGCACACCCTCGACGTCGTGCTCCCGGTGACGCAGGCCCATGATGATCCCGTCCTCGGTCCGGGCCGTGACCTCCAGGACGTCGGGCAGGGTCTCGGGCTCGGCCGCGAGGGAGTGGTACCGGGTCGCGGTGAACGGCGAAGGCAGGCCTTCGAACACGCCGAGGCCCCCGTGCACCACGGGCGAGGTCTTGCCGTGCAGCAGCTCGGGGGCCCGGCCCACGACGCCGCCGTAGGCGACCGTCATCGACTGCATGCCGAGGCACACGCCGAAGACGGGGACGCCGGTGTCGGCGCAGTGCCGGACCATGTCGACGCAGACGCCGGCCTCCTCGGGGGTGCCCGGCCCGGGGGAGAGCAGTACGCCGTCGAATCCGTCCTGTGCGTGCGCGAGGGCGACCTCGTCGTTGCGCAGCACCTCGCATTCGGCTCCGAGCTGGTAGAGGTACTGGACCAGGTTGAAGACGAAGCTGTCGTAGTTGTCGACCACCAGAATGCGTGCGCTCACGGAGTGGCTCCCGATCCCTCGTCCACCGTCACATCGTTGAACGGAAGGAGCGGCTCGGCCCACGGGAAGACGTACTGGAACAGCACGAAGACCACGGCGAGGACCAGTACGAGGGAGATCAGCGCGCGTACCCACGCGTTGCCCGGCAAGTGCCGCCAGATCCAGCCGTACATGCCGCCTGATTCCTTTTCGTCCACATTCGTCCAACGCACCGCTGGGGCGGTACGCCAACAGACTAAAGGCAGCGGCCCGGCGGAGGGGGTCACCTGGACGAACCCCCCGGCCGGCCCTGGCCGGCGGAACGCGTCCCGGTCAGTTCCGCCCAGACCACCAGCCGGTGGCTGTGCCCCCATTCCGGGTCGCAGGTGGTCAGCGTCAGGTACCGGCCCGGTGCCGTGAACGGGGACTTCCGCGGGAGCGGATCGACCACCCCGATGTCGGTGGGCAGGGTGCGCAGGGGCCCGCCCCGGATCGTGTACGTGTACCAGGTGCCCGCGTCCTTGAGGATCACCTCGTCCCCCGGGCGCAGCTTCGGGAAGTCCTTGAAGGGGTCTCCGTAGGTGCGGCGGTGGCCGGCCACCGAGAAGTTCCCGACGGCTCCGAGGCGGGCTGTGGCGGCGTAGTGACCCAGGCCCTTCTTCAGCAGCTCGGGGTCCGTGCCCTCCAGGACGGGCCGGACCCAGTCCGGCCCGAAGCGCGGGACGTACATCTCGGCGAAGGCCCGGCCCGCCGGGTAGCGCGGTTCCTCCGGGGCGGCGGACGCGGCCGGGCCGGGGGCCGCGGCCGGGGCACCCTGCGGTGCGGAAGCCGCCCAGCCGTCGCGCAGGCGGGCCATCTCGCCGTCCGCGGCCCGGTCCGCCTTCACGCCGGTCCACAGCAGGACGTAGGCGACGAAGAGCACGATCAGCGTGCCCGCCGTCAGGCACACCTCGCTGAACGTCCGTACCGCCAGGCGCAGTACGGCGTCGGGACGGACCCGGTCACGGGGTGGTGCCCACCGGCTTCGCATAGTGGAGGTCCACTGTGCCGGAGTAGGGGGGAAGTGTCAGCGCCTTGTGCTCGTCCACTTTCCAGCCCAGACCGTAGGCGTTCACGTACGCCTGGTAGTTCTGCAGGGCCGGGGAGGCGGCGAGGGCCTTCTTCAGCGCCGCCGGGTCCCCGACCGCCGAGATCTTGTACGGGGGCGAGTAGACGCGGCCCTGGAGGATCAAAGTGTTGCCCACGCAGCGCACCGCACTGGTGGAGATGAGCCGCTGGTCCATGACCTGGATGCCCTCGGCGCCGCCCTGCCACAGGGCGTTCACCACGGCCTGGAGGTCCTGCTGGTGGATCACCAGGTCGTTGGGCTGCGGCTCGGGCACGTTGGGGATGCGGGCGGTGGCGTTGGGCGGGGCGTCGTTGAGGGTGACGGTCAAGCCCTTGCCGGAGAGCTCCTCGGTGCCCGAGGCCGCGCGCAGGGCGGCAAGCTTCTCGTCCTGCGCCGTGGTGCTTCCGTCGTCGCGGTCGGCGAGGGCGTCCACGCGGCGGCGGGCCGCTCCGGTGCTCTCCTCCAGCTCCGCGTTGTCCTGGCTGCGTTCCTTGATGAGGTCGGACAGCTTGAGGAGGGAGGCGTCCGTCCGGATGTTCGTACCCTTGGAAGTGTTGAAACTGGTGACGAAGAGCAGCCCGGCCAGGGCGAAGACGGCGGCCGTCAGCAACCGGGCCGGCCTGGCCCGCCGACGGGGACCCGCGGAGGAGTCGTCTGAATTGCTCAACGTACCCTTCTCCTTCAACGCCACAGGTCCACTACGCTAACGGACGCCCGGGGCAGGCAAGGTCCCCAGCGCATCGACAGGAGAGCCCCTCGTGCCGAAGTCACGTATCCGCAAGAAGGACGACTACACGCCGCCGCCCGCGCGGCAGCCGCAGAACATCCGGCTGACGAACCGCAGCTGGGTCGCCCCGGTCATGCTGGCGTTCTTCCTGATCGGACTCGCGTGGATCGTCGTCTTCTACGTGACCGAGACCCAGCTGCCGGTCGAGGCTCTGGGCAACTGGAACATCGTGGTCGGTTTCGGCTTCATCGCGGCGGGATTCGGCGTATCCACGCAGTGGAAGTAGCACCCGGCAGCCTCTGACGGAAGCTCTCCCCATGAGTTATCCACAGCGTCATCCACACCTGAGGAAAAGACAGAAGATCTGTGGATAACTCTGTGGAGAGTTGACGCCGGTGTGATCAGGTGAGTTCCGCCGTACGGAGCATGATCAGGGCTGCTGCCAGCAGAAACACCACCGCACAGGTGCCCCATTGGACGAGTGCGCGATGCCTGGCGGCGGTCGGCGTGAGCATGCCCAGCCCGACGACGGCACCGGTGATCAGCCCGCCCACGTGGGCCTGCCAGGACACGTTCAGGGTGCCGCCGAAGGGGACGAAGGTCAGCACCAGCATCAGCACGACCATGACGATCACCGGCCGCATCTCGTACCGCAGCCGCCGCGCCAGCACCACCGTGGCGCCGAGCAGGCCGAAGACGGCTCCGGAGGCGCCGAGGGTCGGGGTGTTCGGCTCCGTCAGCAGGTAGACGAGGGCGCTGCCGCCCAGGCCCGAGAGCAGGTAGACGGCAAGGTAGCGGGCCCGGCCCAGGGCCGCCTCCAGCGGGCCGCCGATGACCCACAGGCCGATCATGTTGCCGACGATGTGCCACCACTCGACGTGCAGGAACACCGAGGTCAGCAGCCGGTGGTACTGGCCGGTGGAGACCCCTTCCAGCGGGGCGCCGAAGTACTCGACGTAGCGGCCGAGCAGCTCGAGCTGGATCACGATCGTCGGGGCCGCGAGCCCGGCGAGGAACACCGCGACGTTGATCCCGATGAGGATCTTGGTGACCAGGTGGGGGTCGTCGGCGACCACCCCGCCCGCGATGGTGCGCGGCGCGTTGGCGGCGGGCCGGTGCCCGGTCCCGGAGCCCTCGCGGACGCAGTCGGGGCACTGGAAGCCCACCGAGGCGCTGATCATGCAGTCCGGGCAGATGGGGCGCTCGCAGCGGGTGCAGCTGATCCCCGTGTCGCGGTCCGGGTGGCGGTAGCAGCCCGGCAGACGGTCGGTGTCCATCGGTCCCCTCGGTCGGCGGCGGGGCAGGGCGTGTGCACCCCGCCGGTCCGGTACGTATCCAGTACGGACGGGCGGGGCGGAAAGGTTCCCGGGGGGCCGGGGCGGAAAGGTTCCCGGGGCGCGGGGCCCCGAGCCGGACGGGGCGGACCGGTCCTCAGCGCTTCTCGACGACGACGGACTTGATGATCACGTCCTCCAGCGGCCGCTCGGTGCGCGAGTTGGTGGCGCTGGCGGCGATGGCGTCCACGACCTTGCGGCTCGCCGGGTCGGCGACCTCGCCGAAGATGGTGTGCTTGCGCGTCAGCCAGGCGGTCGGGGCGACGGTGATGAAGAACTGCGAGCCGTTGGTGCCCGGGCCGGCGTTGGCCATGGCGAGCAGGTAAGGCTTGGTGAAGGCCAGGTCGGGGTGGAACTCGTCCGCGAACGCGTAGCCCGGGCCGCCGGTGCCGTTGCCGAGCGGGTCGCCGCCCTGGATCATGAAGCCGCTGATGACGCGGTGGAAGACGGTGCCGTCGTACAGCGGGTCCGTGGTCTTCTGGCCGTCCGTGGGACGGGTCCACTCGCGGGCGCCCGTGGCGAGCTCGACGAAGTTCCGGACGGTCTTCGGCGCGAAGTTCTCCAGCAGCTCGATCTCGATGTCGCCGTGGGTGGTCTTCAGGGTGGCGTAGAGCTTCTCGGCCACGGATCTGCCTTCCATAGTCATCACTGTCGGTCCAGATGGTCGCACGGAGCGCTCCGCAGCACTGAAATCGTCCACCCGTATGCCCTGTCACGCATGCCTGTCGACGCAATGGCAGGCATGATCCGACAAAGGGTGGAAAGGTGAACTGTGTCCGCCACCGAGGAGGAGGATCCCGTGACCGGCAAGGACAGCGCGCGCCTGGCAGCGGAGAGCGCCAGGGAGAGTGTGCGGTACGCGGCTGAAATGGTGGCGCCGTACGCGGAATCCGCCAGGGACGCTGCGGTGCACTACGCGCACGAGGCCAATGAACGGCTGACGCCGATGGTGTCCCAAGCGGCCACCGGGGCCGCGCGCCAAGCCAGGATGACCTACGACTGCCATCTGCATCCGCGTCTGAAGGCGGCGCGGGCGCACGTGCCGCCACCCGTGGACCGGGCTGCGACGAAGGCGGTCCACCAGACGCGGCTGGCGGCCCGTCAGGCGGCCGATTACACGCAGCCGAGGATCGAGAGCGCCATCGCGGCGGCCACGCCCGTGGCCGAGGAGGCCGCGTCGCGCTCGACCGCGGCACTGGCGGCGCTGCGCGGCCAGGTGACGGCCAAGGAAGTGCAGAAGCTCGTGCGCAAGCACGAGCGGGCACGCCGCCGCGGCCAGGTGCTGCGCGGGGCCGCGCTCGTCGGCCTGCTCGCGGCCGGCGCCTACCTGGCGTGGCGCTGGTGGGACCAGCAGTCCAACCCGGACTGGCTGGTCGAGCCGCCCGCGGCGACCGAGCTGTCCGACCGCGACGCCGCGCCGGCGAGCTTCGACGAGGAGCTGGCGGAGAAGGAGCGCGAGGCGGACGCGGGCCCGGAGCCGGGCTCGGCCCCGTAGGCCGCCCCGGGGCGGTCGACGAGTGACGGGCAAGGGCCCGGTCCCCGAGGGGAACGGGCCCTTGCCCGTGTCGTTCAGGACGGGAGCGTCAGCACCGCGCCCGGCGGTACGAGGTCGGGGTTGGCGCCGATGACACCTCTGTTCATGGCGTAGAGCTCGCGCCAGCGCGCTTCGTTGCCGAGTTCACGGCCGGCGATCGAGGCCAGTGTGTCCCCCTGCTTGACGGTGTAGGTGCGCTTCTTCGCGGTGGGTTGCGGCTTGGCCACCGGGGCCGCGGGCACCGCCTTGTGCGCGGCCGAGTGGGGCGTGGGGGTGTGCGCCGCCCCCGTCGGGGTGGACGGCGGCGAGGGCTTCGGCATCGCGGCGGGCCTGGGCGGTGCGGGCACCGCCTTGTGCGCCGCGGAGCCGGGGGTCGGGGTCGCGGGGGCGGGCCTGCGCTCGGGCGGGGCGGCGGCCGCCATACGCTCGGCGGCGGCCCTGGTCGCCGAGGCGGCGTCGGCCGCGGCGCTCCTGACGGGGCCAGGCCCCTTGGCCGCCTGCTGCACCTGAGTCTGCGCTTTCTCGGCGTTCTCGTGCGCCTTCTTCTTGTCGGACTTCAGGAAGTCGAAGAGTCCCATGTCTGTACGCCTCCGGCGTGAGGGGTCCCCCCTGTGTCGATGCCCTTCCTCCACTGTCCGCCACCATGCGGCGGGCGGCCCAGCGACGGGGCCGTCCGGGGGACGCGGCCGCGGGCACGCACTGGGAAGGCCCGGGCCCTGCATGTGCGACACGACGGAACCCCCCGAGCGCGGCCCCGGACGCCTCGGTCCCCGGCGGCCTGCCGCCCCACCGGGTCCCCCGCACCGCCTTCGAATGTGCCGCCGCGCTGCGGATCCGCTGACGAAAGGCCTCGGCAGCGGTGCGGCGGCAGCCGCCGGGCACGCACGCTCACCGAGGGCCGCCCCCTGCCCGTGGCGGTCAAACCGGCGGACACGTCGGAGTGTTGCCGGCTCTACCGGTGCACCTCGGTCGTCGCCCTTTTCGGTATCGCCCTTTTCGGTATCGCCCGCCCCTCCGCGAGGTGAGGGCCTCATTCCACGCCGCCGCCCGGTGGACCGGGGGAGGAACTGCGGCCCCGGACGATCAACTCCGTTGCGGGCCCGGTCGGTAGCCGGCCGGCCGCAGCCGCGGGAGCCGGAGGTCGGGGGCGGCCCGGTCGAGGGATCTGCACCGCGGGCCCCGCCCGGGACCTGGCGGGGCATCTCGGGGAGGGACGGTCGGGCAGACCTTCGGTGCCCCCGGGCCCCCGCCCGACGTACGACCGGGCAGGCACCCCGCGCCAGGACATGAAAAAGGCCCCCCGACAACGTTTCCGCAGGTCGGAGGGCACTTCACTGTGGAGCCTAGGAGATTCGAACTCCTGACATCTGCCTTGCAAAGGCAGCGCTCTACCAACTGAGCTAAGGCCCCATGGAACTGGACACACCGGTCCCGTGGGAGGGATGTGGTCGTTCCGCAGAACAGAGTACCGGGTTTACCCCCTCATCTCGCAAAATGATAGGGACTCCCGCCTTGCGACCACTCTCCGTAAGATGCTCGCGAGGTTCGCACCAGCGAAGGGGAGTAGTAAGAGTGGACGCAGTGCAGCAAGAGGCCACGGCCAGAGCCAGAGAGCTTCAGCGCAGCTGGTACGGAGAGCCGCTGGGAGCGCTCTTCCGCAGGCTCATAGACGACCTGGGCCTCAACCAGGCCCGGCTCGCTGCCGTACTCGGACTGTCGGCGCCCATGCTGTCCCAGCTGATGAGCGGCCAGCGCGCCAAGATCGGAAACCCTGCCGTGGTCCAGCGCGTCCAGGCCCTCCAGGACCTCGCCGGACAGGTGGCCGACGGCAGTGTCAGCGCGGCGGAAGCGGCCGACCGCATGGACGAGATCAAGAAGACCCAGGGCGGATCCGTCCTCAGCAGCAGCGGCCAGACCACCACCGGTTCCGGCGCCCCCACCGTCAAGCGCGTGGTCCGCGAGATCCAGTCGCTGCTGCGCTCGGTCTCCGCGGCCGGCGACATCATCGACGCGGCCAACAGCCTCGCTCCCAGCCACCCGGAACTGGCAGAGTTCCTCCGTGTGTACGGGGCGGGCCGCACCGCGGACGCGGTCGCCCACTACGAGGCGCACCAGAACTGACACGCACGAGGACGGACAACGGGTGACGGGGGACGGGCGCAGCGATGGGTGAGGTCTTCGCCGGCCGGTACGAGCTGATCGATCCGATCGGGCGCGGTGGCGCGGGTGCCGTATGGCGGGCCTGGGACCACCGCCGCCGCCGGTATGTCGCCGCGAAGGTACTCCTGCAGAGCGACGCGCACACGCTCCTGAGGTTCGTACGGGAGCAGGCGCTGCGGATCGACCACCCGCACGTACTGGCTCCTGCCAGCTGGGCGGCCGACGACGACAAGGTCCTGTTCACCATGGACCTGGTCGGCGGCGGCTCCCTCGGCCACGTGATCGGGGACTACGGCCCCCTACCGCCCCGCTTCGTGTGCACCCTGCTCGACCAGCTCCTGTCGGGCCTGGCGGCCGTGCACGCGGAAGGTGTCGTGCACCGCGACATCAAGCCGGCCAACATCCTGCTGGAGGCGACCGGAAGCGGGCGGCCGCACCTGCGGCTGTCCGACTTCGGCATCTCCATGCGCAAGGGCGAGCCCCGCCTGACCGAGACCGACTACGTGGTCGGCACGCCTGGTTATTTCGCACCCGAGCAACTCATGGGTGCGGAGCCCGACTTCGCCGCGGACCTCTTCGCCGTCGGGCTGGTCGCGCTGTACCTCCTCCAGGGCTGCAAACCCGACTCGCAGGCCCTGGTGGACCACTTCCTCGCCCACGGGACCCCGGACGCACCGCACGGCGTCCCCGGCCCGCTCTGGGACGTCGTCGCGAACCTCCTGCAGCCCAACCCCCAGAACCGATTCCGGACCGCCACGGGGGCGCGCAAGGCCCTTGCCGGGGCCGTGGAGCTGCTGCCCCCGCCCGCCCCGGACGAGGATCCGGTGGAGGTGGTCGACCAACTCGGTCCGCTCCCGCCCGGATTCGGCCCCGACGGCCCGACGGGAACGGCTGCGTCCGCGCCCGCCGCAGCGGCAGCCGTCGCCCCGCAGCCGCCCACGGCGGGCGCTGCCGTACCCGGCGGATCCGCCGTCACCCTGGCCTCGGAGCCCACGCGCACCGACCCCCGCGGCGCCTCCGCCACCCCGCCCCCGGTCCCTCGGCAGGCCGCCGCCTCCGCGGTCCACGCCGCCCCGTACGGGCCCTCGTACGGCCCCTCGGAGACGGGCAGCTTCCACCTGCCGCCGCCGGCCGTGGCCGGGACACCGGGGGCGCCGGCCGCAGCGGTCCCGGCAGCACCCGCAGCGGTCCCGGCCGCGCCGGTCGGGAAGCGCGGCGGCATCGCCCCGCCCCCGCCGAAGGCGGTGGCCTCACTGCTCGCCGCGGCGCTGCTGTGCTTCGCGGTCGGCGTCTGGGCCCTCAGCCGGCTGTAGCGCCGCGCCCCCGCCGGCCGAGCAGGACCCAGCCGCCCAGCACCGCCAGCAGCAGCGTCCCGGCGCCGAAGCCGGCGCCCGCCACGACGCGCATCAGCGAGCGGGTCCCGGCCGCCTCGACGGCCTCCGGGGCCGTGAGCCCCTCCCGCGCCGCCGTCCGGTCCGCAGCCCCGACCCCGATCCCGCCCGCGGCCGGATCCTCCTTGTACGCGGGCCCCTTGGCCGGCGTACCGGTGACCTCCAACCGCAGCGTCAGCGGGACGGGTACCGCGTCCTCGGTGAAGTCGGCGACTTTCGCGCCCATCGTCACGGCGACGTAGTACCAGCCCGCGACGCTCACGGGCTGGGTCTCACGGTCACCGGAGAAACGGTTCCCGTAGTCGACCGGCGGGGTCTTCTCCAGGACGACCCCGGCCTGTACGCCGTCGTAGGACACGTCCTTGCCCGAAACCGGGCTCCGGAACGGGTTGTAGAGGGTGACGCTCAGTCCCCCCGAGGCGGAGGTGAAGTCCTTGGTCTTCTTCGCGGCGGAGAGCTCGGCGCCGAGGCCGAGCCGCTGCCCCCAGTCGAGGGGGACGCGGTACCAGCGGGTCTGCCCGGGACGCATCTCGTCGCGCCACACGCCGGCGCCCAGGGCCCGTGCGTCGTTGAATCCCGTGCCGCCGGCCCGGCCCACCGCTTCGGTGCCGGGCAGGGACGGGGCTTGCGTGGGCCAGCCGCTGGGTGCGGTGGTGGGGGCGCCCGGTCCTCGGCCCGGTTCGCGCTGGACCTTGAGTTCGAGCGGCCAGGGACTCTGGTCGGAGCCCTTGGCCGAAGTCCGGGTGACCTTGGCGTAGTACACGCCGGCCGGCGCGCAGTCGTCGTCCTCGGCCCCCCTGCGGACCCCGGCGGCGGCGAGGGGCACCGCGTCGTAGCCGAAGGTCGCCCGGCCCGTGCTCGCCGGACAGGAACGCCCGGCGGTGGTCATGATCTCCACCTCGACTCCGTCGCTGCCGGAGACCTTGGCGCCCGCCGGGGGGCGGAGCACGGCGGAGACGTAGGCGTTGGAACCGTCCTGCTCCAGGACGAGCCGGTAGACGCGGTCTCCGGGCCCGATGGTGTCCTCGTAGGTGTGCCCGGCCTCGATGAGCGGGGCGTCCGCCGTGGAGGGCTTGCCCTCGACCTTCCTGGCGCCGTCGGCGGCGCGGTAGGCGGGCAGCGGCCCGGGCGCGCCCACCTCGGCGTACGCGGTGACCGGCACGCCGGCCGCCACCATGCCGAGGGCCGCCGCCCACACCGTCGTCCGTACCCGACCCATCACGCCCACCCCGCGTTTGCTACCGCAAGCCAAATCTTTGCAAAACGTAATTTTTTGTCACAGAACAGCACAAAGCCCCGGCCGCAGCGGCAGCCGGGGCTTCATGAACTCAGCCTTCGGTCTCACACACCGGAACCAGAGGGCACGGAGTCGGTTGCCTCCGTCCACAGGTCCTGCTCGGCGCGGTCCGCCTGGATCTGGCGGTACACGAGGAGCCCGCCGATGGCGGCCAGTGCGACCAGGAGCAGCTTCTTCACCGCGCGACCTCGTCTTTCGTTGACGTAGGGGACTTCTGGCGCCCAACAATACACACCGACCGATACCGATCGGTGACCTGGCGGCCCGCCAACTGGCCCAACGAAGAAGACCCCCAGGCCTTCGGCCTGGGGGTCTTCGACACTGTGGGGCTAACAGGATTTGAACCTGTGGCCTCATCCTTATCAGGGATGCGCTCTAACCAACTGAGCTATAGCCCCTCCGCGCTGCGCGCTGACTCCTGAAGGTTAGCGCACAGACCCGGTCAGGCCAAAATCGGTTCCCGGGGGGCGTCTGCGCAGGTCATCCGACCCATCACCGACGCTTGTCCGGAAGGCCTACTCGTCCTCGGCGAGGGTGAGCTCGACGCCGCCGACGAATCCCGCCGACAAGTTGTAGATGAACGCGCCCAGCGTCGCCAGCGCCGTCGCCAGCACGACGTCGATCACGGCGATCACCGACGTGAAGATCAGTACGCGCGGCAGCGAGAGGAAGGACTGGAGGTCGAAGCCGTTGCTCTCGTTCGAGCCGGTCGCCTCGCTGATCGTGCCGCCGACGGTCGAGAAGACGCCCATCGCGTCCATGACCATCCACAGCACCGCCGCCGCCACGATCGTGCAGACGCCCAGCGCGATCGACAGCAGGAAGCTGACCTTCATCACCGACCACGGGTCCGCCTTGGCCACCCGCAGCCGCGCCTTGCGCGTCCTGGGCGTCGTACGGACCTGCGTACGCGGCTTGCGCTGGGTGGCGGCCGCACCGCCCGCGCGCGGGGCACCGGGGCCCGAGGGCGCCGAGTACGCCTGCGGCGGCTGGTACGGCTGCGCGGGCTTGTCCATGTCCGTGCCGACAGCGGGCTCGGCCTCGGCCGGCGCCTGCGGTCCTCGGGTGTCCGTCACGGTTCCCCCCTGGGAGTCCGCGGCGGGGCCACGGGCACCGTTCGCTCCAGTCTTGGCCGGTCCGGCGCCCGTGGCTCCACTCACGACTTACTCCTCGTGCTCCCCGGCCGAAGGCTGCGTGCCCTCGGCGGCCTCGGCGGCCGGTGCGTCGGCCGCCTCGGTCTCGTTCTCGTCGACCTCGACCTCGTCAGCTTCCTGACCGGCCTCGGCGTTGCGGGCGATGCCGACCACGGCATCGCGCTTGCCCAGGTTGATCAGCTGGACGCCCATGGTGTCACGGCCGGTCTCCCTGACTTCATTGACGCGCGTACGAATCACACCACCGCTGAGCGTGATGGCGAGAATCTCGTCCGTTTCGTCCACCACGAGCGCCCCGACGAGCGACCCGCGGTCCTCCACGATCTTCGCGGCCTTGATGCCCAGACCGCCACGGCCCTGGACGCGGTACTCGTCGACCGCCGTCCGCTTGGCGTAGCCGCCGTCGGTCGCGGTGAAGACGAACGTACCGGGCCGGACCACGCTCATGGAGAGCAGTTCGTCTCCTTCGCGGAAACTCATGCCCTTCACGCCGGAGGTCGCGCGGCCCATCGGGCGCAGCGCGTCGTCGGTCGCCGTGAAACGGATCGACTGCGCCTTCTTGCTGATCAGCAGCAGGTCGTCCGCGGCGGACACCAGCTCCGCGCCGATCAGCTCGTCGTCGCTGCCGTCCTCCGTCTCGCGCAGGTTGATGGCGATGACGCCACCCGAACGGGGCGAGTCGTAGTCCTTGAGCGCCGTCTTCTTCACCAGACCGCCCTTGGTGGCCAGGATCAGGTAGGGCGCCGCGTCGTAGTCGCGGATGGCGAGGATCTGCGCGATCTTCTCGTCCGGCTGGAAGGCCAGCAGGTTCGCCACGTGCTGCCCGCGCGCGTCACGGCCGGCATCCGGCAGCTCGTACGCCTTGGAGCGGTAGACCCGGCCCTTGTTGGTGAAGAACAGCAGCCAGTGGTGCGTGGTGGAGACGAAGAAGTGGTCGACCAGGTCGTCCTGCTTCAGCTTCGTGCCGCGCACGCCCTTGCCGCCGCGCTTCTGCGAGCGGTAGTCCTCGGTCTTGGTGCGCTTGACGTAACCGCCGTGCGTGATGGTGACGACGATGTCCTCTTCGGCGATCAGGTCCTCGATGGACATGTCACCGTCGAAGGGCACCAGCTTGGAACGCCGGTCGTCGCCGAACTTCTCGACGAGCGCGGCCAGTTCCTCGCTCACGATGGAGCGCTGGCGGTCCTCGGAGGCCAGGATCGCGTTGTACTCGTTGATCCGGGCCTGCAGCTCGTCGTGCTCGGCGACGATCTTCTGCCGCTCCAGCGCCGCGAGGCGGCGCAGCTGCATCTCGAGGATCGCGTTCGCCTGGATCTCGTCGATCTCCAGGAGGCCCATCAGGCCCTCGCGCGCGATCTCGACCGTGTTGCTGCGCCGGATCAGCGCGATGACCTCGTCGATCGCGTCCAGCGCCTTGAGCAGACCGCGCAGGATGTGGGCGCGCTCCTCCGCCTTGCGCAGGCGGAAGCGCGTGCGCCGGACGATGACCTCGATCTGGTGCGTCACCCAGTGGCGGATGAAGGCGTCGATCGACAGGGTGCGCGGCACGCCGTCCACCAGCGCCAGCATGTTCGCGCCGAAGTTCGTCTGCAGGTCGGTGTGCTTGTAGAGGTTGTTCAGCACGACCTTGGCGACGGCGTCGCGCTTGAGCACGATCACCAGGCGCTGACCGGTCCGCGAGGAGGTCTCGTCGCGGACGTCCGCGATGCCGCCGATCTTGCCGTCCTTGACGAGGTCGGCGATCTTCTGCGCCAGGTTGTCGGGGTTGGTCTGGTACGGAAGCTCCGTGACCACCAGGCACTGGCGGTTCTGGATCTCCTCGACCTCGACCACCGCGCGCATCGTGATGGAGCCGCGCCCGGTGCGGTACGCCTCCTCGATGCCCTTGCGGCCCACCACGAGGGCGCCGGTCGGGAAGTCCGGGCCCTTGATGCGCTCGAGGAGCGCGTCCTGGAGCTCCTCGTGCGTGGCCTGCGGGTGCTCCAGCGCCCACTGGGCACCGGCCGCGACCTCGCGCAGGTTGTGCGGCGGGATGTTGGTGGCCATGCCCACCGCGATGCCGGCGCTGCCGTTGACCAGCAGGTTCGGGAAGCGCGCCGGGAGGACCGTCGGCTCCTGGTTGCGGCCGTCGTAGTTGTCCTGGAAGTCGACGGTCTCCTCGTCGATGTCCCGGAGCATCTCCATGGCCAGCGGCATCAGCTTGCACTCGGTGTAGCGCATGGCGGCCGCCGGGTCGTTGCCTGGGGAGCCGAAGTTGCCGTTGGAGTCCACCAGCGGCATGCGCATCGACCACGGCTGGGCCAGACGGACCAGGGCGTCGTAGATGGAGCTGTCACCGTGCGGGTGGTAGGTGCCCATGACGTCGCCGACGACGCGGGCGCACTTGTAGAAGCCCTTCTCGGGCCGGTAGCCGCCGTCGTACATCGCGTAGAGCACACGACGGTGGACGGGCTTGAGGCCGTCCCGAACGTCGGGCAGCGCACGCGAGACGATGACGGACATCGCGTAGTCGAGGTAGGAGCGCTGCATCTCTGTCTCGAGCCCGACGGGCTCGATGCGAAGCTGCGGCTCCTCGTCCGCGGGGTTCTCTGCGGTGGGGGTGGTTTCGTCGGCCATTGCTGGTCAGAAATCCTTTCAGGCGGCGGTCAGCGTCGGGCCGACTCAGATGTCGAGGAAGCGGACGTCCTTGGCGTTGCGCTGGATGAACGAGCGCCGGGCCTCGACGTCCTCACCCATGAGCACCGAGAACAGGTCGTCGGCCTGCGCCGCGTCGTCGAGGGTGACCTGGCCGAGCACGCGGTGGTCCACGTCCATCGTGGTGACGCGCAGCTCCTCGGCGTTCATCTCGCCCAGACCCTTGAAGCGCTGGATCGAGTCTTCCCTGATCCGCTTGCCGTTCTGCTTGCCCAGCTCCACGAGGGCGTCGCGCTCGCGGTCGGAGTACGCGTACTCGAAGTCGTCGCGGCCCCACTTGATCTTGTAGAGCGGCGGACGCGACAGGTACACGTGGCCGGCCTCGACCAGCGGCCGCATGAAGCGGAAGAGGAAGGTCAGCAGCAGGGTGTTGATGTGCTGGCCGTCGACGTCGGCGTCCGCCATCAGGATGATCTTGTGATAGCGGAGCTTCTCGATGTCGAAGTCCTCGTGCACACCGGTGCCGAAGGCGCTGATCAGCGCCTGGACCTCGGTGTTCTGGAGGATCTTGTCGATGCGCGCCTTCTCGACGTTCAGGATCTTGCCGCGGATGGGCAGGATGGCCTGGTACATCGGGTTGCGGCCGGACTTGGCCGAGCCGCCGGCGGAGTCACCCTCGACGATGAAGATCTCGCACTTGGTCGGGTCGTTCGACTGGCAGTCGGACAGCTTGCCCGGCAGCGAGGCGCTCTCCAGCAGGCCCTTGCGGCGCGTCAGGTCGCGGGCCTTGCGGGCCGCGACGCGAGCCGTGGCCGCCTGGATGGCCTTGCGGACGATGTCCGCGGCCTCGACCGGATTGCGGTCGAACCAGTCGTTCAGGTGCTCGTGGACGACCTTCTGCACAAAGGTCTTGGCCTCGGTGTTGCCCAGCTTGGTCTTGGTCTGGCCCTCGAACTGGGGCTCGCCCAGCTTGACCGAGATGATCGCCGTCAGGCCTTCGCGGATGTCCTCGCCGGCGAGGTTGTCGTCCTTCTCGCGAAGCAGCTTCTTGTCACGCGCGTAGCGGTTGACGAGACCGGTCAGCGCCGCGCGGAAGCCCTCCTCGTGCGTGCCGCCCTCGTGCGTGTGGATCGTGTTCGCGAAGGAGTAGACACCCTCGGTGTACTGCGAGTTCCACTGCATGGCGATCTCGACCGAGAGCATGCGCTCCTTGTCCTCGGCCTCGACGTCGATGACGGTCGGGTGGATCAGCTCGCCCTTGCGCGAGTTGAGGTACTTCACGAAGTCGACGATGCCGCCCTCGTAGTAGTACTTCACCGTGCGCGCCGTGGGCTCCGCCGTGTCCGCGTCCGGGTCGTCCGCGCCGACGGTCGCCTTCGCCGACTCGCGCTCGTCGGTCAGCGTCAGGGTGAGGCCCTTGTTGAGGAAGGCCATCTCCTGGAAGCGCCGCGACAGCGTCTCGAAGGAGTACTCGGTCGTCTCGAAGATGTCGCCGTCGGCCCAGAAGGTGACCGAGGTGCCGGTGTCGGCGGTCTCCTCGTTCTTGGCCAGCGGAGCCGTCGGCACGCCCAGCTTGTAGTCCTGGGTCCAGCGGTGGCCGTCCGTCTTGACCTCGACCGCGACCTTGGTCGACAGGGCGTTCACGACGGACACGCCGACGCCGTGCAGACCGCCGGATACGGCGTAGCCGCCGCCACCGAACTTGCCGCCCGCGTGCAGGACCGTCAGGACGACCTCGACGGCCGGCTTGCCCTCGGACGGGACGATGCCGACCGGGATACCGCGACCGTTGTCGACCACGCGCACCCCACCGTCGGCGAGGATCGTCACGTCGATGGTGTCCGCGTGCCCGGCCAGCGCCTCGTCGACCGAGTTGTCGACGACCTCGTAGACGAGGTGGTGCAGACCACGCTCACCCGTCGAGCCGATGTACATACCCGGCCGCTTGCGGACCGCGTCCAGGCCCTCGAGGACCTGGATCGCACTGGCGTCGTAATTCTTCTCGTTGGAGTCGCCGGAATCGGCCACGAAGCGCCCTTTCTGGCACAGCGCAGCCCGTACTCCGGACCAGCAAGTGCGCCGGCGGGAGCGGCCGCGTCGATCTGCGTTGTCTGCGTGATCCCGCGAACGGGCGGGATTTGCTCCAGTCTACCGGTACCACGGACATGAATGGGGGTTTGCCGGTACCTGAGTCCGCATGTGCCGCCCTGAACCTCCTCTCTCCGACTCCCCACATCCGGGGAGGGGCTCAAAGAGGCTCACACGGGCACCCAGCGCTTCGGGCTGTCAACCTCCGGCTACCGTGAGGGACGCCACCCGCCGACGCGTGCACGACAGGGGTCCGCGGGTGCTACTCACCCGTAGGTATCGCCGGGTCCGGTGCTCCCGGGAGCCCTCCACGGCCCGTACCCCTTCGGGCGGCCGCCCGGTCCCTGCACCTTGATCAGGCGGACCGTGCCCTGCCCCAGATCCGCGTTCAGCCGCGCCACCAGCTGCGGGGCCAGCAGCTTCAGCTGCGCCGCCCACGCCGAGGAGTCGCATCTCACGACCAGCTCACGGTTCTCGTACCGCTGCGGTTCACAGTGCGCAGCGATCTCGGGGCCGACGATCTGCGGCCAGCGCTCCATCACGCCCGCCACCGCCATCGGCATCTCCCAGCCGCGCTCGGTGCGCAGCCGGTCCAGCGCCGCCATGAGCGGCATCGGGTCCCGGCCGTCCGCGCGGGCGCCCGACCGCAGCCCCGGCTGCTGCTGGCGCTTCCTGCCGCCCGCCGCGTTGCCACGGGCCCGCGCCTGCTCGCGCGCAGCAGCGAGGGCCTGGCGGGCCAGGTCCACCCCGGAGGCCTCCGGGACCCTGCGCCCCTGCTGCGGATCCTTGCCCTGCTCGTTCACAACCGGGTCACCTCACCGCCGGACACCCCGAACCGCGCTCCCGCCAGCACGCCGGGAACGTCGTCGTCCACGGCCGCGGTCACGAGGACCTGCTCGCCCGGCGCCACCAGCTCCGCCAGCCGCTCCCGGCGCCGCGCGTCCAGTTCCGCGAAGACGTCGTCCAGGATCAGCACCGGCTCGCTGCCTTCCGAGCGCAGCAGCTCGTAGGAGGCCAGCCGCAGCGCCAGCGCGTAGGACCAGGACTCGCCGTGGCTGGCGTACCCCTTGGCGGGGAGCTCCCCCAGCCGCAGGAGCACGTCGTCGCGGTGCGGGCCGACCAGCGTCACCCCGCGCTCGATCTCCTGCTTGCGCACCTCGCCGAGCGCGGCCAGCAGCACCTCGTAGAGCGCCTCGCGGGTGCGGGCCCCGCCGCTGTCCACCGGCTCCCCGGCCGAGCACCTGTACGCCAGCCCCAGCGGGCCGCCGCCGGGCGCGAGCTGCTCGTAGGCCTTGTCCGCCAGCGGCAGCAGCGTCGCGATCAGGTCCAGGCGCTGCGCCAGCAGCTCGGCGCCCGCGCGCGCCAGGTGCTGGTCCCACACGTCGAGCGTGGACAGGTCCATCGAGCGCCCGCCGTGCCGACGGGCCATCGCCGCGGACTTCAGCAGCGTGTTGCGCTGCTTGAGGACGCGCTCGTAGTCGGAGCGGACCCCGGCCATCCGCGGCGAGCGTGCGGTGACCAGCTCGTCCAGGAACCTGCGCCGCTCGCCCGGGTCGCCCTTGACCAGGGCCAGGTCCTCCGGCGCGAACAGCACCGTCCGTACGATCCCCAGCACGTCCCGCGGCCTGACCTGCGAGGACCGGTTGATCCGGGCACGGTTGGCGCGGCCGGGATTCAGCTCCAGCTCGACCAGCTGCTGGCGCTCGCCCTGGGTGACGGCCGCGCGGACGACCGCCCGGTCCGCGCCCATCCGTACGAGCGGAGCGTCCGAGGAGACCCGGTGGCTGCCCAGGGTCGCGAGGTAGCCGACCGCCTCGACGAGGTTGGTCTTGCCCTGGCCGTTGGGGCCCACGAAAGCGGTGACGCCCGGGTCGAGGGGAACCTCGGCCCGGGCGTACGAGCGGAAGTCGGCCAGTGAGAGATGCGAGACATGCATACGGCGCCGACCTCCCCCGGCTTCCCAACTGCTCTTTCGTGGTGCTTGTGCTGCTGCCCGCTGCGGGCGCTCAGGCCTTTTCGACCGCGTGGCCGCCGAACTGGTTGCGCAGGGCGGCGATCATCTTCATCTGCGGGGAGTCCTCCTGGCGGGAGGCGAACCGCGCGAACAGCGAGGCGGTGATCGCGGGCAGCGGCACGGCGTTGTCGATCGCCGCCTCCACCGTCCAGCGACCCTCGCCGGAGTCCTGCGCGAAGCCCTTCAGCCGCTCCAGGTGCTCGTCCTCGTCGAGGGCGTTCACGGCCAGGTCCAGCAGCCAGGAACGGATGACGGTGCCTTCCTGCCAGGAGCGGAAGACCTCGCGGACGTCGGTGACCGAGTCCACCTTCTCCAGGAGCTCCCAGCCCTCCGCGTAGGCCTGCATCATGGCGTACTCGATGCCGTTGTGGACCATCTTCGCGAAGTGGCCCGCGCCGACCTTGCCGGCGTGCACGGCGCCGAACTCGCCCTCGGGCTTGAGGGCGTCGAAGACCGGCTGGACGCGTGCGACATGGTCCTTGGCACCGCCGTACATCAGCGCGTAGCCGTTCTCCAGGCCCCACACGCCGCCGGAGACACCGCAGTCGACGAAGCCGATGCCCTTGGCGGCCAGCTCCTCGGCGTGCTTCTCGTCGTCCGTCCAGCGGGAGTTTCCGCCGTCGACGACCACGTCGCCGATCGAGAGCAGCTCGCCCAGCTCGTCGATGGTGGACTGGGTCGCCGCGCCGGCGGGGACCATGACCCACACGACGCGGGGGGCCTGCAGGCTGTCCACAAGTTCCCGGAGGCTGTGGACGTCCGCGAGGTCCGGGTTGCGGTCGTATCCGATGACGGTGTGGCCTGCGCGGCGGATGCGCTCGCGCATGTTGCCGCCCATCTTGCCGAGACCGACGAGACCAAGCTCCATCAGGTGGTTCCTTAAGCGTTGTGGCCGTCTTTGCGGGGCAGCCCCGGCCGTGTCCTCGCGGACGCGCGGGGGGTCGCCCACCGGATCCGAGCCTACGCCGGGCCGTGGCGACGGGCCCCGCGGGCGCTCCATGGCGGCCGGGCGGCTTGCCGGGTTCCCGGCGCCCTCCCCAGCCTGTGGACGACGTCGGGCCCGGTCCCGCAGCAGCGTGCGAGACCGGGCCCGACGTCGACAGGTGGAGCGTCAGCCGGACAGGCGTACCGGCATGATCAGGTACTTGTAGGCCTCGTCGGCCTCCGCGTCGACCGCCGGGCGGCCGCTGAGCAGCGCGGGCTTGGTCGACGTGGTGAAGCTGAGCTGGGCCACCGGCGAGGCGATCGCGCTGAGGCCGTCCAGCAGGAAGGTCGGGTTGAAGGCGATGGAGATGTCGTCGCCCTCCAGCTGGGCGTCGACCCTTTCCACAGCCTGTGCGTCGTCGGAGGAGCCGGCCTCCAGGATCAGCACACCCTGCTCGAAGCTGAGGCGGACCGGGGTGTTGCGCTCGGCCACCAGGGCCACGCGCTTGACGGCCTCGACGAACGGGGCGGTCTCGATCACGGCGACGGAGTTGAACTCGGTCGGGAAGAGCGTCCGGTACTTGGGCAGGTCGCCCTCGAGGAGCCGGGTGGTGGTGCGGCGGCCGGCGCCCTCGAAACCGATCAGGCCCTCGCCGGCACCGGAGCCGGACAGCGCCAGGGTCACGGTGTCGCCGCTGGTCAGAGAGTTGGCGATCTCCTGGAGCGTCTTGGCGGGCACCAGGGCCACGGCCGAGGCCTCCGGGTTCTCCGGCTTCCACAGGAATTCGCGGACCGCGAAGCGGTAGCGGTCGGTGGAGGCCAGCGTGACGCGGTCGCCCTCGATCTCGATGCGGACACCGGTCAGCACGGGCAGCGTGTCGTCGCGGCCCGCGGCCGTGGCGACCTGCTTGGCGGCGGCGGCGAAGACCTCGCCGGACACGGTGCCGGTCGCGGTCGGCATCTGCGGCAGCGCCGGGTACTCCTCCACAGGAAGGGTGTGGAGTGTGAATCGCGAGGAGCCGCAGACCACGGTCGCCCGTACACCGTCTGTGGAAATCTCCACCGGCCGGTTGGGGAGGGCGCGGCAGATGTCGGCGAGCAGTCGGCCGGAGACCAGGACGGTGCCGTCCTCCTCGACGTCAGCCTCGACGGAGACGCGGGCCGAGACCTCGTAGTCGAAGCCGGAGAGGCTCAGGGTGCCGTCCTCGGCCTTGAGCAGCAGGCCCGCGAGAACGGGCACCGGCGGCCGGGCCGGGAGGCTGCGGGCCGCCCAGGCCACCGCCTCCGCGAGTACGTCGCGCTCCACCCGGATCTTCACCGGAACCGCCTCCTGCTGTTGCTCGCTCGTCTGCCGGCCTTCGTCGTCGGCTCGTCGATGCCTCGACCGATGCCGGGGACCAGTCTGACGTACGGCGCCGACACTCGGTGCGGCCGGCGGTCAAGTCGGGAGCGAGGCGCCGGGGCGGGCGACCGACGAGTTGTGCACAGGACCTGCTTGAAAACCGAAACCGGGCTAACTCTCTATGGGGGTAGTAGTAGGGCCTGTGGAAACGGTGGATAAGCCCGTCGTCGCAGGTCAGAGTGCGTTTTTTATCCACCGGCCCTGTGGGCGGCACCGGTGGACAACACGGTGTCCCTGTGGAGAACGAAAAGTTCTGCACAGGCTGTCCCCAGGTGGCCCCGATTACTCCACAGGTGTGTCCCCAGCTTTCCCCCGGTACTCCACAACCCAAACGTCTACATCCGTGTGACGGCTTTCACTCCGGGCGGTGAGAAGGGGTGGCGGGTTGCCGAACAGTGGACAAGGGTGTGGAGAAGTCCGCAGAACCTGTGCACAGCATGGGGGAACCTGTGGGGTGGCGGTGGACAACGACGTGGACAGGCCTGTGGACGAGATTTTTGTCCACAGGCTGTGGATGACGTTTGCGCACAAATCCACAGGGTTCTGACCAGGCCTGATGGATCCTCAACAGCCACCCCTGTGGACAAATTGTGGGCGACGCGGGCAGTCCCCAGGGTGTGGACGGGAGAAAGTCGCCGAATCTGTGGATGAGTTGCCCCTCAGGGGGCGTATTCGAACAGGTCAGGGGCGCACGCACGAAGAAGGGCGCCCCCGTTGTGGACCGGGAGCGCCCTCTGGATGCGTTTGAGGGGCCTGGAGCCGCACCGGTCCAGCCGACCGGTTGCCCGCGCTCAGGCGTTCTTGATGCGGTTGGTGAGCTCCGTGACCTGGTTGTAGATGGAGCGCCGCTCGGCCATCAGAGCGCGGATCTTGCGGTCCGCGTGCATGACCGTGGTGTGGTCGCGGCCGCCGAACTGGGCCCCGATCTTGGGCAGCGACAGGTCGGTGAGCTCCCGGCAGAGGTACATGGCGATCTGCCGGGCGGTGACCAGGACCCGGCTGCGCGAGGAGCCGCACAGGTCGTCCACGGTCAGGCCGAAGTAGTCCGCGGTGGCCGCCATGATGTCGCTGGCCGTGATCTCCGGTGCGCTGTCCTCGCCGCCCGGGATCAGGTTCTTGAGGACGTCCTCGGTGAGGCCCAGGTCGACCGGCTGCCGGTTGAGGCTCGCGAAGGCCGTGACCCGGATCAGCGCTCCCTCCAGCTCGCGGATGTTGCGAGAGATGCGGGAGGCGATGAACTCCAGTACCTCCGGCGGGGCGTTGAGCTGCTCCTGCACCGCCTTCTTGCGCAGGATCGCGATACGGGTCTCCAGCTCGGGCGGCTGGACGTCCGTGATCAGGCCCCACTCGAAGCGGTTGCGGAGCCGGTCCTCGAGGGTGACGAGCTGCTTGGGCGGCCGGTCGGAGGAGAGGACGATCTGCTTGTTGGCGTTGTGGAGCGTGTTGAAGGTGTGGAAGAACTCCTCCTGAGTCGATTCCTTGCTCGCGAGGAACTGGATGTCGTCGACGAGCAGGATGTCCATCTCGCGGTACCGCTTGCGGAACGCGTCGCCCTTGCCGTCGCGGATCGAGTTGATGAACTCGTTGGTGAACTCCTCTGAGCTCACGTACCGGACGCGGGTGCCGGGGTAGAGGCTGCGTGCGTAGTGCCCGATGGCGTGCAGCAGGTGCGTCTTGCCCAGCCCCGACTCCCCATAGATGAAAAGGGGGTTGTAGGCCTTCGCCGGCGCCTCGGCGACGGCCACGGCGGCTGCGTGCGCGAAGCGGTTGGACGCGCCGATGACGAACGTGTCGAAGAGGTATTTGGGGTTCAGCCGGGCGGTGGGCTCCAGGGGACCGGAGCTGGAGCCGCCGGACGGGGCCGGCGGCGGGGCGGGCCGGCCGGGAGCCTGGCGCGGCGCGGGCTGCTCGTAGGACGTCTGCTCGTACTGATGGGGCTGGTGCGACGGCTGCTGCTCGTACGGGGACTGCTCGTACTGCTGCTGGTCGTAGGAGCCCTTGTCATAGGAGGACTGGTCGTACTGCTGCTGGTCGTAGCCCGAGGGCTCGGCCTGCTGGAGGTAGCCCGGCTGCGGAGAGGCGTAGGGGTCGCGCTCGGGGAAGCCGCCCAGGCGCGGCTGCTGCCAGCCGTAGTCGTCCTGCTGCCCGCGGGGCCATGCGCCGGGCTCGGAGCGTGGCTGCTGGTAGTCCGGATAGGCCGGGCGGGCCGTGGGGAGCTGATCGTCGGAGGGACCGCCGCCCGAGCGCTGGCCGCCGTACGGCTCGTAGCCGCCGGGCTGCTGGACGGGAGGGGCGGAGGGGGACGGCTCGCCGGCGGAGTCGTCCACCGTGATGGCGATCCGGATGGGGCGGCCGCACTCCCGGCTGAGCGCATCGCTGATCAGCGGGGCGAGGCGGCCTTCGAGGACGCGCTTGCCCCACTCGTTGGGGACGGCGAGCAGGGCGGTGTCGGCGACGAGTGCCAGGGGCTGGCACCGCTCGACCCACTGCTTGTCCTTGGGCTCGATGCCCGGCTGTCCCTCCCCGAGGAGCTTCTCGAGCACCCTTGGCCACACTGCGGCAAGATCGGCAGGTACGTCAGCCACAGAGCACGCTCTCTCACAGGGGTCCCACGAATGTGTGGTTCTTTGGGACGGTCGGGACAAAAAATCCGGGGTCGGACAACGGTAGTCAGGCCGGAGGCTGCGGTTCAAGTCGTTGTCCACAGCCTGTGCACAGTGTGCGGCAGGGCAGGCTCGGTTTGACCGGATGGCGTAGCCGCGCGTACCGTAACGAGGTCGAGTTGTCGATGGCTGCTGCCGCCTGCCTACCGATGGGCGAAGGTCACTGATAGTGATCATTTAGCGGTGCCACTCGGGCGAACACGCGAGTTTCCTCGTGGGCGCACGGTGACAGCCAGGCGATGTCCCGCCACAACGATTCATTCTCTGGAGCCCCCGAGTGAGCAAGCGCACCTTCCAGCCGAACAACCGCCGTCGTGCCAAGACCCACGGCTTCCGCCTGCGGATGCGTACCCGTGCCGGTCGCGCGATTCTCGCGAACCGTCGTTCCAAGGGCCGCGCCGCCCTTTCCGCGTAACAGCGCGCGGGTCGTGACGTCGTGCTGTCTCCCGAGAATCGGCTGAGGCGGCGCGAGGACTTCGCGAGCGCGGTACGCCGAGGACGCCGGGCCGGTCGCCCACTCCTCGTCGTCCACCTACGTACAAGCGGTGCAACGGACCCGCACGAGTCGGGGGAGATCGATCCCTCGTCGCGTGCGGGTTTCGTCGTCAGCAAGGCCGTCGGCAATGCCGTCATACGGAACCGGGTGAAGCGCCGCCTTCGCCATCTGGTCCGCGAGCGGCTGTCGCAGCTGCCCGCCGGTAGCCTGGTGGTGGTACGAGCGTTGCCCGGAGCGGGCGATGCCGGCCCCGACGAACTGGCCCGGGACCTGGATGCCGCTCTGGCGCGGCTCCTGGGAGGCCTGGCTCGATGAAGTACCCGCTGCTCGCTTTGATCAAGCTGTACCAGTGGACGATCAGTCCGCTGCTCGGGCCGGTGTGCCGCTATTACCCGTCGTGTTCGCACTACGGGTATACGGCCATCGACCGGCATGGTGCGGTGAAGGGGACAGCGCTGACCGCCTGGCGGATCCTGCGGTGCAATCCGTGGTCCCCGGGTGGCGTGGACCATGTCCCACCCCGTAAACGCCCGCGTTGGCACGAGCAGCTGCGCAGTGCGTTGCGTAGATCTCGCAATGCTCAAGGAGCCTGATTAGTGGACACGATCGCCGGTCTGTTCAGCTTTATCACCACACCCGTTTCCTGGATCATCGTCCAGTTCCACTCGCTGTACGGGGCGGTCTTCGGGCCGGACAGTGGATGGGCCTGGGGCCTGTCCATCGTGTCCCTGGTGGTCTTGATCCGTATCTGCCTGATCCCGCTCTTCGTCAAGCAGATCAAGGCGACGCGTGGCATGCAGGCGCTCCAGCCGAAGATGAAGGCGATCCAGGAGCGCTACAAGAACGACAAGCAGCGTCAGTCCGAAGAGATGATGAAGCTGTACAAGGAGACGGGTACCAACCCGCTCTCCTCGTGCCTTCCCATCCTGGCGCAGTCGCCGTTCTTCTTCGCGCTGTACCACGTACTGGCGAACATCGCCGACGGCAAGACCATCGGCGTCCTGAACCAGGAGCTCGTCGACAGCGCTCGTGAGGCCAAGATCTTCGGCGCGCCGATCGCCGCCAAGTTCATGGACAGCTCCGAGAAGGTGGCCGCCCTGGGCGCCTCGCTGACGGACGTCCGGATCGTGACCGCCGTCATGATCGTCCTGATGTCGCTGTCGCAGTTCTACACCCAGCGTCAGCTGATGCAGAAGAACGTCGACCTGTCGGTCAAGACGCCGTTCATGCAGCAGCAGAAGATGCTGATGTACATCTTCCCGGTGATCTTCGCGGTCATGGGTATCAACTTCCCCGTCGGTGTCCTCGTCTACTGGCTGACCACCAACGTCTGGACCATGGGCCAGCAGATGTACGTGATCAACCAGAACCCGACGCCGGGCAGCAAGGCGCAGGACCAGTACCTGACGCGGCTGCTCAAGCACGCCACCTCGCACGGTGAGGTCAAGGGCCGGGGCAAGAAGAAGATCGTCGCTGCCATCGTGGCCAAGGGGCCGGACCGCAACGACATCGAGCGGAAGTTCATCACGGCGCTGTCGAAGCAGGGTCTGGCCGCTCAGGCGGACGGTTCGGTGATCAAGAGTTCCGAGGCCACGGCCGATTCGGACGCCGCGAGCGGCGGTGCCGCGAAGCGGCAGCAGCCGAAGCGGCAGACGAAGTCGCAGCGCCAGACGCCCAGCAAGCCCTCTCCCAAGAAGTAAGAAGGAGTCCCTCCCGTGACGGAAGGCACCACCACCGCCGCCGCTGAGAGTGGCGACACCCTGACCCGCCTCGAGCAGGAGGGTGAGATCGCGGCCGACTACCTCGAGGGTCTGTTGGACATCGCAGACCTGGACGGCGACATCGACATGGACGTCGAGGCCGACCGTGCCGCGGTGTCGATCGTCAGTGACTCCGCCAGCCGCGACCTGCAGAAGCTCGTGGGCCGCGACGGCGAGGTCCTGGAGGCCCTCCAGGAGCTGACCCGCCTGGCCGTCCACCGCGAGACCGGGGACCGCAGCCGGCTGATGCTCGACATCGCCGGGTTCCGCGCGAAGAAGCGCGAGGAGCTGGCAGCCCTGGGCGCGAAGGCGGCTGCGGACGTGAAGGCGTCGGGCGAGCCGCTGAAGCTGGCTCCGATGACCCCGTTCGAACGGAAGGTCGTCCACGACGCCGTGGCGGCCGCCGGTCTGCGGAGCGAGTCCGAGGGCGAGGAGCCGCAGCGCTTCGTCGTTGTGCTCCCGGCCTGAGCGCCAGCACGAGTGTTCGGCCCCGTCTGTGTCGCAGGCGGGGCCGATGTTTGTCAGCCTGGCATGTGAACGACGCGGCATCTTGAATACGTGGTCTTCGGGACCACGAGGTACGGAAGGACGGTCCCCGTGACGGAGGCAGCTGAGCTTCCCGAGGCGCCCGAAGAGGCGCGCGCGGTGTTCGGTGAGTTTTTCCCGGAAGCTGTGCGGTATGCGGAGCTGCTCGCGGACGCGGGAGTCAAGCGCGGCCTGATCGGGCCGCGCGAGGTGCCGCGCCTGTGGGAGCGGCACCTGCTGAACTGTGCGGTCCTGTCGGAGGTGGTGCCCCAGGGCGTCACCGTGTGCGACGTGGGCTCGGGTGCAGGTCTGCCGGGCATCCCGCTGGCGCTGGTGCGCCGGGATCTCAAGATCACACTGCTTGAGCCGCTGCTGCGGCGGACGACCTTCCTCCAGGAGGCCGTGGAGCTGCTGGGCCTCGACCACGTCACCGTGGTGCGCGGGCGAGCCGAGGAGGTCCTCGGCAAGCTGCAGCCGGTGCACGTCGTAACGGCGCGTGCCGTGGCCCCGCTGGACCGGCTGGCCGGCTGGGGAGTTCCCCTGCTACGTCCGTACGGGGAGATGCTGGCGCTCAAGGGAGACACTGCCGAGGAGGAGCTGGTGTCGGCCAAGGCGGCGCTGACGAAGCTCGGTGTGGTGAAGACCTCGGTGCTGCAGGTGGGCGAGGGGCTGGTGGACCCGCTGTCGACGGTGGTCCGGGTCGAGGTCGGAGAAAGCCCCGGTGGGGTGAGGTTCGCGGCCAAGCGGGCTAAGGCAGCCAGGGTCGGACGGTCTCGGCGGCGTCGCTGAATCGCTGGTTGTATGGGGCCCGCGCGGAGATTTCGTCTGTGTTGGGCCCTATAGGTATGCATTTCGGAGTGTCGTAGAGGCCGGAAGACTCCGTCCGGGCATCGTGTTTCACGTGAAACGTCGCTCTCTGCTGCACGGAATCATCAGCCGCGGTCGTGCGGCTGCGTCCCCCCTCCAGCGCAAGGACACAAGGGGGACGGAGTTGTCCACATCGGTGGATTCATCCACAGGAGTACGGGCCCCGCTGGTTCGCGACCCCGGTGACATGGCAGGCTCTGTTCATCGCGAGCCTGATGTCGAGGAGAGTGACACCGTGCGGTCCGACGCCAACCTCGCGGGGCCGATGGCCGACCCGGTCCCCGGTCCCCGCTCTGAACCGGTGGGTGAAGATGTTTCACGTGAAACATCGCCCCCACCCCTTGTAGACAACGAGACCCCCATCGGTCGATCCGCCCAGCTGGCGGTGGAGGCGATGGGACGCTCCGGTGCGGCCATGCCGCGCCCGGATCAGACTCGTGTCATCGTGGTCGCCAACCAGAAGGGCGGCGTGGGTAAGACCACGACAACCGTGAATCTGGCGGCCTCGCTGGCTCTGAACGGGGCACGGGTCCTCGTGGTCGACCTCGACCCGCAGGGGAATGCGTCCACGGCCTTGGGCATCGACCACCACGCGGACGTGCCGTCCATCTACCACGTGCTTGTGGACAGCCGGCCGCTGCTGGAGGTCGTCCAGCCGGTGGTCGACGTGGAGGGTCTCTTCTGCGCTCCGGCAACGATCGATCTGGCGGGTGCGGAAATCGAGCTGGTGTCGCTGGTGGCAAGGGAGAGCCGGCTTCAGCGGGCGATCCAGGCCTACGACCAGCCCCTCGACTACATCCTGATCGACTGCCCGCCCTCGCTCGGTCTGCTGACGGTGAACGCCCTGGTGGCCGGCGCCGAGGTGCTGATCCCCATCCAGTGCGAGTACTACGCGCTGGAGGGCCTGGGCCAGCTGCTGCGCAACGTCGATCTGGTGCGGGCCCACCTCAACCCGGCGCTCCACGTGTCGACCATCCTGCTGACGATGTACGACGGCAGAACCCGGCTGGCATCGCAGGTGGCGGATGAGGTGCGCAGCCACTTCGGCAAGGAGGTGCTCCGGACGAGCATCCCCCGGTCGGTGCGCATCTCGGAGGCGCCGAGCTACGGGCAGACGGTGCTCACCTATGACCCGGGTTCCAGTGGTTCCCTCTCCTATCTGGAGGCGGCGCGAGAAATCGCGTATCGGGGGGTCGGGATGCAGTACGAGTCTCAGCACGCCCACTTGGGCGCGGGCATGAACAGCACGCAGAGTATGGCGGAGGGGATCCAGTGAGTGAGCGACGTAGAGGGCTGGGACGGGGGCTCGCCGCACTGATCCCGCAGGCTCCGCAGGAGAAGACGCTGCCGGCGAGCACTGTTGGTTCCACGTCTCCGACAGCGGTGCCGGAGTTGACGAGCGAGCGCGGAGTCGCGGCGGCGAAGCTCGCGGCGCTGACGCAGGCCGATGTTTCACGTGAAACATCGCTCGCGGTTCTCCCGGTGGCCGAGCCGGAGCCGGAGGCCGAGGCGAACACGGTGGCGGGAGCGACGTTCGCGGAACTCCCGATGGACACGATCACGCCGAACCCGCGGCAGCCGCGCGAGGTGTTCGATGAGGACGCGCTCGCCGAGCTGGTGACCTCCATTCAGGAGGTTGGTCTGCTCCAGCCGGTGGTGGTGCGCCAGTCGGCACCCGGCCGCTACGAGCTGATCATGGGTGAGCGGCGCTGGCGCGCCTGCCGGGAAGCCGGCCTGGAGGCCATTCCGGCGATCATCCGTGCGACGGACGATGAGAAGCTGCTGCTGGACGCTCTGCTGGAGAACCTGCATCGTGCCCAGCTCAATCCGCTGGAAGAGGCAGCGGCCTACGATCAGCTGCTCCAGGACTTCAACTGCACGCACGACCAGCTGGCCGACCGGATCGGCCGCTCGCGTCCCCAGGTGTCCAACACCCTGCGGCTGCTGAAGCTGTCCCCGCCGGTGCAGCGCCGGGTGGCCGCCGGGGTGCTCTCGGCGGGGCACGCGCGGGCCCTGCTCTCTGTGGAGGACTCCGCGGAGCAGGACCGGCTGGCGCACCGGATCGTGGCCGAGGGGCTGTCGGTGCGTGCGGTCGAGGAGATCGTGACGCTGATGGCCTCGGAGCCGTCGAGCGCGGTGAAGCCGAAGGGTCCGCGTGCGGGGGCCCGGGTGTCGCCGGCGCTCAGCGAGCTGGCGACGCGGCTGTCGGACCGGTTCGAGACCCGGGTGAAGGTGGACCTGGGCCAGAAGAAGGGCAAGATCACCGTCGAGTTCGCTTCGATGGAGGATCTGGAGCGGATTCTGGGGACGCTCGCACCGGGCGAGGGCCGGGTGCTGGATCAGGGGCTGTCCGGGGAGTGATCCCCGAGTGGGCCGAGGGGCGGATCGTGCCGGTGTGAATCGGCGTGATCCGCCCCTTCGCTTTGCTGTCGAAGAACGATGGACCAGTGGATACGATGCGGTCATGGGTCGTCGGCTGGTACCACTCACGCTGGACAACCTCCAGGATCTGCCCCGACGTTGCCGGTCCTGCGTCTTCTGGGAGCTGGACCCGGTCAGCGGTGAGGCCGCCGTGAAGGCGGGCACTTCGGTGACAGAGAAGGAGGCGTGGATCTCCGCTGTCCTGCTGGAGTGGGGATCCTGCGGCCGTGTGGTCTACGTGGACGAGGTTCCGGTGGGCTTCGTGCTGTACGCCCCACCGGCGTATGTGCCTCGGTCCACCGCCTTCCCGACGAGTCCGGTCTCGCCGGATGCCGTTCAGCTGATCACCGCGTGGATCATGCCGGGATACCAGGGGCAGGGGCTGGGCCGGGTGATGGTCCAGACGGTAGCCAAGGATCTGCTGCGCAGGGGGTTCCGCGCGATCGAGGCGTTCGGAGACGCACGGTGGGAGGGCCCGGCCTGCCTGTTGCCGGCGGACCATCTGCTGGCCGTGGGCTTCAAGACCGTACGTCCTCATCCGGCCTATCCCCGGCTGCGGCTGGAGCTGCGGTCGACCCTGTCGTGGAAGGAAGACGTGGAGCTGGCTCTGGACCGGCTGCTGGGCGGCGCACGCAAGGAGCCGGCGCTCCGGCCGCTCTGACGGGTACGTGAAACGGCCCGCCCCCTCCGAGGGGGCGGGCCGTTTCACGTGGAACATCGGCCGCCGTCAGACGGTCTTGACCTCGACGAAGTCAGCGAGGTCACGCAGGATGGCGGCCTTCGGCTTGGCGCCGACGATGGTCTTGGCGACCTCGCCGCCCTGGTAGACGTTGAGCGTCGGGATGGACATGACGCCGTACTTGGCGGCGGTGGCCGGGTTCTCGTCGATGTTGAGCTTGACGATCTCGATCTGGTCGCCGTACTCGGCGGCGATGGCCTCGAGGGACGGCGCGATCTGGCGGCACGGTCCGCACCAGGCGGCCCAGAAGTCGACCAGTACGGGCTTGTCGCTCCTGAGGACCTCGGCGTCGAAGTCGGCGTCGGTCACGTTCTTGAGGGTGCCGGCCACAGCGGCCTCCTTGTTCTTCCTGCGGGGTGGGGTGTGGGGCTGGTGCGGGGGGTGGGACCGGTCAGACCGCTGCGTGCGCCTTCTCAACGTCCGCGAGGGCGGCGAGGAAGCGCTCGGCGTCGAGGGCGGCGGAGCAACCGGTGCCCGCGGCCGTGATGGCCTGACGGTACGTGTGGTCCACGACGTCGCCGGCGCCGAACACGCCGGTGATGCTGGTGCGGGTGGAGGGGGCGTCGACCTTGAGGTAGCCCTCGTCGTCGAGGTCCAGCTGGTCCTTGAAGAGCTCGGTGCGCGGGTCGTGGCCGACGGCGATGAACAGGCCGGTCACGGGCAGCTCGGAGGTCTCACCGGTCTTGGTGTTCCGGAGGGTGAGGCCGGAGAGCTTCTGCTCGCCGTGGATCTCGGCGACCTCGCTGTCCCAGGCGAACTTGATCTTCGGGTCGGCGAACGCGCGGTCCTGCATGGCCTTGGAGGCGCGCAAGCTGTCGCGGCGGTGGACGATCGTCACGGACTTGGCGAACCGGGAGAGGAAGGTTGCTTCCTCGATCGCGGTGTCACCCCCGCCGACCACGGCGATGTCGTGGTCCTTGAAGAAGAACCCGTCACAGGTGGCGCACCAGGAGACGCCGCGGCCGGAGAGGGCGTCCTCGTTGGGCAGGCCGAGCTTGCGGTGCTGCGAGCCGGTGGTGACGATGACGGCCTTCGCGCGGTGCACGGTGCCGGCGGTGTCGGTGACGGTCTTGATCTCACCGGTGAGATCAACGGCCACGATGTCGTCCGGGACCAGCTCGGCGCCGAAGCGCTCGGCCTGGCCACGCATGTTGTCCATCAGGTCCGGGCCCATGATGCCGTCCTGGAAACCGGGAAAGTTCTCCACCTCGGTGGTGTTCATCAGGGCGCCACCGGCGGTGACGGCACCTTCGAAGACCAGAGGCTTGAGCGAAGCGCGTGCGGTGTACAGGGCGGCGGTGTAACCGGCCGGCCCGGAGCCGATGATGATCACGTTTCGAACGTCGCTCACGGGTTTCTTCCTCGTCTCTGCGGACTGCGTGCTGCCTACCGGGGGCCGGTGCGGACTCTCACCCCACCCAACGGATCCTACGGCGCCCGCATTCCCCACCCGTCGCAGTGCGAACCTGAACGCGTCAGCTTCGCGGATAGGTGTTCTTCAGGAGGACCTTCCCCGGGGTGGCCGAACCGGGGTTCTCGCACGCGGTGTCGACGAGGTAGGCGTCCACGCGTGAGGCGTCTTCCGGGTGCGGCAGGACGAGCAGGTGGACGTCGGAGCCCTGGTAGCTGCCGCGTTCGGCGGCGAGCGGCGCATCGGAGCGGCCTGTGGCGTCCCGGACGCAGGCGGGGACGGCCGGGGCCGCCCGACTGTCTCCAGGGGCGACCCGGGGAGCACCGGTGGTGTCGTCCAGCCCGTAGGTGTTGTTCTGCTCTCCTGGGTCGGTCTTGGCAGCCGTTCCGGACGAGATGAGGCGCTGGACGCTGCCCCTCAGACCTTGCGCGGTGTACGTACCGCCGGCGGCCTCGCTGACGGGCGGGTGGGCGGCGGAGTCCGAGGCCGCGGTGTTGGGGTGGGGGGTGCCGGAGAAATCGATGAAGAGGAAAAGGCCGAGGGCGCACACGGCGGCGCCGGCCAGGCTGCCGAGAACGGCGATCCGGCGACGGGCACGGCGTCGCCCGGGGCCGGTTGGGCCGGTGGGGTGACCGGCGGGCGCTGTTTCACGTGAAACAGCCCGATCCGTCGTGCGCGAGCGAGGGGCCGGCATGGCCTGGTCCCGCGGTTGGGTGGCGTCGAGCAGGGCCTCGGCAGCCAGGGCTGCGTCGATCCGTCCGGCGATGTCGCTGGGCATGCGGGCAGGCCCGGGCAACGTGCCTAGGAGGCCGCGGATCTCCTCCAAGGAGGAGCGGACGTCGGCGCACAGGTTGCAGCCGTCGAGATGGCGGCGGATTTCCGCGGTTCGGGACGGGGAGAGGAGCCCCTCGGTCAGGTCGGAGATCTCCGAGACGTCCGGGTGCCGGATCGTGCCGGGCGTGCCGGTCGCAGGGCTCACGGTCGTCCACCTCCGCCCTTCACAGCGTCTGGGTCTGGTTGCCGGGGTTGTGCTGCCGCTGGTGGGACGGGCGTGCCCGGCGTCCGGTTCCTTCCCCGCTCGACGGTGGGGTTATCCCCGGCATTCGTGCGCAGATGAGTGAGAAGCGGCAGCAGTTTCGCCCGGCCTCGCGCGCACCGGCTTTTCACCGTGCCGGAGGGCACGTCGAGGATGTCGGCGGCTTCGGCGACGGGGTAACCCTGCATGTCCACGAGGACCAGGGCGGCTCGCTGCTCGTCCGGGAGGGTCCTGAGGGCGGCCAGGAGCTGTCGGTGGAGGTCCTCGCGCTCAGCGGGTGCCTCGGCGGACTCGTGGGGCTCCAGAAGGCTCTCCAGGCGCTCCGTGTCGTCCAGGGGAGCGGTCCTGCGGGAGGCGGCCTTGCGGGCACGGTCGAGGCAGGCGTTGACGGTGATCCGGTGCAGCCATGTGGTGACGGCCGACTCGCCCCGGAAGGTGTGCGCGGCCCGGTACGCGGAGACCAGGGCGTCCTGCACGGCGTCCGCGGCCTCTTCCCGGTCCCCGAGCGTCCGCAGGGCCACGGCCCACAGGCGGTCCCTATGCCGCCGCACGAGCTCCCCGAAGGCATCGGGATCACCGCCCGCGTGCAGCGCCAGAAGCTCCTGGTCGCTGCACGCGCCGCGTGTCGTGTTGTTCAACGGTGAGCCCCTCCCGATGGTGCGGTCAGCCCGAGAACTTCACGTCCGTGATGGCCTGCTTGTAGCCGGAGTCGCTGTAGGTGTCGCCCGGTGCGTGGGGCATGGCTGTGATCCACACGAGCACGTACCGGGTCGTGATCGGTTTCTCGGCGGTCAACTGGAGGTTCGTCTCCGAGCTGGTGGTGTTGGCGATCTTCACCATGGAGCCGACGGAGCCCTTGGGGGACTTCGAATCGGTGGCGTACAGGGTGAGGGTGGTGTGCGGGCCGCCGTACTTCAGCGCTATCGAGGCTGCGCTGACCTCTTGCTCGGACCCGAGGTCGTAGACGATTCCGAGGCCGTCCTTGATCTTCACTTCGGGGCCGTCGATGTAGCTCTTGGTCCGCCAGTAGCTGGCGGTATCCGCGTCGTACGTGTTCGCCACGTCCTCGGCGTTCTGCGGCTTGCCGTCGGGGGCGTACTCCTGGGCACCCGTGATCGTGATCGGGGTCGGATCCTTCTTCTCCCCGCTGTCGTCGGTGCCGGGCTTGGTGTTGTTGCTCGTACCGTTGTTGCCCTTCTGGGTGCCGCGCTCCAGGAGGGTGTCGGCCAGCTGCCAGCTGCCCAGGCCGAGGGCGGCGATGAGCAGGGCGGCGACACCCCACTTGAGCGCGCGGCCGGTACGGCTCTGCAGGGGCGCCGGCGGGGGCGCGACAGTCAGGCTCTGGGCGGTGGCCACGCCGGAGGGCGTGGTGCGGCCGTAGCTGCCCTGCTGGTAGGTGGTGTGCTGGTACTCCGGCGGGGCGGTGAAGGCGGGCTCCGGCGGACGGATGCGGGGCATCGCAGAAACGGCCTTGGACAGCTCTTCCGGGGTGGTGCAGGCGGGCTCCTGACGGGAGGCGGTGGCCCCGTCGTTGGCGAGCGCGCGCATGGCGAGCTCGCCCAGACCGCGGTGGACGCCGGCGCGGACCTGGTCGGGGGCGATGAGGCCGACGCCCTTGGGCAGACCGGTGAGGCCGTAGGCGTCGCTCTCGTACGGCCAGCGCTGGGTGAGGGCCGCGTACAGCAGGGCGCCGATGGCTTCGGTGTCGGCGCGCTGCGGGGTCTCGCTTGTGATGCCGCGCAGCGCGGCGTTCACGGCGAGGCCGCGGATGCGCCACTGGCCGGTGGACGTACGCAGTATGGCGCTCGGCGTCAGCCGAAGGTGGGCGAGGCCCTCGCGGTGCGCGGCGGCCATCGCCTGGGAGACCTGGCTGACGAGCTGGTAGGCCTCGTGGGCCTCCAGCGGGCCCGCGGCGAGCAGGGCGGTGAGCTCCGTGGCATCGGGCAGCCACTCGTGGACGACGTAGACGAGGTCGTTCTCCTCCACGGCGTCGAGCACCTGCACGAAGCGCGGGTCGCCGAGGAGGGCGGACGAGCGGGCGGCGGCCAGGACGGAGCGTGCCCGTGAGTGGTCGGCGGGCATCAGATGCACACCCACGGCCCGGCGCAACTTCTCGTCCATCGCGCGCCAACTGCTGAATCCGTCCACACGGGTGACGCACTCTTCCAGCCGGTAGCGTCTGGCGAGCTTGTGGCCGCTGTGGAGTTCGGGTGCGGCCGTGGAGGCCGTGTTCTTGCGTTCGCCGTCCTTGTCGGGCATGGGTCCGTCCGCGGCTCGTCCGTTCTGGGTGTCCACCCCGTCGGACGTGGCCTTTGCCGCCTGAGCGGCAGACGGCTCGTCGCCGTCGTTGTCGGCCACGTCGACGGCAGCCGTGCTACGTTCCGCCACCGTCGTTCCTGCCTCCCCATCCGTTGCGCGCTGTAGGCCAGTCTGCGAAGCCATGCCAATTGTGCCCACAGTCCGACGCTATGCACGACACACGAAAGGGGGCGACGGTTGTGCGCATCAGCGCCCCAAACGTCCGCGGACCATCCCGACCATCGCGTTGAGCTCTTCGATCCGCATCCGCTTGGCCGCGATGAGGAACACGGCCGCCAGGGCGATCCCGCCGGCGACAAGGGCAGTGGCGGAACCCAGGACTCCGCTGCCCAGCCACTGAGTGACCGCGTAGGCGGCCGCGCCGGCCACGGCGGCGGCCGGGACGCAGGCCCCGGTGAGGCGGGCGTAGGTGCGCATTACATGGGCACCGTCGAGGTCGCCGCCGAGCCTGGTGCGCAGGCGGCGCCAGGCAACACCCACGCCCACCGCGTAGCCGAGACCGTAGGAGGCGGCCATGCCGACGACCGCCCAGCGGGCCGGGAGGACGAAGAAGGAGACCGCGGAGCCCGCCGCGTTGACGGCGGCGACGATGACCGTGTTGTAGAAGGGCGTCCGGGTGTCCTCGTAGGCGTAGAAGCCGCGCAGGACGACGTACTGGACGGAGTACGGGATCAGTCCGAGGCCGAAGGCCATCAGGACGTAGCCGATGTTCTGGGCGCCGGAGCCGGAGCCCGCGTAGAGCAGGGTCGCCATCGGGACGCCGAGGGCGAGGAACGCGAAGGCGCAGGGGACGATCGCGACGGCCGAGGTGCGCAGTCCGTAGGAGATGTCGTCGCGGACCGCGGCGGCGTCCCCGTCGTGGGCGGAGCGGGAGATGCGGGGCAGGACGGCCGTCATGACGGAGACGGTGATGATCGCCTGGGGCATCTGCCACAGCAGCAGCGCATAGTTGTAGGCGGTGATGCCGGTACCGGGGTGGCCCTGCTTCTCGGCGACCGAACCGGCCCAGGTGGCGAGCTGGGTGACGATGACGAGGCCGACCTGGTTGGCCAGGACGAAGAAGAACGTCCACTTGGCCAGGCGGGCCGCCTTGCCGAGTCCGTGGCCCTTCCAGTCGAAGCGCAGGCGCGGCTTGAAGCCGGCGTCGCGCAGGTACGGGAGCATCGCGAGGGCCTGGACGGTCAGGCCGAGCAGGGTGCCGAGGCCCAGGAGGCGGATGCCCTCCGGGGTGACGGTGGTGGCGTTGACACCGGAGGTGGTGAAACCGCCGAAGGCCCAGATGAAGGCACCGAAGGTGGCGATGACCACGATGTTGTTGAGGACGGGGGTCCACATCATCGCGCCGAAGCGGCCGCGGGCGTTCAGGATCTGACCCAGCACCACATGGACGCCCATGAAGAACATGGTGGGCAGGCAGTAGCGGGCGAAGGCCACGGCCACGTCCATTTGCTGCGGGTCCGAGGCGATCTTCGGCGACATCATCGTGATGAACACCGGTGCGGCCAGGACGCAGATGGTGGTGATGCCGGCCAGCAGCACCACGACGAGGGTCAGCAGCCGGTTGGCGTACGCCTCTCCCCCGTCGTCGTCGTTCTTCATCGCGCGGACCAGCTGCGGGATGAAGACGGCGTTGAGGGCGCCGCCGCCGACGAGCACATAGATCATCGTGGGCAGCGTGTTGGCGATCTGGTACGTGTCGTTGAAGGTGCCGACGCCGATCGCCGCGGCGATGACCAGGGTTCTCAGGAAGCCGGTGATGCGGGAGACGATCGTGCCCGCGGCCATGAGCGCGCTCGACTTGAGCAGGCTCGCGGCCCGTCCGGCCGGCTTGCTCGGGGCCGGGGCGGCGACGGGAACGTCCTCGGCAGGGGTACGGGGCGCCGCCTCCTGGTCCCGGTACAGGTGGGCGAAGGCATCCGGCTCGGGCTGCTCCTCGGAGGCCCGGGTGACGAGCGAGTCCACGCCCACGAACTCGGTGGTGGTGGCGCGGTCGCCGTACGGCAGGTGGCGTGAGGGGCCGTCCGGCTCGGGCGGCGGGGTCTGGGCCCAGACGCGCGGGTCGGGGGAGTACATGGGCGCACTCGGCGCCGCATAGAGCGGACCGGGCTCCTGGAAGGTGCCGGGCGGCGGCGGAGGGTGCGCGGCGCGGTCGTAGAGGACCTCGTCGACGGGGTCCTGGGCCGACAGGTCCTGGGACCGGTACGGGTCGTAGTCGTAGGCATCCTGGACATACGGGTCGCGGTCCGGCGCGGGCGCAGGCACGGGAACCTGCCCGGGCACCGGAGTGCCCGGGGCAGTGCCCTGGGAGGGCGCAGGCCCACCAGTGCCCTGCGCGCGGTCACCGTCGTACGGCGCGTTCATCGAAACCCCACCTCATCGTCCCCAGGCCGACCGGCCACGGCATCGCTCAACGGTCCACTGTCTCACTCGTGCCGGACCCCTCGGTGCTTTGCGGTTCGGTGTCCGGGGACTCGTCACTCGGCTGCGTGCTCTCCTCGGCGGCGGCGCGGGCTGCGACACGCTTGCGACTGGCGTACATCTTGATGCCTGCCAGGACCAGGAGGAGCACACCGCCGGCGATCACGAGCATCACGGTGGGAGTGATCTCCGTGGCCTCCACGGTGAACCGGCGTTCCTTGCCGTAGGGGACGCCGTCCTTGGTGAAGAGCTGCGCGGTGACCTCGACCGGCCCGCTCGCGGTGGCGTTGGCGGGGAACTTCACCGTCTGGGTGTGGTCGCCCTGGACGGTGACCTGCTGCTCCGCCTGGCCGCTCTCGCCGAACATCAGGCGGGACGGATTGGCGGACTTCACCCGCAGGACCAGATCGTGCACGTCCTGCACGAGGCTGTTCTGGACGCTGACCGGGATGGTGGCGCTGTGCCCGGACAGGGTGGCGTCGGACTTGGGGATGACCTTGACCTTCTCGGTGAGACCGATCAGGTATTCCTGAACCTGGTCCCGATAGAGGCGGGCCTCGTCGGGGCGCCCTCGCCAGGAGGTCGACATCTCCCGGTTGATGGTGTTGCCGAAGGGGATCTCCACGCGGTCGGGCGCAGCGAGGATCACCTTGAAGTGGTCGAGCGTGTTCTGCGTGGTGCGGATCTTCTCGAAGGCCGATACCGGCAGTTCCTGCTTGCGCAGGTCCTCCGGGTACTGGCCGGCGCCCGGCACCTGGGTGGCGGCGCCCGGGTCGGGCTTGGCGGCGGCCGCAGCCTCGAGGTCCGCCGGCTGCGTCCAGCGACCCCCCTGCAGGCCCCGTATGGCGGCGGCCATCGACCGCGCCTGGCTGACACTCGGCATCCGCTGCGGAGCCACGACGAAGCTGCGCTGCTCGTCGGTCTTCTGCAGGTTCAGAGCGAGGCTGTGGGCGAGGAACCGCTGCACGGCGAGCGTGGAGGGCCCGGCGTTCAGCATGTCGCCCTCGAACGCGGTGGACAGCTCGGCGTCCGCCACGACCGCGGTGGTGCCTGCCCCGATGGGACGGGCGGCCGACGGTGTGTAGCCCAGGGCGCCGCTCTCCACGAGGCTGTCGCTGCGGGTCAGGACGTTGTGGGCACCGGCCGAGGTGGCCACGTTGACGATCGAGGGGTCGATGGCGCCGTTCACGGGCCAGGAGAAGTCGGTGGACGCGGGGACGTGCAGAACGGTCTGCACGGCGTTCTTCGCCTTGTCGGTGGCCGGACGCAGCTGCCCCAGCGTGCCCGAGACGTCCTTGCCGTGGTGCGCGAGGGAGGCGAGGTCGGGGTCGGCGAAGGGCAGTGCCACGACTTTCTTGCCCTGGACTGCCGCTTCCAGGGAGCTCAGCCACTGCTCGGCTACGGCCTTGTTCTTGCCCTGGACGGACTTTCCGTTGGCGCCGCGGACCCGGTAGCCCTTGGTCATGGCGTCGACCGTGTAAAGCAGGTCGGGATCGATGACCCAGGTGACCGGCAGGTCCCTGCCGAGGGTGACCATCTGCTCCAGACGGCCGCCCGGCTTGAGTTCCTCGGACAGGGAGTCGTCGAGGAAGACGGGTGTCTGGAGCTCGTCGGACCCGGTCTCGGCCGTGACGCGGGTGGCGGAGATCAGCGGCCAGACGTAAGTGAGCTGTGAGCGCTTGGCGGCGGCCTCCGGCTGCCAGGGCAGGAAGGTCCGCTTGATGCCCAGCACCTGCTCGGACGGCCGGCTCTCGGTCACCCCGGACAGGGAGACACCGAGCTGGTAGACCCCGTCCTTGTCGAGTTCGAGCTTGTTGACCGGGACGGTCAGCGTGAAGTTCTGGGTGACCTTCGACGGCAGGGAGGCGATCTTCACCGCGTAGGCCGAGTCGATCTCGCCTGGGTCGGTGCCGGCCCGGAAGCCGTTGCGGTCCGCCGTCTCGTCGATGGACGACCGGTCCGTGAGCGCGGGGCCGACCCGCAGGCCGACGTGGGCGTCGGTGATCGTCTCGTACCCGGTGTTGACCACGGTGCCCTCGATGGTGAGCGTGTCGCCCTTCACAGGGGCGCTGGGCGCCATGGAGACCAGCTGCACGTCGACGGAGGAGGCCTGCACGGCCTCGGCCTGCGGGGCGGGGGCGTAGACGAGAGCGGCCAGCACGGGGGTCCCGGCGAGCAGGACGATCGCGCGCCGCAGCCACCGGCGCCGGACAGGGGCGGGCGACGCCCCTTGGATGTCTGCCGCCTCGGCCACGCGCTAGCCCGTCCCTAGAAGTGTCAGTGGTCGTCTTTTGTGCGTCCACGAATGGTAACGAGGTGCGCTGTGTGCGAGTGCCGCCCCTTGCTCCACATGATCGGCACAGTGTCGCGGCGGGCGTGTACCGGGGTCGCCGATAAACGGGGCGGCTCCCGGCGGGCCGGGCACGTACCCTTTTCAGTTGTGCCGAACGCCAATGAAGACAACCCCAATGCCCTGAGTCAGGTGCAGCGCCGCGCGGTCAGTGAACTGCTGCAGGTCGCTCCCGTCGCCGACGAGCTCGGCCGCCGGTTCCAGCAGGCGGGCTACCGGCTCGCCCTGGTCGGCGGGTCCGTACGCGACGCGCTGCTCGGGCGTCTCGGCAACGATCTCGACTTCACCACCGACGCCCGCCCCGAGGACGTTCTGAAGATCGTCCGACCGTGGGCCGACTCGGTCTGGGACGTGGGCATCGCCTTCGGCACCGTCGGGGCCCAGAAGAACGCGCGCGTCGCGGGCGCCGTGCGGAACTTCCAGATCGAGGTCACGACGTACCGCTCGGAGGCATACGACCGTACGTCGCGCAAGCCGGAGGTCTCCTACGGCGACTCGATCGACGAGGACCTCGTGCGCCGTGATTTCACGGTGAACGCGATGGCCCTGGCTTTGCCCGAGCAGGAGTTCATCGACCCGCACGGCGGCCTCGACGACCTGGCCGCCGGCGTGCTGCGCACCCCCGGAACCCCTGAGGCCTCCTTCTCCGACGACCCCCTGCGCATGCTGCGCGCGGCTCGGTTCTCGGCGCAGCTGGACTTCGAGGTCGCCCCGGAGGTCGTGGCGGCGATGAAGGCCATGTCCGACCGCATCGAGATCGTTTCCGCGGAGCGGGTACAGGCCGAGCTGAACAAGCTGATCCTGTCCGACAACCCGCGCCGGGGTCTGGGACTGCTGGTGGACACCGGGCTGGCCGACCGGGTGCTGCCGGAGCTGCCCGCGCTGCGGTTGGAGAGTGACGAGCACCACCGGCACAAGGACGTCTACGACCACTCGCTGATCGTCCTGGAGCAGGCGATCGCGCTGGAGGAGGACGGCCCGGACCTGGTGCTGCGGCTCGCTGCCCTGCTGCACGACATCGGCAAGCCCCGCACGCGCCGCTTCGAGAGCGACGGCCGGGTCTCCTTCCACCACCACGAAGTGGTGGGCGCGAAGATGACCAAGAAGCGCCTGACCGCGCTGAAGTACTCCAACGACATGGTCAAGGACGTGTCCCGGCTGGTCGAGCTGCACCTGCGATTCCATGGCTACGGGGACGGGGAATGGACCGACTCGGCGGTGCGGCGCTACGTACGGGACGCCGGGCCGCTGCTGGAGCGCCTTCACAAGCTGACGCGGTCCGACTGCACCACGCGCAACAAGCGCAAGGCCAACGCGCTCTCCCGCACCTACGACGGGCTGGAGCAGCGCATCGCGCAGCTCCAGGAGCAGGAGGAGCTGGACGCGATCCGGCCCGACCTGGACGGCAACGAGATCATGCGCGTCCTGGACGTCGGCCCGGGGCCGGTGATCGGCAAGGCCTATGCCTTCCTGCTGGAGATGCGGCTGGAGAACGGCCCCATGGGGCATGACGCCGCGGTTGCCGCGCTCAAGGAGTGGTGGGCGGCCCAGGACTGATCCGCCGGTGTCCGTGTCGATGTTTCACGTGAAACATCGACACCCCGAGTGACTGGGCGCCGCCGATGTTTCACGTGAAACATCGGCGGCGCCGGCCGAGCAGCACCGCGGTCAGCCCGTAGAGCACGGACACACAGAGGAGCAGGACCACGGACTGCCCGTCGGCGGGGAGCATGAGGGCGGCCACAGCCGCCGCCCCGACGAACGCGACGTTGAAGAGCACGTCGTAGACGGAGAACACCCGGCCGCGGTAGTCGTCGTCCACGCGGGACTGCACTTCGGTGTCGGTGGAGATCTTGGCGCCCTGGGTGGCGAGGCCGAGGACGAACGCGGCGACCAGCATCGGACCCGGAGCGAAGAACAGGCCGAGGGCCGGTACCAGGACTGCGGAGCCCGCAGCGCAGGCGGTGATCCAGCCGAGGGTCCCCAGCCGTCCCACCATCCACGGGGTGACGACCGCCGCTGCGAAGAATCCGGCCCCGGAAGCGCCGACCGCGATGCCCAGCAGGGCGAGTCCCTCGGCCTCGGTGTCCGACCAGGCATAGCGGCAAAGCATCAGCAGCATGACGAACAGGGCCCCGTAGCAGAACCTCATCATGGTCATCGCGGTGAGCGCCCGGGCCGCCTGGCGCCGGGCGGCGAGGTGCCGGAGGCCCTCGGCCATGCCCCGCACGGTAAGGGTGATGCCTTGGACCACCGAGGGATGGGCCTGCCCCGCGGAGTGATCGGGGCCGAGCAGCCCGATCGCCAGTCTGAGGGAGACCAGGGCCGCACAGAGGTAGAGGCAGGCCCCGAGCAGCACGACGAGGGCGTTGGAGCCGGACGCGAGCAGACGGACGAGGAAGGCCAGCCCTCCGCCGGCCACGGCCGCGAGCGTCCCCGCCGTGGGGGAGAGCGCGTTAGCGGTGACCAGCTGATCGGCTCCGACGACGCGGGGCAGTGAGGCGGCCAGCCCGGCCAGGACGAAGCGGTTGACCGCGGTCACGGACAGCGCCGAGGCGTAGAACAGCCAGTCGGGTACGTGCGCGACGATCAATACCGCGGTGATGCAGGCGAGGAAGGCCCGCAGCAGGTTGCCGTAGAGGAAGACCTGACGGCGGCGCCAGCGGTCGAGCAGCACTCCGGCGAAGGGGCCGATCACCGAGTAGGGCAGCAGCAGTACCGCCATGGCCGAGGCGATGGCCGCCGGCGAGGTCTGTTTCTCGGGGGAGAAGACGACATAGGTGGCGAGAGCGACCTGGTACACGCCGTCCGCCGCCTGGGAGAGCAGCCGTACGGCGAGCAGGTTGCGGAAGTCCCTCAGGCGCAGGAGTACGCGCAGATCACGTACGACAGGCATGAGGGAAAGGGTCACATACGCGGAGGGTCCCCGGGCACATTGCCCGGGGACCCTCCGCGGAAGAACAGCCGAAGTCCCGGTGTCGACAGGACTCGCCGGCTTCGACTAGCGCTCGACCTCGCCCTTGATGAACTTCTCGACGTTGGCCAGGGCCTCGTCGTCGAAGTACTGCACCGGCGGGGACTTCATGAAGTAGCTGGACGCCGACAGGATCGGGCCGCCGATACCGCGGTCCTTGGCGATCTTCGCGGCGCGCAGGGCGTCGATGATGACACCGGCGGAGTTCGGGGAGTCCCACACCTCGAGCTTGTACTCGAGGTTCAGCGGGACGTCGCCGAACGCGCGGCCCTCGAGGCGGACGTAGGCCCACTTGCGGTCGTCGAGCCACGCGACGTAGTCCGACGGTCCGATGTGGACGTTCTTCTCGCCCAGCTCGCGGTCGGGGATCTGCGAGGTGACGGCCTGCGTCTTGGAGATCTTCTTCGACTCGAGGCGGTCGCGCTCGAGCATGTTCTTGAAGTCCATGTTGCCGCCGACGTTGAGCTGCATGGTGCGCTCGAGACGGACACCGCGGTCTTCGAACAGCTTTGCCATCACGCGGTGCGTGATGGTGGCGCCGACCTGCGACTTGATGTCGTCGCCGACGATCGGGACACCGGCCTCGGTGAACTTGTCGGCCCACTCCTTGGTGCCGGCGATGAAGACCGGGAGGGCGTTGACGAAGGCGACCTTGGCGTCGATGGCGCACTGCGCGTAGAACTTCGCTGCGTCCTCGGAACCGACCGGCAGGTAGCAGATCAGAACGTCGACCTCGCGGTCCTTGAGGACCTGGACGACGTCGACCGGGGCCTCGGCGGACTCCTCGATCGTCTGGCGGTAGTACTTGCCCAGGCCGTCGTAGGTGTGGCCGCGCTGAACGGTCACACCGGCGTTCGGGACGTCGCAGATCTTGATGGTGTTGTTCTCGCTGGCGCCGATGGCGTCCGAAAGGTCGAGGCCGACCTTCTTCGCGTCGACGTCGAACGCGGCGACGAACTCGATGTCACGCACGTGGTAGTCGCCGAACTGGACGTGCATCAGCCCGGGGACCTTGGACGCCGGGTCGGCGTCCTTGTAGTACTCGACGCCCTGCACCAGCGAGGCGGCGCAGTTGCCCACGCCGACGATGGCTACGCGAACCGAACCCATTCCGGTTGCTCCCTGTTTGTTCTCGGACGAGGGCTGCAAGCTGCAGTCCTCATTTTTCGGTTTCGTCGGACGGACCGGATCGTCTCCGATCCCGTCCCGCCCGCTCACTCTCGATGAGCTCGTTCAGCCAGCGCACTTCGCGCTCCACGGACTCCATGCCGTGCCGCTGCAGCTCAAGCGTGTAGTCGTCGAGGCGCTCCCGCGTTCGGGCGAGGGAGGCGCGCATCTTCTCCAGGCGCTCCTCCAGCCGGCTGCGGCGGCCCTCCAGTACCCGCATGCGCACGTCTCGTTCGGTCTGGCCGAAGAAGGCGAAGCGGGCGGCGAAGGACTCGTCCTCCCAGGTCTCGGGGCCCGTGTGGGAGAGGAGCTCCTCGAAGTGCTCCTTGCCCGCGGCCGTCAACCGGTAGACGATCTTGGCGCGGCGCCCTGCGAGTGAAGCGGCGAGAGCGTCTTCCGGGGCGTTGCCCGGTTCTTCGATCAACCAGCCGTTGGCGACGAGCGTCTTGAGGCAGGGGTAGAGCGTCCCGTAGCTGAAGGCCCTGAACACTCCCAGCGAGGTGTTGAGCCGCTTGCGCAGCTCATAGCCGTGCATGGGGGATTCGCGGAGCAGTCCGAGGACGGCGAACTCGAGGATGCCGGAGCGTCTGCTCATCCGCCTGCCTCTCCTCCACCCCTGAGTCTTTATGTCGAGCTGATGTATCGGCTCGATACATCCAGACGATAGAACGGGCCGCCTCCATCGACAAGGGGAGACATGGTGACCGGCATCACATCACCGATTCGCACCAGGCAGGTTGCCTGATTTGGGGTGAACTTCGGCACTGGGCGGGTTTTGAGCGTGCGTAGTCTGTGCGCCATGACACCGGGGGGAACCGGAATTCATCTGCCGCTTCCAGGCCACTCGCCTGCCCGAGGAGTAGTCGTTCGATGAGCGAGCACCGCCGCAAACCGCCGCAGCCCCAGGGCGGGGGGCGGGCCTCCGCCCGCCGCGCCGCCCAGCAGCGCCCCGGCAGGGGTGCCGGACGTGACGTTTCCACCGCGTCGCACAGCGGCCCGTACGCACCACCGCCCGCCCAGGGCAGTCGCGCCGACGCCCGCCGGGCCGCGCAGAGAGGGTCTTCGGGCCGCGGCAGAGGCGGAGCCGGCAGCGCGCGTGGCGCCGGCCGCCCGGACAAGCGGCTGATCAACTACCCGCGGTCCGACCGGGACGGCTGGAAGCGCTTCGTGCCCTCATGGAAGCTGGTCTCCGGCACCGCACTGGGCTTTTTCGCGGTCATCATCGCCGGTACCGGCATCGGCATCGCCATGGTGAGCACGCCCGACCCGAACAAGGCGGCCAAGGCGCAGAACAACGTCTTCTACTGGGCCGACAGCAGCCAGATGGTGGCGACGGGCGGTTCGATGAACCGGCAGATCGTCCCCATCTCGAGCATCCCCCGGTCGATGAGGGACGCCGTGATCGCGGCGGAGAACGAATCCTTCGAGACCGACAAGGGCGTGGACCCGATGGGCATCGCCCGCGCCGTGTGGAACATGGGCACGGGCGGCTCCACCCAGGGCGGCTCGACGATCACCCAGCAGTACGTGAAGAACACCTACCTGGACTCCGACCAGACGCTCAAGCGCAAGGTCACCGAGCTCTTCATCGCGATAAGGCTGGGTGTCACGGAGGAGAAGGACACGGTCCTCGCCGGCTACCTCAACACCGCGTACTACGGGCGGGACGCCTACGGCATCCAGGCCGCGGCCCGTGCCTACTTCGGCAAGGACAGCCAGGACCTGAACCCCTCCGAATGCGCTTTTCTCGCCGCCGTGCTCAAGGGCCCCAACCTCTACAACCCGGACGGCGGCATCGGCGCCGCCGCCACCCCCGAGCTCAACGCGGACCGCGCAAAGAAGCGATGGGCGTGGGTGCTGGACCGCGAGGTCGAGGTGGGCCGCATGGACCCGGCGGAGCGTGCGAAGCACACGGAGTTCCCCGCGCTCGTGGAGTCGGAGCAGGCCCGCGGGATGACCGGCCAGATCGGCTACCTGGTCGACACGGCCAAGGCGTACGTGATGAAGACCCAGGGCATCACCGCCGAGCAGATGGCCATGGGCGGCTACCGCATCAAAACCACCTTCGAGAAGCCCAAGGTGGACGCCATGACGAAGGCGGTCGAGGACATCCGCGCCGGGCTGATCGACGAGAAGAAGCGCCCGGAGACCGACACCTTCGTACAGTTCGGCGCCGCCTCCGTGGACGTCAAGACCGGCGCTCTCGTGGCCCTCTACGGCGGCCCGGGCTGGGACCGGAAGTACTTCAGCAACAACGCCAACACCAGCGGCGTCCCGGTCGGCTCGACCTGGAAGCCGTACGTGCTGGCCGCGGCCATGGAGTACGGCACCCAGAACTCCAACGGCAAGGGCATCTCGGTCGACAGCAAGTACCAGGCGAACGACCTCACGGTGATCAACAACCGTGAGGGCAAGCCGCTGCGCGACTCCTCGGGCAACCCGTTCAGGCAGAAGAACGAGAGTCCCACCGCCTTCGGGTACGTGACCCTCAACGAGGCGATGGAGAAGTCCATCAACGTGCCGTTCGCCCAGCTCGTCTTCGACGTCGGCCACGACAAGGTCAAGACCGTGGCGAAGTCCACGGGCATCCTCGAGGAGTCGATCAACCCGAACAACGACGCCTCCTTCGCCCTGGGTACCTCCACCCCCAGCGCCATCCGGATGGCCAACTCGTACGCGACCTTCGCCGCCTCCGGCATGCACCGCGAGCCGTATTCCGTGACCGCGGTCGAGAAGAACGGCGAGAAGCTGCCCGGCTTCGAGGCGCCCAAGGACCAGCGGGCCATGGACAACGCGGTCGCGGACAACGTCACCAAGGTGCTGGAGAACGTCGTCCAGAACGGCACCGGCAAGAAGGCCAAGAAACTGGGCCGGCCCGCAGCGGGCAAGACCGGTACCACGGACGAGAACAAGTCGGCGTGGTTCGTCGGCTACACCCCGGAGCTGTCCACCTCCGTGGTCCTCTTCCGCACCGACCCCAACTCGGCGGAGAAGAAGCTGATCTCCATGAAGGGCGTGGGCGACATCCCCTCCCTCCACGGTGGTGACATCCCGGCCGAGATCTGGACCGAGTACATGAGCGAGGCCCTCAAGGGCACCCCGGTCAAGCAGTTCCCCGAGGCCGAGGACATCGGCGTCACGGCCGACTCGGCCGGTGCCCCCTCCCCCACCCCCGTGGCACCCGTCACGCCGTCCCAGTCCCCGTCGTCCCTCCCGCCGAGCTCCCCGCCGCCCTCCCCGTCGCCTTCCAAGGGCGGAGGCCGGCCCTGCAAGCCGTGGGAGCTGTACTGCGACCCGGACACCACGAGCGGCGGCACCGACGAGGGCACGACCACCGGCACCAACTCAGGGATCATCGGCGGCCCCAGCGGATCGCCGTCCCCGTCGCCCAGCGGCAGACCGGGCCGCCCGGGCGGCCTCACCGGATCGACCACCAGCACCATGGCGGACTGATCCGCCCCACCGCCCCGCCGGCCGAGGAAGGCCGTCGCACCCACGGTGCGGCGGCCTTCCCCCGTCCCCGCCCCCGTACGGCAGGATGACCCCCATGACCCAGGTGCACGAGGACCGCCCCGTACTGCCCACGCAGCAGGACGAGGTCGCCGCAGCCGGCAGTGAGCTCATCGGCGGCCCGCTCGGCCGCTACGCCCGCATCGGCGGCAGCTGGCTGGGACCGGTGCGCGTCGTGGCCCTCATCGCCATCGGCATGTTCGCGCTCGGCATGGTGCAGAAGCTGCCCTGCTACGAGTGGGCCTGGTTCCGCGGGGCGTCCTCGCAGTACACCCACGCCTGCTACTCCGACATCCCGCACCTGTACGCGGTCCGCGGCTTCGCCGACAACCTGACGCCCTACTTCGACCGGCTCCCCGGCGACATGGAGTACCTGGAGTACCCGGTGCTCACCGGGCTCTTCATGGAGATCGCCTCCTGGCTCACCCCCGGCAGCGGCTCCATGCAGCACCGCGAGCAGATGTACTGGATGGTCAACGCGGGCATGCTGATGGCCTGCGCGGCCGTCATCGCCGTGTGCGTCGCGCGCACCCACCGCCGCCGGCCCTGGGATGCCCTGCTCTTCGCGCTCGCGCCCGCCTTCGCCCTGACGGCGACGATCAACTGGGACCTCCTGGCCATCGCCCTGACCGCGGCCGGGATGCTCATGTGGTCCCGTGGGCGGACGGTCCTCTTCGGCGTCCTCATCGGCCTGGCCACCGCCGCCAAGCTGTACCCCGTCCTGCTGCTCGGGGTCCTGTTCGTGCTCTGCTGGCGGGCCGGCAAGTGGCGCGACTTCGGCCTTGCCGCTTGCGGAGCGGCCGGAGCCTGGCTCGTGGTGAACCTTCCGGTCATGTTCTTCGCCTGGGAGGGCTGGAAGAAGTTCTACACCTTCAGCCAGGAGCGGCCGATCGACTTCGGCTCCGTCTGGCTGCTGATCTCCCAGCGCTCCGGCAACCCCCTGCACGACGCCAACACGTACGCGACCGGGCTGACGCTCCTGCTGTGCGGGGCCATCGGACTGCTCACCCTGACGGCCCCCCGCCGCCCGCGCTTCGCCCAGCTGGCCTTCCTGGTCGTCGCCGCCTTCATCCTCTGCAACAAGGTCTACTCGCCGCAGTACGTGCTGTGGCTCATCCCGCTCGCTGCCCTGGCCCGGCCGCGCTGGCGGGACTTCCTGATCTGGCAGGCCGGCGAGGTCGCCTACTTCCTCGGGATCTGGTTCTACCTCGCCTACATCAACAGCGGGGACAAGCACCAGGGCCTGCCCGTGGAGGGCTACCAGCTGGCGATCGCGGCCCACCTGCTCGCCACGCTGTACCTGTGCGCCGTCGTCGTCCGCGACATCCTGTTGCCGGAGCACGACGTCGTACGCCGGGACGGCTCGGACGACCCCTCGGGGGGCGTCCTGGAGGGGGCGGAGGACGTGTTCGTGCTGTCGGAGGCAGCGAGGGCGCCGCGGTACGCGACGCCCTCGGAGGGACAGCGGGTCGACTGGGGCGCCGGCCCCAAGGACTGACCGGGACGGCTCAGGAGTCGAGCATCCGGTCGAACTGCGTGGTGGTGTGGCGCAGGTGCGCCACCAGCTCGTCGCCGACCTTCGGTTCGGTCGCGTCGGCGGGTACGAACAGGATCGACACCTGCATGTGCGGCGGCTCGGCGAACCAGCGCTGCTTGCCCGCCCACACGAAGGGCGAGAGGTTCCGGTTGACGGTGGCCAGGCCTGCCCGGGCGACGCCCTTGGCGCGCGGCATCACACCGTGCAGTGCCTTCGGGGCCTCCAGGCCCACACCGTGCGAGGTACCGCCGGCGACCACGACCAGCCAGCCGTCGGAGGCGGCCTTCTGCTGGCGGTAGCCGAACCGGTCACCCTTGGCCACACGCGTGACGTCGAGCACCGAGCCGCGGTATTCGGTCGCCTCGTGGTCGCCCAGCCACAGCCTGGTGCCGATGCGGGCCCGGAAGCGGGTCTGCGGGAACTGCTGCTGGAGCCGTGCCAGCTCCTCGGCCCGCAGGTGGCTGACGAACATGGTGTGCAGCGGCAGCCGGGCCGCACGCAGTCGGTCCATCCAGCCGATGACCTCCTCCACGGCGTCCGAGCCGTCCGGGCGGTCCAGCGGCAGGTGCAGGGCGAAGCCCTCCAGCCGGACGTCCTCGATGGCGCCGAGCAACTGGCCGAGGTCCTGCTCGGAGATGCCGTGGCGGCGCATCGAGCTCATGCACTCGATGACCACGCGGGCGCCGACCAGGCTGCGAACGCCTTCCAGCGAGGACACGGAGCGGATGACCCGGTCCGGCAGCGGCACCGGCTCCTCGCCCCGGCGGAACGGGGTGAGGACGAGCAGGTCGCCGCCGAACCAGTCCTTGATGCTGGCGGCCTCGTACGTCGTGCCGACCGCGAGTACGTCGGCGCCCATCCGGGTCGCCTCCTCGCACAGCCGCTCGTGGCCGAAGCCGTAGCCGTTGCCCTTGCAGACCGGGATCATCCCGGGGAACTGGTCCTGGACCTGCTTCTGGTGCGCACGCCAGCGCGCGGTGTCGACGTAGAGCGTGAGCGCCATGCCCGTCCGGAACCTCTCCTGTGAAGCTGCGCGGTGCAGCGGGACTGTGTGGGGAAAGCGGGTGGATCTGGGTGGGTCAGCGACGCGACATGTAGATGTCGAGCGCCTTGTGCAGCACCTTGTTCAGCGGGAAGTCCCACTCGCCGACGTACTCGACGGCTTCGCCGCCGGTACCGACCTTGAACTGGATCAGACCGAACAGGTGGTCGTTCTCGTCCAGCGTGTCAGAGATTCCGCGCAGGTCGTAGACGCTCGCACCGAGTGCGTACGCGTCGCGCAGCATGCGCCACTGCATCGCGTTCGAGGGCCGGACCTCGCGCTTGTGGTTGGCGGAAGCGCCGTACGAGTACCAGACGTGCTGGCCGACGGTGAGCATCGTGGCGGCGGCCAGAGGCTCTCCCTCGTGCGTGGCGATGTACAGGCGCATCCGGTTGGGGTCCTCGGAGTTGAGGGCCGTCCACTGGCGCTGGAAGTAGCTGAGGGGGCGCGGGCGGAACTTGTCGCGCTCGGCCGTGATCTCGTAGAGGTGCTGCCAGGTCGGCAGGTCGTCGTAGCCGCCCTGGACGACCTCGACGCCGGCCTTCTCCGCCTTCTTGATGTTGCGGCGCCACAGCTGGTTGAAGCCCTTGAGGACGTCGTCCAGCGAGCGGTTGGCGAGCGGTACCTGGAAGACGTAGCGCGGCTGGACGTCGCCGAAGCCGGCGCCGCCGTCCTCGGCCTGCTGCCATCCCATGCGGCGCAGCTTGTCGGACACCTCGAAGGCGCGCGGCTCGATGACCGAGGCCTCCACGTCGCGCAGGCGCTTGACGTTGGGGTCCTGGATCCCGGCCTTGATGGCGGCCGAGTTCCAGCGGCGGATGACGACGGGCGGGCCCATCTTCACGGTGAAGGCGCCCTGCTGCTTGAGGTGGGCCAGCATCGGCTGGAGCCACTCCTCCAGATTCGGGGCGTACCAGTTGATGACCGGCCCCTCGGGGAGGTACGCGAGGTAGCGCTTCACCTTGGGCAGCTGGCGGTACAGCACGAGGGCCGCTCCGACGAGTTCCTCGGACTCGTTGAACCAACCGAGGTTCTCGGAACGCCACTCGTTCTTCACGTCGGCCCACGCCGGGACCTGGCAGTGGCTCGCCGAGGGCAGGCTCTGGAGGTAACCCAGATGCTGCTCTCGGCTGATGGTCCTCAGGGACAGGCTCATGCGGGGCGTCTCCTCGGCGGCTTCGCTGGCTATGGCGCGAAGCCTACTGCGACAGGGGCGCCACCCTTCTGGGGGACGGGCCGTGGGCCCGGGCCGGTGTGCGGCCGGCGCCCTGCCGAGGAGGTGCCGCGGGAGGCCCGGTCAGCCCCCGAAGAGGCCGCCGTGGAACATGCCGAGGTAGAAGCCGATGGCAGACGCGCCTAGGCCGATGATCAGCGCGAAGCGCTCGCGTGTCGTGACGGAGACGAACTGTCCGTACGCGCCGGTCAGGATGCCGATCAGCCCGGCCCACGAGCTGATCAGGTGCAGGTTGTGGAAGAAGGCCGTGACGAACGCCACGGCGCCGAGGGTCAGGGTGACCGCCATCAGGGCGTCCTGCAGCGGGTGGGGCTTTCCGTCGGTGGAGAGCAGGGAGATCTGAGGGGGCCGCATTGCCTGTGCCATCGGAAGGCACCTCCTGGCTGAAGCTGGCGGTGCTGCGGGCTGCCTCCGGCAGGGGGCCGAGGACATAGCACCGAGCACACCCGATGGATACAGATTGTGGACCTCTCCTGCCGGATTTCAACCGGAAGGACGCGAGCAGGTAGTCTGTACAGCTGCGCGGTGTCTGCTCTGCGGACGCCGTGCTCACGCATCACGACCCTCCTGCCACGGAACGACCGTGGCCGCTGAGTCCAAAGGAGGTGGGTTCCACATGCGTCACTACGAAGTGATGGTCATCCTCGACCCCGATCTCGAGGAGCGCGCTGTCTCCCCGCTGATCGAGAACTTCCTCTCCGTCGTCCGCGAGGGCAACGGAAAGGTCGAGAAGGTCGACACCTGGGGCCGTCGTCGTCTCGCTTACGAGATCAAGAAGAAGCCCGAGGGCATCTACTCGGTCATCGACCTTCAGGCCGAGCCTGCGGTCGTCAAGGAGCTTGACCGACAGATGAACCTGAACGAGTCGGTTCTCCGGACCAAGGTCCTTCGCCCCGAGACCCACTGAACTTCGGTTCAGCGGTAATCGGGAACGAGTAGCACAGCAGCCCAGCAGCAATCCCCGCCGAGAGGTTCATCCATGGCAGGCGAGACCGTCATCACGGTCGTCGGCAATCTCGTCGACGACCCCGAGCTGCGCTTCACCCCCTCGGGTGCGGCGGTCGCGAAGTTCCGTGTCGCGTCCACCCCCCGCACCTTCGACCGTCAGACCAATGAGTGGAAGGACGGCGAGAGCCTGTTCCTGACCTGCTCGGTGTGGCGGCAGGCGGCGGAGAACGTCGCCGAGTCCCTCCAGCGAGGCATGCGCGTCATCGTGCAGGGCCGGCTGAGGCAGCGGTCGTACGAGGACCGTGAGGGTGTCAAGCGCACGGTCTACGAGCTGGACGTCGAGGAAGTCGGCCCCAGCCTGAAGAACGCCACGGCCAAGGTCGCCAAGACCACCGGCCGCGGTGGCCAGGGTGGGTACGGCGGCGGCGGTCAGCAGCAGGGCGGCGGCGGTGGCTGGGGCGGAGCCCCCAGCGGCGGCCAGCAGGGCGGCGGAGCTCCCTCCGACGACCCGTGGGCGTCCAGCGCGCCGGCCGGTGGCCAGCAGCAGGGCGGCGGCGGGGGCGGTTGGGGCGGAAGCTCCGGCGGCTCCGGCGGTGGCTACTCGGACGAGCCGCCCTTCTAGGGCAGCTCCATCCAAACTTCTTGATCACACAGGAGAGACACAATGGCGAAGCCGCCTGTGCGCAAGCCTAAGAAGAAGGTCTGCGCGTTCTGCAAGGACAAGACCGCTTACGTGGACTACAAGGACACGAACATGCTGCGGAAGTTCATTTCCGACCGCGGCAAGATCCGTGCCCGCCGCGTCACCGGCAACTGCACGCAGCACCAGCGTGACGTCGCCACGGCCGTGAAGAACAGCCGTGAGATGGCGCTGCTGCCCTACACGTCCACCGCGCGATAAGGAAAGGGTGACCGACTAATGAAGATCATCCTGACCCACGAGGTTTCTGGCCTCGGTGCCGCCGGCGATGTCGTCGACGTCAAGGACGGTTACGCTCGCAACTACCTGGTCCCGCGTGGTTTCGCGATCCGCTGGACCAAGGGTGGCGAGAAGGACGTGGCGCAGATCCGCCGCGCCCGCAAGATCCACGAGATCGCGACCATCGAGCAGGCCAGCGAGGTCAAGGCCAAGCTCGAGGGCGTGAAGGTCCGTCTGGCCACCCGCGCGGGTGACGCCGGTCGTCTCTTCGGCTCCGTGACCCCGGCCGACATCGCCACGGCGATCGAGGCTTCCGGTGGCCCGAAGGTCGACAAGCGCCGCGTGGAGCTCGGCTCCCCGATCAAGACCCTCGGTTCGTACCAGGTCTCCGTGCGTCTGCACGCCGACGTGGCCGCGAACGTGGGCATCGAGGTCGTCGCCGCCTAAGGGCTGCACGCGAAGGGCCGCATCCCGACGGGGTGCGGCCCTTCGCCGTTTCCCGAGCTTCTCCGCAAGTACCGTGGGCGGCGGCCCGGTGTGTTTCACGTGAAACACACGATGGCTCGGCGGTGTTTCACGTGAAACCGGCTACCGCGTGGCGCCCGCGATCGCCCATCGGCCGGAGCGGGCACGCAGCTGCAGGGTGAGCATCCGGACCAGCATCATCAGGGTCATGGCCCACCAGAGCGTCGTCAGGCCGCCGCCCAGGGCCGGGACGAGCAGCGCGACCGGGGTGAACACGGCAAGCGTGAGCAGCATGGCCCGGGCCAGGTAGCGGCCGTCACCCGCCCCCATCAGCACCCCGTCCAGCACGAAGACGATGCCGGACACGGGCTGGGAGAGGGCTACGACCAGCAGCGCGGGCAGCAGTGCCTTCTCCACGGCCGGGTCGCTGGTGAACAGGGGGATGAACACGGGGCGGGCCAGGACCACCAGGAGGCCGAGCAGGAGGCCCGTGGCGATGCCCCACTGCACCATCCGGCGGCAGACGGCCTTCGCGCCATCCGTGTCGCCCGAGCCCAGATAGCGGCCGATGATCGCCTGGCCGGCTATCGCGATGGCGTCCAGGGCGAAGGCGAGCAGGCTCCACAAGGAAAGCAGGATCTGGTGGGCCGCGATCTCGGCGTCGCCGAGCCGGGCGGCCACGGCGGTCGCGATCAGCAGGATGGCACGCAGGGACAGGGTGCGGACCAGCAGCGGGGCCCCGGCCTGGGCGCAGGCGCGGATGCCGGCGGTGTCGGGACGCAGCGAGGCGCCGTGCCGTCGGGCCCCCCGGGCGACCACGCAGAGGTAGGCGGCGGCCATGGCGCACTGGGCGAGGACGGTGCCCCAGGCGGAGCCGGCGATGCCGAAGCCCGCGCCGTAGACGAGCGCGACGTTCAGGCCCGCGTTGAGGGCGAAGCCGCCTATGGCCACGTAGAGCGGCGTGCGGGTGTCCTGGAGGCCGCGGATGACCCCCGTGGCGGCCAGGACCACGAGCATCGCCGGGATACCGAAGGCCGAGATGCGCAGGTAGGTGATCGCGTGGAGGGCGACGCTGTCCGAGGCTCCGAAGAGGGCGACCAGCGAGGGTGCGGCGGGCAGCACCACGGCGACGACGGCGAGACCGAGCAGGAGGCCCAGCCAGATGCCGTCCATGCCCTGCCGGATGGCTGCCGGCAGGTCTCCGGCGCCGACCCGGCGGGAGACGGCTGCGGTGGTGGCGTAGGCGAGGAAGACGAAGACGCTCACGGCCGTGGTGAGCAGGGCGGCGGCAATGCCGAGGCCGGCCAGCTGGGGAGTGCCGAGGTGTCCCACGATGGCGCTGTCGGCCAGCACGAAGAGGGGCTCGGCCACGAGGGCGCCGAAGGCGGGGACGGCGAGTGCGAAGATCTCTCGGTCATGCCGTCTCGGCCCCGCCGTGGGTGCTGCGAGGGCCTGTGTCATGCGCCCAATCTAATCTTCCACAGGTAACGGACGCAACCTGGTATCAATCCTTACCTGTGCGCTGACTTGGGCGTTCGTTCCCCCACGTTGGAGGCCTTCTCGGAACCCGGGCGAAGAATTTTCTCCGCCGCTGCCGGTGGATGAGGAAATCCCAGGTCAGGTGGGGTAAGGAGGTGGCTCGGGTGATTTTGTCCACAGCGTCGTCCCCCGGTCCGTGCACAGCTTCGCGGGAGTTACCCACAGCATTGGCGCCGTCGTCCACATCTCATCCACAGAGCCTGTGGATAACAAGATTGGCTGTCGCCGCTCGCGGCCCTACCGTGGGGCGTTGCCCGACTCGCCGACAGCCGGCTCGGGTGCCCCACATGTCAGAGCCGTGCCGTAGAAAGAGCCGCACGGCGAGGTCCGCGTTGCGGACGGGAGGAGGCGGCCCGTGAGCATGCCCGAGCCCATGGACGACCCCTGGGCCGACAGCGGTCCGAGCGACCGTCTGCCCGCCCGTCCGCGCCGCAACAGTGAAGGCCGGGGCCGCGGCGACGAGCAGCACGACCGGGGTCGCGAGGGAGGCTCCTGGGATGGTGGCGGCTTCGAGCGCGTCCCTCCGCAGGACCTCGACGCCGAGCAGTCCGTACTCGGCGGCATGCTCCTCTCCAAGGACGCCATCGCCGACGTCGTCGAGGTCCTCAAGGGCCACGACTTCTACCGGCCCTCGCACGAGACGATCTACCAGGCGATCCTCGACCTCTACGCCAAGGGAGAGCCGGCCGACCCCATCACCGTCGGCGCCGAGCTGACGAGGCGCGGCGAGATCAGCAAGGTCGGCGGGGCCTCGTATCTGCACACGCTGGTCCAATCCGTGCCCACGGCGGCGAACGCCGAGTACTACGCGGAGATCGTCCACGAGCGGGCCGTCCTGCGCCGCCTCGTCGCCGCCGGTACGAAGATCACGCAGATGGGGTACGCGGCCGACGGCGACGTCGATGAGATCGTCAACAGTGCCCAGGCCGAGATCTACGCCGTCACCGAGCAGCGGACCTCCGAGGACTACCTGCCCCTCGGCGACATCATGGAAGGCGCCCTCGACGAGATCGAGGCCATCGGTTCACGCAGCGGGCAGATGTCTGGCGTGCCCACCGGGTTCACCGACCTGGACTCCCTGACCAACGGCCTCCACCCGGGCCAGATGATCGTCATCGCCGCCCGTCCGGCCATGGGCAAGTCCACGCTCGCGCTGGACTTCGCCAGGGCCTGCTCCATCAAGAGCAACCTGCCAAGCGTGATCTTCTCCCTCGAAATGGGGCGCAACGAGATCGCCATGCGACTCCTGTCGGCCGAGGCCAGGGTGGCCCTGCACCACATGCGCTCGGGCACGATGACGGACGACGACTGGACCCGGCTGGCCCGCCGGATGCCGGACGTCTCCGCCGCTCCGCTCTACATCGACGATTCTCCCAACCTGTCGATGATGGAGATCCGGGCCAAGTGCCGTCGGCTCAAGCAGCGCAACGACCTCTCGCTCGTGGTCATCGACTACCTCCAGCTCATGCAGTCGGGTGGCTCGCGCCGTCCCGAGAGCCGTCAGCAGGAGGTCTCGGACATGTCCCGAAACCTGAAGCTCCTGGCGAAGGAGCTGGAGGTCCCGGTGATCGCGCTCTCTCAGCTGAACCGTGGCCCTGAGCAGCGAACCGACAAGAAGCCGATGGTCTCCGACCTGCGTGAGTCGGGATCGATCGAGCAGGACGCCGACATGGTGATCCTGCTCCACCGCGAGGACGCCTACGAGAAGGAGTCCCCTCGCGCCGGTGAGGCCGACCTGATCGTGGCCAAGCACCGTAACGGCCCCACCGCGACGATCACCGTGGCCTTCCAGGGCCACTATTCGCGCTTCGTGGACATGGCCAACACGTAGCATCCGATCATGGATGAGCTTGCCGAGGACCTTGAACTGCTCCCCGCCACCCGGCGTGCGCTGAGGCACCGGATCGCCGTCGCCCAGAGCACGGGACGAGCCCCGTCGGTCGTGGCGGCCGTGCTGCGTGGCGGGCAGGTGGTCTGGGAGGGCTCCCGTACCTCCGTCGAGGGCCACGGCCCCGACGGGAACGTGCAGTACCGGATCGGTTCGATCAGCAAGACCTTCACCGCAGTCCTCGTCATGCGCCTGCGGGAGGAAGGGCTGCTCAGGCTCGAGGACCCGCTGGAGGACCACCTCCCGGGCACTGCCGCCGGCCGGGTGACCATCGCCCAACTGCTGGCCCACACAGGCGGGCTGGCCGCGGAGACCCCGGGCGAGTGGTGGGAGCGCACCCCCGGCGCGCAGCGGCCCGAGCTCGCCGACGTGCTGGGCGAGGAGCCCTTCAAGCTCACGCCGGGCAGCAGGCACCACTACTCCAACCCCGGTTACACCCTGCTGGGTTCGCTGGTTGAGGCACTGCGCGGCAAGCCCTGGGAAGAGGTCCTGCGGGCCGAGGTGCTGCAGCCCCTCGGCCTGGACCGTACGAGCTGTCGGCCGCAGGCCCCGCACGCGGGCGGCTGGGCGGTGCACCCCTGGGCCGACGTCATGATGCCCGAACCGCTCGAGGACCTCGGGCTGATGGCCGCGGCCGGTCAGCTGTGGTCCACGACCGGGGACCTCGCACGGTTCGCCGACTTCCTGTTGCGCGGTGACGAGCGGGTGCTCAACGCGGAGTCCGTACGGGAGATGCGCCGGCCGGCGGCGCCTCCGGAGCCAGGGTTGGCCGACCTGGGCTACGGGCTGGGGATGCAGCTGATGGCCCAGGGCGCACGCAGGCTGGCGGGCCACAGCGGCTCGCTGCCCGGGTTCGTCGCGGGGCTGTGGCTGAGCGAGGCCGACGACGTGGCGGCGGTCGTGTTGGCCAACTGCACGTCGGGGTTGCCGGCGGCTGCCGTGGCCGCCGACCTCGTCGCGGTCGTGGCGGATGCCGAGCCCCCGTTCCCACGGCCGTGGCGACCGTTCCGGGAGGCGGATCAGGCGCCCCTCGAGCTGTGCGGCCCTTGGTACTGGGGGACTTCGGCCCAGGTGGTCCGGCTGATCGCGGACGGTTCGCTGGAGCTGGCGCCGGTCGGGGGTACGGGGCGAACGGCTCGGTTCCGGTCCGAGCCCGACGGCACCTGGACCGGCCTGTCCGGGTACTACGCCGGCGAGACGCTGCGGGCGGTGCGCCGCGAGGACGGCTCGGTGAGCCACCTCGATCTGGCGTCCTTCGTGTTCACCAGGGAGCCCTACGACCCTGGCGCCCCGGTGCCCGGCGGGGTGGACCCGCAGGGTTGGCGCGGCATCGGCTGACGGCCCGGGGAGCGTCTCAGGCGACGAGTTCACGCTCCAGCGGAGTGCGGAAGCGGGGGGTGACGCGGGCGTCGCCCACCCAGGCGGCGAGGCGGGACGCCTCGGCGGTGATCGCCTTCTCGGCGGTGCTGCCGGGGTCACCCAGCAGCCGCCAGACGATCTCTCCGTCCGGGCGCTGGGCCCATCCGCCGACGATCTCGCCGTTCCACCACACCGTGGGGCCGATGTTGCCCGCGTAGTCGAACAGGGCGGGCCTGTGGGCGGCATCGAGGTGGAAGCTCCGGTCGGCCCAGCCCATGCCGGTGGGGTCGAGCGCGGGCAGCAGGGCCGCCCATGGCTCGGGGACCGGTTCGGGTGCGGTGTCCCCGGGGCTGACGAGGGCGGTACGGCCGTCGTCGAGACGCACCTGGTCGGGACCGACGGCCGCGAGCGCCTTGCGTACGTCCGTCAGGGTCCATCCGGTCCACCACTTGAGGTCGGCCTCGGTGGCCGGGCCGTAAGCGTCCAGCCAGCGGCGGGCGATCTCGGCGCGTGCCTCCGCGGCCGGTACGGCCGGCCAGGGCGCGGTGTGGACCCAGCGGAACTGGCTGGATGTCCACGATCCGCGCGGCCGGTCCCGGCGGATCCTGCCGTCGGCGGCCAGCAGGCGGATGACCCGGGTGGCGACGCCCTGCTCCGTCTCGTACTTCTTGCCCCGACTCACGGTGATCTTCTGGCGCAGGGCGGGAACAGCGGTGGAGAGCTGACTTCCGGTGAGGGGACCGCTCGTGTCGAGGGTGTCCAGCGCGGCTGCCTCCGCCCGGGCCAGCCAGGCGGCATCGAGACCCTGCCCGTCCTCGTCGAGGTGTTTGAGGAAGGTGCGGCGCTCCTTGGCGGCGATGGCACGGGCGGTCGACGCGTCGACGTACGGGGCGAGTGCCGTCGACACCGCGAAGAGGGTGTTGCGCATGCTGAGCAGCCGCACGAGCCGGACGTCCTCGTAGAGCGCCTGCTCGACCGTGCCGGGGCCGCCTTCGGCCAGCCGGGCGCGCGCGGAGAGGAAGACGGTCGCGGCGTCAGTGGCGTGCAGAGCGACGACGGAGTCCGCCGCTTCCGCCACCGTCGCGGCTCGGGCCGACGAAGCCAGGCGGTGGCGTCGGCCGAGCCGGTTCCGGCGCTCGGTGGCGCTGATGAGGGGGAGAGGGGCGCTCATCCTCCCGATCGTAGGCCGGGCCGCCGACACAGCTCCCCGGCCGGCCCACGATCCGGCACAGTCAGAGCTGGAGCTTGAACCCGACGTGCGACGCCGTGAACCCGAGCCGTTCGTAGAAGCGGTGGGCGTCGGTCCGGGTCACGTCCGACGTGAGCTGGACGAGCGTGCAGTTCTCGGCACGGGACTTCTCGATCGCCCACTCGATGAACCGGGTGCCCAGTCCGCTGCCGCGCTCGTCCGAGTGGACGCGGACGCCCTCGACGACGGCGCGGGTGGCTCCCTTGCGAGAGAGGCCGGGGACGATCGTCAGCTGGAGGGTGCCCACGACACGGCCGGCCCGGACGGCGACGACCACATGCTGGTTCGGGTCACCGGAGAGACGTTCCAGGGCCGCGCGGTACGGGGCGAGGTCCTCCGGGGACTCGCGGGTGGCGCCGAGCGGGTCATCGGCCAGCATGGCGACGATGGCTGGCAGATCGGCGGCGGTGGCGGGCCGGATCACCGGCTCGGGAATCCCGGTCACGTTGGCAGTCTCTCCTCAGCCCGCGGCCACGGTCAGCGGAGCCCAGCGACGGGTCCAGTCACCGGGCAGCTCGGGGATGTCCCGGGCCATGACGGTGTTGAAAGCGACGGACTCCAGGCCGCGTTCCTTGAGCCACGCCAGCAGTTCCTCGTGTCGTACGTCGACATCGGTGCGCAGGGCACGGTCCGACCCTGCTGCGAGGGCGGTGATCAACGCCTTGGCGGTGTCGGTGTCGCGAGCGATCAGCGGGCCGATGACATGGGTGTTCATGTTGGGCCAGGCCGCGGCGTATCCGGTGAGCATTCCGTCCTTCCTGCTGTCCTCGGCGACCAGCAGGTGGTCGGCGAAGGCGGGCAGTCGCGTGATCATGTGTGTGCGGTCCGCGCCGAAGACCTCGGCGTCCAGGCGCAGGATGCGCGGAAGGTCGTCTGCGACCGCCCGCCGGACCCGAGAGCCGTGAGGGGCGGAGGTGCCTTCCTCCCGGAAAGTTCCCACCAGCATCTCGGCGCGGCCCGTGGTCTTGAACCCCAGCTCTTCGTAGAGCGGGCGACCGTAGGGCGTGGCGTGGAGGGTGAGTGGGACGCCCTTGAGCACGTCGTTGCACACGTGGGTCATCAGGGCGCGCCCCAGCCCTTGGCGGGCGTAGCGGTCGGCCACGAGGACCATGCCGATGGCGGCGAGTCCGGGGCCTGCCGGGATGCTGCCGTACCGGGTGACGACGCACGCGGCGGCGAGGCCCCGGCCGTCCGGGGCATCGACCCCGTAGCCGTTCCCTGCCGCGAGCAGCAATCCCCACTTGTGGTCCTCGCGGAGCCAGCCACGATCTTCGGACAGGTCGGCGCAGCGGTGGAGATCGTCCACGGTCAGCGCCCGGATCGGCAGATCGGTGATGTGTGGTGTCACCGGCCCAGACTGGATCATGGACCGGGAGCCGTCCAGCGGATTTGGGGCCGATGTTTCACGTGAAACATGAGCGTGGGGTCGGGCCCGACCGGGTTTCACGTGAAACACGGTGTTTCACGTGAAACCAACCCACTAGCCTCGACGGCTATGACGCGCCTGCACCTCTTCGACCTCGACGGAACCCTGATGTACGGCTCGGCGGCTCCGGTGGAGATCTCCCGCCAACTCGGGGTGAGTGCCGAGATCGGCAAGCTTGAGCGGTCCTTCGCGGCGCGTGAGATCGGGCCGCACCAGTTCTCGGTGGCAGTGCACGCACTGTGGGCCGAGCTGACACCCTCGCACGTCAGGGCGGCGTTCGACGGGGCTCCCTGGCTCGCGGGGATCCGGGACGTCTGGCAGGAGATCCGGCAGCGTGGTGAGTACTGCGCGGTGGTCTCCCTGTCACCGTCCTTCTTCGTTGAGTTGCTGCTGGAGTGGGGCGCTCATGCCGCCCACGGCTCGGTTTTCCCGGAAGTGCCGTTCACCCGGCCGGTTGAGGAGGCCGGGATTCTGACCCCCGAGGGCAAGGTCATGGTGGCCGACCGGCTGTGCGAGCAGTTCGGCGTGACGCGGAGCGACTGCGTGGCGTACGGCGACTCCGGGACCGACATCCACCTCTTCGAGGCCGTGTCCGTCTCGGTGGCGGTCAACGCGCGGCCGCACCTGGCCGCGCGCGCGACCCACGTGTACGAGGGACGTGATCTGCGGGAGGCATACCAGATCGTGGCGGTGGCACGCCCGGAAGTTGACGCATCTTAGGAGGAAAGTGGGTTCGAAACGCGGATTTTCCGCGTTTCCCCGCAGGCCTCTGGGGCGGGTGGCACGCTGTGAGATCGGGAACCACGGATTCATGACCGTGGCGTGTGCAGACCGACCGAGATGCTCGAAGCGAGGCACCGCATGGACGCTCCGCCCACCAGATCGGCCAGACGCGAAGCGGCCCGGATACCCTCCGAGGGCGGTGCGGCCGAGCCCTCACCGGATGCCGTACTCATCCGCCGGACGCTCGCGGAGATCGCCCCGGTAGCCGACAAGGTGACCTCGTACTTCTACGCTCTGGTCTTCACCGGGCACCCGGAAGTACGGGGCATGTTCCCGGCGGCCATGGACACGCAGCGCGACCGACTGCTGAAGGCGCTCCTTACTGCCGCCGAGCACATCGACAACCCCGACGTACTCGCCCCCTACCTCTGCCGACTCGGCACCGGGCACCGCAAGTACGGCACCATGGCCGGGCACTACCCCGTGATCGGCGAGGCCCTCGTCGGGGCGCTGGCCCGCTTCGCCACACTGAGCTGGGGGCCGGAGACCGAGGCCGCGTGGGTGCGGGCCTACACCGCGATCTCCCAGATCATGATCGACGCCGCGGCGGAGGACGAGGTGAAGGCCCCCGCGTGGTGGCACGCGGAGGTGGTCTCCCACGACCTGCGCACCCCGGACATCGCCGTGCTGACCGTCCGCCCCGACCAGCCGTACGCCTTCCTCGCCGGCCAGTACGCGAGCCTGGAGACCCCGTGGTGGCCGCGGGTGTGGCGGCACTACTCCTTCGCTTCGGCCCCCCGGCCCGACGGGCTGCTCACCTTCCATGTCAAAGCCGTCCCCGCAGGCTGGGTCTCCAACGCTCTGGTGCGCCACGCCCGCCCCGGTGACGTACTGCGTCTGGGTCCGCCGGCCGGGTCGATGGTGGTGGACCACACCACGGACAACGGGATGCTGTGCCTGGGCGGGGGCACCGGTATCGCCCCGATCAAGGCGTTGATCGAGGATGTGGCCGGACATGGGGAGCGGCGGCCGGTGGAGGTGTTCTTCGGTGCGCGCAGCGACAGCGACCTGTATGACAAGGACACCCTGATGGGACTGCAGCGCTCGCACCCGTGGCTCTCGGTCCGGCCGGTGGTCGGGGACGGGCTGGCCGGACAGCTGCCGCACGCCGTGGGTGAGCACGGGCCGTGGAGCTCATACGACGCGTTCATCTCCGGCCCGCCCGCGATGATCCGCAGCGGGGTCGACGAACTGCTGCGCATCGGAATCCCCGGCGAGCGGATCCGGCACGACGCGGTCGAGGAACTGGTGGGCATCGCCGGGTGAGACCGGCGGGCACGGCCGGTCCGGGACCGGCGGTTGCCCACCGGACCCGGACCTGGAGGGCCTCAGCCCAGGTCGGGCGCGTGCATGGCGCGCACGCCCTCGATGTTGCCGTCCAGGTAGTGCCGCAGCGACAGCGGGACGAGGTGGACCGCGGCGATGCCCACTCGGCTGAAGGGCACCCGGACGATCTCGTACTCACCCTCGGGCTCGTCGACCTCGGGGCCGTGCCGGAGGCCGGGGTCCATGGATTCGAGGCGGCAGACGAAGAAGTGCTGCACCTTCACGCCGGTCACCCCGCCGCCGGCGATGTGCTCGACGGTGTCGACGAAACAGGGCACGACGTCAGTGATCTTCGCGCCGAGTTCCTCGTGGACCTCTCGGTGGAGGGCGTCGACGACGGTGGCGTCCGAGGACTCCACTCCCCCGCCGGGGGTGAGCCAGTACGGGTCGACGCCGGGCTTGGTGCGCTTGATGAGGATCAGGTCGTCACCGTCGAGCAGAATCGCGCGAGCGGTGCGTTTGACCACGGGACGTTCGGTCATGGGAGAAGAGTGGCCCACCGCTCCGCTTCTGAAACGCGCCACGTGTCGGAAACAGGGGGCTCACCAGTGCACGGCGGCGTCCAGCAGCCGCTCGCGGGCGCGGGCGAGGTGGGCGAGAGAGGGGCTCCCCGTCCGCAGGACCAGGAACCAGGTGCGCAGCGGTGGGACGGGAGGCTCCGCCACGGCGGCGATCCGGCCGCTGTCGAGGGCGTCCTGGCACAGGTAGCGGGGCAGCACGGCGAGCCCCCCGCCTGCAAGGACGCATTCCAGTACGGCGCGCAGGTCGGGTGCGACCACGGTTGCCGCGAGGGACCTGGCGTCCGGCAGGGTGTCGAAGACGGCGCTCCAGTACCGGGTGACGAGCGGCAGGGTCTCGTGGACCTCGACGAGCGGGATGCCCTCCAGAGCCGCGGGGCCGTCGTCCCGCAGCCGGTCGGTGTCGACGAGGGCGGCCCAGTAGGGAGCGGCGACCAGGACGTGTTCCTCGTCGCACAGGGCGGTGGCCGTGAAGGGTCCGCTGCGGGGGCGGGCGGTGGTGACGACGAGGTCGTGGTGGCCGGCGGCGAGTCCGTCGAGGACGGTCGCGGAGTCGCTCTGCAGGGTGGCGCGCAGGGTGTGGCCCTGGCCGACGAGGGGCGCGAGGGCGGGAAGCACCCGCAGCGACAGGAACTCGGCAGGCCCCGCGACGTGGAGGGACCGCAGCCCGCCCGCGTCCTCCCGCTCGGCCTCGGTGATCCGGAGCAGGGCGTCGAGGTGGGGGGCGGCCTTGTGGGCGAGTTCGTCGCCGACAGTGGTGGGAGTGACCCCGCGAGCCCGGCGGTGGAAGAGCGGCCGACCCAACTGGCGCTCCAGTGTCCGGATCTGCGAGGTCACGGCGGGCTGGGACAGCCCGAGCAGGGCGGCGGCGCGCGTGAACGAGCCCGCCCGGTGAACGGTGACGAAGGTGCGCAGCAGGGCCAGATCCATCGCGACACCTCTCGGTGGGGGCCTACAACTATAAATATGCAGATAGGCCCCTGTCGCTACCGTGATTGGACTCTGACGCAGAGTCAATTAGCCTTGTCGCGTGGTTCTTCACGCGCGGAACCCGGGGCGGTCCGAGCCACTAGGGGGGAGGCTCGGACTGCCTTTCCACATCGTGCTCAGCGGTCGTGACCGGCCGGGTCGAGGGCACGATCGAGTGCCCGCAAGACGTCTGCGACCAGGTCCGCGGTGTCCTCGGCCCCGGCGGAGAAGCGGATGAAGCCCTCGGGCACTGCGTCGCCGCCCCACCGTCCGCGCCGCTCGGCGGTGGACCGCACGCCACCGAAACTCGTGGCGTCCTCGACCAGGTGCAGGGCGGCCATGAACCGCTCCGCGTGTGACCGGTCCGGCAGGGTGAAGGAGACCACTGAGCCGAAGCCCCGCATCTGGCGGGCAGCCGTCTTGTGGGAGGGGTCCGTGGCCAGCCCCGGGTAGCGCACCTCGCTCACCTCGCGGCGCTCGCCGAGCGCCTGCGCGACGGCCAGGGCGTTGGCCCACTGGCGCTGCGCGCGCAACTGGATCGTGGCCAGCGAACGGTGGGCGAGCCAGGCCTCCATGGGGCCGGGGATCGCGCCGACGATCTTGCGCCACCCCCTGACGCGTGCCGCGAGTCCGGGGTCGCGGCACACGACGTACCCGAGGAGCAGGTCGCCGTGGCCGGTGAGGCCCTTGGTGCCGCTCGCCACGGAGAAGTCCGCCCCGAGCTCCAGGGGCCGCTGTCCGAGCGGCGTGGCGAGGGTGTTGTCCACGGCGACCAGGGTCCCGCCGGCGTGGGCGGCCTCCGCGAGGCGCCGTACGTCGCATACGTCGAGCCCGGGATTGGAGGGCGTCTCGATCCACAGCATCCGGGCCCCGTCGAGGACCTCGAGCTGGGCGTCCGCGCCGGTGGGCGCGGTGCGGACGTGGATCCCGTAGGCCTCGAGCTGTTCGCGCAGGAGGGGCAGCGCCTGGTAGCCGTCGTCGGGCAGGACGACGGTGTCGCCGGTCCGGGCCTGGGACAGCAGGACGGCGGCGATCGCCGCCATGCCCGAGGCGAAGACCACGGCGTGCACGTCCTGGCCGGGGGCCTCCAGCTCTCCGATCGCCCGTTCCAGCAGGGTCCAGGTCGGGTTGGTGTCGCGGCCGTAGGCGTACGGGCCCTCGACGTCTCCCGGAAGGTGGAAGTGGGCGGCGAAGACCGGCCCGGGCAGGGGCGGTTCGTTCTTGGCGACCTCGGGCAGACCGGCGCGCACGGCGCGGGTGCCGTCGCCGATCGGCTCGCCGGGGCCTTCGGGGGAGTGCTCGTTCACGGGGTGTGCTCCTTCATCGCCTCGCGTACGGCGTCCAGCAGACCTGGGCTCGCCGCCTCGACCAGCTCCAGGCACTCCTCGAAGCCGTCGAGCGACCCGTAGTAGGGGTCCGGTACGTCGTGCTGCCCGGCCGGGGCCGCCGGATCGTAGAACCGCAGCAGGCGGACCTTGGCGGCGTCCTGCGGGGTGGGTGCAAGTGCCCGCAGGTCGCGCAGGTGCCCGGAGTCGAGCGCGATGACGAGGTCCAGACGGGAGAACCAGGCGGATCGGAACTGCCGGGCGCGGTGGTCCTGGGCGTAGCCGGCGGCCTCCAGGACGGAGACGGTGCGCGGGTCGGCGCCGTCGCCTTCGTGCCAGCCGCCGGTGCCGGCGCTGTCCACCTCGACGAGGGCGTCGAGTCCGGCCCGTTCCACATGGGCGCGGAAGACGGACTCGGCCATGGGGGAGCGGCATATGTTGCCCGTGCAGACGAAGCAGACGCGGTACATGCGCAGCCCGCTCAGTCGTTGTCGGGAAGGACCAGGTTGGCGGCCCAGGAGACGATGGAGATGATCAGTCCCCCGATCAGCGCCGACCAGAAGTTGTCCACGTGGAAGCTCAGGTCGAACTGGTCGGCCAGCCACGAGGTCAGCAGCAGCATCAGCGCGTTCACGACGAGGGTGAACAGGCCGAGTGTGAGGATGAACAGCGGCAGTGACAGCAGCTTGACCAGGGGCTTGACGATGAGGTTGACCAGGCCGAAGAGCAGGGCGACCAGGATCAGGGTCAGCGTCCGGCGGCCCATCGTGCTGCCGTCGTCCAGGGTGATGCCGGCAACCAGCCAGATGGCCACGGCCAGGGCCGCCGCGTTGGCGAGCGTCTTGACTACGAAATTCGTCATGTGTCTGATCGTGGCAGAGAAGATCCCGGTGGGACATCCGCAGATCAGCGGATGCGAGGGAACGATCGAGTACAAGGGGCACAACGACGATGAAAGCCTTCCGGCTTGACGAGCTCGAAGCGGAGCGGGCTGCCAATGACGGCGCCTATCTGCAGTTCCTGCGAGAGCGGAACATGTCGGTCGGGCTGTACGCGCTCGATGCCGGCCAGAGCGATCCGCAGCGGCCGCACGGTCAGGACGAGGTGTACTTCGTCGTCAGCGGGAGGGCCTCGATCACGGTCGGCGAGGAGACCACCACCGTGGCGCGCGGCAGCGTCGTCTACGTGCCGGCGGGTGTCCCGCACAAGTTCCACCACATCACCGAGGACCTGAAGGTGATGGTGGTCTTCTCCCCGCCGGAGGGCTGAGCGGGCCGCGCGGTGAGGGTCGCGCCCCTGATCCCCCTAAGGGGCGGATCAGGGGACTCCGAGGGCTTGCGGGCCCCGATCGGAGCCTGCGGCCTCCTAGCATCGAGAGCAGGAAGCCACGGACGGGAAGACCAGGAAGAGGTCGAGGACATGAACGGGATCCGGGAGATATTCGCAGGCATGCCCTGGTGGGTGAAGTGGGTCGCCGTTCCGCTGCTGGCGCTGTTCGTCTTCGGCGGCGTCATCACCAGCATCCTGGGCGCGCTGATCTCGTTGGTCTTCAAGCTGCTGCTCTTCGTCGGCCTCGTCGGCGGTCTGATCTTCGTCGTGAAGAAGCTCGGCGGCGGACGTTCGAAGTCGTCCTCCACCGAGTGGTGAGTGACGGGCGGGGTCTCTTCCCTCGTTAACCCAGCTGAGGGAACCGGACGCCTTGAAGCGCTCACAGCCGCGGAATCGGTGGATAGAGTCGCGAACTGTGCCGTTCCCTGGGCACGAGAGCCGGTGACACCCCCTGACCCGTGGTGACGCCGACGACCCGCCGAGCGCGATCCCCAGGACCGGCATGAGCGGGGGCGGCCCCCGCGGGGCGGGCCACCCCTGAAGGCCCGCCGCCACGCCTGGGGGTGAGCTTGTCTCCGGTCCACAATGCGGGTGTGCCGACACTGATCGGTTCGGTACAGAGGGCGCTGAGGCTGCTCGAAGCCGCGGGATCCCACAGCGGGGGAGCCCCGGCGAAGCAGCTGGCGCGTGAGGCCGGGCTCCCGCTTCCCACTGCCTACCACCTGCTGCGCACCCTGACGCACGAGGGCTATCTGCGCCGAGAGGGCGGAGTCTTCGTACTCGGTGCCGCGGCCGGCAGGCTGGCCGGTCGGGGACTCCAGCAGAAACGTCGCAGCATGATCCTCGACTCGCTCGCGTACTTCCGCGACGCGGTCGGGGCCCCCGTCTACTTCGCGGTCTACCGCGAGGGTGAAATCGAGCTCTTGGGTGTGTCGGACACGCCGGGCAGTCCGGCGTGCGAGGAGTGGGCCGACTTCCGCGCGACGGGATTCGCGCACGCGATCGGGCAGTGCCTGCTCGGCCAGCTCGACGAGAGCGCACGCAAGGACTATTACGACCGCCACCCGGTGGAGGCGATCACCCCTTATACCGTGCGCGATCTGCGGGCGCTGGAGAACCGGATCGGGGCCCTCGGGCGAATGCAGCCCGTAATCGAGCGGCAGGAATATGCCCTGGGCACAGTCTGTGCCGCCATCCCCATCACGGCCGGGGATACGGCCGCGACGATGGCCATTTCTTTGCCCCTGCACCAGGAAGATCGATTGCTGTATGTAGTCGATCGACTACGGAGTGAAGTAGGCGCGCTGCTGAGCACCCTCTCGTTCTCTATCAGTATCTGAAAACTCACTCCTTGTGATCTGCATGCGCTTCCACCACTCTTGTCAAGAGGGCCCTGGGGGATCATTCCTGGCCACTTCCACTACAGCGGGGTAGGCAATGCGCGAGTCCGTACAGGCAGAGGTCATGATGAGTTTCCTCGTTTCCGAGGAGCTCTCGTTCCGGATCCCGGTGGAACTCCGGTACGACGCCCGTGACCCCTACGCAGTCCGCCTGACCTTCCACCTTCCCGGAGACGCACCCGTGACCTGGGCGTTCGGCCGGGAGCTGCTCCTCGACGGCATCAACAAGCCGTGTGGTGACGGCGATGTCCACATCGCCCCCACCAGTCCCGAGGAGCTGTCCGACGTCCACATCCGGCTTCAGGTCGGAGGCGACCGGGCTCTGTTCCGGGCCAGCGCGGCGCCACTTGTCGCGTTCCTCGACCGCACGGACCGGCTCGTTCCGCTCGGGCAGGAGCGGAACACGGGCGATTTCGAAGAACACTTGGACGAGGCGCTCGGCAGAATCCTTGCCGAGTCGAAGCAGAACGAGCAGAACGCCGGCTGAGCCGCCGCCCGGACCGGCCCACCACCCGGGCCGAACCACCTTTCAGCGCTTGCGCCGTCGGCCCCGGCCGCCGCGTACCGGTCCCGAGCCCGGTGCGACGGCCGGGGATTGCGGCCGGTCGGCCGAAACCACCAGCGCTGCCAGCGCCGTCGTCACGGGGACCGAGGCCACCAGCCCGATCGAACCGACGAGGGTTCGTACGATCTCCACCGCGACCAGCTCGCTGTTCGCCACCGACCCCATGCTGCTGTTGGCGATCGAGAACAGCAGGAGCAGCGGGAGTGCGGCGCCCGCGTAGGCCAGCACCAGGGTGTTGACCACCGAAGCGATGTGGTCGCGGCCGATCCTGATGGCGGCCCGGTACAGGGAGCGGGGGCCCATGGACGGGTCCGCCTGGTGGAGTTCCCAGACCGCCGAGGTCTGGGTGACCGTCACGTCGTCGAGGACGCCGAGCGATCCGATGATGATGCCGGCGAGCAGCAGGCCGCTCATGTCGATGTCCGGGTAGAGCCCGTGGATCAGCCCCGTGTTGTCGTCGGTGTTGCCGCTGAGGAACGCCCAGTCGATGAACACCGAGCCCAGCAGGCCGATCAGCAGCAGCGACACGAGCGTGCCCAGGACGGCCACCGAGGTGCGGGCGGTCAGACCGTGGCACATGTAGAGCGCGATCAGCATGATCGCGCTCGCCCCGACCACCGCGACCACCAGCGGGTTCGACCCCTGCAGGATGGCGGGGAGGATGAAGAGCGTCAGCACGCCGAAACTGATGACCAGTGCGATCAGCGCGAACAGCCCGCGCATGCGCCCGACCAGGACGACCGAGAGCGCGAAGATCCCGGCCAGCACCGCCAGCGGGAGCTTGCGGTTCACGTCGATCACCGAGTACTGCAGGTCGCGGGGCGCGTCCGGGGCGTACGCCACCACCACCTCCTGACCGTCGCTCAACTGCCGTGGCGCGCCCGGCTGGACGATCTCCACGAAGGTGCGTCCCTTGTCCGGACCGCTCCCGATCTCGACGGTGGCCTTCTTGCACTCGCCGGTCTGCGCGGCCCGGGCCCCGCCGCCCGCCGGCGTGGAGCCCCCGCCACCCGGCGGCACCTGTGCGGCGTTCACGGATTTGCAGTCGACGAGTTCCAGCGAGACGACCTTGGCCTGCTGGGTCTGCCGGTCGAAGCCCACCCCGGTGCGCTCGTGGTCCGGCGTGTCGCTCGGCCAGAGGACGGCCAGGCCGACGAGGACGGCGACGGCGAAGGGGATCAGTACGGCCGCGATGACCTTGCGCAGGTGCTTGGAGACGGGGGCCGCAGGTCCGTGACCGTGGCTGTGGGAGTGGCCGGAGGAGGGCCCGTGTTCCGCGTGTGCGTGGCCGGAGTGGCCGTGGGGCTCAGTGGGCTCGGTGGGGGGCTGCGGCGAGGACGTCACCAGCAGATCATCGCAAGAGATGAGGGGGTCCACTGTTCAGCACGCCATGGATGACGCTAGCGTGGGGGCTACTTTGCACAACGCGGGAGCTCGGAGCACCGGGCTGAGAGGGCGCTGATCACCGTACGCGATCACGAATGCGTACGGGAGGAGGCTGCGTCGACCGCCGAACCTGTTACCGGGTAATGCCGGCGTAGGGAGATCAGGTCTCATGACCATTCAGGACGCACGCACGCCTGCCGTCAGCCAGGACGCCGACGGCTCGACCGAGCGCAAGCCGGGCTGGCACAAGGGCTACGTGGCGGGGTCCCGCCCCGACATCCGGGTGCCGGTCCGCCAGGTCCACCTCACCAACGGCAAGGACGTGACGCTGTACGACACGTCCGGTCCGTACACCGACCCGCAGATCGAGACCGATGTGCGACGGGGCCTCGCGCCGCTGCGCGAGAACTGGATCATCAGCCGCGGCGACACCGAGGAGTACGCCGGCCGCCCGGTCCGCCCCGAGGACGACGGCATCAAGCACACCTCGCCGCGCGGTGGCCTCAAGAACCTCGACGCGGTCTTCCCGGGCCGCCCCCGCCAGCCCCGCCGGGGCCGTGACGGCGCCGCCGTCACGCAGCTCGCGTACGCCCGCCGGGGCGAGATCACCCCGGAGATGGAATACGTCGCGATCCGCGAGAACGTCTCCCCCGAGGTCGTCCGCGAGGAGATCGCCGCAGGTCGCGCGGTGCTTCCGGCGAACGTGAACCACCCGGAGATCGAGCCGATGATCATCGGCAAGAAGTTCCTGGTGAAGGTCAACGCCAACATCGGCAACTCCGCCGTCACCTCCTCCATCGAGGAGGAGGTGGAGAAGATGACCTGGGCGACCCGCTGGGGTGCGGACACGGTCATGGACCTCTCGACGGGCCGCAACATCCACACCACCCGCGAGTGGGTGCTGCGCAACTCCCCCGTGCCGATCGGCACCGTGCCCCTCTACCAGGCGCTGGAGAAGGTCGACGGCAAGGCCGAGGACCTGACCTGGGAGATCTACAAGGACACGGTCATCGAGCAGGCCGAGCAGGGCGTCGACTACATGACGGTCCACGCCGGCGTGCTCCTGCCGTACGTGCCGCTGACCGCCCGCCGCAAGACCGGCATCGTCTCCCGCGGCGGCTCGATCATGGCCGCGTGGTGCCTCGCGCACCACAAGGAGAACTTCCTCTACACGAACTTCGAGGAGCTCTGCGAGATCCTGGCGGCGTACGACGTCACGTACTCCCTGGGTGACGGCCTGCGCCCCGGCTCCATCGCGGACGCCAACGACGCGGCGCAGTTCGCGGAGCTGAAGACGCTGGGCGAGCTCAACACCATCGCCAAGCGCCACAACGTCCAGACGATGATCGAGGGCCCGGGCCACGTCCCGATGCACAAGATCAAGGAGAACATCGACCTCCAGCAGGAGATCTGCGAGGAAGCGCCGTTCTACACGCTCGGCCCGCTGACCACGGACGTCGCGCCCGCGTACGACCACATCACCTCGGGCATCGGCGCCGCGATGATCGCCTGGTGGGGCACGGCGATGCTCTGCTACGTCACGCCCAAGGAGCACCTGGGGCTGCCCAACCGGGACGACGTCAAGACCGGCGTGATCACGTACAAGATCTCGGCGCACGCCGCCGACCTGGCCAAGGGGCACCCGGGCGCCCAGGAGTGGGACGACGCGCTGTCCGACGCGCGCTTCGAGTTCCGCTGGGAGGACCAGTTCAACCTGGCCCTGGACCCGGACACGGCCCGTGAGTTCCACGACGAGACCCTTCCCGCCGAGCCGGCCAAGACCGCGCACTTCTGCTCCATGTGCGGTCCGAAGTTCTGCTCGATGAAGATCTCGCAGGACATCCGCCGTGAACACGGCGGGGACCTGAAGGCGGACGAGATCCAGGCCGGCATGGCGGAGAAGTCCGCCGAGTTCGCGGCCTCGGGCAACCGCGTCTACCTGCCGCTGGCCGACTGAGACCGGTCCGGAAGGCCCGGCAGACCGGCAGACCGGCCACGGGGCGGACCCGCGACCCATGGGGGGAGCCGCGGGTCCGCCCCGTTCTTCCGTGCCGGAGCGGCGGCCGTCAGGCCACCACCTGGTACTCCGGGCCCAGCTTGGCCAGGGCGAACGCGCGGTTCTCGCCGACCCGTTCGCGCTGGCTCTCCGGAAGCCCGCCCTCACGCAGGAGGCGTTCGCAGCACTCCAGCGACTCCTCGTACGCCCCGACCCAGTACGCGGCCACGGCGAGCTCGTCGAGCGCGCGCCACTCGTACCAGTCGAACTCGACGAACAGGATGTCCTCGGGACGCGGGATCCGCGCCGCCTGACGGGCGAACAGGTACGCCAGCTCGAAGCGGCCGTCGAGACGGCAGAGGCGGGCCAGATCGCCGAGAGCCTCGGCCCGTCCGGGGCGGCTCTCGTGGGCACGGAGGTAGCGGTCCATCACCTCGGCCGGCGGGCGCTGGAGGCCCGCCGCGAGCCGGGCCGCGTAGAGCCGTGCGCAGAAGGCCTCCTCGGCGAAGCCGCCCATGGCCGCCCGCTGGTCGTAGGCGGCCAGGGACTTCTCCGACTCGCCCGCGTCACGCCAGCTCTGGGCCAGGTAAAAGGCGTAGCGGGCATTCCCCGGCTCTTCGAGCAGCCCCTTTTCGAGGATCTCGGCATCGCGCAGGTACTTCTCCCGGTCCCCTCCTTCGCCCTGCCGGGCTCCGCCGCCGACGACGCGGATATGGAACCCTTCGAGAACTCCGCGGGTGAACGGCGCTTCGCAATCCAGGTACTCGTGCAGGACGCCGACGTATTTCCAGGGCAATCGGGTGGAGACCAGAGCGGGCCGCCAGTGGATGACGGGCCGGTGGTGCACCGCGATGCCGTACGAATCGGCGGTGAGCTCCGGCATCTGGAATCCGGGGTCCACCTCGATCACGTCGTCCGCGTCGACGAACAGCAGGTAGTCGGCGCTGGAGCGGGCCAGCTCGATCGCCTCGCTGCGGCTGCCGTCGAATCCCTTCCAAGGGCGCTCGTGCAGGACTCCGGGCAGGTCGTTGAAGAATTCCCGGATGATCTCCTGGGTGCCGTCCGTCGACCCGGTGTCGACGATCACCCAGGTGTCGATCAAAGGGCGCACGGATTCGAGACAGCGCCTGATCACCGCGGCCTCGTTCTTGACGATCATGTTCAGGCAGACTTTTGTTTTCAAGGATCCCGTCCCCGGTGGTGGTGAAGACGACCGTGAGGCGACCGTAGGGACCCCGCCAATGGCGTGCAAGGAAGCCACGGGGCGTGCCGCCATTAAGGCTTGGTCGCTGGTCCGATGAGATGACTACCGCGCGCGGCGATCGCCGCTTCGAATCCGATTTACCCACCATGGGTCAGGCGGCCCGGTCCGGGCCGATCGCACATCGTTCGATTCGGTTTCGAGAAGGAGCGGCATATATGAGCCCCGTGAACAGGACCAGGTCACCCCTCGGCCCGGTGGCCCGGCGGACGGCTGTGGTGAAGGGAGGCACGCTGGCATCTCTCGCTCTGGTGGTGGCGGGAATCGCCAGCCCGGCGTTCGCCACCGCGCAGGGCGTCCAGGAGGCCGCGACGGTCCGGTCGGCGAGCCCGACCGGCGGTGACTGCACGGCGAGGAAGAGCTCGAACCAGGACCCGAGAATGGCGGACGCCCAGGCCGGCCCACGCGGCGGCGGCGACTGCGAGGGCCAACGGGGTCCGACGGGTCCCACGGGCCCGCGCGGCCCGCAGGGCGCGACAGGTGCCACGGGCGCCACGGGTGCCACGGGTGCGACCGGCGCGGGCCAGTGCACCGACGTCGCCGCCTACAGGCCCAGCGCTTCCGAGGAGGTCAAGGCGGTACTGCTCAACGGCCAGGCCTGGGTCGGCATCCGGAGCCTCACCCCGGCTCCGCCGGACGACTTCGCGTGGGTCAACCTCAGCGACAACACGGACTTCCCCGAGGGGGCCTGCGGCATCTCGGTCAGCGACCAGGCCGGTGTCACCAATGTCGAGACGGTGGCCCCGAACGGAAGGGTCTGGGAGACCACCTGTACGCAGAACCCCGGTACCCCGCCCACCCTCACCTGCACCGATGACTGGACGCCGGTGAACGCGCTGGTCGAGACCCCGCCCCTGCGCAGTCGACCCATCGAGGGCACGAGCCCCGACCAGCTGCCGAAGACGCTGAAGTAGACACCGGGCCGGCCGGAGTCACCGCTCCGGCCGGTGCTCGGGGCCGCCGAAGTCCGGGCTCGTGAAGTCCGGGGGCGTGTAGCCGGGCGGGGATCCCTGCGACGGGGTTCCCGGACTGGTGAAATCGGGCCGGGTGTACCCCAGACTGGGGATGCGCCCGGCCCCCGGCGTGCGGGGGGTCGGGAAGCCCGGGCCCGCGCTCGGGTCGGCCAGCGCGTCGCGCAGGAACGGGATGATGCCGCGCTCCAGCAGGGCGTGCCGCCAGGCCTCGCGGGCCCGCGCCACCTCGTCGGGTATCGCCTCGGTCTCGTCCGCGGACACCTCGGTCGCACTGTTGCGGACGGCCGTGACCAGCAACCCGATCACGGCGAAGAGCAGGGCCGCCGCGGTGAGCGCCCCGAAGAGCCAACCCGCCGTCACCATGGTCTGTGCGAAGGCCGGTTCGGGCTCGATCATCTTCAGGATGTAACCCACGAGCAGGAAGATCAGCATGGCGGTGCCCGCGAGGACCGGTGCGAGGACCGCGACCACGGCGCTGACGCCCGCCCCGCCGCCGCTGTTGCGGTCGTCGTCCTCGTCCCCCCTCGTGGCGGGTGGGGAGAGCGCCTCGTCGCGGCGTTCCTCGCGGACCTTCACGTAGTGGCCGTACTCTGCGGCGGCCGCGGCCGCCAGCAGGGCGCTGGCGCCCTGGGCCATGGTGCGCAGCTGTTCGGCGTTCAGCCGCTCGCCGAGTGTGGCGAGCTCGGGCCGCTCGCTCGCGGCGCGCAGTGCCTCGTCGATGAGCCGGTCGAACTCGGGTCGGTCTTCGGTCAGCAGGTGCGGAGCGCTGGTCATGTGCATCCCCCGATGCTCCGTAGAAGCCGGTTTGCCCGCGTAGACCCGGGTGCCGGCTGAAACGGAGGAGAGCCTGCTACGGATAGAGCGATGGTAGAGCTCCCACACCGCGCGGTGACAGGGGCTTTCCGGAAATACCCCTCTGCGTAAGCTCTCAGTCGCTCAGCGGAAGCCGTACGACGAGGAGCTTGCCGGCCATCGTCACGCCGCCGTCCATCGCGATGGCGAGCCCGTCCGCGTAGACGTGCGGGCCGTCCACCGCCTCGGGGCCGCGCGTCTCGTCGCCGTCCTCGGTGCCCACTTCGCCGAGCAGGTACGGGATGGGGCTGTGGCCGTGCACGACGCGGCTGCCGCCGTAGGTGTCGAGCAGTTCGCGGACGGCCTGCGGGCCGGTCTCCTCGTCGCGGAACGCGAAGCGCTTGGTGAACTTCCGGAAGAGGTCCCAGGTGATGTCGACGTCGCCCCGGTTGAGGAGCTCGTGGATGGTGTCGTTGACGTCCTCGATGGAGTCACCGTAGTCGAGGTAGGCCGTGGTGTCGGAGTGCAGCAGCAGATGGTCGTCCTCCAGCACGGCGGCGTCCAGCCGCGACATCCACTGGATGTGTACGTCCTGCAGGCGCTCCATGTCGGTGCGCTGTCCGCCGTTGAGCAGCCAGGCGGCCTGGAAGGTGGCGGTGCCGGCGCCCGAGACGACGGGGGTGTCGCCGAACCGCTTGGCGCCGATGAGCAGCAGTTCGTGATTGCCCATCAGGGCCTTGCAGTAGCCGCCGGCGGCGGCCGCCTCGGCGGACAGCCGCATGACGAGGTCGATGACGCCGATGCCGTCCGGGCCGCGGTCGGTGAAGTCGCCGAGGAACCAGAGCCGGGCGTTGCCCGCGGACCAGCGGCCCTCCCCGTCGGTCAGGCCCTGGGCGTGCAGCTCGGTGACGAGCTCGTCGAGGTAGCCGTGGACGTCGCCGACGACGTACAGCGGGCCGGGACCGGCGGTGTCCTGCGGGACGTACTGGACCTGGACGGTGTCGCCGGGACCGCCGAGCGGGCTGCGGCCGATGACGGGGAGGTCCCGGTAGGTCGGGGTGTAGCCCTCGAGGTCGTCCTCCTCGGGACCCTGCGCCGTCGCGCGCACCGGTTCGGCGTCGGCGTGCGGGTGGGAGTGCCCCTCTCCCTGCCCTTGGGGCCGCCCGTGCAGATGCTCCTCGTGGCGCGGATCGCGGTGCGGGACCGGCGGCGCGGGAGACGCGGGCGGCTGCGGCGGGTAGCCGGGCTGCGGCGGCACGGCGGCCGGTGCGCCGTCGTCGTAGTAGGCGGGGTACTCGCCGTACACGGGGGCCTCGTCGGGCAGACCGGTGGATACGGCGTACGGAGCGGCGGGTTCGGTGACTGGCACCCGGAAGTCCCGCAGCGTTTCCGTCCGCATCGCGGGTCCCTGACCGGCCCCCTGAGTCATCGACCCCTCCACCACCGTCGCGCTGCCGTACACCTGCGGACCCTCCTGACCTCCGGGGCGGAGGGTCCGTGATGTCGTGCGCCCATCATAGGAATGCGGCTCGCGCTCTGTGACGCACCAGGGGTGGTGAATCCTTTGCGGAGCGTATCGTTCCTACCGTTTTTGCCCGATATTGCCGTTCCTGAAATCCTGGACCGACCGCCGATCAGGCCGACCGGACGGTCTGCCGGTCAGTCCTGGGCCGGAGATCGGGGCGGGCTGACGGTCGTTCGGGGGTGCCTGCGCTGCGAAGAGGTACGGATGATCAGCTCGGTCGGGACCACCTGTTCGACCGGGCGACCGGTGTCCACGCCCTCGATCGCGTCGATGAGCAACTGCACGACGGCGGTGCCGATGCGGCGTGGTTTGAGGGACAGGGTGGTGATGGGCGGCTCGGTGTTGGCGTACACGGTGGATTCGCTGCAGCAGACGAGCAGCAGGTCCTCGGGGACGCGCAGGCCGTAGCGTCGGGCGGCGGCCAGCAGGTCCGTGCCGTTGGGGTCGAAGAGCCCGTAGACGGCGTCGGGGCGGTCGGGTCGGGCGAGGAGCCGGTCGGCGGCGACGGCGCCCGCGCACGGGTCGTGGGCCGGGTAGGACTCGTAGACCGGGTCCTGTCCGACGCGCTCGCACCAGTTGAGGTAGGCGGTGGTGGACAGGTGGGTGTAGGTGTCGGTGGTGGTGCCGGTCAGCAGGCCGATCCGGCGGGCGCCGGCCGCGGCGAGGTGGTCGAGGAGGCCGAGTACGGCGGCCTCGTGGTCGTTGTCGACCCAGGCGGTCACGGGCAGGGAGCCGGCGGGCCGGCCGTCGGAGACCACGGGGAGCCCTTGGCGGACGAGCTCGGTGACGACGGGGTCGTGGTCGGAGGGGTCGATGACGACGGTGCCGTCGAGGGCGACGTTGGACCACACGTCGTGGCGGGACGTGGCCGGGAGGATGACGAGGGCGTATCCGCGGGCGAGCGCCGCCGAGGTGGCGGCCCTGGCCATCTCGGCGAAGTAGGCGAATTCGGTGAAGGTGAAAGGTTCATCCCCGTATGTCGTCACGGTCAGGCCGATGAGGCCGGACTTGCCGGTACGGAGGGTGCGGGCGGCGGCCGACGGGCGGTAGCCCAGCCGGTCGGCGACCTCGCGAACGTGGCGGCGGGTGGCGTCGGGCAGCCGTCCCTTGCCATTGAGCGCGTCGGAGACGGTCGTGATGGAGACGCCCGCCGCGGCGGCCACGTCCCTGATGCCGGCCCGGCCCTGTCGGCCGGCGGCCCGCCGGGTGGTCTCGGTCCGGCTCACCTGATGCTTCCCTGCTGCTGTCATGGCGAGCCGATAGTAGGGCTCGGTGGGGTGCTCGGCCCGGGTGCATATGCACGCGTTGACAGGCACGTTTCTGCATGGTTCGCCACCCCCAATGACCTTGGAAATGAAGGCTTTTGGTGGTGGGGGTAGATGGTGGGGCTTGTCGGCGGGACCGGGCATGCCAAAACGGTGTGGTTTCGGGTCGGTCTCAACTCACCTGCACGAGGGATGCGCGCCACGGCGCAGGCCACCGGCGCGCGCATATATGCGTGCGCTCCCCCTCATTCCAGGCGCCCCCATTCTCGGAAGGCCGGAATCCTCATAAGGTGAGCAGTATTGAGTCGACGGCGACGTCGTACGGGACGGTCGAGGAGGACCTGCGGTGAGCGAGAACAGCCCGAAGCTGCGCGCCGAGCTGGACGGCATTCCGACATACAAGCCCGGCAAGCCGGCCGCCGCGGGCGGGCCCGTCGCGTACAAGCTGTCCTCGAACGAGAACCCGTACCCGCCGCTGCCGGGCGTGCTGGAGAGCGCCGTCACGGCGGCCGGGGCCTTCAACCGGTACCCCGACATGGCCTGTACCGGTCTGGTGAACGAGATCGCCGAGCGGTTCGGCGTGCCGGTCGAGCACGTGGCCACCGGCACCGGCTCGGTGGGCGTGGCCCAGTCGCTGATCCAGTCCACCGCGGGCCCGGGCGACGAGGTCATGTACGCCTGGCGCTCCTTCGAGGCGTACCCGATCATCACGCAGATCTCGGGCGCCACCTCGGTGCAGGTCCCGCTGACCGAGGGTGACGTGCACGACCTGGACGCCATGGCCGCGGCGATCACCGAGCGGACCCGGCTGATCTTCGTGTGCAACCCGAACAACCCCACCGGAACCGCCGTGCGCCGGGCCGAGCTGGAGCGGTTCCTGGACCAGGTGCCCTCGGACGTCCTGGTGGTCCTGGACGAGGCGTACCGCGAGTTCGTGCGGGACACGGACGTCCCGGACGGCATCGAGCTCTACCGCGACCGCCCCAACGTCGCCGTCCTGCGAACGTTCTCCAAGGCGTACGGCCTCGCCGGCCTGCGGGTCGGCTTCGCGGTTGCGCACGAGCGGGTGGCCGCGGCGCTGCGCAAGACGGCGGTACCTTTCGGTGTCAGCCAGCTCGCGCAGGACGCCGCGGTGGCCTCGCTGCGCGCCGAGGACGAGCTGATGGGCCGGGTCGGGGCGCTGGTGGGCGAGCGCGCGCGGGTCCACGAGACGCTGCTGGCTCAGGGATGGACCGTGCCGGACACGCAGGCGAACTTCGTGTGGCTGCGGCTCGGCGAGCGGACCGTGGATTTCGCGGCTGCCTGCGAGAAGGCCGGTGTGGTGGTCCGGCCCTTCGCGGGTGAGGGCCTGCGGGTCACGATCGGTGAGCCCGAGGCGAACGATCTCTTCCTGCACACGGCGGGGGCGTTCTTCAAGGAGCTCTAGGCTCCGAGGCCTCTACGCTCCGCGGCCTCCAGGCCTCTGCGGGCTCCAGGCTCTGCGGGCTCCAGGCTCTGCGGCGAACGCGAACGCGAACCTGCGAACGCGGACACGGCGCCGGACGCGGACGCGGCGAGGGCGCGGCGAGGGCGCCGGGGGACGTCCTGTCGGCCGGACCGCCGGGCAGACGGTGGGGCGCAGCCTCAGGCAAGTTCCACGCGGACGGGATCGCCGTCGCGGACGGTGGACAGCAGGCGGGGGTCGCCGTCGAACGAGCCGAGCACGTTGCACGGGCTCGCCAGGCGGCTCTCGCCCCCGCGGGAGATGGGTGTCGGGCCGTAGGGCAGCGCGAGGGCGTCGCCCTCGGTCCAGAACGCGACCGTGCCGGGTTCGACCACCTGTCGGGCATCGTCCTCCAGGTCCACGGAGACGCCCGTGTCGAAGTAGACCTCCTCGCCCCACGTGTTCGCGGAGGCGGAGATCGGAAGGGCCTCGGCCAGCGCCTTGCTGGTCGGGGTCTCGTCGAGGGTTGCGGTGAGCTGGCCCGAGGGCCAGGAGATTCGAATCTGCATGAGCCGCATTCAACAATCTGTTGAATGGATTGGCTAGAGGGGTACCCCGGGTGAAGGCAGCCGAAAGCCGTGCGCAATAATGCTTGTGAATGTGAACGCGTTCACAAGCGCGTCTGCTTCCTCCCGGATTGTGCCGGGCTGGAAGGCGGGCTTCCCCTGTGATCACGGCGACACGAAGGAGACGAGGACGTGGACCTGGCTCTGGCGCCAGAAACCCTGGCGCGATGGCAGTTCGGCATCACCACCGTCTATCACTTCCTCTTCGTGCCCTTGACGATCTCGCTCGCCGCGCTCACGGCCGGCCTGCAGACCGCCTGGGTGCGCACCGAGAAGGAGAAGTACCTCAGAGCCACCAAGTTCTGGGGAAAGCTTTTCTTGATCAACATCGCGATGGGTGTCGTCACCGGCATCGTCCAGGAGTTCCAGTTCGGCATGAACTGGTCCGACTACTCGCGGTTCGTGGGTGACGTCTTCGGTGCCCCCCTCGCCTTCGAAGCGCTGATCGCGTTCTTCTTCGAGTCCACCTTCATCGGGCTGTGGATCTTCGGTTGGGACAAGCTGCCCAAGAAGATCCACCTGGCCTGCATCTGGATGGTGTCCATCGGCACCGTCCTGTCCGCCTACTTCATCCTGGCGGCGAATTCCTGGATGCAGCACCCCGTCGGGTACCGGATCAACGAGGAGCGGGGCCGGGCCGAGCTCACCGACTTCTGGCTGGTGCTCACCCAGAACACCGCCCTCACCCAGTTCTTCCACACGATCACGGCCGCCTTCCTCGTCGGCGGCGCGTTCATGGCCGGCATCTCCGCCTACCACCTGGCGCGCAAGAAGCACGTCCCCGTGATGCGCAGCTCGCTGCGCCTTGGCCTCGTCGTCCTGATCATCGCCGGCCTGGGCACCGCGATCAGCGGTGACCTGCTCGGCAAGGTCATGTTCAAGCAGCAGCCCATGAAGATGGCCGCCGCCGAGGCCCTCTGGGACGGTGAAGCGCCGGCGCCCTTCTCCGTCTTCGCCTACGGAGACGTCGAGAAGGGCCACAACAAGGTGGCCATAGAAATCCCCGGTCTGCTGTCCTTCCTGGCCAACGACGACTTCACCTCCTTCGTCCCGGGCATCAACGACGTCAACAAGGCCGAGCAGGAGAAGTTCGGGCCGGGCGACTACCGTCCCAACATCCCCGTCGCCTACTGGGGCTTCCGCTGGATGATCGGCTTCGGCATGGCCTCGCTCGGTGTGGGCGTGCTGGGACTCTGGCTGACCCGCAAGAAGTTCCTGCTGCCGCCGGGGCTGCGCACCGGGGAGGACGAGGTCCCGAACCTGGTGCTCTTCAAGAAGGCTCTGAGCCCCAAGATCGGCAACCTCTACTGGATCGTCGCCCTCTGGACGACTGGCTTCCCGCTTATCGCCAGCTCCTGGGGCTGGATCTTCACCGAGATGGGCCGCCAGCCGTGGGTGGTCTACGGCGTCCTGCGCACCCGCGACGCGGTCTCGCCGAACGTCTCCCAGGCCGAGGTGCTCACCTCGATGATCGGCTTCACCCTGCTCTACGCCGTGCTCGCCGTGATCGAGGTCAGGCTCCTGGTCAAGTACGTCAAGCTCGGCCCGCCGGAGCTCACCGAGGCCGACCTCAACCCGCCCACCAAGATCGGCGGGGACGACAAGAACCCCGACCGGCCGATGGCCTTCTCGTACTGAGGCTGAGGAGAACGCACCATGGAGCTCCACGACGTCTGGTTCGCGCTGATCGCCGTCCTGTGGATCGGCTACTTCTTCCTGGAGGGCTTCGACTTCGGCATCGGCGTGTTGACCAAGCTGCTCGCCCGTGACCGTAGGGAGAAGCGGGTTCTGATCAACACGATCGGGCCCGTGTGGGACGGCAACGAGGTCTGGCTGCTCACGGCGGGCGGCGCCACGTTCGCCGCCTTCCCCGACTGGTACGCCACCCTTTTCTCCGGCTTCTACCTGCCGCTGCTGCTCATCCTGGTCTGCCTGATCATCCGGGGCGTGGCCTTCGAGTACCGGCACAAGCGCGCCGAGGAGAGCTGGCAGGCCAACTGGGAAAACGCGATTTTCTGGACCTCGCTGATCCCAGCCTTCCTGTGGGGTGTGGCCTTCGCCAACATCGTGCGCGGAGTGAAGATCGACCAGAACAAGGAGTACGTCGGCACCTTCCTCGACCTGCTCAACGTCTACTCGCTCCTCGGCGGGCTGGTCACTCTCACGCTGTTCACCTTCCACGGTGCGGTCTTCGCCTCGCTCAAGACCGTCGGTGACATCCGCGACCGGGCGCGCAGGATGGCTACCGTGCTGGGTCTCGTCACCGCTGTCCTGGCGCTGGTCTTTCTCATCTGGACGCAGGTCTCGAGCGGCGACGGCAAGAGCCTGATCGCGATGGCCGTCGCGGTGCCGGCCCTGCTCGGGGCGCTCGGCTTCAACCTGGCGGGCCGCGAGGGCTGGTCGTTCGCCCTGTCCGGGATCACCATCGCCGCAGCCGTCGCGATGCTCTTCCTGACGCTCTTCCCGAACGTGATGCCCTCCTCGCTCGACCCGGCGTGGAGCCTCACGGTCACCAACGCCTCATCCAGCCCGTACACGCTGAAGATCATGACCTGGTGCGCTGCTGTGGCCACTCCGCTCGTGCTGCTCTACCAGGGGTGGACGTACTGGGTGTTCCGCAAGCGGATCGGGACCCAGCACATCGTCGATGCGCACTGAGTCCGTGTCCGCGGACGTGCCCACGGCCCCGCGCCACCTGACCCGCCGGCCCGGCCGGCCCTCCCCGGGAGGATGTTTCACGTGAAACCGATCGACCCGCGCCTGCTCCGGTACGCCCGGTCCACCCGCCTCTTCCTGGGAGCGGTGGTGGCCCTGGGGCTTGCCGGGGCGGGGCTGGTCGTCGGTCAGGCGATGCTCATCGCCGAGATCGTGGTCGGCGCCTTCGAGCAGGGCCTCGACGGCGCGGCGCTCCGTACGCCGCTGGTGCTGCTCGCAGCGGTCGCGCTCGGCCGCGCTCTGATCGCATGGCTGACGGAGATGGCCGCGCACCGTGCCAGTGCGGCGGTCAAGTCGGAGCTGCGGAGCCGACTGCTGGACCGGGCCGCGGAGCTCGGGCCCGGGCGTCCGGGCGGTCAGCGGACCGGATCGCTGGTGTCGCTGGCCACTCGGGGAGTGGACGCGCTCGACGACTACTTCTCCCGCTACCTGCCCCAGTTGGGGCTCGCCGTCGTGGTGCCGGTGGCGGTACTCGCCCGCATCGTCACCGAGGACTGGGTGTCGGCGGCCATCATCGTGGTCACCCTCCCCCTCATTCCGGTCTTCATGGTCCTCATCGGCATGGCCACCCAGTCCCGGATGGACCGGCAGTGGCGGCTCCTGTCGCGACTGTCGGGGCACTTCCTCGACGTCGTGGCCGGTCTCCCCACACTGAAGGTCTTCGGCCGGGCCAAGGCGCAGGCCGAGTCGATCCGCAAGATCACCGATGACCACCGCCGGGCGACGATGCGGACGCTGCGCATCGCCTTCCTCTCGTCCTTCGCCCTGGAACTGCTGGCGACCCTGTCGGTCGCGCTGGTGGCCGTGACCATCGGCATGCGACTGGTCCACGGCGAACTCGACCTCTACACCGGCCTGGTCATCCTGATTCTGGCGCCCGAGGCCTACCTGCCATTGCGGCAGGTGGGCGCGCAGTACCACGCGGCAGCGGAGGGGTTGGCGGCCGCAGAGGAGATTTTCGAGGTCCTGGAGAGCCCCGCCGCCGCCCCGGCCGGTACTGCGGAGCTGACCGGCGGCGCTCCCCTGCGGATCGAGATCGACGGGGTCGCCGTCCGCTACGAGGGCCGGGACGAGGACTCGCCCCGCCCTGTCTCGCTGACCGTCGGACCGGGGGAGTGCGTGGCCCTCACAGGCCCGAGCGGCGCCGGCAAGTCCACGCTGCTCCAGGTGCTGCTGGGGTTCGTGCGGCCCACCGCCGGACAGGTGCGGATCGCGGGCGTGGACCTAACCGAACTGTCGCCGGAGCACTGGCGGGAGCGGATCGCGTGGGTGCCGCAGCGGCCGCACCTGTTCGCCGGCACCGTCGCCGAGAACGTACGGCTGGCCCGGCCCGGCGCCCGTGACAGCGAGGTGACCGCCGCCCTGGAGAACGCCGGCGCCTGGGATTTCGTGTCGGCGCTGCCGCGCGGGGCCGAGACCCTGCTGGGCGAGGGCGGCGTGGGGCTGTCCGCCGGGCAGCGGCAGCGGCTGGCGCTGGCGCGGGCCTTCCTGGCGGACCGGCCGGTGCTGCTGCTGGACGAGCCGACGGCGGCGCTGGACGGCGAGACCGAGGCCGGGATCGTGGACGCGGTCAGGCGTCTCTCCGCGGGACGGACGGTTCTGCTGGTCGTGCACCGGCCGGCCCTGCTCGCCGTCGCGGACCGGGTGGTCCGCATGACGGCCGGCCCCGTACCCGACGGGTCCGCGACCCTCGCCCGCACCGGTGTGCTTGCAGGGGACGCCGAGGAGCCGGCCGCCGGTGACCTCTGCCGCGATGCCGGGGAGTGGATCCTCGGCGCCGCTCCCGAGCGGTTGCGGATCGGCGTGACCTCGCCGGACGCGGGCGGAGCCGATCCGCTGAGCCGGGTGCGGGCGGTGGCCAGGGCATGGCAGGGACGGTTCAGGCTGGGGCTGCTGCTCGGGTCGCTGGCCGTCGGCTGCAGCGTCGGACTGATGGCCGTGTCGGGTTGGCTGATCTCGAGGGCCTCCGAACAACCGCCCGTCCTCTACCTGATGGTGGCCGTCACCGCGACCCGGGCCTTCGGGATGGGCCGTGCCGTCTTCCGGTATGCCGAACGGCTCGTCTCGCACGACGCCGTCCTGCGGATGCTCGCCGACCTCAGGGTGTCCGTGTACCAGCGGCTGGAGCGCATCGCGCCCGCCGGGCTGCGCGAACACCGGCGCGGGGACCTGCTGGCCCGGCTGGTCGCCGATGCCGACGCCCTGCAGGACTACTGGCTGCGCTGGCTGCTGCCCGTCGGCACCGCTGTCCTCGTCGGAACCGGCTCCGTCGCCTTCACCACATGGCTGCTGCCCGAGGCCGGAGCCGTGCTCGCCGTCGGCCTCCTCGCCGCAGGCATCGGGGTGCCGCTGGTCAGCGGCGCCTGCGCCCGCCGTGCGGAGCGCAGGCTCGCGCCCGCACGAGGCGAGCTCGCCACCCGGGTGGCCGACCTGCTGACCGGCACCGCGGAGCTGACGGTCGCCGGGGCGCTGGCGGACCGCAAGGACCGGGCCCGGGAGAGCGACGGCGTGCTGACCCGCATCGCCGCCCGGGGCGCTGCCGCGGGCGGGCTGGGCGCCGGGCTGTCCGCCCTCGTCTGTGGACTCACGGTAGTGGTCGCCGCGGCCGTTGCCGCGAACGCGGTCCAGGACGGACGGCTCGCCGGCGTCGCCATGGCCGTCGCCGTCCTGATGCCCCTCGCCGCGTTCGAGGCGGTGACCGGACTCCCCCTCGCCGTCCAGTACCGCCAGCGGGTGCGCCGTAGCGCCGAACGGGTCTACGAAGTCATCGACGCGCCCGTTCCCGTTGCCGAGCCCGAGCAGCCTGCCGGTGCCCCCGCCTCGCCCTTCCCCCTCAGGCTGGCAGGGCTCTCCGCCCGCCATCCGGGCCAGGAGCGTGACGCGCTGCGCGGGCTGGACCTCAGCTTGGAAGCCGGGCGCCGCATCGCGGTCGTCGGCCCCTCGGGCTCCGGCAAGACCACGCTGGCCCAGGTCATGCTCCGGTTCCTGGATCCCGCGGAAGGCTCCTACAGCCTGGGCGGCGCGGACGCGCGCACGCTCGACAGCGACGGCGTACGGGCGCTCGTGGGCCTGTGCGCCCAGGACGCGCATCTCTTCGACAGTTCGGTCCGGGAGAACCTCCGGCTGGCCAGGACCGGGGCGAGCGAGGAGCAGCTGAGGGACGCGCTGGCGGCGGCCCGGCTGCTGGAGTGGGCGGACGGTCTCCCGGACGGGCTGGACACCCTGGTCGGTGAACACGGCGAGCGGATCTCGGGCGGCCAGCGCCAGCGCCTCGCCCTGGCCCGGGCGCTGCTGGCGGACTTTCCCGTACTGGTCCTGGACGAGCCGGCCGAGCACCTGGACCTGGCCACGGCGGACGCCCTGACGGCGGATCTGCTGGCCGCCACGGAAGGCCGCACCACCGTGTTGATCACACACCGGCTGGCCGGCCTGGAGGCGGTGGACGAGGTGCTCGTGCTGGACCGTGGCGAAGTCGTGCAGCGCGGCGGGTACGCGGAGCTGGCTGCGGTCGAAGGGCCGCTGAGCCGGATGCTGGAGCGGGAACGGGCGGCGGACGGGACTTTGGCCAACTTTCCCCGCTAATGGGGACTAACTACTCTCGAGGACATGTCAGTGCAGCCGACGCAGGAATCACCGGATCCCCTGCCCGATCCATCGCAGGGGGCATCGGACCCCCTGGTCGCCGCCACCGAGGCCACCAAGAGCCTGCACGGACTGTCCACCGAGCTCACGGCGCGGGTACCGCAGCTGCTGGAGGCCATGCGGTCGGTCGGGACCGGCCTGGAGCTGCACTCCACGCTCGACCGCATCTGCGAGACCGCCGCCGAGCTCGCGGGGGCCCGCTACGCGGCGATCGGTGTCGTCGACACGGAGGGCCGCGGACTCTCCGACTTCGTGACCCACGGGATCAGCCCGGAGGTGTCCCGGAGGATCGGACACCGTCCGGACGGGAAACGGGGCCTGCTCGGAGCGTTGATCTCGCACTCTGACACCGTGCGGCTCGCCGACCTGACGAAGGACCCGCGCTCGGCGGGTTTCCCGAAGCACCATCCGCCCATGAAGACCTTCCTCGGTGTCCCGATCCGGGTGCAGGGGGAGATCTTCGGCAACCTCTACCTCGCCGAGAAGAACGGCGGCGTCGAGTTCAACGACTACGACGTCCACATGGTCCGGGTGCTGGCCACCGAGGCGGGCATCGCCATCGGCAATGCCCGGCTGTACGAGGCGGCCACCCAGCGCGAGCGCTGGATCGACGGCTCGGTCGCCGTCACCACCGCCCTGCTGTCCGGCGGGGATGCCGACGACGCCCTCGCGGTGGTGGCCGAGCAGGCCCGCCGACTGGCCGACTCCGCCGCCGGGATCGTCCTGCTGCCGGCCGAAGAAGGCGGGATGGAGATCGTCGCCGTATCGGCGGACAACCCGGCCACGTCGCTCGGCGTGGTGATCCCGGCCGAGAGTCCGGTGGTCGACCATCTGCTGCGCGGCGAGCCGGTCTTCACGGACGACGCCTCGGCGGATCCCCGCATGATCAGCCGCCTCACCAGTCCGTACGGGCCCTGCATGATGCTGCCCCTGCACAGCGGCGGGCGGGTGCTGGGCGCGCTGGTCACCCCCCGGGCGCGCGGCAAGCGTCCCTTCACCGAGGCCGAACGCACCTTGGCCACCCAGTTCGCCTCCCAGGCGGCGCTCGCCCTGATGATGGCCGAGGCGCAACGCGACCGGGAGCGGTTGGCGGTCTTCGAGGACCGCGACAGGATCGCCCGCGACCTGCACGACCTCGTCATCCAGAGGCTTTTTGCCACGGGAATGATGCTGGAAGGGGCCCAGCGCCGGTCGATCGTCCCCGAAGTCCGCGACGGGGTGGGCAAGGCCGTCGACGAACTGGACGTGACGATCCAGGAGATCCGCACGGCGATCTTCGCCCTCCAGCAGGGTCCTGCGGAGGCCCCGTCCGGGCTGCGCACGCGCGTCCTGCGGGAGATCAACATGGCGGCCGTGCCACTGGGTTTCAAGCCCGCACACCGCTTCCTCGGACCGGTCGACGCGGTTGTCGGCGAGCTCGTCGGCAAGAACCTGATCGCCGCGCTGCGCGAGGCGCTGTCCAATGCCTTCCGGCACGCCGGCGCCTCCCGGATCGAGGTGGTCCTGGACTCCACCGTCACACTGCCCGACGGCAGGCCCGGAGTCCGGCTTGAAGTCGCCGACGACGGGGTGGGCATCCCCGAGAGCGGTCGGCGCAGCGGCCTGCGCAACCTGCGGCGGCGGGCGGAGTCGTTGGGCGGCACGAGCTCTTACGGCCCCGGCATCGGGGAGGACGGCGGCGGGACCACCCTGGTGTGGGAGGCCCCGCTCCAGTAGCCCTTAGGCCTGGTGCCGTGCCAAACGTTCCGCCAGGATGCGCTCGATGACGAGGGCGACCCCGTCCTCGTTGTTGGCCACCGTCCGGCCGGACGCCGCCGCGATCACATCGGGGTGGGCGTTGCCCATCGCGTAGGAGGATCCGGCCCAGCTGAGCATCTCGACGTCGTTCGGCATGTCCCCGAAGGCGACGACCTCGGCGGGGGCGATGCCCCGCTCGGCGCAGCACAGGGCCAGGGTGCTCGCCTTGGACACGCCGTGCCCGCTGATCTCCAACAGAGCCGTGGGGCTGGACCTGGTGATCGATGCGTGTGCGCCGGCGGCGGAGCGGGCCAGTGCGAGGAACTCGTCCGGAGTGATCTCGGAGTGGTGTGCCAGGAGTTTGAGAACGGGTGCGGCACTTCCGTCCGGGTTCTCATCGAGCAGTTGCTCGGCGGGCGCGAACTTGGCGCCCGGATCCTTGAAGAAGGGCGGGTAGGCCGGCTCGTAGTTGATGCCGGTGGTCAGCTCGACCGCGAAGGACGTGCCGGGTGCGGCCACGCGCAGGGCTTCGACGACGGAGCGGGCTGCCGCCCGCGGGAGGGCTCTGACCTGTACGAATTCCCGTCCGGCGTGCAGGTCGACGACCGCCGCGCCATTGGCGCAGATCGCGAGGCCGTGGCCGTGGACATGGTCGGCGACCACGTCCATCCACCGAGCGGGGCGGCCGGTGACGAAGAAGACCTCGATTCCCGCCTCCTCGGCGGCGGCGAGCGCGGCGACGGTACGCGGCGAGACGGACTGGTCATCCCGCAGCAAGGTGCCGTCGAGGTCGGTGGCGATGAGCCGGGGCGTGGGGGTCTGCCCGTCCGGGCACTGAGGAGCCGAGGTCACGGCTCCATCTTCGCCCATGGGCGGGGACAACCAGACCATGATCAAGCCAGGCCGCCTCGGTGGGCCATGGGCGGTGTTTCACGTGAAACACGTCTGAGGGATGTGTTTCACGTGAAACATCGGCCAGTCGTAGGCTCCATGCATGAGTCTGCGTCTGAGCACGGTGATCCTTCCGGTACGACGATGGCACGAGGGGGGTCGGGACCAGTGGCTGCGCGCCGAGCAGCTCGGGTTCCACACCGCCTACACCTACGACCACCTGTCGTGGCGGACCTTCCGCGACGGCCCCTGGTTCGGTGCGGTGCCCACCCTGACCGCGGCGGCCGCCGCCACCGAGCGGATGCGCCTGGGCACGCTTGTCACCTCGCCGAACTTCCGTCACCCGGTGACCCTCGCCAAGGACCTCATCACCCTGGACGACGTATCTGGCGGCCGTGTCACCCTCGGTATCGGCGCCGGTGGAAACGGGTTCGACGCGACAGCCCTGGGTCAGGAGGCGTGGTCCCCGCGTGAGCGCGCCGATCGCTTCGCCGAGTTTGTGCCGCTGCTGGACCGGCTGCTGACCGAGGGGTCCGTGAGCCACGAGGGCACCTTCTACTCCGCCGAGGAGGCCCGCAACCTTCCCGGCTGTGTGCAGGAGCCGCGGCTGCCGTTCGCGGTTGCCGCGACCGGACCGCGCGGTCTGCGGCTCGCAGCCCGGTACGGCCAGGCGTGGGTGACCACGGGCGACCCGAAGCTCTTCGAGAGCGGCACGCCGGAGCAGTCGCTGGAGGCTCTGCGAGGGCAGCTCGAACGGCTTGAGAAGGCCTTCGTGGAGATCGGCCGGGCCCCCGAGCCCATGGAGAAGATCCTGCTGACCGGTTTCACCCCCGAAGCCAACACCGTGCTCGCGTCCGTGGACGCGTTCGTCGACTTCGCCGGACGGCACCGCGAGCTGGGATTCACGGAGCTGGTGATCCACGCACCGATCCCGGACTCCGACTTCGCCGCGGACGAGGCCGTCTTCGAGAAGATCGCCACCGAGGCCCTGGCGCAGCTCGACCGCTGATCCACCGGTTGTCGCCGCTGCCGCACGGAGCGGCGACAACCGGTGTGGGATTCCGGGCCCGTTACCCGTGTCGGCCGTCCAGCTGCGTGAGCAGCCGCTCGGCGGAGGGCAGGAGCCAGTCCGGCACCTCGCCCTCGGGGAGCGCCCGGGCCTCCTCGATCAGCGCGGTGACCCGGGCCGCCCCCGCTTCCGCGTCGCCGCGTTCCTGCTCCGTCCAGGCCGCGTTGTTCAGGCACTGGAACCGGTCCCGCAGGTGGTCCGGGCCGAGTTCAGCGTAGGCGCGGCCTGCCCGGTCCCACAGCTCGATCTCCTCCAGGCGCAGTGCGTCGACCTGCGCCGGGCTCAGCGGGGCCGGCCGGGCGGGGCCGGTGTCGTCGTTCCCGTCGGCCTCCCGCGCGGTGGCGACGTACCGGTCGAGCACCTGCGCCAGCTGATGCCAGGTCTGGGCGAGTTCGGACCGCAGGGCTGGGGCTCCGGGACCGGCGGCGAGGGCCGCCTCCAGTACCGCCGCGGCCTCCTCCATACGCCCGCGGGCACGGTGTACCGCCGTTGCGGTGATCTCCTCGCGCATCCCCAGCCAGGCCAGGGAGCGCAGAACCCGCACCTCGGCGACAGGGTCGGCGCCCGTCCTGCGGTGCAGCTCCAGGGCCCGCTCATAGGCGGCGACCGCCTCCTCGGCCAGCCCCGCGTCGTCCAGGGCGTCGGCAGCCGACTGCGCCAGGCTCGCCTGTGGGCGGGGGTCCTCCCAGCCCTTGGTCACCTCCGCCGCCAGCAGGTACTGCTCCGCCGCGGGGCGGAGCTCGCCCAGCCGCCGCAGCAGGTCCCCAAGGAACTCCCGTACGAACACGGTCTGCCCGTCGCCGTGCTCCAGCAGGTCCGGCAGCGTCGACTGCAGTACCTCGGCGGCCTCTGCCGTACGCTCCTCCCGCGCGTACGCCCTGGCGAGGAGGAGCCGGGCCTGCGCACCGCCGTCGGGCCCCAGACCGGCCCGGTCGAACCAGTGGGCCGCGGTCAGTGCGTGCGCCGCGGCCTCCGCCGCCGTGCTGCCCCGCCGCAGCAGGATGTCCGCGAGGGTCAGCCGTACGACGCCCTGCGCCTCGGCATCGGTCAGCGCGGCGGCATGCTCCAGCCCGGACCGTGCCGCCTGCTCCGCCTCCTCGGTGCGGTCCAGCGACATCAGCACCCCGGCCCGCAGCACCAGCGGGTCCACCGCCTGCCAGGGGCGGCCCGCCGTGATCGCCCGCGCGGCGCTCGTCGCGAGCAGGCACAGGGCCCGCTCCGGGTCGCCCTGTGCCAGGGTCACCCGGCCCAGCATCTCCTCTGCTTCCGCCACCAGATCCGGTGCGGCTTCTTCGTGGGCGGCGATGAAGGCGGTCAGCTCGGCGGCGAGCTCACCGTGACCGTGTTCCTGGTCCTCGTCGTGGGAATGGCCGTGGCCGGCTTGCCCGCCCGGGCTGGATGCCTCCACCGTGCGCAGGTACGACTCGAGCCGGATCGCCGACAGCTCTGCGAGGGCGATCCGCCGCGCCCGTAGTGGTTCGGCGTGGTCCAGTGCCTCGGCGGATCGCAGGGCTGCCCGCAGCAGTTCGCGGACTTCGGCGGGCGCGGCTGCGGACTGGGCGGCCGCGCCCGCCATCCGCAGCTCCGCGAGGGATGCCCGCTCCGCCCGGCCGAGCGCCCGGTACTCGTCCCGGACGGCGGCCAGGAGTTCGGGCGCCTCTTCGGCCCCGCGCCGCGCGGCGGCCAGCGCCTGCTGGTCCGCGAGGTCTGCGCGGACCAGCGCGTCCGTACCCGGCTGCGCGTCCAGCCGCAGGGCCACCTGCGCCCACAGTGCGTCCGCATCCGGATGGCTCAGGTCCCGGGCGCTGCGGGCCCGGGCCACCAGCTCGGAGAAACCGGTGGGCGTCGCCGTGTCCGGCCCCGGCACGGCGGGAGCGGCCTCCACGGGGGAGGCGGTCGGCCGGGGCAGCCCGGTGCTGCGCACCCCCAGCGGCAGGTCCGCCGCCAGCGGCTCCCGGACGACCCGGGCGAGGAATCGCTGCGAGATTCGCGTGGTGCCGTTGCGCGCGTCGAACTGGCCGGCGACGTCCAGGCAGCCCGCGTACAGCACCTCGTACAGCCCGGCGACGGTGCGGGGAATGCCCTCGTAGGGGACGGCCGGGAGATCCCCGTGGCCCAGTTCCCGCAGGCGGTGCAGCAGGACGAGGATGCCGCCGTGGAAGGCCAGCCGGTCGTCGAGGTTCGCGAGGGGCGCCACGTGGGAGGCGTGTTCGGCCAGGATCTCCAGGCCGCGCGAGGTGTTGCCGGTGAGCGCGCAGAACTCGATGTGCTTGCCGACCGACGGCAGGAGGCTCTCGTTGCCGCGTGCCATGCGGTAGCCGCGCAGGTGGTTCGAACGCGCCTCGTCGGTCCGGCCGAGCCGCAGCAGCGGCAGCAGCGAACTGGCGAGGACGCGGTGAGGCTCCTCGGCGCACACCAGCTTCCCCGTCAGGACCGGCCGCCACAGTTCCAGGGCCTCGGTGTCCTCGCCCTGCAGGACGGCGTAGTGGCCCTGACCCCCGAGTTCGCAGGCCTGGCAGTCGCTCATGTCGTCGCGCTCCGCCGCGAGCCAGCTCCGGAAGGCACGCTCCGCCCGCTCGTCGTCGCCCGTGGCATGGGCCAGCCACAGTTCGGCACCAGGCGTCCGCGCAGGGGCTGCCGGCCGGGCTACTGGAAGCGCAGGAACTGCGGCGGCACGGCGTCCACCAGCCACACCCCGTTGGCGCTGATCCGGAAGACATGCCCGGCCGCCCGCATCGCCCCGGCGTCGATGCTGAGGACGACGGGCCGGCCGCGGCGCGAGCCGACGCGGGTCGCGGTCTCCCGGTCGGGGGACAGGTGCACGTGGTGGCGCGCCATCGGACGCAGGCCCTCGGCGCGGATCGAGTCGAGGGCGGCGGCCACGGTGCCGTGGTAGAGGTAGGCGGGAGGTTCGGCCTCCGGAAGGTCCAGGTCCACGGCGACGGTGTGGCCCTGGCTGGCCCGGATGCGGGTGCCGACGACGGCGAACCGCTGCTTGTCGTTGGCGGCCACCACGTGGTCGAGCTCGGCGCGGCTGAAGTGGAAGCCGTGCGCTGCGGCTGCGCTCAGCAGATCGTCGATCTCCACCCAGCCGTGCGGATCGAGCGTCAGTCCGATCCGTTCGGGCTGGTGCCGCAGGTGTTTCGAGATGTACTTGGACACCTTCACGGTGCGTCTTTCATCCATGGACCCCAGCGTGCCCGCTCGTGAAGGCCTCCGGCAGGCATTTTCGTCGCCGCCCGGCGGGATACGACCTGTGGACTCCCTCTACCGTCATTCCAAGATGCGGAATATATTTTCCACTATCACGTCTGCCTGGGGGAGAAACCATGACAGCCCATTCCTCTCTGCCACGCCGTGCGGCTGCCGAGCTGATCGGGACCGCCGGCCTGCTCGTGGTCGTGATCGGCTCCGGGCTCAAGGCCGCCGAGCTCAGCCCCGACACCGGTGTCGCCCTCATCGCCAATTCGTTCGTGTCGGCCATCGGCCTCGGGCTGATCATCACCCTCTTCGGGCCGCTGTCCGGCGCCCACCTGAACCCGGTGGTCACCCTCACCTCCTGGTGGGCCCGCAGGACCGGCGGCGAGGGGCATGGCGGCCGCGAGGCGGTCGTCTACGTCGTGGCCCAGACGGCCGGAGCCATCGGCGGCGCGGTTGTCGCGGAGGCCATGTTCGGCCGGACCCCCGGCGCCTTCGCCACCCAGGCGCTCGACGGGGGCCACTTGCTCGTCGGCGAGGTGATCGCCACCGCCGGCCTCGTCCTGGTGATCCAGGGGCTGGGGTGCATCGGGCGCGCCGGTCTCGTCCCGGCGGCGGTGGCCGCGTACATCGCAGCCGCGATCTGGTTCACCTCGTCCGGCTCCTTCGCCAACCCGGCCGGCACGATCGGGCGCAGCTTCAGCGATTCCTTCACCGGCATCTCGCCCGGATCGCTGCCGGGCTTCATCGCCGCCCAGTTCCTCGGCGGGATCCTCGGTCTGGCCCTGGCGGCCTTCCTCTACGGGACCCGGGCGAAGGACGCTGCCGAGATCGAGGACCCCGGGGGCCTCGAGGCCCGCGAGGCCGAGCCGGGGCCGGGCGGGGCAGCCGTGCCGGCCGTGATCCCCGGGGCCGGGCCGGCGGAAGGCGTGGGCCCCGACAGGACCGCGTACCGGACCATCGGCTGAGACGCCGTCTCAGTTGCCCACAGGAAAAGGGGACTTGTCCACAGCCGTTTGGGCGGGTTTTGACGGCAAACGCGTGATCCGCCCTGTGGAACCTGTGGACCGGGTCCGCTCAGCCGCCACGGGTCACCGCGCTGTCGGCCGTCCCAGGACGGGGCATCCCGCTACCGGTCACCCCGGCGCGCCAGATCGTTCATCGTCCGGGCCTGGAGCTCCCGCTCCGTCGCGGCGCGCACGAACTCCGCCACGTGGTCGGCCCCGACCAGCTCCTGCACCGCCCGAACCGTCCCGGCCGGCAACGCCACCGGCGAAGGGCCCGTCGGGTCCGGTCCCCCGGCCGCTCCCAGGTGCCGCTGGAGGTGCCGGGTCGCGAAGAGTCGCATCGCCCGCGCCAGCTCCGCGTCCACGGTCTGCTGGGCCAGCGGCCGCAGCCGCCGCACCATAGCCGCCGCCTCCGCGGCGTCCGCGTCTGTGGGCGGCACCTGCCCGAGGTAACGCGCGAAGACGTGCTCGGTGGTGAACTCCAGGAATCGCGAGGCGATGTGCTCCACCTGCCCGCGCAGTTCCCGCAAGTGGCCGGTGATGGCCGCGAGCGGCACCCCGGCCGCGTACAGTTCGGCCGCCACCGCCAGCTCCTGCGGGGATGGCACCAGGAACTGGTCCGGGCGTCCCGGGATCCGCTCCAGCACACCCAGCTCGCAGGCCTCGCGCACCGCCTCGTCGTCCGGCAGGCCGCCGAACCGTTCGTGCAGCTCGGCACGGCTGATCCGGGCCGCCTCCTCGTCGGTCCACGGCCCGTGCACCTCGGCGACCAGCCCCAGTACTCCGCCCAGCCCGCGCCCTGCGTCCCAGGCCTCCAGCAGTTCCTTGATGGAGGCCAGGGTGTAGCCGCGGTCCAGGAGGTCGGCGATCTGGCGCAACCGCGCCAGGTGTGTGTCCCGGTAGACGTTGGAGCGGCCGCGCCGCTCCGGCTTGGGCAGCAGACCGCGGTCCTGGTACGCGCGGATCGTGCGCACCGTCGCTCCGCTGTGGTGCGCCAGATCCTCGATCCGGTACTCGGCTACCGCCTGATCGGACAATCCCGCTCCCTACGACACGCGGCTCGGCCGGCCGCGCCGGTTGCGGCCCGGACGGCAGATGAAGCCGCAAGGTGCTCGACCGCCCTGCGCAGCGAGCCCTCCTGCGAGGGATGGTACGACCGCCGGAAGTAGCGGGGTATGGCCGTGCCGAGCTCTCTCCACGGCCTACCTCAGTCGGAGGGCACCCGGCGCGGGGCGATCGGATACGGGCCCCCGCTCACAGCCGGGGTTCCAGGCGTGCGATGCGCCGCAGGACGCGCGGCGTGAAGCGGGACATCCACAGGGCCCCCTTGGACTCGGGCGTGACCGGCACCACCGCCTCGTTGCGGACCACGGCGCGCAGGATCGCGTCGGCGACCTTCTCCGGCGGGAAGTTGCGCATGCCGTACAGCCGCGAGGAGCGTTCCTGCCGGCGCTTCTCCTCGGCCTCGTCCACCCCGGCGAAGCGCGAGGTGGCGGTGATGTTGGTGTTGACGATGCCGGGGCAGATCGCGGAGACGCCGATGGACTTCGAGGCGAGCTCCGCGCGCAGGCACTGCGACAGCATCAGCACCGCGGCCTTCGAGGTGCTGTAGGCGGGCAGGGTCCGAGAGGGCAGATAGGCGGCGGCCGAGGCCGTGTTGACGATGTGCCCGCCCTGGCCGCGCTCGGCCATCTGCTTCCCGAAGATCCGGCAGCCGTGGATGACCCCCCACAGATTGACGTCGAGGACCTTCTTCCAGTCCTCGGCGGTGGTGTCGAGGAAGGGTCCGGACAGGCCGATCCCGGCGTTGTTGACCAGGACGTCGACGGTGCCGTACTCGGCCGCGACCTTCACCGCCAGCTTCTCCATCGCCTGCTCGTCGCTGACGTCCACGCACTCGGCCCACGCCTCGGAGGCGCCGACGAGCCGCGCCATGTCGGCCGTGCGCGCCGCGCCCTCCGCGTCCCGGTCCACGGCCACCACCCGTGCTCCCGCCTCGGCGAAGGCGAAGGCGGTGGCCCTGCCGATGCCGCTGGCCGCGCCGGTGACCAGGACCAGTTGACCGCCGAAACGGTCGGCGTACTTGGCCGGGGCCTTCTGCTCGGGTGCCCGCGAGGTGGGCTCCTCCCGGGCCGTGACGAAGTCGGCGATCCAGGAGGCCAGCTGGTCGGGCCGGGTGCGCGGTATCCAGTGCTTGGCGGGCAGGGTCCGCCGCAGCAGGTCCGGAGCCCACCGCTCGAGGCCGTCGTAGAGCCGCTCCGACAGGAACGCGTCCCCGGTCGGAGTGATCAGCTGCACCGGTACATGGGCGTAGGCGTCCGAGCGCGGCCGGCGCAACCTCGGGCGCACGTTGTCGCGGTAGAGCCAGGCGCCGTGCGCCGCGTCCGAGGGCAGCGAGGCCGTCGGGTAGGAGCCGGCCGGTACCTTCTCGACGCGCTGCAGCATCGCGGGCCACCTCTTGCCGAGCGGTCCGCGCCAGGCGAGCTCCGGCAGCACGGGTGTGTGCAGCATGTAGACGTACCAGGACTTGGCGCCCTGCCCGAGGAGCTGCGCCGCCGCACGCGGAGTCGGCCGCGCCATGCGCTTCTTGATCCAGTGCCCGAAGTGGTCCAGGGAAGGCCCCGACATCGAGGTGAAGGACGCGATCCGCCCCTCCGTACGGCCGACCGTCGCGAACTCCCAGCCCTGCACGGAACCCCAGTCGTGGCCGACCAGGTGCACCGGCCGGTCCGGACTGACCGCGTCCGCCACCGCGAGGAAGTCGTCGGTCAGCTTCTCCAGGGTGAAGCCGCCGCGCAGCGGCTGCGGCGCGGTGGAGCGCCCGTGGCCGCGTACGTCGTAGAGCACGACGTGGAAGCGGGTCGCGAGCCGCTCGGCGACCTCTGTCCAGACCTCTTTGCTGTCCGGGTAGCCGTGCACCAGCAGCACGGTCGGGCGGCCCTTCTCGCCCAGCTCGACCACGCACAACTCGATCCCGCCGGTGCGCACCCAGCTCTCCCGCGCACCCTCGAGCCCCGCCGCTCCTGCTCCACCCATGCCGCTCATGCCGCTCATGCTGCCTTCTCCTCCTCGGCCCAGCGCCGCACGTGCGGCAGATCGTCGTCGAGCCAGAACGCGCTCTCCTCGGGATCCCGTGAGTCGGTGACCACGAGGATCTCCTCGAACTTCGCGCCGGTGCCCCGGAAGCCGAGGTGCGGTTCCACCGCCCACAGGCCGGGCTGCGGCGGATGGTCGGAGAAGTGGTAGGGGCTCCACAGCGGGGACCAGCCCTCACGGTGCCCGCGCAGGGCGTCACTGGCCAGCCCCTTGAGGGACTGGGTGCCGAATCCGAACGCGGTCGGCGACCAGCGTCGCTCCTTCACCCGATCGATCTTGTGGGCTATCACGCCGAACGGGTAGGCGCGGTGCCGGTTGGCATACCCCTGCCGGTTCATCAGCCGCTCGACCTCCTCGTAGATCTCGCGCAGGGAGCGGCGCTCGCGCACCTGTTCCAGAATCAGCGACCGGTGCGCCTGCAGATCGGACATGAGCCGGTCCTGCACCGGATTCAGGCCGAGGCTGCCCGAGTAGCCGATGTCCGCCGAGAAGCCCTTGTAGACCGGCGCCATGTCGAGGATGAACGGCATGCCCGGCTCCAGCCGCCGGTTGGTCGGGAAGAACTGCAGGGGAATCCGGAAGTTCGCGAAGGCGGTGCGGTCCCCGAACCAGGCGAACGGCAGGTGGAACCAGTCCCGCACGCCACGGTCGCGCAGCCACTCGCGCTGCATGCGCGCGGCCTCGCGCTCCGTCACTCCGGGCCGCAGCTGGGCAGCGACCGCCTCGGCGCACTCGTACGAGAGGCGCTGCACCTCTCTGAAGCCGCTCAGGTCGGCGGAGAGCCGTCCGGAGTCCCGTGCGGTGCGTTGCCTGGTGTCCCCAGCCATGTCGCCGTCCATCCGTGTAGCCGTACGCGCCCGTAAGTTGACACTGATGAATGTGACAATGAGCGGAGATCACGTCAAGGGCCGTGCACGGACCTGTGGACGAAGTTGTCCGGTCCACATCAGCCTCCAGTACGGGCATGTACGCCTGAAGGCGGAGACGGGATCCAGCTCCAGGTCTGACGCCTCACGAGAGCCGCGCCACTAACGTCGGATCCGTGACTGTCATCGCGACTGAAAGCCTGAGCAAGCGGTACCCCCGAGTGACCGCCCTCGACCGGCTCTCCCTGGACATCGGCCCCGGCGTGACCGGGCTCGTTGGCGCCAACGGAGCCGGCAAGTCCACGCTGATCAAGATTCTGCTGGGACTGTCCCCCGCCACCGAGGGCAGCGCCGCCGTGCTCGGCCTCGACGTCAATACGCATGGCAGCGCCATCCGTGAACGCGTCGGGTACATGCCCGAACACGACTGCCTGCCACCCGACGTCTCGGCCACCGAGTTCGTCGTCCACATGGCACGCATGTCCGGGCTGCCGCCGACCGCGGCCCGCGAGCGCACCGCCGACACCCTGCGCCATGTCGGGCTGTACGAGGAGCGCTACCGGCCCATCGGCGGCTATTCCACCGGCATGAAGCAGCGCGTCAAGCTCGCCCAGGCCCTCGTCCACGACCCCCAGCTGGTCCTCCTCGACGAGCCGACCAACGGCCTGGACCCGGTCGGCCGTGACGAGATGCTCGGTCTGATCCGCCGGGTCTACACCGACTTCGGCATCTCCGTCCTGGTCACATCCCACCTCCTCGGCGAGTTGGAGAGGACCTGCGACCATGTCGTGGTAGTCGACGGCGGCAAGCTGCTGCGCTCCAGTTCCACCAGCGACTTCACCCAGACCACCACGACCCTCGCGGTCGAAGTCACCGACTCCGACGCCCACCCGGACGGCACCACCGCCCTGCGCAAAGCGCTGACCGAGGCGGGCCTCACCCTGCACGCCGGCGCCGAGCAGGGCCTGCCCGGCGCCGGCCACATCCTCCTCGTCGAGGCCACCGGCGAGCACACCTACGACACCATCCGCGACACCGTCGCGGAGCTGGGCATCGGCCTGGTCCGGATGGAACAGCGCCGCCACCACATTGCGGAGGTCTTCCGCGACAACGACCAGCCCGTGTACACCGCTCAGCAGAAGGGAGCCGGTTCCGATGGCGCCTGAGACGTCGACACAGATCCACAACATCGGCTACCGGTCCTACGACGGACCCCGGCTCGGCCGCGCCTACGCCCGCACGTCGCTGTTCTCGCAGTCCCTGCGCGGCGCCTACGGGCTCGGCCGGTCCGCCAAGTCCAAGGTCCTCCCGATGCTGCTCTTCGCGGTGATGTGCGTTCCGGCGCTCATCATCGTCGCAGTGGCCATCGCGGTGCCCGGCTCCACCGACCTGCCGATCAAGTACACGACGTATGCCCTGACCACGCAGGTGGTCATCGGCCTCTACCTCGCCTCCCAGGCGCCGCAGTCCGTCTCGCGAGACCTGCGCTTCAAGACGGTCCCGCTCTACTTCTCGCGGCCCATCGAGCGCGTCGACTACGTCGTGGCCAAGTACGCGGCCATGGCCTCGGCCATGTTCATCCTCACCGCGACCCCGCTGCTGATCATGTGGATCGGCGCGCTCCTGGCGAAGTTCGACTTCGCCGACCAGACCAAGGGATTCGGGCAAGGACTCGTGTCGGTTCTGCTGCTGTCGCTGCTCTTCTCGGGGATCGGCCTGGTGATGGCCGCGCTCACGCCACGCCGCGGGTTCGGCGTCGCCGCGATCATCGCAGTGCTCCTGATCCCCTACGGGGCGGTCACCGCGGTGCAGGGCATCGCCTACAGCACCGGGAACGCCGGAGCCATCGACTGGATGGGCCTCTTCTCCCCGATCACTCTGATCGACGGCGTGCAGACCGCGTTCCTCGGCGCCACCTCCGCCTTCCCCGGTGGTGAGGGCCCCTCGGCCGGTATCGGCTTCGTCTACCTGCTCGTCGCCCTCGGCCTGATCGCCGGCTCCTACGCCGCCCTGATGGCCCGCTACCGGAAGGCCGGGCTGTGACCACCATCGATATCGACCACACCTCCCGCTGGTTCGGGAACGTCGTCGCCGTCAACGACGTGACCATGCACATCGGCCCCGGCGTCACGGGACTGCTGGGCCCCAACGGCGCCGGCAAGTCCACCCTCATCAACATGATGGGCGGCTTCCTCGCCCCCTCCACGGGCACCGTCACCCTCGACGGCGCCCCGATCTGGCGCAACGAGCAGATCTACAAGCACGTGGGCGTCGTGCCCGAGCGCGAGGCGATGTACGACTTCCTCACCGGCCGTGAGTTCGTCGTCGCCAACGCCGAGCTCCACGGCCTCGACGACGCGGCCGCGCAGCGAGCTCTCGCCACCGTCGAGATGGAGTACGCGCAGGACCGCAAGATCTCCACCTACTCCAAGGGCATGCGCCAGCGCGTGAAGATGGCGTCCGCCCTCGTCCACGACCCGTCCGTCCTGCTCTTGGACGAGCCGTTCAACGGCATGGACCCCCGCCAGCGCATGCAGCTGATGGACCTGCTGCGACGCATGGGCGCCGAAGGACGCACCGTTCTGTTTTCCTCCCACATCCTGGAGGAGGTCGAACAGCTCGCCTCGCACATCGAGGTGGTCGTGGCCGGCCGGCACGCCGCCTCCGGTGACTTCCGCAAGATCCGTCGCCTGATGACGGACCGACCGCACCGCTACCTGGTCCGCTCCTCCGACGACCGGTCGCTCGCCGCAGCCCTGATCGCCGACCCTTCCACGGCCGGCATCGAGGTCGACCTGAAGGAGGGTGCACTGCGCATCCAGGCCGTCGACTTCGGCCGCTTCACCGAGCTGCTGCCCCTGGTGGCCCGGCAGCACGGCATCCGACTGCTGACGGTCTCGCCCTCCGACGAGTCCCTCGAGTCCGTGTTCTCCTACCTCGTCACGGCCTGAAAGGAGCTGGCACCCATGTACGTGTACGACCCCACCGTTGCCCGGCTCACCTACCGGGCCCTGCTCGGTCGGCGCCGCGCGCTCATCCTCTTCGCACTTCCCGCCCTGCTGATCGTCATCGCCTTCGTCGTCCGTGCCTTCGTCGGTGTGGACGACAAGGTCGCTGCCGACCTCCTCGGGGGCTTCGCCCTCGCCACCATGGTCCCGCTGATCGGTGTCATCGCCGGTACCGGCGCCATCGGACCCGAGATCGACGACGGCTCCATCGTCTACCTGCTGGCCAAGCCGGTGAAGCGCCCGAAGATCATCATGACCAAGCTGATCGTGGCGATCGCCGTCACCATGGCATTCTCCGCGATCCCCACCCTGATCGCCGGATTCATCCTCAACGGCAACGGCCAGCAGATCGCCGTCGCCTACACGATCGCCGCGCTCGTGGCCTCGATCGCCTACAGCGCCCTCTTCCTGCTGCTCGGCACGGTCAGCCGGCACGCAGTCGTCTTCGGCCTGGTCTACGCCCTGATCTGGGAGTCACTCTTCGGCAGCCTGGTCTCGGGAGCCAAGACACTCAGCGTCCAGCAGTGGGCCCTGGCCCTGGCCGAGAAGGTCGCCGGGGAGGGGTACGTCGACGCCACGGTGGCCCTGCCGACGGCGTCGGTCCTGCTCGTCGCGGTCACTGTCGGAGCCACCGTCTACGCAGGCCAGAAGCTGCGCCGCCTCACGCTGGCAGGCGAGGAGTAGGACTGGCCGCAGCGCTCGCGCACCTGTGCCCCGCCCGGCCCACCGGCCGGGCGGGGCACAGTTTTGCGGGTCATCATCGGTGCATGATCGAGCGCACCGACCCGGAGCCGTCCAGGCCCCTGCGGTCCTGGATACGTTCCTCGCCCGGAACGCACATCTGGCTGCTGATCATCGCTGTGACCAGCATCATCGTCGCGATAGCACCGGACCAGCTGGACCGTGTACTGCTCCAACGCAACAGCAGCAACATCCATCAGCTGGTCCAGCGCCCGGTGCGCGCCCTCATCAGCAGTGCATTCTGGATCGAGAACCCGGCCTCTCTCGCCCTCTACGCCGTGCTGTTCGAGATGTTCCACGCACCCGTCGAACGCTGGCTCGGAACCCTTCGCTGGCTCGTGATCGTGGCCACCGCCCACGTCGTCGCCACCCTGATCAGCCAGAAGGTGCTCCTGACGGCCATCCAGGACAACCGGGCCCCGCGCAGCATGACCCACGTCGTCGACATAGGAGTCAGCTACGGGCTCGCGGCCTCCATCGGGGTCCTCAGCTACCGGCTCCCCACACCCTGGAGATGGTTCTACCTGGCCGGAGTGATCGCCTTCTTCGGGATCCCCTTCGCCACCGGCGGCACTTTCACCGCCCTCGGCCACGCCATTGCGCTCGCCGTCGGACTGCTGTGCTGGCCGCTCACGCGCCACGTTGTTTCACGTGAAACAACGACGCGTTTCACGTGAAACGTGACTGCTCGGCCTCCGCTTTCGCGACGCCGCGCTCCGCGGGCCGGGCGAGCACAGTCGCCTGCGCCGGCCGGCTTTGCTCGCCGTCGCCTACGGCGCAGCGCCGTCCAACCCGCGGCTGAGGCGCGGAAAATCGCTGGTACGGGGCTTCGGGGCGGGGCAGAGTGAGCCGTGCGGGGAGCAACAAAAGGTCCGGGGCAGCCACTTCGAGCGCGCCTTCTGGCGCGGGCTACCCCGGACCTCCCGTACGTGCGGCGCTAAGCGGCGCCCAGCAGACGCTCCAGCACCACCGCGATCCCGTCCTCCTCGTTGGAAGCCGTCACCTCGTCGGCCACCGCCCTGAGTTCGGCATGGGCGTTGGCCATGGCCACCCCCCGAGCGGCCCAGCCGAACATCGGGATGTCGTTCGGCATGTCGCCGAAGGCGATCGTCTCCGCCGCCTTGACTCCGAGCCGACGCGCTGCCAGGGACAGGCCGGTGGCCTTCGTCAGGCCCAGCGGCAGGATCTCGACTATCCCCGGCCCCGCCATGACGACGTCGACCAGGTTGCCCACGGTCTCCCGGGCCACCTTGACGAGCTGGTCGTCATCGAGCTCCGGGTGCTGGATGTAGAGCTTGTTGAGCGGAGCCGTCCACACCGCGGCGGTGTCCTCCAGGTAGACGGCCGGGAGGCCTTCCTGCACCTGGTAGCCGGGCCCGAACAGGACTTCGCCGTCCACCCCGTCCCGGCTTGCGGCCAGGGCCAGCGGCCCGACCTCGGCCTCCAGCTTCGACAGCGCCAGCCCGGCGAGCTGCCGGTCCAGCGTCACGGAGGTCAGCAGGCGGTGCGAGCCCGCATCGTAGACCTGGGCGCCCTGTCCGCAGACGGCGATCCCCTTGTAGCCGAGATCGTCCAGTACGTGCCGGGTCCAGGGCACGGCGCGGCCGGTGACGATGATGTGGGCCGCGCCCGCCGCGGTGGCCGCGACGAGCGCTTCACGGGTGCGTTCCGAGACGGTGTCGTCGCCACGCAGCAGCGTGCCGTCGAGGTCGGTCGCGACGAGCTTGTACGGGAACGTGGCCGAACTCACTTGGTGATCGGCTCCAGGACCTCGCGGCCGCCGAGGTACGGACGGAGCACCTCGGGCACCCGCACGGAACCATCGGCCAGCTGGTGGTTCTCGAGGATCGCCACGATCGTGCGCGGAACCGCGCACAGGGTGCCGTTCAGCGTGGACAGCGGCTGGGTCTTCTTGCCGTCGCGGTAGCGGATCGACAGGCGGCGGGCCTGGAAGCTGTCGCAGTTCGAGGCGGAGGTCAGCTCGCGGTACTTGCCCTGGGTCGGGATCCACGCCTCGCAGTCGAACTTGCGCGAGGCAGAGGCCCCCAGGTCACCGGTGGCGACGTCGATCACCTGGAACGGCAGTTCCAGGCTCGTCAGCCACTGCTTCTCCCACTCCAGGAGCCGCTGGTGCTCGGCTTCGGCGTCCTCCGGTGCGACGTACGAGAACATCTCGACCTTGTCGAACTGGTGGACTCGGAAGATGCCGCGGGTGTCCTTGCCGTACGTACCGGCCTCACGGCGGAAGCAAGGGGAGAAGCCGGCGTATCGGAGCGGCAGCTTGTCGCCCTCGATGATCTCGTCCATGTGGTACGCGGCGAGGGGGACCTCGGAGGTGCCGACCAGGTAGTAGTCGTCCTTCTCCAGGTGGTAGACGTTCTCCGCGGCCTGGCCGAGGAAGCCGGTGCCCTCCATGGCACGCGGGCGGACCAGCGCCGGGGTCAGCATCGGGATGAAGCCGGCCTCGGTGGCCTGCGCGATCGCGGCGTTGACCAGCGCCAGCTCCAGTAGGGCGCCCACACCGGTCAGGTAGTAGAAGCGCGAGCCGGAGACCTTGGCACCGCGCTCGACGTCGATGGCACCCAGCAGTTCGCCGAGCTCCAGGTGGTCCTTGGGCTCGAAGCCCTCGGCGGCGAAGTCGCGGATGGTGCCGTGCGTCTCCAGGACGGTGAAGTCTTCTTCTCCGCCTACGGGTACGTCCTCGTGGACGATGTTGCCGAGCTGGAGGAGCAGACGCTTGGCGGCTTCGTCGGCCTCGTTCTGCTCGGCCTCGGCGGCCTTGACGTCCTGCTTGAGCTGTTCGGCCTTCTTCAGCAGCTCCGTCCGCTCCTCCGGGGAGGCCTTCGGGATGAGCTTGCCGAGCGACTTCTGCTCATTGCGCAGTTCGTCGAAGCGCATGCCAGAGGACCTGCGGCGCTCGTCCGCGGAGAGCAGGGCGTCGACGAGTTCGACGTCCTCTCCACGAGCGCGCTGCGAGGCGCGGACACGGTCAGGGTCTTCACGGAGCAGCCGGAGGTCAATCACCCCTCCAGGCTACCGGCCTGGGCTTCCTGGGATCACACCGATATCACGCTGCGTGGCACTATGTCCCAATTGCAACGAATGGACAAGTCTTGATCGTTGACCGGAAGTGACCCTTCTCGGGCTGTCGATAAAAGAGGGCCCATTCCCCGAAAAGGGGCACAATGTCAGCTCCCGCGCCGCCCCTGAGCAGCGCCGGAGATGCTTCTTGTCCACAGGAATTGCGGTCGCCCGCAGCTTATCCACAGGCTGTGTGCTACATCTGTGGACACAGGAATAGATCATTCCTGATCGATGGATGGTCGAGGTGAATCAGGGTTCAAACCGCCCTCACACACTCATTCGGGTGGGAAAGACTCGCTCCAAAGAGTTGATCGGCGATGTACAGGTGACACCGTTCACCTTCTGCTTCCCGGTGCGAAACCCGGACCGCCCGACCGATATGTCGACCTTGCCATGCCGACCTGTCGACTTGTCCCCAGGTTCCCGTCTGGGCCTGTGGATAACTCTGTGGACAGTGGACGGCGCTACGCCCGGCCGTCGAGACAGCGCGCCAGCCAGTCGGAGGCAGCCGTGAAGTCGCCATCGGAGGTTCCGTGCCGCGGGGAACGGACGTCACTCTGCGCAACGCCGGCACGGGGGTAGGAGCCGAGGAAGCGGACCTGGGGGCAGGTCCGCTTGAGGCCCATGAGCGCCTCGCTGACCCGCCGGTCCGAGATGTGGCCCTCTGCGTCGACGGCGAAGCAGTAGTTGCCGATGCCCTGTCCGGTCGGACGGGACTGGATCAGCATCAGGTTCACCCCGCGGACGGCGAACTCCTGGAGGAGTTCCAGCAGTGCACCGGGGTGGTCGTCGCCGAGCCACAGCACGACGGAGGTCTTGTCGGCGCCCGTCGGTGCGGCCGGCCGTGCGGGGCGTCCCACCAGCACGAACCGGGTCTCGGCGTTCTCCGCGTCGTGGATCTCGGTGACCAGCGGCACGAGGCCGTAGGTCGCGGCGGCGAACTCGCCCGCGAAGGCGGCGTCGAAGCGCCCCTCCTGGACCAGCCGGGCGCCGTCGGCGTTCGAGGCAGCCGACTCCCACACCGCGTCGGGCAGGTTCGCCCGCAGCCAGTTGCGTACCTGGGGCTGGGCGACCGGGTGCCCGGTGACGGTCTTCACGTCCGACAGGGCGGTCCCCGGGCGTACGAGCAGGGCGAACGCGATGGGCAGCAGGACCTCGCGGTAGATCATCAGCGGTTCGCCCGAGGCCAGCTCGTCGAGGGTGGCCGTGACCCCGCCCTCCACCGAGTTCTCGATCGGCACGAGGGCAGCGGCCGCCTCGCCGTTGCGCACGGCGTCCAGGGCGGCCGGGACCGACACCATGGGGACGAGCTCCCGGGTCGCGGCTTCCGGCAGGGTGCGCAGGGCTGCCTCGGTAAAGGTGCCCTCGGGACCGAGATACGTGAAGCGGGTGGCTGACATGCGATCAGCCTAATGCCGGGGTGCCGGCCACCGCGGTGCTGTTCACCCTTCGAGTAGCCGCTGACCCACGTACTCGCCGCTGCGCGGGCCGGGCGGAACCGCGTACAGGCCGCTGGACTCGTGCCGGATGAACGCCGACAGCGCGTCCCCGCGGTCGAGCTTGCGCTGTACGGGTACGAACCCGCGCAACGGGTCGGCCTGCCAGCAGATGAACAGGAGCCCGGCGTCGGGAGCGCCGTCGGAGCCGATCCCGTCGTGGAAGGAGAAGGGACGCCGCAGCATGGCGGCCCCGCCGTTCTGCTCGGGGGCCGAGATCCGGGCGTGGGCGTTGGACGGGATGACGGGCTTGCCGTCGGGGCCGATCTTGTCGAGCTCCATCTCGGAGGTCTCGCCGCCGCCCGTCAATGGCGCCCCGGTGGCCTTGGTCCGGCCGATGACCTGCTCCTGCTGTGTGAGGGACTGCTTGTCCCAGTCGTCGAGGAGCATGCGAATGCGCCGCACGACGGCGTACGAGCCCCCGCCCATCCAGGCGTGCTCCGCGGGCCCGGGGCCCGCGGCGGGAACGAAGATCCGTTTGTCGAAGTCGGGCTCGGAGGGCTTCGGGTTGCCGGTGCCGTCGACCTGCCCCATGAGGTTGCGGGCGGTCATCGGGGTCCCGGTCGCGCCGGGGGACCGATTGAAGCCGTTCATCTGCCAGCGGATGCGCGCGGCCTCACCGGCGTCCTTCTGGAGGGCGCGCAGGGCGTGGAAGGCGACCAGTCCGTCGTTCGCGCCGATCTGGACCCACAGGTCGCCGTTGCTGCGCTGGGCGTCGAGCCGGTCGGAGGAGAAGTCTGGCAGCGGGTCGAGGGCTGTGGGGCGGCGGGCCCCGAGGCCCGTGCGCTCGAAGAAGGAGTGTCCGAAGCCGAAGGTGACCGTGAGAGAGGACGGCCCGGCGTCGAGGGCGATACCGCTGTCGGCGGTCGGTGCGGTCTGACCTGCCATGAGCCGTCGTGCCGTGTCGGACCAGCGGCGCAGCAGCGCCGCGGCCTCGGTGCGGCCTGCTCGGGGGGCCAGATCGAAGGCGACGAGGTGGCCCTTCGCCTGCAGGGGTGTGGTGATGCCGGCCTGGTGGTCCCCGTGGAACGCCACCTGGGTTGCTCCGAGGGAGGAAAGGCTCCCGGCCGCTCCGGTGGCGGAGCCACTGACGGAGTCGGCGAGCGCGGAGTGCGCGAGGGCGCCGCTCGCGCCGCCGAGGGCCAGTCCGGCGGCGCCGACGGCGCCGACGGTGCCCAGCAGCCGTCGCCGGGAGATCTCGATGTCGGGGTTGCTCTCGGTCACGCTGGCCAGCCGATCTTCACGGTCTTCTGGACGGTGGTCTGGTCGATGTCGGACGTACGGACGGTCACGTCGATGCGCCATTCGCCGGCGAGCGGCAGTTGGACGCCGGATGCGGTCCAGTGCCCGGGGGAGGCCTGGTCGGGGACGACCGGCAGGGGGCCGATGTCCTTGGCCGGGAGGGTGAAGGCGACCTTGATCTCGGGGAGGCCGAAGGGCTGCCCGTCGCCGGTGTCCGCCCAGAGGTGCAGGGTGTTGGCGCCGACCCTGCCCGGGTCGAGCTCGAGCCGGACGGATCCCTTGCCGTTCGGGCCGCCGGTGTCGAACGGCAAGGTGATCTTCACGGCGCGGTCGGGGACCGCGGGGGCGGTGGATCCGCGGGCCGCCTCCTGCTCGACGGTGCGCCCGGGCTCGGTGCTCGTGAGGACCGTCGTGACGGCGAGCAGGACCACGGCGACCGCCGCCTCGGCCAGGACGGAGCGGCGCAGGCCCGCACGGTCCGGGTCCGCGTCCCGCACCCGCTTCTCGCGGGCACTGGCCAGAGCGGCCCGCTGGCGGGCGAGCTGGGCGGCACGCTCCGGGTCCCCGGGTACGGCCGCGGACTCTGTTTCACGTGAAACATCGTCGACTGTGGCAGCAACCTGCGCGCCCACCTTCGTATCGGCCTCCTCGAGCGCCGCAGGGGCCTCGGCGAGCCGGGCGGTCCACTTCCGCGACGTGGAGGCGGCGGCGAGCAGGACCGCCACCAGGGCGACCTTGAGGAGCAGCAGCCGCCCGTACTCGGTGCCGGTGAGCGCGGACCAGGTGCCGGTCTGTCGCCAGGCCTGGTAGACCCCGGTGACGGCCAGGACCGCCACGCTGACGAAGGCGACTCGGGAGAACCGCCGGACCGCCGAGCGCTCGATCCCCGGCACCTTGTGCAGAGCGACGAGCAGCGCGGAGAGACCGCCGAGCCAGGTGGCCACGGCCATCATGTGCAGGATGTCGGCGGGCATCGCGAGGCCGGGCTGGATACCGGTGGAAGCGTGCTCTGACAGGGCCCAGGTGGCCGCGATGCCGCCTGAGACCACGGCGCCGCCGATGGCGAGGCCGAAGGTGAGGTCGCGGGTGTCCCTGGCCTTCTCCTCCCCTGCCCCGGCGTCCTCCGGGCGGCGCGCGTACACACCGAAGAGGACGGCGACGAAGAGGGCGGCCGCGCCCAGCAGGAGCAGTCGGGAGACCAGCGACGCGCCCGTCTTCGTCTCCAGGACCGCCCGGAGGCTGGCCAGGTCGAAGGCGTCGGCGAACCGGCCGGACCCCGTGTAGGGACTTCGCAGCACCAGCATCGCCAGGGTGGCGGCGGTCAGGGTGACCCAGGCACGCACGACGAGCTTCTGGAGCGGCCGCTCGGCGGCACCCCGGCGCCAGCACAGCAGGATGAACGCCGCGCCGCCCACCAGGACGGTGAAGCCGGCGTAGGCGGCATAGCGGGCGATGCCGTAGGCGATACCGACGGGCCCGCCGCCCGCCGTCGTAGTGGGGAGGGAGACCTCGGTGACCGAGGGTGCGCCGATGGAGAAGGTGAACGCACCGGAGATGGGGTGGCTGTCCGCCGAGACGGCCTGCCAGGCGACGGTGTAGGTGCCGTTGGGCAGGCCGGAGTGGAGGGCGGTGCCGTAGCGGATGGTGTGCCCGCTGCACATGTCGCGCAGTTCACCGGTGTCCACCCGCCGGCCCTGGGGGTCGAGGACGCGGATCGAATCGTCGCCCATGGCGACCTGCTCCGAGAAGGAGAGCGTCACCTGGGCGGGTGCCGTGGCGACCACCGCCCCGTCCGTGGGGTCGCTCGCGGTGAGTGCGGCGTGCGCCGTGGCCGGTGCGGCCGCGGTGAACAGGGTCGCCAGCAGAGCTGCGAGGACCAGCGCGAGCCGTGGCAGGGAGGCCGTGGCACGGGCGCGGGCCGTGGAGGGGGCGGGGGCGGTGGCCGTCATGACGTGTCAGTCCTCGGTCCGTCAGTGGCCGTGGCCGGCCGTGGATGTCGGAGCCTGCGCGTTGTACGTGCGTTCCTTCACGTCCAGCTCGACCTTGACGGAGCCGGCCTTCTCGAAGCGGAGCTCGACGGTGACCTTGTCGCCGACCTTGGGAGTGCTCTTGAGCCCCATGAACATGATGTGGTTGCCGCCGCGCTCCAGCCGGAGTTCGCCGTCCGCCGGCACGTCCATCGACTGGACCTGCTGCATCTTCTGGTCCTTGGTCTCGTGGATCTGCAGATCGTCGGAGAGCGGGGAGGTGGCGCCGATGAGCTTGTCGGGCTCTTCGGTGGGGTTGCCGATGACCATGAAAGCCCCGGCCATTTTGTCGTTCACGGGCTGGGGCATGAAGGCGCCCTTGACGACCAGCTGCGGTTCGGCTTCGCCGGAGCATCCGGATATGGCGAGCGCTGCCGTCAGGGAGAAGGCGGCGGCGAGGGTACGGATGGTGCGGGCGTTCACGGGTTCTCCCCCTTGGCGAGCTTCGGCAGATCCTTGGCGTAGTCGTCGACGGTCGTGCCCTCGCCGTAGAGGACGTAGCCCTCGTCGGTCTTGGGCGAGAACGCGATGACCTGCGCGCCGTGCATGGAGACGACGTTTCCGTCGGCCCCCTTCTTGGCGGGATCGATACCGATGCCGAGGGTCCGTGCGGCGGCCTGGATGGCCGCGAAGTCCCCGGTGAGTCCGATGAAGGACGGGTCCTGCGCCTTGAGCCACGCACCGAGCGATTCGGGTGTGTCCCGTTCGGGGTCGGTGGTGACGAAGACGACCCGGAGGTTGTCCTGGTCTTCCTTCGGCAGGCTCTTCTTGGCGACGGCGACGTTGCTCATCGTCAGCGGGCACACGTCGGGGCAGCTGGTGTAACCGAAGTAGATGAGCGTCGGCTTGCCCTTGGTCTGCTCGCGGAGGTTCCACGGCTTGCCGGTGGTGTCCGTGAGGACGAGCTCCGGCTTGTTGAAGGGGCGGTCCAGGACGGTGGCCGCCTTCTTGGCGTCCTGGCCGCCGGAGATCTGGGTGACTCCGCTGTTGCTCTTGGCGGGTTCACCGCCGCAGGCGGTGAGGGTGAGTACGGCCGCGGCGAGGAGCGCGGCGACCGTCACACGTGTGGTGCGCATGGAGAGATGTCCCTGGGATCGGGGATGTGGTGATGGGGATGCCGGGCGCGACCGTGTCGGGGTGCGGCCGGTCGGATGGACCGGCCCGCCGGATGGCGCGGCCGGTCGGATGGACCGGCCCGCCGGATGGCGCGGCCGGTCGGATGGAGCTGCCCGTCAGACGGAGCGGCGGCGTGAGGCGATGCCGAAGGCGATACCGCCGAGTCCGACGACGATGCCGGCGATGCCGAGGACGCGCGCGGTGGTGTCGGAGCCGTGGTCGGCGGAGGCTCCGTCGTGGCCGTGGCCGGCTTCCTTGCCGGCGCCCTTCTCGGTGTTCTTCGCCTCGTCGCTCTTGGCGCCGGCGTGGTGGTCGTCGCCCTTCGCGGCGGTCAGCTTGAGCACCGGGGCCGGGGTCTGGGGTTCCGCGGCGCCTTCCTTGGGCTCCTCGATCCAGCGGACGACCTCGTTGTTGTCGTAGGTCTGGATCGCCTTGAAGACCATCTGGTCGCCGGTCTCGGGGAGCTTGCCGACGGAGACCGGGAACTGCTGGAACATCCCCGGGCCGATCTTGCCGCCGGACCATGTCACTTTGGTGACCACCTCGTTGACCTGCTTGCCGTGCACGGTCAAGGGCTTGTCGAGCTTCGTCTTCTCGACGTTCACGGTCCAGCCGGGGACGTCCTGCGGCATGACGGAGGTGAGGGGCTGGTCGACCGGGAAGTTGACCTCGAGCTGTGTGGTCGAGGCGTTGTCGCGCTCGTTGGGGACCTTGAAGTTGAGCGTCGCATACCCGCCCTTGGCGGCTTCCCCGACCGGCTGCACGCCGACGTGCGCGAAGGCGGTGCCGGAGAGGACGAGGACGGAGCCGGCGGCGAGGGCGGCGGCGAGGGAGACGCGAGAGGTCTTCATGGCAGAAACACTCCACGGAAGCAGTGGTGGCTGTGGCTCCGCGCACGGGCGCGCGCGGAGTACGCGGCACCGGGGTTCCTGCTGGGTGTCCCGGGAAGGCGGGTGCCGCGTCAGGCTGCGAGGGCGAACGCCGCGGGCGGCCCGCGGCGGATCACCATGTGCTGGAGTGCTTCGCGGCCCGTGGAGGCGGCGGGGTCGGTCCTGGTCGGGCGCCCGGTCCGGGGGGTGCGCACGGACGCGCCGAGTCCGGCGCCGAGGGCGCGCACGATGGCGATTGCGGCGCGCAGCGGACGCATCGGGGCTGCCTCGGCGGTGAGCCGGGATAGCTCGACGAGCCGGAAGAGCGCGGCGTCGCCGCGGCCGATAAGCCAGCCTGCGACGAGGGCGGCCAGCAGGTGCCCGAGCAGCATGGCCGGGCTGAACAGGCCGGTCTCGGGCACGGTGGTGACAGCCTGGGCGACGTGCCCGCCGTGCCCCTGCTCCGCGGCCTGCTCGGCCAGGGCGACCGGGTCCAGGCCGGCGGATTCCAGGATCCGACGGGCGTCGGCCGGGCTCAGGGGCACGGAGTTGCCCCCGCACACCAGCCGCGCGGCGAGTTCCGCGAGCGAGCCGTCGGAGGCGCTGCCGGGTGTCTGGGCGGCCGCGGTGGTGTGCTGGCCAAGGCCGAACAGCGCGTGCAGCGACAGCTGTCCGGCGGTGAGCCCGGCGGCGAGACCGGGCAGCGTCCGGCGGCGTCCCGCGAGCGGGGCCGCGATGGCGAAGACGGCGAGGAAGCCGACGCACAGGGACCACCAGGGCACAGTGGCGCATGACGCCAGCGCGTGCCCGGCCGCGGACAGCACGACACAGACCGCGGTGAACACCGCGGCCCGGATCAGCCGGAGGCCGGCTCCGGCGTGCGTCACGTGGGGGGCAGACATGGCCGGGACATCATCGCACTGCGCGGATGTCCTCCATACGGCAGGTCCGGAAGGTCCCCATGAGTCCCCTCTGCGCCGGCGGTTTCGACAGAGTCGTCCCCGCCACCGAGGCGGTACGGAGCGCCCGCCGCCGCATACACCGCTCTGCCGCGGAGCTGCATCCGCCGGACGTGTGCAACGAGGTCCCGGACGGCCCAAGGGCGCTTACGGCCCCTCGCGGGCGGCAATAGGTAACCGTATGAGCATCTGGTGGTCTCTCCACTTGAGGCGCGAAGCCGCGAGCGTGTCGCTCGCCAGGCGGCTGCTGCTGGGGACGATGGAGACCGCGGGGGTGGACCCGGACATCTCCTTCGATCTCTCGGTGGCGCTGAGCGAAGCCTGTGCGAACGCGGTGGAGCACGGCGGGGGCGGCGACGTTCCGGACGGTGTCGAGGCGTACCACGTCACGGCCTATCTGGACGGGGACTGCTGCCGCATCGAGGTGACCGATTCCGGGCCGGGATTCCCGCCCGCCACGGTGGCCCGCCGCAGACCCGCCCTGGCCGAGCACGGTCGGGGCCTGCACCTGATCGCCGAGCTATCCGACCACGTGCGGTTCCGCAACCGGCCGGGTCGGGGCGCCGTGGTGAGCTTCGACAAGATGCTGAAGTGGCGTGACGACGCGGTGCTGAAGGCGTCGTAGTACGCCGGTGGGCGGGACCCCGTCCTGGATCCCGCCCACCGGCACGCTTCGGCGCGGACGTCGGTCCTGTCGACCTCGGTCCGGTCGGCGTCAGCCCTTCAGGCGCGCCATCCAGGCCTCGACCTCGGTCGAGGTGCGGGGCAGCCCGGCCGACAGGTTCCGGTTGCCGTCCTCGGTGACGAGGATGTCGTCCTCGATCCGGACGCCGATGCCGCGGTACTCCTCGGGCACGGTCAGGTCGTCGGCCTGGAAGTAGAGACCCGGCTCGACGGTGAGGCACATGCCCGGCTCCAGCGTCCCGTCCACGTACGCCTCGGTGCGCGCGGCGGCGCAGTCGTGGACGTCCATGCCGAGCATGTGGCCGGTGCCGTGCAAGGTCCAGCGGCGCTGGAGGCCGAGCTCCAGAACACGCTCGACGGGGCCCTCGAGCAGGCCCCATTCGACGAGCTTCTCGGCCAGCACGTGCTGGGAGGCGTCGTGGAAGTCGCGGAACTTCGCGCCCGGCTTCACCGCGGCGATGCCGGCTTCCTGGGACTCGTAGACCGCGTCGTAGATCTTGCGCTGGATGTCGGTGTACCTGCCGTTGATCGGCAGCGTGCGCGTGACGTCGGCGGTGTAGAGGGAGTGCGTCTCCACACCGGCGTCGAGCAGCAGCAGGTCCCCGGAGCGGACGGCCCCGTCGTTGCGCACCCAGTGCAGGGTGCAGGCGTGCGCGCCGGCGGCGCAGATCGAGCCGTAGCCGACGTCGTTGCCCTCGACGCGGGCGCGCAGGAAGAAGGTGCCCTCGATGTAGCGCTCGGACGTGGCCTCGGCCTTGTCGAGGACCTTCACGACGTCCTCGAAACCGCGGACGGTGGAGTCGACGGCCTTCTGCAGCTCGCCGATCTCGAACTCGTCCTTCACGGCGCGGGCCTCGGAGAGGTAGACGCGCAGCTCCTCGTCGCGCTCCTTGGTCACCTTGTCGGTGAGGGCGGACTCGATCACCGCGTCGTGGCCGCGCACGGCGCGGACGGGGCCCTCGGCCTCGGTGAGGGCCGCGGCGAGCTCGCGCACGTCCTGGGCGGGGATGCCCAGCAGCTGCTCGGCCTCCGTGAGGGAGTGGCGGCGGCCGACCCACAGCTCGCCCTGGCCGGACAGCCAGAACTCGCCGTTCTCACGGTCGGAGCGCGGCAGGAGGTAGATGGTCGCGGTGTGCCCGGTCGCGCCGGTCGGCTCCAGGACGAGAACGCCGTTCTCGGTCTGGTCGCCGGTGAGGTAGGCGTACTCGGTCGAGGCGCGGAAGGGGTACTCGGTGTCGTTCGAGCGGGTCTTCAGACGGCCCGCGGGAACGACGAGGCGCTCTCCCGGGAAGCGCTCGGACAGCGCGGCGCGCCGGGCGGCGGTGTGCGCGGCCTGCGCGATCGGCTCCAGTCCGTGCAGCTCGGTGTCGGCCCAGCCGGTGCGCATGCTCTCGGCGAGTTCGTCGCTGACGCCCGGGTACAGACCGTTCTTGCGCTGCTTGTGCGTCTTCTTGGGCTGCTCTTCTTCCGGGGTCTCCGGGGTGAGCTCGTCAGCCACGTCTTCTCCTCAGCTACGACGGTACGGACCTGGGTGTGGACCTCGTCCATCGTATGCGTGTACGGGGAAAACGTGGTTCGGATCGTGCGGGTTGTCGCGGTCCGGGACCCACGGCGGATCACTCGAAGCGGGCTGCGAGCAGCACGATGTCCTCGGGGGCGTCGGTCGGCCGCCCGTCGGGCAGCACGGTCCGCAGGATGTGGTCGCACAGAGCCGCCGGGTCCTCCCGGGCGGCGCGGGGCACCCCTGCCGCCGCCGCGTGCAGCCGCGCGTAGGCCCGGTCCATGGGGTCGCCGGTGTGGCGCAGCAGCCCGTCGGTGTAGAGAAGCACCGTTTCTCCCGGGGCGGGTTCGATCTCCATGCTCGGTGCTTCCCAGCAGGACAGCATGCCCAGGGGAGCGGAGAGCGAGGTCTCCACGTACTCGGTGCGGTGCTCGCCGATGACGAGCGGCGGGGCGTGCCCGGCACCCGCCAGAATGATCTTGCTGCCCTGGCCGTCGGTCTGCGGGCCTCCGGCGGGCTCGCAGTAGGCGAAGAGCGTGGTGGCCGATCGGGCGGGTTCGGTCAGTCGCAGCAGCAGTTCCAGGTCGGACAGGACGGCCACGGGGTCCTCGCCCTCCATGACGGCGTAGGCCCGCAGCGACGCGCGCAGGCGCCCCATGGCGGCGACGGCGCTCGGGCCGGATCCGGTGACGGAGCCCACGGCCAGTCCGAGGGCGCCCTCGGGCAGCGGCAGCGCGTCGTACCAGTCGCCCCCGCCGAGCGGTCCCGTGTGGTGGCGGGCCGCGAGCTGCACCCCGGGGATCCGGGGGAGCCTGCTGGGCAGCAGTTCCTCCGCGACGGTGGCCAGGCGGGTGCGGGATCGTTCCACCTCCAGCATCCGGGCCAGGTGCTCGGCGGCATGCCGCACGTACAGACCGGCCAGGTCGCGCTGGCGGTCGTTCGGCTCTGCCTGCTCGTCGTAGAGCCATACGGCGGCGCCGAGCCGGCCGGTGGCCTCGGCGGCCAGCGGGAGCGCGTAGCTGGCGGCGTAGCCGAGGCGAGCGGCGACCTCCCGGTGACGGGGGTCCACGGGGGAGGCGAATCCGCCGGTGCCGGGGGGCGGGTCCGATTCGGGGAGGACTTCGGAGCCGCCCTGGGCGTCGGGCAGGCCGTCGAGGATCCGCCCGTAGCAGGTCGCGCTGCGCGGCACGGTCTCGATGTGGCCCAGTTCGGCGTGGCCGAGTCCCAGGCCGATGGTGGCGGTGGGGCCGAGCCCGTCGGAGGGCTCCAGGACGATCAGGCCGCGGCGGGCGCCGACGAGTGCGGCTCCGGCGCGCAGGAACTCGTGGAGGGAGGCGTCGAGGTCGCCGGCGCGGGTCAGGCGCTCGGTGAGCTCGTGCAGGGTGGTGAGGTCCGAGACCATGCCCGCCAGCCGGTCCTGGATGAGGCTGCCGGGTGCGGTCGGAGGAGCCGGTGCGGGGGTGGGTAGGGCTGGCGCGGGCGCCGCAGTGTGCGGTGACGCGGTGACTGCTGGATCGATTCCAGCCACTTTCGGCAGATGCGGGGCGCTCATGGCGTCCGCCTTTCCACCTGGTGCGATTCGCTGAATAGCATCGCAAACCCCCAGACCGTGCTGCGCCGCCATCAAGGAATCCACATCTACACGCACACATGGATGCATGTCCAGCATTGCCCAGGTGGGAATCCTGGTGTCCATGAGGCGGCAACTCACTGTCGGGCCAAGGCTAGAACTTGGCCGGAAAAAGCTGGAAGCAGTAGGTTTTTAAGGTCGACTGGACGAGCTGCGCAGGGGGGTCGGGTACGTACTCGGTGGTGGCCGAGGTCAGTTGGCGTACCGGGAACCGCTCGGTCGCGGTCTGTCGTCCTAAGCGGCGGCAGCCGGTCTCGGCAGTCGGCGCGGGTCGCGCTCCACCCCCGCCGGACGTTTGACGGACCCGTAAGAAACTGCACGGACCGCGTGAACCTGCCCCTGGCGGACAGTGACGCGAAACCTGTACGTGTGGTGAGTCACCGGTTACATGGTGTGATGTGGCCCTCGGCGTTCAACGGAAAGGAACGAGCGCTCATGCGCGAGATCCTCGGAAGGCGTCTCCAGCGGCTCCGCGATCGCTTTCAGTCCCTACGCCCCGACCGGGGGCGCAGCGGTGGCACTTCCGCTCCACTCGAGGCGGCGCTCACGTGTGCCACCGCATGGCAGTGGCCCGTTCTGCCCGGCGTCGGCCGGTCCGGTACGGACGGCACGCGCTGCGCCTGCCCCGACCCCGACTGCGTCGTCCCCGGCGCCCATCCCTTCGACCCGGGTCTGCTCGCCGCCTCCACCGACCCGCGCATGGTGTCCTGGTGGTGGACCAACCGGCCCACCGCACCCGTCCTGATGGCAACCGGCGGAACCGCCCCGTGCGCCGTGAGTCTGCCGGCCGGCGCGGCCGCGCGGGCCCTCGTGCGACTGGAGGCGCAGGGCCTGAGGCTCGGACCGGTCGTCGCCACGCCCACCCGCTGGGCGCTGCTCGTGGCGCCGTACTCGCTGGAGCGGCTCGGGGAACTCCTTTACGCGAAGGACCGCGTTCCGTCCTCGCTGCGGTTCCACGGCGAGGGCGGCTACCTGCTCCTGCCGCCGTCCACCGCGTCCACTGGCGGACGGGTGCGCTGGGAGCGCGAGCCCCGTGCGCTGCCGCAGGGTGCGGCCGGTCCCGAGTCCCCCGGCGCGCGGCCGTCGCAGGCCGCGGGGGCGCAGCTCTGGCTGCCCGACGTCGAGGCGGTCGTGGACGCGCTGGTCGAGGCGAGCAGCAGTGCACCCGGCGGCGGCAGCCGGCTCGCGTACTGACCTGCGAGGTCCCGCGAGATCACTCGTACGGGTGTCAGCGGGGCGAGTTTCCAAGGGAATTGGGCGCGGGCATCTCCGCGCCCCTTTCCCGCGTCGCTATCTTCGGCGAATGAATCTCCGCCTGATCGGTATCGGCGCCGGTGTGCTGATCATCTTGTCGCTCCCGCTCGCCGGCGCGATCGCCGGGCCTGATTTTGCCGGTCAGGACGACGGAAAGGGCGGCGGCCTGTTCAAGACCCTCGGCCTTTCGGACCCCGCTCGTACCTCTCCCACGCCGACCGGGCGCGCGGCGGAGCCGGCCGCGGCCGCACAGCGCGGCCCCGCGGAGCAGCCCCGCACCGATTCCCGCTGCGGGCCCGAACTGTCCTCGCCCCACGGCGTCGAGGCGCAGACGTGCGTGCTGGTGGCCGAAGGCCAGACATGGGGCAGGAGTTACTACAGGAATACGAGTGGCCGCGCGCTGCATGCCGTGCTGACGGTGATGGCGCCTGCCGGGCGTACGGTGCAGATCCGCTGTTCGGTCGGCGCCGGTGATGAACCCGGTCTGTGCGAGACGCCGAAAGAGGACTCGTCCGGAGGTCCGGAGAGTTACTCGGCCGTTGCGGAGTTTGCAGTTCCGGATGATGAAGGGCAGCTGCTCTTGCGGTCCGGGAGCAACTCACCGGCGCCAGGTGACGGTTGAGCACCGCCGTAAATGGAAGGGCCCGGTCGCTGGCGACGGGGGATGCACCAGCGACCGGGCTACAAGAACGGTAACAAGAGATCGCCTGTTCGCAAATTCGATCTCTGATATTCAGACACCGATTTGCAGACGATTAGCGGGAGTTGTGACTCCGGTCACCGACTCCACGCGGACCCGCGACGTCAGCTGAGGGTCACCTGGCGGTTGGTGAGGCCGCCGCGTGCCCGGCGCTCCTCCGTGGTCAGCGGAGCATCCGCGGCCAGCGCCTTGGCCAGCCGCTCCGCGAACTCCGCCGCCGGCTTCTCGACGTCGTCGGCCGTTACTCCGGTCGGCAGGTCCCATACCGGGACCATCAGACCGTGGGCGCGGAAGGAGCCGACGAGCTTCGTCCCTTCGCCGAGCGAGGACGTGCCGGCCGCGTGCAGCCGCGCGAGGGCGTCGAGCAGCTTCTCCTCGGGGTGCGGCATGACCCAGCGCAGGTGGTTCTTGTCCGGGGTCTCGCACCAGTAGGCGGCGTCGACGCCGGTCAGCTTGACCGTGGGGATGGCGGCCGCGTTGGCGCGCTCCAGCGAGGCGGCGATCTCCGGGGACGCGTTCTGGCCGCCCTCGGATTCCGGAATCCAGAATTCGAAGCCGCTGTGCACAACCGGCTCGAAACCGCCGTCGGTGTCCAGGAGATCCTGAAGTCGGGGACCCTCGGCGGGCACCCGGCGGGCGGCGACCGGAGTTCCCGGCTCCGCGACAAGTGCGCGCTCCAGGGTGTCGGCCATGTCGCGGCTCAGGTCCCCGGTGGTCGTCTCGTTCTGCAGGCCGAGCAGCACGGACCCGTCCTCACGGCGCAGCGCCGGCCAGGCCATGGGCAGTACGGTCACCAGCGTGACGGAGGGGACGCCCTCGGGCAGGCCGCCCTTCAGCGACAGCGGGACGGTGGCGGCGGGCACGAGCTCGCGCAGCGCGACCCAGTCGCACTCGCCCGGCAGACCCTCGAAGGGCCGCTGGACGTGCTCGGTGACGGCGTGCGCGGCGGCTGCTCCGTGGCAGGCCTTGTAGCGGCGCCCGGATCCGCAGGGGCAGGGCTCGCGGGCGCCCACGACGGGGATCTCACCGTTGTTGAGCTGCGGCTTTGCGGACTTGGCTGCGGGGCGCTTCTTGGCCATCGTGCGTGTCTCCCGGTTGCGGCGGTACGGCGTCGTGTCTGGGCGCGAGCCTAGCCGTTCGTACCGCCGGAACCGGTGGGGTGCGGCCGGGAGCACGGTCGGCGTGCGCTCCCGGACGGCCGCCTGTACGGATGACCGGTACTGCTGTGCTGATGTTGAGCTGTTGTGCGGTCAGGGATCCCCGTTCCAGGGCGCCTGGCTCCCGGGTTCCACGGGGTCAGGCATCGAGATCGTCGAACGCCGTGCTGAAGTCGATCGCCGGGGGCGCAACGCGCGTAGCGAAATCCTCGTGCCGGGGCCCACAGGCGACGACCACCCAGACGGTGACCTCACCCGCCGCTCCATCCCGGACACCCCAATCCTGGGCAAGGGCGCTGATGATGTTCAGCCCCCGGCCGCCGCGTGCGGTGACCGAGGGCGTGGAAGGAACAGGCCGGGTGGGCCCACCCCCGTCCGTGACCTCGACCGTCAGCCGCCCCGCTCTGTCAATGCGCCATGCGGCGCGAATCTCCCCGTCCCCGACTTCCCGTGCGCCCAGCGGCCTGCCGTGTCGGCACGCGTTGCTGAGCAGTTCGGAAAGGATCAGTACGGCATCGTCCACGACTGATTCGGCCACCCCGCTGATACGCAATTGTTCGCGCATCCGGTGCCTGGCCTCACCCACGCCCGCAGGACCATGGCGTACGTCCATGCACGACGACGTGGGCACTTCTTGTGCCACCACCAACGCCACCCCCGGAACCTCCTTAGCCCCACGCATGGTCTGGATGCCCCCTTGGCCTGGACCGGAAACCGCCGAAGCGGGCCGCTCTGACGCATTCGCGCCGGGTGAATGCGGAGCGGATGCGCCGGGGCACACCCTGTGACGGAGGGGGTGGTGGTGGCCGGTGCGCAAACCGGGATGTCAGCGCCCCAGTTGGGACAGAACTTGACGGGGCCTGTTCGTGATGATCGCTTCCACACCCAGATCAGCGCAGAGCTGAACGTCTTCTGGTTCGTTCACTGTCCATACGTGAACGGAATGGCCCGCGCCCTGGAGCTTGCGGATGAAGCCGGGATGATTGCGGACGATCCGCATCCCGGGGCCGGCGATCGCCGCCCCGGCCGGCAGTCGCCCGTCGCGCATCCGGGGCGAGATGAACTGCATCAGGTACACGGTGGGGACCGTCGGCGCGGCAGCCCGGACCCGGTGCAGGGAGCGCGCGGAGAAACTCATGACCCTGACCGGGTGCGGACCCTCGGCCGGCGGGGCGTCCAGGCCGAAGCGCTTGAGGAGGAAGAGGAGGCGCTCCTCCACCTGTCCGGCCCAACGGGTCGGGTGCTTCGTCTCGATCGCGAGCTGGACGGGCCGCCCCGTGTCCGCGACCAGCTCCAGGAGGCGCTCCAGGGTGAGGACCGAGGTGCGCTCCGGGTCGGCGTCCCAGTCGGGGGACTCCTCGCGGTCCTTCCACGAGCCGAAGTCGAGGGCGGCGAGATCGGCCAGCTCCAGGGCGGAGACGGCGCCGCGGCCGTTCGAGGTGCGGTTCACCCGACGGTCGTGGACCAGGACCAGGTGGCCGTCGGCGGTGAGCCGGACATCGCATTCGAGGGCGTCTGCGCCGTCCTCGATGGCCTTGCGGTAGGCGGCGAGGGTGTGCTCGGGGGCATCCTCCGAGGCGCCGCGGTGGGCGACGACCTGGATGGTGCGCGGCATTGCGTGGGTCACCGGGTCATGGTGCCACCGCAAGCCCTCTGGGGGTCGGGGTACCGCCCTGCGAGTGCATCCGAATTGCCGGACATAAAGAATGGGGGGAGATGCACAGGTCCGGCTTACAGTGCTCTGACGGGGCATGGGAAAGGCTTTGCCCTGGAACTTGTACGGCATGTCGAACGTTCAGCCGGATCGATATCGCCGGATTTCTGCAGCTGTGTGTGACGAGGAGAGAGAGCTGTGAGCACCGAGAACGAGGGCACCGCGGCCCCCACACCCCCCGCGGCCCCGTCTGTGACCCCTGCTCAGGGCTCCGAGACGGCGCAGGCGGCCTCCGCGCCCGCCCCGCGGCCGGACCACGCCCCCGAGGAGGCCGCTCCGGCCGTCCCGCCTACTCCGCCTGCGGCACCCGTCTCTGCCTCGGCGCCCGCCGTCGGTGAGCCGGTGACCCAGCAGCTTCCGCCGACGCCCGGGCCGGGAGCCGAGCCGACCCAGCAGATCCCGCCCGCCCCCCAGGCGCAGGCTCCCGGCTACGGCCCGCCCCCGGCGTCGGCCGCGCACGCAGCCGAGGGCTGGCCGCCCCCGCCGCCCACCGTGCCGGCGTACGGCGCCGGCGGTGCGGGCGGCGGCCCGGTCTGGGGCGCTCCCCCGGCCGCCGACGGCTTCCCCGCGGCGCCCAAGGCGAAGGGCAAGGGTGGCATGATCGCGGCCGTGCTCGTGGCGGCCCTCCTCGCGGGCGGCATCGGCGGCAGCGTCGGCTACTGGGCCGCCGAGCGCAGCGACAACGGCAGCGGCTCGACCACCATCAGCGCGACCAACACTCCTAAGGACCTCAAGCGCGAGGCCGGCTCGATCGCCGGGCTCGCCGCGGGCGCACTGCCCAGCGTGGTCACCATCGAGGCCTCGGCCGGGGACGGCGAGGGCGGTACCGGCACCGGGTTCGTCTACGACCAGCAGGGCCACATCCTCACCAACAACCACGTGGTGGCCTCCGCCGCGAACGGCGGCAAGCTCTTCGCGACCTTCTCCGACGGCAAGCGGTACGACGCCGAGGTGATCGGCCGCGCCCAGGGCTACGACGTCGCCGTGCTGAAACTGAAGAACCCGCCGGCCGGCCTCAAGCCGCTGGCGCTCGGCGACTCCGACAAGGTCGCGGTCGGCGATGCCACGATTGCGATCGGTGCCCCGTTCGGCCTGTCCAACACGGTCACCACCGGCATCGTCAGCGCCAAGAACCGCCCGGTCGCCTCCGGTGACGGCACCGGCAGCAAGAACTCGTACATGAGTGCGCTCCAGACGGACGCCTCGATCAACCCCGGCAACTCCGGCGGTCCGCTGCTCGACGGCCGCGGCGCGGTCATCGGCATCAATTCCGCGATCCAGTCGGCGGGCAACGGCGGCTTCGGTGGGGGTCAGGCCGGCTCGATCGGCCTCGGCTTCGCCATTCCGATCAATCAGGCCAAGAACGTGGCCGAGTCGCTGATCAAGACGGGCAAGCCGGTCTATCCGGTGATCTCGGTATCGGTGGATCTCCAGGCCAAGACCGAAGGCGCGAAGATCTCCGAGCAGGGCGCGGCCGCCAACGAGCTCGTCGACCCCAACGGTCCGGCCGGCAAGGCGGGCCTCAAGCCGGGCGACATCATCACCGATTTCGGCGGCAAGCCGGTCGACAGCGGCCCGACCCTGATCAGCATGATCTGGACCTACAAGCCCGGCGACACGGTGAAGCTGACCTATCTGCGCGACGGCAAGCCGACCACCGTCGACATCACGCTCGGCTCCAGGATCGGCGACAAGTAGCACCCCACCGGCCACGGCAGTGGCGCGCTGACGAGGGGCCGTGGGCGGGATTCCGCCCACGGCCCCTCCAACGTCCGCTTATGCTTCGGTCGTGTTCGATTCTCGGCACATACGGACGTTCCACACGGTGGTCGCCTCCGGTTCGTACTCGGCGGCCGCGCGCGTGCTGGGATACACCCAGCCCGCCATCACCCAGCAGATGAAGGCGCTCGAACGCGCCGTAGGAACCCCGCTGTTCACCCGCGTGGGCCGCAAGATGCAGCTCACCGAGGCCGGGGAGTCGCTCTCCCGGCACGCCGAGACCATCCTCGGCAACCTCTGCGCCGCCGAGGCCCAGCTGAGGGCGTACGCGCGCCTGCGCACCGGCCGGGTCAGACTGTGCGGCTTCCCCAGCGCCAACGTCACCCTCGTCCCGGAAGCCTTGAGCGGCCTGGCCAAGGACTACCCGGGTATCCAGGTGGAACTGTTGGAGGGAGAGCCCCCTGAGTCGCTGCGGCGGCTGGAGCGCGGCGAATGCGACATCACCTTGGCCTTCACCTATCCCGGCCTGCACGAGGAGGTGCCGGAGGACGTCACCGAGGTCAGGCTGCTGGAGGACCAGCTGACGGTGCTCCTCCCGACCGGGCATCCGCTGGCCCGGCGCCGCGCCGTGCACCTGGCCGATCTCGCGGAGGAACGGTGGATCGCGGGCTGTCCGCGCTGCCGGGCGAACCTGCTGCACGAGTGCGCGGAGCTGGGCTTCGTGCCCGACATCCGATTCGCCACCGACGACAATCTGGTGGTGCAGAGCCTGGTGGCCCAGGGCCTGGGCGTGGCGATGATGCCAGCGCTGGTCCTGCCCTCGCTCTCGCTGAGCCGGGTCTGCGGACGTGCGCTCCAACCTGCTGCCCGGCGGCACATCGCCGCGTACGTCCACCGCGACCATCTTCGGATCCCGGCGACGGCCGTGGTGCTCAACGCATTGAAGCGAGTGGCCGCCAACCGGGTCGGCTGTTGACCAACCCATAAGCACTGCTTGGGATTTCACGTCACAACTGTCGTTGGACGCGCGGGAAGGGCGCCCGCACGCTGCCCGTATGACCACCACCACACCGGCCCGTACCACCACGAGGATGGCCGCCCTCGTCAGTGAGATCCGCACGGTCGTGGAGCGGGGACTGGCTCCCGACCTCACCGCCCACCTCGTGGGCGAAAGGCTCGCCCCGTACCTGGGGGCCCCCGACCTGCTGACGCCGACGCAGCAGGAGGGCGCCGCCGAGCGCTACCGGCAGCACATCCTGCACGCGGAGTCCGATGGAAGCTTCTCCGTGGTGGCGCTGGTGTGGCTGCCGGGGCAGGAGACCTGCATCCACGACCACGTGTCCTGGTGCGTGGCGGGTGTGCACCAGGGCGAGGAGAGCGAACGCCGCTTCCGCCTCGCACCCGGTGCCGGACCCGCCCGTCTGGTGGCGACGGAGGACGTGGTCAATACCCAGGGGGAGGTCTGCGGATTTGCTCCGCCCGGCGACATCCACAAGGTGCGCAACTCCTGTTCCAGCAAAGCCATATCGCTGCATGTGTACGGCGCCGACGTGTCCCGGCTGGGGACCAGCATCCGTCGCGTCTACAAGCTTCCGGTCGACTGATGGCCCTCCTCCATCGCCCGCAGAGCACCGCGGTTCGGCATGTTTCACGTGAAACATCCACCCCCTGGCCCGGGTTGGCGATGGCGGTGGGCGGGGCCCTGGTCGCATGGTGCGTCCACCGCCTCATACCGGCCGTACCGATGCTGACCGCCTCGGTGGTTCTGGGGATTGCGGTGGCGCACCTCCCCGGACCGCGGACCTTCGTCCGTGGGGCCGGACGTGCGGGCCTCTCCCTGGCCGGTCGGCGGCTCATGCGGATCGGCATCGTCCTGCTGGGCCTCGGCCTGGGGCTCGACCAGGTGCTTCGGCTCGGCTGGACCACGGTGGCCATGGTGGTCGGGGTGGTCGCGGCGACATTCTTCGGCACCCTCTGGCTGGGACGTCGGCTGGGCCTCCCGGGCGACCAGCCGCTGCTGATCGCCACGGGGTACTCGATCTGCGGGGCTTCGGCGATCGGCGCGGTGAGCCAGGTCTCGGGCAGCGACGAGGAGGACGTGGCGGCCTCGGTGGCACTCGTCACCTTGTGCGGGACGCTCGCCATCGCCGTACTCCCCCTCCTTCAGGACCCGTTGATGCTCTCCGACCCGGCCTTCGGGCGGTGGGTCGGCGCCGGTGTCCACGACGTCGGCCAGGTGGTAGCGACCGCGCAGACCGCCGGTCCGGACGCTCTGGGCGAGGCGGTGCTGGTCAAGCTGATGCGGGTGGCCCTGCTCGCTCCGCTGGTGGCGGCGGTGGCCTTCGCCGTACGGGCCCGGCGGCGCGGGGTGCGCACCTCCTCGGGCCGGCGTCCGGCCCCGGTGCCGCTGTTCGTCGCGGGGTTCCTGGCCGCAGCCGCGCTGCGCGCCACCGGTCTGCTGCCCGACGTAGCGCTCGCATGGGCGCACACCGTGCAGGAGGGACTGTTGGCGGCGGCCCTGTTCGGCCTGGGGAGCGCCGTCCATCTGCCGACGCTGGCCCGGACCGGAGGGCGCGCGGCGACGCTGGGACTGGGCGCGTGGGTGGTCGTCGCCGGGGTCTCGTACGCGGGGGTGATGCTCACCGTATGACGCTGCAACGGCTGGGAGTTGGCCATTTCCTGGCCGGAACCGACCGAACGTTCCTACTGCCCGCTGACATTGACGCGAGCCCGTGCCACTCTGCCCCGGCAAGCCGCACCGCGTACGGCGCACCACGCACAGCCGATCCGCACCGACCGCTCTTCACCCCCACCCTGCCCGGCTCCGACCGGTCCGGGCACGGCAGAAGGAGTCATGCGTGAATCGTCATCGCACGGCCTTGTCCGTCCTGCTCTCGGCAGGCGCCCTGGTCGCGGGCGTCCTGACGGCGGCCACCCCCTCGATCGCCGCGGACGCCCCGGCGTCCTTCCGTCCGCAGCACACCCAGGGCTTCTGGACCGCCGAGCGGATGCGGGCCGCCACGCCGCTCGACGTGACGGCGGTCCCCGGCGCTGCCCGTACCACGGTGGCCGGCTCCGCCACCCCCACCGCCATCGCCCCGACGGCCGCCGCGTCTGCTGCGGCGCCGTTGGCGTTCCCGCAGGCAGGCGGGGCCTGGACCGGCGGCGGCGCCGTCGTGAAGACATCGGGCCGGGTCTTCTTCACGATGGGCGGCCGCACCGCCTCCTGCTCCGGCAACTCGATCACGAGCGCCAACGGCAGCACGGTCATGACCGCCGGCCACTGCGTGAAGTACCAGGGCGCCTGGCACACGAACTGGGTCTTCGTACCCGCTTACAACAACGGGTCGGCGCCCTACGGTCAGTGGTCGGCCACCAAGACCTTCGCCACCGACCAGTGGGCGGCGAGCGAGGACATGAACATGGACGTCGGCCTCGCCGTCGTCGCCCCGCTGAACGGCCAGACCCTCAGCCAGGCCGTCGGCGCGCAGGGGGTTCTCTTCAACGGGGGCTACAACAAGAAGATGTACTCCTTCGGCTTCCCCGCGGCGGCCCCGTACGACGGAACGAAGTTGGTCTACTGCAGCGGCAACAGCGGCAAGGACTTCCTGTTGACCAAGGACCACAGCCTGGGCTGCAACATGACCGGCGGCTCCAGCGGTGGCCCCTGGTTCCAGGACTTCAACGAGGCCACCGGCCTCGGCACCCAGGTTTCGGTGAACAGCTTCGGCTACACCTTCCTGCCGAACCGCACGTACGGCCCGTACCTCGGCAACGAGGCCAAGGCGGCCTACGACAAGGCACAGGCCTCCTGACCCGACAGTCGCCCCGCCACCCCCACCTGGCCGGTACTCTGTACCGGCCAGGTGGGTTGCCCGAGCGGCCTAAGGGAACGGTCTTGAAAACCGTCGTGGCGCGAGTCACCGTGGGTTCAAATCCCACACCCACCGCTTGCAGGTCAGAGAAGTAGCAGGTCAGAGGGCGGGTACCCGATCAGGGTGCCCGCCCTCTCTGCTCATCCTGTCTCACCTTGATGCACCCGTATCCCGCTGTTGACCAGCGCGTATGGGCCATCTGTGGGCCAGGATCATGGCGCTAGACCTGCGCACTCATGGCGTCGTGCCGCCGAGCCACGTAGCGGAACAGGGCCCAGATGGCCGCGGCGTTGACCAGGGCGCCGACCAAGACCGAGGCGTAGAAGCCGAAGCCGTCCAACATGTCGAGCTTGGGGTCCACGGACGTGTCCGGTACCCAGTCTGCGGGGAGCGGGTCCGACTCCGAGGGGTAGTCCGTGGGCAGCTTCGTGGGCGGCTCGGAGCCGTACTGCGGATGGGGATCCATGGGCGTGTCCGAGTCCAGGGCGTCCGGTGCGGGTACGAAGAGCGTCAGCAGCACGAGGCTGACCGGCGCCGTGGCCAGGATCGGCCAGGCTCCGAAGATCCCGATGTCCCCCATCCAGCTGCCGACCGCGACGTAGACCAGCATCGCGACCACCAGGGCTAGGTACGCGCCGGGCACCCACATCTCAGCCTTCGACCAGCGCCGCACCATGACGTTCCCCGTTCCGTTCCGCTTCGTTCGACCTGCACCCAGTCTCGAAGCTGCCGGGGACCGCCACCTGAGTACGCCTACTCATCCTGCTCGGCCCTGCGTACCTGGTCAGAGCTATGCACGGCAAGCACGCCATGGACACCGCGCAACGTATCCCGCCATGTCCGGCACACAGCGCCGGAGGATTCCGCGACTAGCCGCCGTTGAGGCCCCGCTCGATCAGTTCGTTCGCCCGCGACTGCTGGCCCCTGAGGATCTTGGCGTAGAACCGGAACAGGACCGTCAGGCTGTGCCCGGCTCGGCGGGCCACTTCCACCGGGTCGACCCCCAAGTTGATCCACGGGACACCCCGGCATGTCTGAGCGAGTACGGCACGTCGGCCAGCGGGGAGTCTGCCTCCTCCGGAGACAGGGCCGTCAGCCTGGCGGTGTCCCAGAGTTCGCAGTACTCCGTGGACCGCACGCGGCCGCCTCGGGCTGCACGGAACAGCCGGCCATCAGCGGCCACCCCGAACTGCTCGATGTGCTCCCGCAGCATCGTGGTGAGGACCGGCGGGATTGGCACCGATCGGGTCGCTCGTCGGGCGCGGTGCTTCAGGCCGCGCTGGTCGAAGGACTGCCCGTCATCAGTCCACCCGGAGCCGACCTCGGGGCGGCTACCGCCGAGAACGAGTTCGCCCCATCCCGTCTCCGGCAGCCGGCAATCGGACCTGTGCAGCGCGGCGATCTCGGAAGGCCTCATCGCCGCGTAGTACAGGCAGCCGAAGAACCCGGCCATCTGCTCCCCACGTGTGCCGAGTTGTCGTACCGCCGCGATCAGCTCGGCCGCCTGCTGTGGATTCGGGACGTAGCGGAAGTCGACCTCGTCGTCCTTGGCCGGCGCGCTCCAATCGACGAGGCCAAGCGGGCTGGCGGGCAGAATCCCGCGCTCCACGGAGTACCGCAACGCGTTGCTGAGGACCATGCGCTTGCGGCTCACCGTATTGTCGGCGGCGGCCTTCCCGTCGAGCCTCTTGGAGAGGGCGTCCAAGGCCGCACGCAGCCGCTCAGGCCGACCGGCCTCGGTCACCTTGATCGTGTTGCCAGCGATCCAGGCGAGGGCCACAGCGCTGTCCTCCGGCGGCTTCTCGACCTCATGGCGAGAGCGCAGGGTTCCATCCTCGGCAAGGACGGCGCGGAAGGCCCAGGCGTAGAGGGACTGCCGCAGCACGGCAGATTTGGGCATGCCGCGTGTGCTGGAGGTGAAGGCCGGCGTCATCGGCTCCATCACCCGCCCCCAGCACGCTGTACCCCCCGCCCACTGTCGGATTCATGTGCTCCGGGGCGCGCGCTCCCTGTAGGGGTGAGACGTGCGGTGCGATTTTCGGCTTGCGGGCCTGCTGCCGGTGTGCCGAGGCGGTGGGCCAGGCACCGCCTGGGTCCAGGCGGCTTCGGTAGCCAGGTTCACCAGGGGCCCCGAGGTGGGCTGAAAAGTCGGATTGATCCTTCTGGGTGGTGTTTGTCGGAAGATCGGCGCGCGTGATGGGTGCAGTGCGGTTGCCCCCACATCATGACGAATGTATTCAGATCCGCCCGTCGGTACATCGCGAATCGAGGCACTCAGCCATGGCTCACCGCAACATCCTCACGTCGATCTGGACCTCGGTCCTGGCCGCCCTCGTGGCCGTCCTCTCCTCCCTCGGCTTCGGCGGCAAGGTGGCGCCGACAGCCGCCGCCCCCGCCGCCGGTGGCGCGACTGCGGCCACTGTCGATGCCTCCCCGGTGCGCCGGCCGGCCGCCACGGCTCCGCGAAGCTGGCGGGAGATGATGCGGGGCGGTTCGCTGCCGCCGACCCTGAAGCAGCGCATCCGGGCCGAGGCGCACGGCAAGACTCCCGGTGTCCGCCGCTCGACCACCGCCGCCGCCATGGGCGCCGCCGCCCCGGCCGCCGCCGCTCGCGTCCTGACACCTTCCGCGGTGCCTGCCCCCCGCGCCCCCCGCGACGGACGCACCGCACGCACCACCCGCGAGGCGCTGGCGCTCGCCGCGTAGCCCGGCACGGGCACGCAGGACGGAGCCGGACCGCAGGACGGAGCCGGACCGCAGGACGGAGCCGGACCGCAGGACGGAGCCGGACCGCAGGACGGAGCCGGACCGCAGGACGAAGCAGGTACGCAGGCAGTAGGCAAGCAGGCGCTGGAGCCCGGTCGGCCGTGACCGCGGATCGCGCTGTGTGGTGCCCCGGCAGCGGGGCACGGATGGATCACCCCGGCGGGCGCCGGGGTGTGTGCAGGGGGCGTTGAGCTCGGCAATTGCAGGGCCGCAGGCCCGGGAGACGGTGGGGTTCCCGGACGGCGCGGCCCTTTTCGGCATGTCCGGAAGTGATGGTCCGGGGGAACGCCGCATGTCGCCTGTGCGACACGGGGGCAGCCGGTTCGGGAGTGCTACCCCGGGCCCCCGGGGCGTAAATATGGTTTATCCATTGTTTGTCATGTTTGTAAGTGAATGGGGAATTACGGGGCGTTTCGCCGGGGATTCGGTGGGCAACTCCGGCACGCGACGTCGTCAGCCAGAACAACAGCGTGCAGGTCAAACGGCTTGGCCCTCGCCGCGATCAATCAGCAACTCGAGCGTGGGGGTCAACCTCCATCCCCGGCGGTACTGGCGGCATCGGTCGTTCCGAACCCTGAGGGTGCCTGTGCGACCGGACCGGCGGGGCTCCGGTAGCGCAGGCTCCCGCGCGCATGGCCCGCTCCCTTCCCGACCTTGACACCACAGGTAAATCTGACGGACAGTCAGTTACCTCGATGATGTGGACGCCGGGAGGCCTGCGCCGTGCACCTCGCCCCGACCGAACACCAGTTGCGGCTCCGTGCCGAACTGCGCACGTACTTCAAGGAACTGTTGCGCGACGGGGTCCCCGAGGACCCGGCCGACCAGCGCGGACTGCTGCGCCGCATCGGCGCCGACGGACTGCTCGGCCTCGGCTGGCCGGTCGAGTACGGCGGGCAGGGCCGCGGTGCGGACGAGCAGTTCGTCTTCTTCGACGAGGCCTACCGGGCCGGCGCCCCCGTTTCCATGGTCACGCTGAACACCGTCGGCCCGACCCTGATGAAGTACGGGACCGAGGAACAGAAGGACTACTTCCTCCCCCGGATCCTCCAGGGCGAGATCGTCTTCGCCATCGGCTACTCCGAGCCCGAGTCCGGCACCGACCTCGCCTCACTGCGCACCCGGGCGGTCCGCGACGGAGCCGACTGGCTGATCGACGGGCAGAAGATCTTCACCTCCAACGCCCAGAACGCGGACTGGATCTGGCTCGCCTGCCGCACCGACCCCGGTGCCCCGAAGCACGAGGGCATCTCGATCATCCTCGTGCCCACCAGTGAGCCCGGCTTCTCGTGGACCCCGATCAGCACCGTCGGCGGGCTCACGACCACGGCGACGTACTACGACTCCGTCCGTGTGCCGGTCGGCAACCTCGTCGGTCCCGAACACGGCGGCTGGGGGCTGATCACCAACCAGCTCAACCACGAGCGCGTGGCCCTCGCCGCCATCGGCATGCAGGCCGAGGACTTCTTCGAACTCGCCCTCCGGCACGCCCGCACCCCCGACCCGGCCACCGGAGTGCGGCCCGCCGACCTTCCCTGGGTACGGTCCCGCCTCGCCGAGGCCCACGCCCGGCTGTCCGCCGTACGCCTCCTCAACTGGCGCCTCGTCCAGGACGTGGGCAGCGGCAGCCTGGCGCCCGGCGACGCCAGCGGCGTGAAGTTCCTCGGCACCGAGTCGGCCATCGAGGTGTACCGGATGTGCCAGGAGGTGGTGGGCGAGGAGGCGCTCGTACGGGGGCCCGCGGCCTTCGCGGGCGGCGAGCTCGAGCGGATGAACCGGGCCGCGCAGATCAACACCTTCGGCGGCGGGGTGAGCGAGGTCCAGCGGGAGATCGTCGCCATGATGCGGCTCGGCATGAAGGGGAGGAAGCGATGACGGCGGACGCAACCGGCACGGCCGAAGAGGCGGCCCGGTTCCACGCGCTGCTGGCCGCCTTCGAGGGAGCCCCGGCGGCCACCGCAGGCCGGGGCAAGGACGCGGTCAACGAGCCGATGATCCGCCACTGGTGCGAGGCGATGGGCGACGCCAACCCCGCCTACACCGGGCCGGACTCCGTCGCTCCCCCCACCATGCTCCAGGCCTGGACCATGGGCGGGCTCTCCGGACACTCCGACCGCTCTACCGCCTACGACGAGCTCTTCGCGCTCCTCGACGGCGCCGGTTTCACCTCCGTGGTCGCCACCGACTGCGAGCAGGAGTACCTCCGCCCGCTGCGCCCCGGCGACACGATCACCTTCGACGCCGTCATCGAGTCCGTGTCGCCGCGCAAGACGACCAAGCTGGGCACCGGCCACTTCGTGACGACCCGCATGGACGTCCGGGCGGGCGGGGAGCCCGCCGGTACCCACCGCTTCCGGATCCTGAAGTACGCACCCGCCGACCGGCCGGCGAAGGAGGCCCCGCCTCGGGCGCAGGCCGCTGCGCAGCGCCCCCGCCCCGTGGTCAACCGCGACAACCAGGGCTTCTGGGACGGGGTCCGGGAGCACCGGTTGCTGATCCAGCGCTGTACCTCCTGCGCGACCCTCCGCTTCCCATGGCTCCCGGGCTGCAACACCTGTGCGAGCCCCCGCTGGGACACGGTCGAGGCCTCCGGCGCAGGCACCGTGTTCAGCTACGTCGTCATGCACCACCCGCCGTTCCCGGCCTTCGACCCGCCCTACGCGGTGGCGCTCGTCGAGCTTGCCGAAGGGGTCCGCATGATCAGCAACATCACCGGTGTCCCGCACGACAAGGTGCGCATCGGCCTCCCCGTCCAACTGGAGTTCCTGCGCGTCGACGACGACCTCGAACTGCCCGTCTTCCGCGGGAGCGAGGGCTGATGGACTTCCACCCCACCGAGGACCAGGCCGCCGCAGCCGGTCTCGCCGCCCGGATCTTCTCCGACCTCGCCACTCACGAACGCCTCGCCGCCGCCGGTACGGGCAGCGACGCCGAACTATGGAAGGCCCTCACCGCTGCCGGACTGACGGCGGCAGTCGAGGAGATCGGCCTCCTCGGCCTGGTCCTGCTGCTGGAAGAACAGGGCCGCACCACAGCCCAGGTCCCCTACGCCGCCACCTGCGTATACGGGATCCTCCCCCTGGTCGCCCACGGCAGCCCGGAGCAGCGCGCCCGACTGCTGCCCGTGCTCGGCAGCGGGGACGCGGTGGCCACGGGGGCCTTCCCGGACCGCGGCCGGATCACCGCCGAGGGCGGGCGGCTCATCGGGACCGCCCCCACCGTCCCCTGGCTGCGCGACGCCACGCACGTGCTGGTCCCCGACGCCGAGCGGGCACTGTGGCTCGTACGGACCGACGCGCCCGGGGTGCGGACATCCCCCGTCGAGACCACCGCCCCCTGGTCTGCGGGCCGACTGGTCCTGAGCGGTGCCGACGCCGAACGCATGGGTTCCGACGGCGCCTACGAGCACACTCTCACCGCCGCGCGCACCGCCTTCGCCGGGCTCCAGGCGGGCGTCTGCGCGGGCTCGCTCGCCCGGGCAGCGGAGTACACCTCCACCCGGGAGCAGTTCGGCCGACCGCTTTCGACCAACCAGGGCGTCATGCTGCGTGCGGCAGACGCGTACATGGACACCGAGGCGATCCGGGTGACCACGTACGAAGCGGCCTGGCGCATCGACCAGGGGCTCGCGGCCCACGAGCACGCGCTGACGGCTGCCTGGTGGGCCTCCGAGGCGGGCAAACGCGTCGTCCACGCGGGCCAGCACCTGCACGGCGGAATGGGCGCCGACCTGGACCATCCCGTCCACCGGCACTTCCTGTGGGGGCGGCAGCTGGACGCGTACCTGGGCTGCGGCAGCGAGCTGCTGGCCGAGCTGGGAGCTTCGATAGCCGAGGGAGAACAGGTATGAACGTCGGCGACGCGCTGCCGCCGCTGGAGATCGCGGTCACCCGCACCTTGATCGTCGCGGGCGCGCTCGCCTCCCGCGACTACCAGGACGTGCACCACGACCCGGTGCTCGCGCGGGAGAAGGGCTCCCCGGACATCTTCATGAACATTTTGACCACCAACGGTCTGGTCGGCCGCTACGTCACCGACCACCTCGGGCCGCGATCCGTGCTGCGCAAGGTGGCCATCCGCCTCGGCGCCCCGAACTACCCGGGGGACACGATGACCCTCACGGGCACCGTCACGGCCGTGCTCGGCAACACGGTCGAGATCCGGGTCGTCGGAGCCAACGGCATCGGCCACCACGTGACGGGGACGGTCACCGCGGAGGTGGCAGCATGAGCGTCCGTACCCGCGACCAGCTCGGCGGTCGGGCCGCCATCGCCGGCATCGGTGCCACCGAGTTCTCCAAGGACTCCGGTCGCAGCGAGCTCAAGCTCGCCGTCGAAGCCGTCCACGCGGCCCTCGACGACGCAGGGCTCACCCCCGCCGACGTCGACGGCATGGTCACCTTCTCGATGGACACCAGCCCCGAGATCACCGTCGCCCAGGCGGCGGGTATCGGAGAGCTGTCCTTCTTCTCCCGCATCCACTACGGCGGCGGTGCCGCCTGCGCCACCGTCCAGCAGGCTGCCCTCGCCGTTGCCACCGGGGTCGCGGAGGTCGTCGTCTGCTATCGCGCGTTCAACGAGCGCTCCGGACGGCGTTTCGGGTCCGGTGTCCAGCAGCGCGAGCCCTCGGCGGAGGGGGTGGCGCTGGGCTGGTCGCTGCCCTGGGGACTGCTGACACCCGCCTCCTGGGTGGCCATGGCCGCCCAGCGGTACCTGCACACCTACAACCTCACCCCCGACGCCTTCGGGCATGTCGCGGTCACCGACCGCCGGCACGCCGCGAACAACCCGGCCGCCTACTTCCACGGCAAACCGATCACCCTCGCCGACCACGCCGCCTCCCGCTGGATCGTCGAGCCGCTGAGACTGCTCGACTGCTGCCAGGAGACCGACGGCGGCCAGGCCCTCGTCGTCACCACGGCCGAACGAGCCCGCGCCCTGCGGCACCCACCCGCAGTGATCACTGCGGCGGCGCAGGGCGCCGGACGCCGCCAGGAAGGCATGACCTCCTTCTACCGCGACGACCTGACCGGGCTGCCGGAGATGGACGTGGTCGCCCGCCAGCTGTGGCGTACCAGCGGGTTGCGGCCATCGGACATCGACGTCGGCATCCTCTACGACCACTTCACGCCCTTCGTGCTGATGCAGCTGGAGGAGTTCGGCTTCTGCGAGCCGGGTGAGGCCGCCGACTTCGTGGCCGCGGACGGCCTGCCGCTCAACACCCACGGCGGCCAGCTCGGAGAGGCGTACCTGCACGGCATGAACGGCATCGCCGAGGCCGTTCGCCAGCTGCGCGGCACCTCTGTCAATCAGGTGTCGGGAGCCTCGCACGTGCTTGTCACGGCCGGCACCGGGGTCCCGACGTCCGGACTGATCCTCGGCGCCGACGCCTGAGACCCTGGTCCCTGACGGGCCCCGCCCCCTCCACCTTCAGGGGGTGGGGGCAGCCCTACTCCTACAACCTGAGATGGATCCCCCATCGGCACCTGCGGGCGATTCCAGCGATGACGGGCGCTCCTAGCGTGGAGACATGACCCCGCCTGTGTGCACGCTCGCCTCGACCCCGACGCCGTACCCGTCGTTCTCGGCGTACGTCCGTACCCGCGGCACGGTCCTGATGCGCACCGCGCGCTCCCTCACCGCCAACCCGTGCGACGCGGAGGACCTGCTCCAGACAGCCCTCGCGAAGACCTACGTCGCCTGGGACCGCATCGAGGACCACCGCGCCCTGGACGGCTACGTCCGGCGGACCCTCGTCAATACGCGGACCTCCCAGTGGCGCAAGCGCAGGGTCGACGAGCTCGTATGCGACGAACTCCCGGAGACCGAGGGACCCCCCTCCTCCGACCCGGCCGAGGCCCAGGCGCTGCGCGACGCGATGTGGCGTGCGGTGACCCGACTGCCCGACCGTCAGCGGGCCATGGTCGTCCTGCGCTACTACGAGGACTTGAGCGAGGTGCAGACCGCCGAGCTGCTGGGAGTCTCGGTCGGCACGGTCAAGAGCGCCGTCTCCCGCGCGTTGGGCAAGCTCCGTGAGGACCCGGAGCTCACCCCGGTTCGCTGAGGCGGGCGGTGTTTCACGTGAAACCAAAGGATGTTTCACGTGAAACACGAAGCGGTTTCTACCCTCGGGTAGTGACAGACCGACCGGTACGTGCGCAGAATCGGCAGCATCCGTAGCCGCCGCAGCGCCGCAGCGCTCACCGGGAGGACGCTTTGCTCAGCACCATGCAGGACGTACCGCTCCTCGTCACCCGCATACTTCGTCACGGGATGGCGATCCACGGGAAGTCCCAGGTCACGACCTGGACCGGGGAGGCCGAGCCGCACCGGCGCAGTTTCGCCGAGATCGGCCTCCGAGCCACCCGCCTCGCCGGCGCCCTGCGCGACGAGCTCGGAGTGCAGCAGGACGAGCGGGTCGCCACCCTCATGTGGAACAACGCCGAGCATGTCGAGGCGTACTTTGCGATCCCCTCCATGGGCGCGGTCCTTCACACGCTGAACCTGCGGCTTCCTCCGGAGCAGCTGGTCTTCATCGTCAACCACGCCGCCGACCGGGTCGTCCTGGTCAACGGCACGCTGCTGCCGCTGCTCGCGCCGTTGCTGCCGCACCTTCCGACCATCGAGCACGTCGTCGTGTCCGGCATCGGCGACCGCTCCGCGCTCGACGGCCTGAACGTGCGCGTGCACGAGTACGAGGAGCTCCTCGAGGGCAGCTCCGACAGCTACGACTGGCCCGAGCTGGACGAGCGCCAGGCGGCCGCGATGTGCTACACCTCCGGCACGACCGGGGACCCGAAGGGCGTCGTCTACTCCCATCGCTCGATCTACCTGCACTCCATGCAGGTCAACATGGCCGAGTCCATGGGGCTGACCGACAAGGACACCACCCTCGTGGTGGTTCCGCAGTTCCACGTGAACGCCTGGGGTCTGCCGCACGCCACCTTCATGACCGGCATCAACATGCTGATGCCTGACCGCTTCCTGCAGCCGGCCCCGCTCGCCGAGATGATCGAGCGGGAGAAGCCCTCGCACGCCGCGGCCGTCCCCACCATCTGGCAGGGGCTGCTGGCCGAGGTCACCGCCAACCCGCGTGACCTGAACTCGATGAAGCAGGTCACCATCGGCGGCGCCGCCTGTCCGCCCTCGCTGATGGAGGCCTACGACAAGCTCGGGGTCCGCGTCTGCCACGCCTGGGGCATGACCGAGACCTCCCCGCTGGGCACGATGGCGCACCCGCCGGCCGGTCTGAGCGCCGAGGAGGAATGGCCCTACCGGATCACGCAGGGCCGCTTCCCCGCAGGTGTCGAGGCCCGTCTCGTCGGTCCCGGCGGCGACCTGCTGCCCTGGGACGGGGTGTCGGCCGGCGAACTCGAGGTGCGCGGCAACTGGATCGCGAACGCCTACTACGGCGGCGCGTCCGGCGAACCCTTCCAGCCCGAGGACAAGTTCAGCGCCGACGGTTGGCTCAAGACCGGGGACGTCGGCATCATCAGCCCTGACGGCTACCTCACCCTCACCGACCGCGCCAAGGACGTGATCAAGTCCGGCGGCGAGTGGATCTCCAGCGTCGAGCTGGAGAACGCGCTGATGGCGCACCCGGAGGTCGCCGAGGCCGCGGTGGTCGCCGTCCCCGACGAGAAGTGGGGCGAACGGCCGCTGGCCACCGTCGTCCTCAAGGACGGCGCGACCGTGGACTATGCGGGGCTGCGCGACTTCCTCGCGCAGTCGATCGCCAAGTGGCAGCTGCCTGAGCGCTGGACGATCATCGACGCCGTGCCGAAGACCAGCGTGGGCAAGTTCGACAAGAAGGTGATCCGCCAGCAGTACGCGGACGGCGCACTGGAGGTCACCAAGATCGCGTGACCCGGGCGGACCCCGACGGGGTGCGGCCCCGCGTGAGCCACGGCCGCAGCAGCCTGCTGACGGCGGGCATGGCCACGTAGGTCATCAGCGTGCTGAAGACGACCGCGAAGGCGGCCGTGCGCAGCACGAAGTGCAGATCCACCAGGTACGGCCCGAGCAGCGCGTTGCCCGCGAGCGAGATCGGGAAGATGGCAAGCCCTGAGCTGATCGCCATCTTCCAGCGCGGCGGCGCGGGCCGGGTCGTACCCGGCTTGGCGAACCACGTCTCCATGCCCTGCAGTTCCCGCCGGGCTATTTCTGTGTGGTGGTGGCCCAGGCAGTTGGAGAACCACTGGGCCCGCTCCGGGGAGTCCTGCCAGCGCTGGAAGGCGGCCTGGTTGCGGAATCGGTGCACCAGGAACCACGGCCCGCCCTCGGTCGCCGGGCGGAAGAGCCCGTAGCCCAGATGGTCCGGAAAACCGGCGGCCGTCTCCAGGATCCGTGGGCCCAGGCCTCGAACGTCTCCTCGTGCCCGGGCTCGACCTGCCGAGCGATGAGCAGGTTCACCTCCCCGTTGTCGGCGGGGACTGTGTGCTCGGTCGTATCGGTGATGGCCATCGGGACAGGATCGCTAGTTGGTGCCGATCTTGGCCAGGAGGTCCACGATACGGCCCTGAACGTCCGCGGTGGTGGCCCGCTCGGCGAGGAAGAGCACGCTCTCGCCCGAGGCCAGACGCGGCAGTTCGGCCGGATCGATGCCGGTCGCCGTGTAGACGACCAGCGGGGTGCGGTTCAGCTGTCCGTTGGCCCGCAGCCAGTCCACGATCCCGGCCCGCCGACGGCGCACCTGCATCAGGTCCATGACCACCAGGTTGGGCCGCATCCGCGTCGCGAGCTCCACGGCGTCGGTGTCCGCGCCCGCCCGGGCGACCTGCATGCCACGTCGCTCGAGGGCCGCTGTCAGCGCGGTCGCAATCTCGTCGCGTTCCTCGATCAGCAGCACCCGGGAGGGGTGCTGCTCGCTGTCGCGCGGTGCCAGCGCCTTGAGCAGTACGGCCGGATCCGCACCGTACGCCGCTTCGCGTGTGGCGTGCCCCAGCCCCGCCGTGACCAGTACGGGCACCTCCGCGGCCACGGCGGCCTGCCGCAGCGACTGCAGGGCGGTCCGGGTGATCGGCCCGGTCAGCGGGTCGACGAACAGCGCGGCCGGGAAGGCGGCGATCTGGGCGTCCACCTCCTCACGGGAGTGCACGACCACCGGGCGGTAGCCGCGGTCGCTGAGCGCCTGCTGTGTCTGTACATCGGGCGCCGGCCACACCAGGAGCCGGCGCGGGTTGTCCAGGGGCTCCGGCGGGAGTTCGTCGTCCACGGGCTGCGGCACGGGCCGGTTGACCACCTCGATCGCACCGCCGGGGCCGTCCAGCGGCTCGGGGCCCTCGTCGGCACCTGCCTCCGGGGCGCCTATGGCGAAGGCCCGGCCCTGCGGGCTGGGCTCGGCGAGCCGGCGACGGCGGCCCGAGCCGGAACCGGCGGCAGCCGCCCCGGCGGGATCGACGGCGATGCCCTGGCCGAGGGTGCCCAGCGCGCGCACGCTGATCGGCTGTGCGGCCTGCCCCTGCACCGGGGTGTCCTGCGGCCGACGCGCTCCGGGGACCGCGACCTGGCCCGAGGCCCCGTCGTCCCCGGCAGCGGCCGTGGCCGACGGAACCGGCCACGCGGGGGCGCCGGCCAGCGCGCGCCGCCGCCCGGTCGGGTTCTCGGCGGGCGCGTCGGACGGTGCGGCCGGCGCCTCGGGCTCGACTCCGGGCGCGCCCAGCGCCCGGCGGCCACGACGGCCGGCCGGTGACGCGGCGTCGGGTCCGGGCTCGCCGGCGGAAGCAGCGGCGGCGGGGCCGGCTTCGGCAGGGACCTGTGCGGCGGGGGGAACCGGGGCAGGGCCGGCGGGCAGCGCGAAGCCGCCCTCCGGGGCGATGGGCCGTGCGGGAGCGGGCGTCGGGCCGAGCCCCGTCGCGGGGACGGGACCGCCGGGCTGCGCCGGGCCGGCCGGACCGAGCGCCCGCCGCCGGCCTGCGGGGTGCTCGGTCACCGGGACGGGGGGCACCGCGGGCACGGGCGGGAGCGCGGGCATGGCGGTGCCCTGCGGCTGCACGGGCCGGCTGGGGCCCCCCTGGCCGTCGAGAGCGCCGCTCTCACCGCTGCCGTCACCGGCCCGGCCGCGCCTGCGGCCGGTGCCGAGGCCCGCGGGGTTCACCGGGGACTGTGCGAGCTCGGGACCCGCCTGAGGCGCGGCCTCGCCCGCCCGCCGCCGACCCGACGGCAGCGCCAGCGCGCCCCCGCCCTGGCCGGCCTGCGCGGCTTCGGGGCCGGGAGTCTCATCCTCCAGGAAGGCATCCACCCCGCGCCGGCCCCGCCGGCCGCCGGAGACCTTGCCGGGGGCGGCGCCCGCAGCAGTGGCCCCGCCGTCCGGGCCGGTGCCCGCCGGTGACACCTCCGGCGGCTCGGGCAGGGTCACCGTCCCGGCACCTGCACCGAGCGGCAGTTCCAGCACGTAGGCCCCGCCGGGTGCGCCGGGCACCTCCACCGTCTGCAGCACACCGCCGTGGGCGGCCACGATGCCCCGGACGATCGGCTCGTGGACCGGGTTGCCGCCCTCGTAGGGGCCCCGCACCTCGATCCGTACGACGTCGCCGCGCTGGGCGGCGGCCACCACGATCGTCGAGTCGCTGTACCCGCTGCCCTGACGGGTCTTGCCGGTGGCGTCCACGCCGGCGACGTCCGCGACCAAGTGCGCGAGGGCGGTCGAGATCCGCTCGGCGTCCACCTCGGCCTCGATGGTCGGCGCGTGGACGGCGAACTGCGCACGACCCGGGCCGATCAGCTCGACCGCGCCGTCGACGCCGGCCGCGACCACGCCGTTGATCAGGACCTTCTTCTTGGAGAGTTTGTCGCGGCCGGAGTCCAGGCGCTGGAAGCCGAGCACGTTGTCCACCAGGGTGGTCATCCGCGAGTATCCGGCGGCCAGGTGGTGCAGGAGCTGATTGGCCTCGGGCCACAGCTGTCCGGCGTCGTCGGCGGCCAGGGTCGCCAGCTCGCCGCGCAGCTCGTCCAGCGGTCCGCGCAGGGAGTCCCCGAGGACGGCGATGAGCTGCGCGTGCCGCGCGGCCAGGGCGTCGTAGGGCCGGCGGTCCGTGAAGGTCATGACCGCGCCCACGAGCTGCTCCCCGTCCCGTACGGGAGAGGTGGTCAGGTCGACGGCGACCGGCTGCCCGGCTTTGTTCCACAGCACCTGTCCGCGCACGCGGTGCTTGCGGCCGCTGCGCAGGGTGTCGGCGAGCGGGGACTCCTCGAAGGGGAAGGGCGAGCCATCGGCCCGGGAGTGCTGGACCAGGCCGTGCAGTTCGCGGTTGCCGAGGTCGGTGGCGCGGTATCCCAGGATCTGGGCGGCCGCCGGGTTGACGAGCACCACGCGTCCGTCGGTGTCGGTGCCCACGACGCCCTCGGCGGCGGCGCGCAGGATCATCTCGGTCTGCCGCTGGGAGCGGGCCAGCTCGGCCTCGGTGTCGACGGTCTGGGAGAGGTCCCGGACCACGAGCATCAGCAGCTCGTCACCGGTGTAGGCGGGTTGCGGCTCGCGGTAGGCGTCGCGGCCGTCGAGGTGGGCGCTGGTGACCTCGACGGGAAACTCGGAGCCGTCGGTGCGGCGGGCGACCATCCGCTTGGGTTTGGTGCGGCCGCCCTCGTCCTCGCCGGGGCGGCGCATGGAGCCGGGGATCAGCTTGGAGTCGAACTCGGGCAGGAGGTCGAGCACCCCCCGGCCGACCAGTCCGGTACCCGGGCTCTCCATGACCTCGAGCGCGATCGAATTGGCGTTGACGACCGTGCCGTTGGCGTTGACGAGCAACAGCGCGTCCGGAAGGGCGTCGAGTATTGCTGCGAGGCGAGCAGCGCCTCGGGATGGCCTGCTGCTCACGACGAGCTTCCTCCCTGACCAACGACTACCGGCAAGTCACGGGAGGAGTCTAAGGCCACAGGCCCGCGGCGGGGTGGCCGATGTGCGGCCGGCAACGCCCTTTCCGGTCATCCTCCCAGGTCAGGAACGCCCACTCGGAAGCAGAGGTTCCAACTCGTCCCAGCGCTTGATTTCGCATCCGTCCGTCCGGCGGAAGGTGGCGTTCACCTTGCGTCCGTTCCAGGTTCCGGTGACACGGGCGGTGGCGGGCCCGCCGTACTGCTTGGTGCAGATCTGGTCCGGCGGGACGGGGGCGAAGGGGTTCCGCCCCTCTTCGGCGAGCTCGTCCAGCCGCGCGCAGGCGCCCTCGGCCTGCGGGTGATCGCCGCCGACGGGTCCGCATTCGAGCGTGTACTCACGGTCCAGCTGGCGGTTGCCGGTGTCGGCCATGGTCATGGTCAGCCGGTCGGGGGCGGCCAGCAGCTGTCCCAGGGGCAGCGGGGGCAGCGGCCCGGCGGCCGCGGTGGCCAGGGCCGAGGTGACGGCGAAGGCGGCGAGACGCAGCATGGGGCACTCCAGGTCGTCCGTACGTCATACGCCTGACCAACGACGCGGGCGCGCTGATGTTGCGTGCGACGGGCCTTTAAGGCTTTGCCCTGGGCCCGTCCTGCCTAGTACCGTGGGAGCGGATTGGTGAGGGGCCCTGCGCCTGTGTCATCATCTGCACGCACCTTCGTACGCGGGGGTGTGCTGGAGGCGTCGCCTAGTCCGGTCTATGGCGCCGCACTGCTAATGCGGTTTGGGTCTTACCGCCCATCGAGGGTTCAAATCCCTCCGCCTCCGCAGTTCATCGAAGCCCCGGTCCGTCAGGACCGGGGCTTCGATGCGTTCCGGGGGCCGAACGCCGGCTGGGGCGTTCCGGTGCGCTCCGCGTCTTGCCTGCCCTGCGCGCCGACCCTGTGGATGATCTTCATTCGCGACCGTTTCCGCAGGTCAGTGCGGGTTTCGCTAATGGATTTCGCGTCCCGGCAAGGTCCATGTATTGTTGTTCTCGCAAGGCCAACGGGGCGAAAAACCCCGGGAAGCCCAAGCACTCGTAGCTTAACGGATAGAGCATCTGACTACGGATCAGAAGGTTGCAGGTTCGAATCCTGCCGAGTGCACAGCAGGGCAGAGGCCCCGGACGGAAGTCCGGGGCCTCTGTCGTATATCCCGGATGTTCCCGGCGGGGTGTCCTCCTTGATGGGGAGGTCATCCCCCGGGAGATGTCAGGGACGGGATGGCCCTGGCGGGGGACGTCGGCTACCCGGCGGCGTCGGTACGGTTCTTGAAGATCGTCCGAGCTGGAAAACGGGGGCAACCATGGGACTGTTCGGGAACGCGCACACCGTCGACCCCGTGTCGGCGCAGCGGGACTACGCACGTCTGCTGGGTCAGGGGGAGCAGGTGCACGCCGCCTTCCTGCTGATCCGGGACACGATCCTGTTCACCGACCGGCGACTGGTGCTCGTCGACAAGCAGGGGCTCACGGGCAAGAAGGTGGAGTACCACTCCATCCCCTACCGGAGCATCACGCACTTCTCGGTGGAGACCGCCGGCCACTTCGATCTGGACGCCGAGCTGAAGATCTGGATATCCGGCAGCTCGGCGCCGATCGAGAAGACCTTCACCAAGGGCGTCGACATCTACGAGGTGCAGGCGATCCTGACGCAGTTCGTCGCCCGCTAGCCGGACGTCCGCCCGGCCGGCCTCAGAGGACCCGAGGCAGGCCGGTCACCGACATCACCAGCGAGTAGAGGGAGGTGGTGGCGGTGATGAAGAGGCGGTTGTTCTTTGGGCCGCCGAAGGCGATGTTGGAGACGGGCTCGGGGACGCGCAGGCGGCCGATCAGGGTGCCGTCCGCGGCGTAGCAGTGGACACCGTTCTCCATCGCCGCCGCCCACAGCCGGCCCTCGTCGTCGAAGCGGATGTTGTCGATGCCGGGGCAGACCGTGAAGACGCGGTCGCCGCTGAGGGCGCCGTCCTCGGTGACCTTGAAGGCGCGGATGTGGCCCGCTCTGGTGTCCGCGGCGTACAGCTCACTCTCGTCGGGGGAGAAGACGAGGCCGTTGGGGCCGAGGAAGCCGTCGGCGACCATGCGTACCTCGCCGGTGGAGGGATCGGCCCGGTAGAGGTTGCAGGCTCCGATCTCGCTGGGTGCGCGGTGGCCTTCGTAGTCGTTGGTGATGCCGAAGTCCGGGTCCGAGAACCAGACGGACCCGTCCGAGCGGACCACCGCGTCGTTCGGGCTGTTGAGCCGCTTGCCGTCGAATCGGTCGGCGATGACGGTGATGCTGCCGTCGGGTTCGGTGCGGGTCACGCGCCGGTTGCCCTGTTCACAGGAGATCAGGCGGCCTTCACGGTCGAGGGTGTTGCCGTTGGAGTGCCCGGCGGGCGAGCGGAAGACGGAGACCGCGCCGGTCGCCTCGTCCCAGCGCAGTATCCGGTCGTTGGGGATGTCGCTCCACACGAACTGCCGCCAGGCCGGCAGGTACAGCGGGCCTTCCGCCCAGCGGCAGTCGTCGTGGAGCCGTTCCAGTCGGGCGTCGCCATTGGCGCAGCGCCCGGTCTTGAACCGCTCGTCCAGGATTTCGTACAACGCGAGGTCAGCTATGGCAGACACGATTCCCCCTGAGAGCAGACTGCCGAATTTTGTTCGGTCTGATGGTGAGATTGCAGGATCAGGTACCGTCTTCGCAAGGGTTGTCAGGCCCAAGAGAGGAAGATTGCGTGGACGACATCGACCGGGCGCTCGTCCTGCGCCTGCAGCAGGACGCCGGGCAGTCCTACGCGGCTCTCGGCACGGCCGTGGGGCTTTCGGCCGGGGCCACGCACGAGCGCGTACGCAAACTGCGCGAGCGCGGGGTGATCCGGCGGACCACCATCGACGTCGACCCGGCCACGGTCGGCAGCGGGGTCCTCGCGTACGTGATGGTCGACTCCAACGCGTGGATGGGGGAGTCCGGAGACGACTTCGCCGCGATCCCGGAGATCCAGGAGGCGCACATCATCGCGGGCAGCGCGTCGGTGCTGGTGAAGGTGCGCACGGCCTCGACCGAGCAGCTCCAGGACGTCCTGCGTCGCCTCTACGCCATCAACGGCGTCAGCGGCACGCATGCGACCGTCGTCCTGGAGACCTTCTTCGAGCGGCCGCTCCCGCTGTGACCTGGTGGTGCACCGGGATCCGGTGGAAGGGCTCCGCCCCGGTCATCGGGTGGTACTGCCAAGGGCGCGGCGAGCGTGTGAGTGCGCCGGCGTACGGGCAGCGGCTGGCCTTCGTCGCACGCGGGGAGCGGCGATGCCTGGGCGTGTGGAGGGCCGGGAGGAGGACCCCCTGTCCGGCTTCCGCCACCATCCCCGGCCGCGGAGGCAGTGCGCAGTGCGCCGAATGCGCCCGCCTCGACCGGTCGTTCTCCGTGGCGGCCGACACCAACGCCGCCGATCCGCGGACCTACCGCGTCTATCTGGCTTGGTTCGGACCCGGCATGGTCAAGGTCGGAATCACCGCAGAGGAGCGCGGTTCCGCCCGGCTGCTGGAGCAGGGGGCGGTGTCGTGGACCTGGCTGGGACGCGGACCGCTGATGGCCACCCGGCGCACCGAGGAGCTGTTGCGGGCGGCGCTCGGGGTCCCCGACCGGATCGCGTACGCGCGCAAGCGCGCCGTACGGGCCCATCTGCCCGGCGCGCCGGAGCGGGCGCGGGAGGTCGCCGAGCTGCGCGGCCGGGCGGCGGGGCTGGCCGGCTGGCCGGAGTCCCTGGAGCGGTTGCGGTGCGAAGTCACGGACCACGCCGCGGTGTTCGGGATGGAGGGCTGGGAGGGACTCCCGGCCCCGGGCCGGGTGATCGAGGAGATGGCGGCCGACCGGGCCGTGGTGGGGCGGCTGGTCGGGGCCGCCGGGCCCGACCTGCACTTCGAGGACGGGCTCGTGGTCGACACCCGGCTCCTGGCCGGCTGGGAGCTCGCCACCCCCGGCGAGGGGGCGACGACCTCGGTGCCGGTCGCACAGATCCCCACCGCGGCCGCTCCTCCCATGGAGCAGTACGGCCTGTTCTGACAGCCTGGGACGGAGATCCGAGAGACCGGCGCCATGGTCAAGTCTTGGATCCCTTTGGCCTCCCGGGGCCGATCCGGGTGGACACGCCGGGGTCGCTCCGCCGAGGGTGGTGGGCATGACCACTCAGCCGGTGGCGGCCTTCGAACCGCCCTACGTCATGGCCGTTTTCAGCAGCGTCCGCACCGCGGACGACACCGGCCTCGATGAACTCAACGACCGGATGGAGGAGATCGTCCAGGCGATCCCCGGCTACCTCGGCTACGAGTCCGCGCGCAATCCCGGAGGCCTGGGCATCACTGTCGCCTACTTCCGGGACCACGAGTCCCTCACGGTGTGGCGCGAGAACCTGGAGCACCAGGCGGCCATGAAGAAGGGCCGCGCCGACTGGTACGAGAGCTACACCCTCCACGTCGCGACCGTCGAGCGGAGCCATGGCTTTGTCCGCAACACCTGATGCGGTCCGCGTTTTCCGGGAGCGGCTCGGGCTGCCCGGACTCGTCGACGTCCACACGCACTTCATGCCCGAGCGGGTCCTGGACAAGGTGTGGGACTACTTCGACGCGATCGGCCCGTTGACCGGCGTCGAGTGGCCCATCACCTACCGCCATGAGGAGGAGCAGCGCGTCGCGCTCCTGCGGGAGTTCGGAGTCCGGGCCTTCACCTCCATGCTCTATCCGCACAGACCGGAGATGGCCGCCTGGCTCAACGCCTGGTCCGCCGATTTCGCGGCCCGCACACCCGACTGCCTGCACACCGCGACCTTTTTCCCGGAGGAGGGTGTGGACGGGTACGTCCGCCAGGCCGTGGAGTCGGGTGCCCGGATCTTCAAGGCACACCTTCAGGTCGGCGGCTACGACCCGAACGACGGCCTGCTCGACCCCGTCTGGGGGTTGCTGGCCGAGGCCGGCCTCCCCACAGTGATCCACTGCGGCTCCGGGCCCGTCCCCGGCAAGTACACGGGCCCCGGTCCGGTCTCACGTCTGCTGGCCCGCCATCCCCGGCTGCCACTGGTCATCGCCCACATGGGCATGCCCGAGTACGCGGACTTCCTCGACCTCGCCGACCGCCACCCGGCGGTGCGCCTCGACACCACCATGGCCTTCACCGACTTCTCCGAGCGTTTCAGCGGGTTCCCGCCCGCGGACCTCGGACGGCTCGTGGACCTCGGCGACCGGATCCTGCTCGGTACCGACTTCCCGAACATCCCCTACCCGTACGAGCACCAGCTCGCCGCCCTCGAGCGGCTGGGCCTGGGCGACGACTGGCTGCGTGCGGTCTGCCACGACAACGGCGCCCGGCTGTTCCGGCTCGACGGCTGACGCGCTGGCTTCCCCCGGGCCCCACGGGACGGGGGCCTTTCTCAGGAAATTCACAGGTTGGGGCAAGAACGCTCTCAGAGGGGCCGGGGAGCGTGTCCGTATGACTGCGACGACCACCTCCCAAGCGTCCACGTCCACCGGTAACCACACGGCCTTGGTACGGCCCGACGGCGGGCCCTGCCGGGTGCTCGTCGTCGACGACGAGGCCTCGCTTTCCGAGCTGCTGTCCATGGCCCTGCGCTACGAAGGCTGCGAGGTTCGCAGCGCCGGCGACGGCGCAGGGGCGTTGCGGGCCGCGCGCAGGTTCCGCCCGGACGTGGTCGTCCTCGACGTCATGCTTCCCGACATGGACGGTCTCACCGTCCTCGGGCAGCTGCGTCGGGAGATCCCCCAGGTCCCCGTCCTGTTCCTGACGGCCAAGGACTCCGTGGAGGACCGGATCGCCGGCCTCACCGCGGGCGGTGACGACTACGTCACCAAGCCGTTCAGCCTGGAAGAGGTCGTGGCCCGGCTGCGAGGCCTGGTGCGGCGCTCGGGCGCGGCGCAGGCTGCGCGCGGCGGCTCGGTCCTGACCGTCGGCGATCTGCGACTCGACGAGGACAGCCACGAGGTGGTGCGCGGCGGCCGGGACGTCCACCTGACCGCCACCGAGTTCGAGCTGCTGCGCTACCTGATGCGCAACCCGCGGCGTGTGCTGAGCAAGGCGCAGATCCTGGACCGGGTCTGGTCCTACGACTTCGGCGGCCAGGCCAACGTGGTCGAGCTCTACATTTCCTACCTGCGCCGCAAGCTGGAGAGCGGCCTCGGTCTGCCCCCGATGATCCACACCCGCCGCGGCGCCGGCTACCTGATCAAGCCCGCCGAGTAGTGGCACCGCGTCGCCGGAGCCGGCGACCGGGCGGGCGCCGGCCCTGGTCTCTGCGAACCCGGCTCGTTGTCTCGGCGGTGGCCCTGATCGCCGTGGTGGGAGCGGCCATCGGAACCGTCACCACCCTCGCGCTGCGCTCATACCTGGTCACCCAGCTCGACGAGCAGCTGGCCACGTCCATCAGGATGGCCGCCCGGGTGCCCGGCGGGAAGGCGGCCCGGGAGGGCGGCGCGGGCTTCGTCATGGCCCCCGGCAGTCCGCTGGACGCCGTGGGTATCCGGCTGGACCACAGCGGCGAGGTCATGGGCAGCGCCCGCAACACCCGCGGCGAGCAATGGTCTCCCGACCAGGTACCGCCGTCCCTCACCGAAGCCCAGAGCACGACCCTCGCCCGGGCCGCCGAGAAGGCCACGGGCTCGCCCGGGCGAGCCGTGGGAGCGGAGCTGCCGGGACTGGGCACCTACCGGGTGCTCGCCTCACCGGACCGGACCGTCGTGCTGGCCTTCCCGCTCACTGAAGTCGACTCCACCGTCCGCACCCTGGTCGGGGTCGAGGTCTGCGTCACCCTGGCCGGGCTGATCGCCGCCTCGCTCGCCGGGCAGGCTCTGGTCGGGGTGGCCCTGCGCCCGCTGCGCCGGGTCGCCGCCACCGCCACCCGGGTCTCGGAACTCCCCCTGCACAAGGGCGAGCCGGCCCTCCACGAACGGGTCCCGGACGCCGAGGCCGACCCCCGCACCGAGGTGGGCCAGGTAGGCGCCGCCATCAACCGGATGCTCGGCCACGTCTCCTCCGCCCTCACGGCGCGCCAGCAGAGCGAGATGCGGGTGCGGCAGTTCGTCGCCGATGCCAGTCACGAACTGCGTACGCCGCTGGCCTCCATCCGCGGCTACGCCGAACTCACGCGCCGCGGCCGGGAGGAGCCCGGCCCCGACACCCGGCACGCCCTGGGCCGGATCGAGTCCGAGGCCACCCGGATGACCGGTCTGGTCGAGGACCTGCTCCTGCTGGCCCGGCTCGACGCGGGTCGCCCGCCGGCCACCGCCGACACCGAAACCGACCTGGCTCCGCTCGTCATCGACGCCGTCAGCGACGCCCGGGCGGCCGGCCCGGGTCATCACTGGCGCCTGAACCTGCCCGAGGAGCCCGCGTCCGTACGCGCCGACGCGGCCCGCATCCAGCAGGTCCTGGTGAACCTGCTCGCCAACGCCCGTACGCACACACCGCCCGGCACGACCGTCACCGCCCATGTTTCACGTGAAACATCCGCTGTCCGGCTGCGCATCGAGGACGACGGTCCCGGCATCGCACCCGAGCTGCTCCCCCGCGTCTTCGAGCGGTTCGCCCGAGGCGACGCCTCCCGCTCCCGAGCCGCCGGTTCCACGGGCCTCGGGCTGGCCATCGTCCGGGCCGTGGTGACGGCCCACGGCGGGAGCGTCGGCGTGCAGAGCGTGCCCGGACGGACCTGCTTCGAGGTCGTCCTGCCGCTCGTCAAGGCCGCCGGAACGCCGGCTCCGGACTCACAGACGGGCCACAGGCTCACCACACCGAGGTGACAGGCGGCTCCACGAGTGTCGGAGCATGCCAACCGACACCTCTCCCGGGGCCCTTCCGGCACGGGCGCCCCTCGCGCCCGTGCCCGGCGAGCCCGTCCTCGACGTGGTGGTCCCGGTCTTCAACGAGGAGAAGGACCTCGGACCGTGCGTGCGCCGACTGCACGAGCACCTCACCCGGACCTTCCCCTACCCCTTCCGGATCACGGTCGCCGACAACGCGAGCACCGACCGCACCCCCGAGGTCGCGGCCGGCCTCGCCGCGGCCCTGGACGGCGTACGCAGCACCCGTCTGGAGGAGAAGGGCCGGGGCAGGGCCCTGCGCACGGTCTGGTCCGGTTCAGACGCCCCCGTCCTCGCCTACATGGACGTGGACCTCTCCACCGACCTGAACGCCCTGCTGCCGCTGGTCGCCCCCCTGATCTCCGGCCACTCCGACCTCGCCATCGGCACCCGCCTGGCCCGCTCCTCGCGGGTCGTGCGGGGAGCCAAGCGGGAGTTCGTCTCCCGCGCCTACAACCTCCTGCTGCGGTCCTCCCTCGCCGCCCGGTTCAGCGACGCCCAGTGCGGCTTCAAGGCCATCCGGCGCGAGGTCGCCGAGCGACTGCTGCCGCTGGTGGAGGACACGGGCTGGTTCTTCGACACCGAACTGCTCGTGCTCGCCGAACGGGCCGGGCTGAGGATCCACGAAGTGCCCGTGGACTGGGTCGACGACCCCGACTCCACCGTGCACATCGTCAAGACCGCCACCGAGGACCTCAAGGGCGTCTGGCGCGTGGGTCGGGCGTTGGCCGTCGGAGCGCTCCCGCTCGACAGGCTCGCCCGCCCCTTCGGCGACGACCCGCGCGACCGCACCGCGGTTCCCGGGGTGGACGGCGGACTCGCCCGCCAGCTCATCGGCTTCTGCACCGTCGGAGTCCTCTCCACCCTGCTCTACCTGGTGCTGTACTCCGCCTTCCGGGGCGGGACCGGCCCCCAACTCGCCAACGGCGCGGCGCTGCTGCTCTCCGCCGTGGCCAACACGGCTGCCAACCGCCGGCTCACCTTCGGCGTCCGGGGCAGGGAGCGCGCCGTACGCCACCAGGCCCAGGGACTGGTGGTCTTCGGTATCGGGCTGGCCCTCACCAGCGGGTCCCTCGCCGCCCTCGCGGCGGCCACCCCGGATCCCGCGCACGGCACCGAGCTGGCCGTCCTGATCACCGCGAATCTCGCAGCCACCGTGCTGCGCTTCCTGCTCCTGCGCGCCTGGGTCTTCCCCGAGCGACGCGGCGCCCATGCCCGCACATCCACTTTCAAGGAGGGCCGATGACCACGGCTGCACTCCCGATCTTCCCGGCCGCCGTGGCCGGCGCACATACCGCCCGCCCCCGCTGGGAACGGCCCGCCCTCACCGGGCTGCTGATCGCCACCGCGGCGCTGCTCCTGTGGGACCTGGGCGCCTCCGGCTACGCGAACTCCTTCTACTCGGCTGCCGTGCAAGCCGGCAGCGAGAGCTGGAAGGCGTTCTTCTTCGGCTCCTCCGACGCGGGCAACTCCATCACCGTCGACAAGCCCCCGGCCGCTCTGTGGCCCATGATGCTGTCGGTCCGGCTCTTCGGTCTGGGCTCGTGGCAGATTCTCGTCCCGCAGGCCCTGATGGGTGTGGCGACCACCGGCGTGCTGTACGCCGCCGTACGCCGCCAGTTCGGGCCGGGCGCAGCGCTGCTGAGCGGCGCCGCCTTCGCACTGACACCCGTCGCCGCGCTGATGTTCCGTTTCAACAACCCCGACGCGCTGCTGACCCTGCTGCTCACCGTGACCGTGTACTGCCTGCTGCGGGCCCTTGAGGGGGCGCACACCCGCTGGCTGGTCTGGGCCGGGGGCGCGGTCGGCTTCGCCTTCCTGACCAAGACCCTGCAGGCCTTCGTCATCCTGCCGCCGCTCGCCGTGCTGTACGCCGTCTGCGCGCCCACCGGGCTGCGCCGCAGGCTGGGCCAGCTGCTGCTCGCAGGCGGCGCCATGGTGGTGGCGGGCGGCTGGTGGGTCGCCGTCGTCGAACTGTGGCCCGCCTCCTCCCGCCCGTACATCGGCGGCTCGCAGAACAACTCCTTCCTGGAGCTGACCCTCGGCTACAACGGCCTCGGCAGGATCAACGGCAATGAGACCGGGAGCGTCGGCGGCGGCGGAGAGGCTCCCGGCGCCGCCGCCGGCGGCGGACGCTGGGGAGAGAGCGGGATCGACCGGCTCTTCTCGGGCAACGTCGGCGGGCAGATCTCCTGGCTGCTGCCGGCGGCCCTGGTGCTGCTCGTGGCCGGCCTGGTGATCACCTGGCGGGCCCGCCGCGCCACCGACTCGGTGGACGGCATGGCGCGCGCCGCCTTCCTGGCCTGGGGTGGCTCGCTGCTGATCACCGCGGTGGTGTTCAGCTTCATGCAGGGCATATTCCACGAGTACTACACCGTGGCGCTGGCGCCCTTCGTCGCCGCGCTGATCGGCATGGGCGTCGCCGTGCTGTGGGAGGAGCGCGGCACCGCGACGGCCGCCGTCACCCTCTCCGGCACGCTCGCCCTCACGGCGATCTGGTCGTATGTACTGCTCGGCCGCGCCACCGGCTATCTGCCGTGGCTGCGCTGGGCGGTGTTGGCTGGTGGGCTTCTCGCCGCGGTCGCACTGCCGTTCGCGGGGCGGGCCGGCCGGCGGATGCTGCAGGCCATCGCGGGACTCGGGGTGGCTGCGGCCCTGGCCGGACCGTTTGCGTACTGCATGACCACGGTGAGCACCGGCCACACCGGCTCCATCGTGACCGCCGGACCGGCGGTGGCGGGAGGCCGGGGCGGCCCGGGCGGGATGGCGGGCGGCCCGGGCGGGATGCGGCCGGGAGGCCAGGACGGCGGTCAGGGCGACCAGCGCGGCCAGGCCGGCGCCGATAGGCGCCCGGGAGGCGGGCAGCAGCCCGGTGGAACGCTGCCGCAGGGGGTCCTGCCGCCGGGCCAGGGCCAGGGCGGCATGCCGGGAGCGGACGGCCGCGGAGCCGAGCGGCCGGGGGGCCTGCCCGGTGGTATGACGGGCGGCCCGGGCGGCGCCGGAGGCCTGCTCAACGGCGCCCGGGTCGGTGCCGAGGCCAAGGCGGCACTCACCGCCGACGCCGGCACCTACACCTGGGCGGCGGCGGCCGTCGGGGCGCAGAACGCCGCGAGTTACCAGCTCGCCTCCGGCGTGCCCGTCATGCCGATCGGCGGTTTCAACGGGAGTGACCCCTCGCCGACCCTGGAGCAGTTCAAGGAGTACGTGCGGGACGGGAAGATCCACTGGTTCATCGGGCAGGGCGGCACCACCGCCGGCGCCGAGGGCGGCGGCCGCCGCGGCGGTGGTCCCGCAGGCCCGGGCGGTGGCACCAGCACGGAGATCGAGACCTGGGTCAAGGCCACTTTCAAGGAGTCCACGGTCGGCGGCACCGCCTTCTACGACCTGACGGCCCCGACGTCCTGATCCCGCGTCGTCCGCCCCGTGCGAGCGGGTATGGCCCGAGCACGAAACTCGGCGCGAGCGGCCCCGAGCGGCCCGAGCGCGGCCCGGGGCGGAACGCGTCCCGATCACGGCCCCGGCACGCCTCGAGCACGGCCTGAGCGCCCCCCGGGCGCCCGGGCGGCGCTCAGGCCGTGCTCGGGGATCAGGCCTTGACGGCGGCGTCCGCGCCCTCGCCGATCCTGGCGGTCCCGGCGGGCGAGGCACCGGCCGAAGCCGCCGCAGGGGTGTGCACCGCGGGCTTCGACTTCAGGGCGACCTCCTTGATGAACACCACCAGGACCAGTCCGAGGAGCGCGAACGGGGCGGCGTAGAGGAAGACGTCGCCGACGCCGTGCCCGTACGCGGACTCGATGACCCCGCGGACGGGCGCGGGCAGCTTGTCGAGGTCGGGGATCCCGCCGCCGGCGGTGCCGCTCTGGCCCATGGCCGCCGCCTTCGGGCCGAGGGCGGTGAGCCCGTCCTGGACGTAGTGCGTGACACGGTCGGCCATGACCGCGCCGAGCGCGGAGACGCCCATGGCGCCGCCGAGGGAGCGGAAGAAGGTGACGACCGAGCTGGCCGCGCCCAGGTCCTCGGGGGCCACCTGGTTCTGGGTGGCGAGGACGAGGTTCTGCATCATCATGCCGAGACCGAGGCCCGTCACCGCCATGTAGATCGCGATGTGCCAGTACGGGGTGTCGTGGCGGAGCGTGCCGAGCAGACCCAGTCCGGCCGTCAGCAGCACACCCCCGGAGACGAGCCAGACCTTCCACCTACCGGTCTTGGTGATCACCTGACCGGAAACGGTCGAGGAGACGAAGAGCCCGGCGATCATCGGAATCGTGAGGATTCCGGACATCGTGGGGGACTCGCCACGGGCCAACTGGAAGAACTGGCTGAAAAACACGGTCCCCGAGAACATCGCGATGCCGACGAACAGCGACGCAGTCGAGGCGAGGGTGATCGTCTTGTTGCGGAACAGCCGCAGCGGGATGATCGGGTCACTCGCGCGGGACTCGACGAGGACGAAGAGCAGTCCGAGGACCACCGAGCCGCCCGTCATCGCCCAGGTCTGCCAGGAGATCCACTCGTAGGAGTCGCCGGCCTGGGTGACCCAGATCAGCAGCAGCGAGACGGCGGCGCTGATCAGGAAGGCGCCCAGCCAGTCGACCTTGACGTCGCGCCGCACGACCGGCAGCCGCAGCGTCTTCTGGAGGACGATCAGCGCGATGATCGCGAAGGGTACGCCGACGTAGAAGCACCAGCGCCAGCCCAGCCAGGAGGTGTCGGTGATCACACCGCCAAGCAGCGGGCCGCCGACCGTGGCCACGGCGAAGACCGCGCCGAGGTAGCCGCTGTACCGGCCGCGCTCGCGGGGGGAGATCATCGCGGCCATCACGATCTGGGCCAGGGCCGAGAGGCCGCCGACGCCGATGCCCTGGACCACGCGGCAGGCGATGAGCGTGCCGGTGTTCTGGGACATGCCCGCGACCACGGAGCCGAGGACGTAGATCACCAGGGATATCTGGACCAGCAGCTTCTTGCTGAAGAGGTCGGACAGCTTGCCCCACAGCGGGGTGGCCGCCGTCATGGACAGCAGGGCGGCGGTGACCACCCAGGTGTAGGAGGACTGGGTGCCGCCGAGGTCGCTGATGATCTGGGGCAGGGCGTTGGAGACGATCGTGGAGGACAGGATCGCCACGAACATGCCGAGCATCAGCCCGGACAGCGCTTTCATGATCTGGGGGTGGGTCATGTCCACGGAGGTGGACACGGGGTCGGTGGTCGTCTCCGACGGGGCCATGTCTTTCCTTCCTCTAGAAGCTCGATCGGAGTCGGGCCAGCAGGGTGTTGAGTACGTCGATGTCCTGGGCGGACCAGTCGTGGAGGGCTCTCTCCAGCGCGGCCGAGTACCGGGCGCCGATGTCGGCGAGCAGCGCCCGTCCGGCCGGGGTGAGCCGCAGGATGCGGCAGCGTCCGTCGCCCGGGTCCGGCTCGCGCTCGATCCAGCCGCGGGCGGCGATGTGGGTGACGTGCCGGCTGGTGACCGAGATGTCGACGGCCATGAGGTCGGCGAGCCGGCTCAGCCGCATCTCTCCGTGCCGGTCGAGAACGGTGAGCACGGCGGCGGTGCCGGGCGGGCAGTCCGGGGGCAGGTTGCGGGCGAGCTCGCGCTTGACCGCACCGATTCCGGACAGCCGGCGGGCCAGCTCCTCGTGCGGAGTGGTCCGCGTTGTCTGTGTCGGCACCGGCGGCTCCCCATCTTGTTGCTTGAGGCAACCATAGGACTGGGTGGTTGCTACAGGCAAATGAATGGGGAGGTGGGGCGGTAAAGGAATCGGAAAACCGGCTAGGGTCCTGCTCCATGGCTGAGAACCACAACTCACAGGTCCCCGAGGGCAACTACGACCCGGCGGGCAGCACCCAGATGTTCCGGGCCTTCGTCGAGGAGGCCGCACCGGCCCGGCAGGCGGGCCCGGGCTCGCGCCAGCAGCGCCGCACCGAGCAGGAGGCGTCCAGGTCGTCCGGCCCGGCCGTGAAGGTGGCGCTGGCCCTCGCGCTCGTGCTCGTGATCGGCGCGGCCGCCTGGGTCGTCCTGCGCTGAGGCCGCCGGGGCGGGTCAGCTCCAGGTCGCGGTGACCTTCCGGGTGTCCACATGCATGCCCAGCGGCACCCGCCAGGCTTCCAGGCACACCGTGTAGGTCTGCGTCTTCGAGGCTCCGCCCGCGATGGGTGCGGGCAGCGGCTGGGTCGTGGTGATCGTGGCCCAGTCGACGCCGAGGGCGCCGATGACGTGCGTCGCGAAACTGATCGTGCCGGAACGGGCTGCCGTGGTACCGGTGTTGGTGAAGGTCACCGTGACCCGCTCGCACCAGCGGTCTGCCGCGGAGGACCGGGCAGGGGCGGACAGCGTCAGTTGCGCCGGGGTGGCCGGGGGCGGCGTCGGCGGTGTCGTGCCGGGCTTGCTCGGGGGGCCGGTGGGGCTCGCGGAGCCCGGGGGGCCCGGGGGGCCGCCTGGGCCCGCCGGGGTCGTCGGCGTACCGGGAGTGCCGGGAGACGTCGGGCTGCGGCCCGGGCCGGCGGTGGCGCCGGGGGCGCTCGCGGAGCCGCCGCCGGCGGTGCTCGTGGCTTCGCCCGGGGCGGGGCCGCCCGCGGGTGCCGATCCCGCAGAACCGGTCGACGTGCCGGGCGACTCGGCGGGTCCGCCCGTCCCGGACGGGTCGCCGAGCTGCTGGAATTCCACGCCGCCCTGCGGGGCGACGTTCTCCCCCGCGCCCCGTTCGGGGCCCGGGGCCGCGGCGCCCACGGCGGAGAAACCCTCGCGCGCCGGGCCGCCGCAGCCGGTGAGGCCGACGGCGGCCGTGCAGCACAGGGCGAGCAGGGCGGTGGCCGCCCGCGGTCCCTTTCGCATCGCGCCAGTGTTCCTGACGATCCGTCAATTGGGAAGCGGTCGGCGCCGGATCGTCCTGCGGAGCGACGCGGCGACCGGGGCGATACCGGCCGACCGGGGCGATACCGGCCGACCGGGGCGATACCGGCCGACCGGCGATACCGGCCTGCGGGTTCTCGTGTCAGTCGCCGATAAGGCCCACGCGCAGCTGCGCGAGTGTGCGCGTCAGCAGCCGGGAGACGTGCATCTGGGAGATGCCGACCTCCTCGCCGATCTGCGACTGCGTCATGTTCGCGAAGAAGCGCAGCATGATGATCTGCCGCTCCCGGGGCGGGAGTTTGGCGAGCAGCGGCTTCAGGGACTCGCGGTACTCGACGCCCTCCAGTGCGGTGTCCTCGTAGCCGAGGCGGTCCGCGAGCGAGCCCTCGCCCCCCTCGTCCTCCGGGGAGGGGGAGTCGAGCGAGGAGGCCGTGTAGGCGTTCCCGACGGCGAGGCCGTCGACGACGTCCTCCTCGGAGACGCCGAGCACGGCGGCGAGTTCCGGCACGGTCGGCGAGCGGTCCAGCTTCTGGGCGAGCTCGTCGCTGGCCTTGGTCAGCGCCAGGCGCAGCTCCTGGAGACGGCGCGGGACGCGCACGGACCAGGAGGTGTCCCTAAAGAATCGTTTGATCTCGCCCACGACGGTCGGCATGGCGAACGTTGGGAACTCCACGCCGCGTTCGCAGTCGAACCGGTCGATCGCCTTGATCAGCCCGATGGTGCCGACCTGGACGATGTCCTCCATCGGCTCGTTGCGGCTGCGGAAGCGGGCGGCGGCGTACCGCACGAGGGGCAGGTTCAGCTCGATCAGGGTGTCGCGTACGTACACCCGTTCGGGGCTGTCCGCGTCCAGGGTGGCGAGTCGCTGGAAGAGCGAGCGGGAGAGGGTGCGGGTGTCGATGGCTTCCGAGCGTTCGGACACTGCCGGCGGCGTCACGGGCTTTACGAGCGTGAGCACCTTGGAGCTGCCCTGGTCTACGGACATGCCACCCCCTTGAGGTCGCGGACGGTCGCGTACGGCGCGCCCGTCAGAGGAACGCAGCTTCCACCTGAATACCGGAGGCGGGGCCGCGGCAAACGCGGTTCACGCAGAATGTCACATGTCGGCAACACGCTGTAGCGCCATGTCGACATATATCTCCGACGACAGAAAGGGGCAGAACGTGATCAGCCCGTTCTGTCGGGAAACGCGTGAATGATCTACACCCGTAAGGGTTACGCCTCGATCCTGTTTGCGGATCTCAGTCGGGCGAAGCTCCGGGCGAGCAGTCGCGAGACGTGCATCTGGGAAACACCGAGCTCCGCACTGATCTGTGACTGCGTCAGGTTGTTGTAGTACCGCAGGAGCAGGATCCGTTGCTCGCGCTCGGGCAGCTGTACGAGGAGGTGGCGGACGAGGTCGCGGTGCTCGACCCCGGCCAGCTCCGGGTCCTCGTAGCCGAGTCGGTCCAGCAGGCCGGGCATGCCGTCGCCCTCCTGGGCGGCCTCCAGCGAGGTCGCGTGGTAGCTGCGGCCGGCCTCGATGCAGGACAGCACCTCGTCCTCGGTGATCCGCAGGCGCTCGGCGATCTCGGCGGTGGTCGGGGTGCGGCCGTGGAGGGTGGTGAGGTCCTCGGTCGCGGCGTTGACCTGAACCCACAGCTCGTGGAGGCGGCGCGGCACGTGGACGGTGCGGACGTTGTCGCGGAAGTACCGCTTGATCTCGCCCACGACCGTCGGCATCGCGAAGGTCGGGAACTGGACGCCGCGGTCCGGGTCGAACCGGTCGATGGCGTTGATCAGCCCGATGGTGCCGACCTGGACCACGTCCTCCATCGGCTCGTTGCGGCTGCGGAAGCGGGCGGCCGCGTACCGGACCAGCGGGAGGTTCGCCTCGATCAGGGCCCCGCGCACCCGGGTGTGCTCGCTCGTGCCCGGCTGGAGGCCCTTCAGCTGGCCGAACAGGATCTGGGTGAGGGCGCGGGTGTCCGCACCCCGGCTCGGGGGTCTCGGGGCCGCCGGGGCCTCCTCGGGCGGCTGCCCCTGGCGGGTCCCGTTCCGGGGTTCCTGCTGGGGCGGCACCTGGGGGTCCTGCTGGGGCGGCACTTGAGGCGCAGTACTGGCCGGCACGGTCACGCCACCCCTTCAGTCAAATCATCCGTCAAAAGCGGTCATAGCATCACAAGAGATGTGCACTGTGCGCAAGCACCGTATATCGCCGTGTTGAGGGCAAGTTGGGCATTTCCGGGCATTATGCCCGCTGGTGGGTACGCAAAAGCCCCCCACCCGTCGAGTGGGGGGCCGGAAGTCCGGGAACCGCTTCGGCGTACGGGTCAGCGCACCAGTTCGGTTATGAACTCGCCGATGCCGGATGCGGCATCCGATATCCCCTGGAAGCCTATTTCCACGATCTCGGCGGCTCGCTTCGGCTGGGTGATGATCACGAAGAGGGCGAATACGGTGAGGGCACCCGTGATGAGCTTCTTGGTGTCCACGTGCGGGCGGCCTCCCCAACCGGTCCTTGCAAGTCGGGTGAGTCTAACCGGTCAGGATGGGGCACTCACCTGTCCTTTAGGGACCAAGGACCCGCCGCTCCAGGCCTTTTGCCGGGCCTCCGGCGGTCGGTGCGGGCGCACGATGGATGTGAGCCCACCGGTTCAGGAAACCGGTGGGTGAGGGACAGGGCCTCACTGCGGGGCCCGGGCCGCGGGCTTGCCTGACTGCGTCCCCGGGCCGGCAGGCCCGTCTCGTCGGGGGAAGCGGCTTGTCCCCCCGATGCCGCTTCTCCCGTCCAACGCGTCGAAGGTCCCGATCCCGTCGGGGCCTTCGACGCGTTGCACTCGCGCGGCCTCGCCTACTGGATGGCGCCGGCCAGGTCGGTGAGGGGCTGTACGGGGGCGATGACGGGCGCCAGCTGGTTGGGCAGGTCCGCCGCCGCGTTGAGCCCGTTCGCGCCGTCGCCGACCTTCCCGACGACCTCCTGGACGGAGGCGGGCTGGGCCCCCGCGGGCGTCCCGGGCGAGGGGATCGGCACGTCGGGGAGGGTCAGCGGGGAGATCGGGGCAGTGTCCGCGGAGGCGGCGGGTGCGGCGAGGCCCGCGGCGGCCCCCGCGAGGGCGAAGGCGGCGAGGAGGCGCTGGGTCTTGGTCATGCCGTGACAACGGCCGAGGGGGCGGGCGGTCACGCCGCTGTCCTCCGGAGAGACGATCGGGAACATCCCCGCCGAGCGCCGGGAACGGCGGCGAACTCGCCGCCGCGCCGCCCGCCGTGCCGGCGGCGCGCGCTCGGTGCCGCTCGGGAAACACCCCGGGATACGCCGCGAGCCCCGACCCTTGCGGGGCGGGGCTCGCGATCGAAGCGGTAGTGGAGGGATTTGAACCCCCGATGGGTTGCCCCATACTCGCTTTCGAGGCGAGCTCCTTCGGCCACTCGGACACACTACCGAGATGGATCCTAGCCTAAGGAACCCCATCCGCCGAAATCGGTATGCCCGGGGGTGTCCCGGCGGGGCCGGGTGGCCGCTCGGTGGCCGCTCGGAGCCGGTGCGGCAAGGCGCCGGAGGCCGGCCGGAGCCGGTGCGGCAAAGGCTCGGACGCCGGCCGGAGCCGGTCCGGCACGGCTCACAGGTCGCGGAAGAATTCCGACAGCTGCCGTGCGCACTCGTCGCCGAGCACCCCGCGCACCACTTCCGGCCGGTGGTTGAGCCTGCGGTCCCGTACGAGGTCCCACAGCGAGCCGGCGGCGCCGGCCTTCTCGTCGTCCGCGCCGTAGACGACCCGGGCGACCCGTGACTGCACGAGCGCTCCCGCACACATCACGCACGGCTCCAGGGTGACCACGAGGGTGCACCCCGGAAGCCGCCACTCCCCGAGTGCGGCGGCGGCCCTGCGCAGCGCCAGGACCTCGGCGTGCGCCGTGGGGTCGCCGCTCGCCTCGCGCTCGTTGTACCCGGTGGCGAGGATTTCCCCGTCCGGGCCCAGCACGACGGCGCCGACCGGCACGTCGCCGGCCGGCACCGCCCGGGCGGCCTCCTGGAGCGCCAGGCGCATGGAGGCCCGCCACGGGTCCCGTACGGGATCGACGGGATCGGTGGTGTTCGTGGTGAGCACTAGCGGACGGCCTCCAGGACCTCGGTGGCGCCGAGGGAATCGGCGATCTCCGAGAGCGCGTCCCCGTCCAGGGTCATCAGTTGCTTGTTGGTCACGCCGAGGTCGTCCAGCAGCCGGGGATCGCCGAGCGGACCGGCCGGTACCGGCTCCGAGCCGGCCCCGCGCTCCCCGTCCTCGTCGGCGTCCTCGTCCGTGAACGCGGCGATGGATTCCTCCTCGCCGTCCTCGGTGCCGTCCAGGTCCAGCTCGTCGAGTTCGTCGTCCTCCTCGTCGCTGCCCAGCAGCTCTTTGGTCAGCATCGAGCCGTAGGAGCTGCGGGCGGCCGCGGCGGCGTTCGACACGAAGTACCGCGGGTCCTCCTCGCCGTCCACGCGGACGACGCCGAACCAGGCGTCCTCCTGCTCGATGAGGGCGACCACCGTGTCGTCGTCGACAGCGGCGGAACGGGCGAGATCGATCAGATCACTGAGGGACTCGACATCGTCGAGTTCCATGTCGCTCGCTTCCCACCCGTCTTCGGTGCGCGCGAGCAGTGCGGCGAAATACACCGTGACTCTCCCACTGGTCTTAGGCGTGCCGGTTGGAGGTCCCCCCGGCCGGAGGTTGGAGCGGAACGGCCGTGCTGCTCGCCGCCCTGCCCCGCCCAATCGGCATCGTGGCAGAAACAGCGGCGTTGCGAGAGGTCTTCCGCGCTTGCGTCGTGCCGCGCCGTACCCCGCCGGGGCGGGTGCGGGGCCGTGGCGCCGGGGCGTTCCGGGGTGGCGGAGGCCGCACCGGTTGCCCGGCGGCCCGCTCGTGTCGCGCGGGGGCGCACCCGGTTCACGCCCGGATCACCAGCGGAAGGTGCGCATGCGCATCTGCTGGCGCATACGGGCCGCACGGGCCCGGCGGGGCTGTACCCGATCGCGCAGCGCGCGGGCCTCCATCAGGTCACGCAGGAACTGCGCGCGGCGTGCTCGGCGCTGCGCCGCGGTCTCCGGAGTGTCGTCGCTCGGCTGCGTGTCGGGCATCGGCCACCACCCTGGGCTGGTCGGTCGTTTCCCCCTGCACCCACCTTCCCCCGGACAGGGCGTTTGATGCCACCCCCCTGCAGGTCAGACGTCGTCCCCCAGGGTCGGGACGATCGCCACCGGGCCGTGCGCGTGGTGCAGTACGGCATGGGCCACCGAGCCGATCTGCAGGGACATGGCGGTGCGCCTGGGGTGGTGGCGGCCGACCACCACGAGGGCCGCCGACCGGGAGGCGTCGACCAGCCGGCCCGCCGGGTCGCCGGGGACGGCGGCCTGCTCGACGGGGACGTCCGGGTAGCGCGCGCGCAGCGGCTCCAGCCGCCGCGTCTGGGAGCGGAGCATCTCCCGCTCGGCCGGTACGCCGTCCCCCTCGTCGGCGAGGCCCTCCGGCGGGATCACCTCGAAGGGCCGGTCGATCACCAGGGCCGGTGCGGGCGGAACGGCGTACGCGGAGACCACCTGGACGGTGGTCCCCCGCACGGCCGCCTCCGCGAAGGCGAAGGACAGTACGTCGTCGGGCGTCTCGGCGGCGTGCAGCCCGAGGACGACGCGTCCGGCGGACTCCTGCGGGACGTTCGCCTCGGCGTTGCGCTCGGCGTGCGGGACCACCACGACAGGGCACGGCGCGGTCGACGCCACCGCCCTGCTGCTCGATCCGAGCAGCAGGCTGGCGAAGCCGCCGCGGCCCCGTGAGCCCATCACGAGCATCAGGGCCCCCGCCCCGATCACCCGCAGCGCCTCGGGGACGGACCCTTCCAGCGACTCGTACCGGACCCCGTCCGGCAGCGCGGAGCTTTCGCCGATCATGCTCCGGACCCAGTCGTGCACGGGGTCGGGGTACTCCGCGGGTTCGGAGGCGTCGTGCAGCGCCGCCCGGCGGCCCGCGTACAGCTGGGCGTGATCGGGCAGTACGTGGGCGATGAGGAGCCCGGTGCCGTGCCGCAGCGCGGCGCCCCGCGCCCACTGGAGGGCCTTGAGGCTGTGCTCGGACCCGTCGACGGCTGCGATCACCGGTGCGTTGCTCACCAGTCCAGCGTGCTGGGCGGTCGAGCGGGCCGCATCCGCAGGCCGTCGCGGGCGCGGCCGCCGCTCGGGACGCGAACGGGCCGCGTCAGCGCGTAGCCTTTTGGTTGCTGGTCGCGTCGTGCGACCGTTTTTGCTGGTCGCAGGCTGAGTTTTGGAGGATGTTGTGCGTTTGCAGGTCGTCGATCACCCCTTGGTGGCGCACAAACTCACCACCCTGCGCGACAAGCGCACCGATTCCGCCACTTTCCGGCGGCTGGCCGACGAGCTGGTGACCCTGCTCGCGTACGAGGCCACCCGTGACGTGCGCACCGAGCAGGCCGACATCGAGACGCCGGTCGCCCCGACCACGGGCGTGAAGCTCTCGGCTCCCCGGCCGCTGATCGTCCCGATCCTGCGGGCCGGCCTCGGCATGCTCGACGGCATGGTGCGGCTGCTGCCGACCGCCGAGGTGGGCTTCATGGGCATGGTCCGCAACGAGGAGACGCTGGAGGCCTCCACGTACGCGACCCGCATGCCGGAGGACCTCTCCGGACGCCAGGTCTACGTCGTGGACCCGATGCTCGCCACCGGCGGCACGCTCGTCGCGGCCATCCAGGAACTGATCAAGCGCGGCGCCGACGACGTCACGGCCGTGGTGCTGCTGGCCGCGCCCGAGGGCGTCGAGGTCATGGAGCGCGACCTGGCGGGCACGCCGGTGACGGTCGTGACGGCCGCGGTGGACGAGCGGCTCAACGAGCACGGCTACATCGTGCCGGGCCTGGGCGACGCCGGCGACCGGATGTACGGCTCGGCGGAGTAGTTCCGGGGAGGTCCGGCGGTCCGGAGGCCGGGCGGGCGGCCGGCGGACCACCGGTGCCGCAGGCCGCGTGCCCGGCAGTTCCTTCGCGGGCTCAGCAGTTCTTGGCGGGCGCGGGCGCGGGGTTGGCCAGCAGGGCCAGGGCCTTGTCCGCGTCCTCCTTCGTGCTGAGCTCCTTGAAGGCGTCGCCCAGGATCAGGTCGACGTCCGCGGTCTCACGGGTGTCGGTCTGCTGGGTGGTCCCGGGGAGCTGGGTGCCCAGAACCGCGAAGACGGCCTTGTCGGTCTTCGGGGAGCCCAGCAGTATCCCGGTGCCGGGGACCTTCTTGTCGAAGTCGGCCGGGGCGTTGCCGACGGTGCCGACGAGGAAGCCGCGTTTGGCGAGTTCGTCGCCGACGGCCTTGGCCAGGCCTGCGCGCGGGGTCGCGTTGTAGACGTTGACCGTGATCGTGCCGGGCTGGGGGAGCACGACCGCCGGCTGGGCGGGCGCGGACGCCGTGGCGGCGGCCGCGGGGGCGCCGCCCTTGGCGGCGGCTCCGGGTGACTTCGTCGGGCAGTCCTTGGCACCGGCTGCCGTGTTCCGCTTGGGGCCATCGCCCCGGAACACGCCGATGAGCTGCAGTGCCCCGTAGCCGACCAGGGCAAGCGCGAGGACCGAGCCGAGCACGGCGAGGACGATCCGACGTCGGCTCCGCTTACGGCTCATGCGGGGGTAGGCGGTCCCCGTGACGCGGTACTTTCCGCCCATGCCGGGGGGAGTGAGCATGCTCATGGGCGCAGCGTAGTGCGACCCGGTGGCGATGCCTACTAAATGATCTGCTGATAGGTCAATGGTGACCCGAAAGGCGCAATCTACGCGAAGCGTCAGTCCATCTCGAGGACGCGGGCGTGCAGCACCTGGCGCTGCTGCAGGGCCGCGCGCACGGCGCGGTGCAGGCCGTCCTCCAGATAGAGGTCGCCCTGCCACTTCACGACATGGGCGAAGAGGTCTCCGTAGAAGGTCGAGTCCTCGGCGAGCAGCGTTTCGAGGTCCAGCTGGCCCTTGGTCGTCACGAGCTGGTCGAGCCGGACCGGGCGCGGCGCGACGTCCGCCCACTGCCGGGTGGTTTCCCTGCCGTGGTCGGGGTACGGCCGCCCGCTTCCGATGCGCTTGAAGATCACACGGAAAGCCTACCGGGCCCGTGCCTGCGGGCGCAGCCTCGTACCGGCGGTGCAAAAGTAGCGAGCAGTGCCAATTGGGGAGTAATCCATGAGCGAGAGCACCGACGCCGCCGCTGCGGACCCGACCGGCCCGGCCGGGCGGATCGCCGCCGGGTACGCCTTCACCGGACCCGCCCTCGATCTGGGAGCCCTCCTCTGGGACGGCGCGTGCCTGCCCGACCGTCGGATCCGCATCCCCCTGTCCATGCTCAACCGGCACGGGCTGATCGCCGGTGCCACCGGCACCGGCAAGACCAAGACGCTCCAGCTCATCGCCGAGCAGCTGTCGGCGAACGGGGTCCCCGTCTTCCTGGCGGACATCAAGGGCGATGTCTCGGGGATCACCGCGCCCGGTACGCCCGGCGAGCGGATCGACGAGCGGGCCCGGGACGTGGCCCAGAGTTGGGAGCCCACCGGATTCCCGGGCGAGTTCTACTCGCTGGGCGGCATCGGGCCCGGCATCCCCGTCCGGTCGACCGTCACCGCCTTCGGCCCGGTGCTGATGTCGAAGGTGCTCCAGCTCAACCAGACCCAGGAGCAGTCCCTCGGCCTGATCTTCCACTACGCCGACACCAAGGGCCTGAAGCTGATCGACCTCAAGGACCTGCGCGCGGTCGTCGCCTTCCTCGTCTCCGATCGGGGGAAGGCGGAGCTCAAGGGCCTCGGCGGACTGTCCACGGCGACGGCAGGGGTGATTCTGCGGGCGCTGACCGCCTTCGAGACGCAGGGGGCCACGGAGTTCTTCGGCGAGCCCGAGTTCGACACGAGCGAGTTCCTGCGCACGGCCGCGGACGGCCGCGGAGTGGTGTCCGTACTGGAACTCCCCGCGGTCCGGGACAAGCCGCAGCTCTTCTCCACCTTCCTGATGTGGCTGCTGGCCGACCTCTACAACGACCTGCCCGAGGTCGGCGACCTGCAGAAGCCCAAGCTCGTCTTCTTCTTCGACGAGGCCCACCTGCTCTTCGGCGGGGCGTCGAAGGCCTTCCTGCAGTCGGTCATCCAGACCGTCCGGCTGATCCGCTCCAAGGGTGTCGGCGTCTTCTTCGTGACGCAGACCCCCAAGGACGTGCCGGCCGACGTGCTCGCCCAGCTCGGCAACCGCGTGCAGCACGCACTGCGCGCCTTCACCCCCGACGACGCCAAGGCGCTCAGGGCGACCGTGAAGACCTTCCCCCACTCCGCCTACGACCTGGAGGAGCTGCTCACCGGGCTGGGGACCGGCGAGGCCGTGGTCACCGTGCTCAGCGAGAACGGCGCCCCCACACCGGTCGCCGCGACCCGGCTGCGCGCCCCGCAGTCACTGATGGGGCCGATCCCCGTCGAAGAGCTGGATCGGGCCGTGAAGTCCTCGCTGCTCAGGCCGCGCTATGCGGAGCCGGTCGACCGCGAGTCGGCGTACGAGAGGATCAGCGCCGAGCAGGCCGCCGCGGAGGCGCAGGCCGAGGCCGCCGCAGCGGCGGCCTCGGCCGAGAAGCAGGCCGATGCGGCGGCGAAGGAGGCCGCGCGGGCTGCCGGGCGCGGCGCCCCGAAGGCGGAGCCCTCGCTGGCCGAGCAGGTGGTGGGCAGCGGGCTGTTCCGTTCGCTGGCCCGGTCGGTCGGCACGCAGTTGGGCCGGGAGATCTCACGCTCCGTCTTCGGGACGGCGCGCAGGCGCAGATGATGCGGTGACAGACTCGGGGCATGCGGACCGAACTCACCGACACCACGTCCAGCAAGGTCAACCGGGCCCTGCTCGCAGCACGACGGGCGATAGGCAGCCCCACCATGGGGCTGGTTCTGACGCTCGTCGTCGTCACCGACGAGGAGAACGCCTACGACGCCGTGCGCGCGGCCTCCGAGGCCTCGCGCGAGCACCCGTGCCGCATCATCGTGGTCATCAAGCGGGTCTCGCGCGGCCCGCACAAGCTCCGCGCGAGCCGGGTGGACGCCGAGCTGCGGGTCGGGTCGGACGCCGGGGCCGGGGAGCTCGTGCTGCTGCGCCTGCACGGGGCGCTGACCGAGCAGGCCGGGTCGGTCGTCCTGCCGCTCCTGGTGCCGGACGCGCCGGTGGTGGCGTGGTGGCCTGCCGACGCCCCCGGCGACCTGGCGGGCGACCCGCTGGGCGCGCTCGCGCAGCGCCGGATCACGGACGCGGCCGCCGCCGTCGACCCGGTGGGAGTCCTCGACCAGCGGGCCGCCGGCTACCAGCCCGGCGACACCGACCTGGCCTGGACCCGGCTCACGCCGTGGCGGGCCCTGCTGGCCGCGGCGCTGGACCAGAAGCCGCTGACAGTGAGCGGTGCGGCCGTGGAGAGCGAGCCCGACAACGCGAGCGCCGAGCTGCTGGCGCGCTGGCTGGAGGACCGCCTCCGGGTCCCGGTGGACCGGGTCGCGACGGGCGGCCCGGTCATCACGGGGGTGGTGCTGCGCACCGCGGGCGGGGACGTCCGGGTGGACCGGCCCGCGGGCGCGCTGGCCACCCTGACCCTGCCGGGGAGCCCCGACCGCAGGGTCGCCCTGAAGATCCGCAGCGGCGCCGAACTGATCGCGGAGGAACTGCGCCGCCTGGACGCGGACGTGGTCTACGGCTCCGCGCTGCGGCGGCGGCCGCTCCAGGCGGGGCTCTCGGCGTAGTGGTTGTCGTAGGTCGCCGAGCTGTCCTTGATGTCCTGCACGGTGGCCTCGCCCGCGTTGACCCGGCCGAGGAGCCGGTAGTAGTCGAAGCGGCCCATGCCGGGGGTGAAGCCGACGAAGACGCTCGCCGTGTGGCCGGCGGCGGGGGCGAAGGCGTGCTTCACGCCCGGCGGGATCGCGAGGAAGTCGCCGGTGCCCAGGGTCTGGATCTCGTCGCCGACGAGGACGTCGAGGCGTCCTGCGGTGACATGGAAGAACTCGGTGGCCTTGGTGTGGAAGTGCACCGGGGCGCCCGCCGCGCCCTCCTCGAAGGTGGCGGTGTTGCAGGTGAGCTCGGCGGTGTCGGTCAGCAGGGTGATGAGGCTGCCGGGGGCGTCCTGGACGGCCTCGGCGGTGGCGGCGCGGACCGCGATCTCTGTCATGGGTTCAATCTACGGTCCTGACCGACCGGCGGCAGGGGGCAACCAGGACCGCGTACGGCCGGTCGATCCGCGTCGGCTCCCCCGGCCTGACCAGGGACGGAGCGGCGACGGCCGAAACGGGTCAGGAGCCGCCCGCGGCCTTCGCGGCCTTGGCGGCGGCCTTCATCTCCTGCTTGTGCGCCCGCACCCTGGCCAGGGACTCCGGCCCGGTGATGTCGGCCGCCGAACGGTAGACGTTCGCCTGGCCGTAGCCGCCCGCGGCCTCCCGCCAGCCCGTCGGCCGCACCCCGAAGCGCTTGCCCAGCAGGGCGAGGAAGATCTGGGCCTTCTGCTCCCCGAAACCGGGCAGCGCCTTGAGGCGCCCCAGCAGTTCCTGCCCCGTCGGGGCGTCGGCCCAGACGGCCTCGGCGTTCCCGCCGTAGTGCTCCACCAGGAACGCGCACAGCTGCTGGATCCTCGTCGCCATCGACCCCGGGTACCGGTGCACGGCGGGCTTCTCCGAGAGCAGGGCCGCGAAGGCCTCCGGGTCGTACGAGGCGATGACGTGCGCGTCCAGGTCGTCGGAGCCCAGCCGCCGGGCGATCGTCCACGGCCCCGAGAACGCCCACTCCATCGGCACCTGCTGGTCCAGCAGCATTCCCACGAGCGCGGCGAGCGGGCTCCGTGCGAGCAGCGCGTCGGCGTCGGGCTGCTGTGCCAGCCGGATGGTGATGTCCTTGTCCATGGCTCCAGCGTCCCGCGCGGGCGCGCTCCCCGCGCGGTCACCACACCGCGCGCCTAGCGTGAGTACGACAGCGAGGAACGAGCCGAGGAGTCGATCGATCATGCTTGAGTTCCCCGAAGGCGCGCCGTGCTGGGTGGACGCGATGTTCAGGGACGTGGAGGGCGCCAAGACCTTCTACGGCGACGTGCTGGGCTGGACCTTCGGCGAGTCCAGCACCGAGTTCGGCAACTACACGCAGGCCTACTCGGACGGCAAGGCCGTCGCGGCCGTCGTACCGCCGATGCCCGGGATCGACGCCCCCTCGCAGTGGTGTCTGTACCTCGCCTCCCCCGACGCTGCCGCCACGGCCGGGAAGGTGACCGAGCACGGCGGCGAGGTCCTGATGGGCCCGATGCAGGTCGGACCCTTCGGCACGATGCTCATCGCGAAGGAGCCGAGCGGCGCCGTCTTCGGCGTCTGGCAGCCGGGCGAGCACAAGGGCTTCGAGAAGATGGGCGAGGCGGGCTCCTACGCCTGGGCGGAGGTCTTCACCCGGGAGCCGGCCAAGCCGGACGCCTTCCTGACGAAGGTCTTCCCGTACAGCGCCGAGCGGATGGACCCGGGGGACGACCCCGAGCCGGCCGACATGGACTTCAAGGTCTTCAGCGCCGGCGAGCCGCGGCGGCCGGTGCTCGGCCGGATGAAGATGGACGACGACTTCCCGCCGGAGGTGCCGCCGTACATCCAGGTCTACTTCGGGGTCCCGGACTGCGACGAGGCGGTGTCGAAGACCCAGAAGCACGGCGGGAAGCTGCACTTCGGCCCGATGGACAGCCCCTTCGGCCGGTTCGCGGCGGTCTCCGACCCGCAGGGCGCGGCCTTCGCGGTGATCGACATGTCGACGACGGTCGGCGAGATGCCGGACTTCGTCTGACCCCGCCCACGGGCCGTGCCGGGCCGTGCCGGGCCGTTCCGGGCCGTGACGCCGTGGGCCCGGCACACCGCGCTTCCGATGCGCTTCCCGGTATGCCGCTCCGCTCCGCCTTCCGATCCGCCTCTCCCGGTACGTGCCGGTGACCGACGACGCGGTGTGCTCGGATACCGCTGGGCCTCCGGGACCGAACCCGAGCCCGGGGGCGAGTTTCGAGCCCTCGCCCTCGCCGACGAGAGGTAGCGGACCGCTTGCCGGCTGGACCGCCTGCGCTCCGCCTTCGATGGGGGACGCCGCCTTGCCGGGCCGAACGACGAAGGACCCGACCGCTGAGCGGTCGGGTCCTTCGTCTGCCCTGATGGGCCGGTGCGGAGGATACGAGATTCGAACTCGTGAGGGGTTGCCCCCAACACGCTTTCCAAGCGTGCGCCCTAGGCCTCTAGGCGAATCCTCCGCCGCAAACAATACAAGACGCGGAGGGGTGCTCGCGAACGTGATCGTTCGCAGGGGATCCCGCGAGGGCGGTTCGGGGGTGCAGGTGGGGGCGGGGTCGATTCCGGGGGTGCGGATCCGCTAGGGTGGGGCCAGCCCCTCACGTGGCGCTATCTCACCCAACTCCCCCAGGGCCGGAAGGCAGCAAGGGTAAGTGGGCTCTGGCGGGTGCGTGGGGGGCGCTTTGCGTTCCGGGGGCCGTCGTGGTGCCGGAGGGCCGCTGTTGTCGGTGGGCCCGGATAACCTCGTAGACGTGTCGTCCCTTGCGCTGTACCGCCGCTACCGCCCCGAGTCGTTCGCCGAGGTCATCGGTCAGGAGCATGTCACTGCACCCCTGATGCAGGCCTTGCGGAACAACCGGGTCAATCACGCGTACCTGTTCAGCGGGCCGCGCGGGTGTGGAAAGACCACCAGCGCGCGCATCCTCGCCCGGTGCCTGAACTGTGAGCAGGGTCCCACTCCGACGCCCTGCGGGGAGTGCCAGTCCTGCCGCGACCTCGCCAGGAACGGGCCGGGCTCCATCGACGTCATCGAGATCGACGCCGCCTCGCACGGCGGTGTGGACGACGCCCGCGACCTGCGCGAGAAGGCCTTCTTCGGCCCCGCGTCCAGCCGCTACAAGATCTACATCATCGACGAGGCCCACATGGTCACCTCGGCGGGCTTCAACGCCCTGCTGAAGGTGGTCGAGGAGCCGCCGGAGCACCTCAAGTTCATCTTCGCCACCACCGAGCCGGAGAAGGTCATCGGGACCATCCGGTCCCGGACGCACCACTACCCCTTCCGTCTGGTTCCGCCGGGCACCCTGCGGGACTACCTGGGCGAGGTCTGCGGACGCGAGGGCGCCCAGGTGGAGGACGGCGTGCTGCCGCTCGTCGTGCGTGCCGGAGCCGGCTCCGTGCGTGACTCGATGTCCGTCATGGACCAGCTCCTCGCCGGCGCAGGCGAGGAGGGTGTGACGTATGCCATGGCCACTTCGCTCCTCGGCTACACCGAGGGCTCGCTCCTGGACTCCGTCGTCGACGCCTTCGCGTCCGGGGACGGCGCAGCCGCCTTCGAGGTCGTCGACCGGGTCGTCGAGGGCGGGAACGACCCGCGCCGGTTCGTCGCCGACCTGCTGGAACGGCTGCGCGACCTGGTCATCCTCGCCGCCGTGCCCGACGCCGGGGAGAAGGGGCTGATCGACGCCCCCGCCGATGTCGTGGAGCGGATGCAGGCCCAGGCGTCGGTGTTCGGTGCCGCCGAGCTCTCGCGCGCCGCCGACCTGGTCAACGCGGGCCTCACCGAGATGCGGGGGGCGACCTCGCCGCGGCTCCAGCTGGAGCTGATCTGCGCCCGCGTGCTGCTCCCCGCCGCCTTCGACGACGAGAGGTCCTTCCAGGCCCGGCTGGACCGCCTGGAGCGCAGCGGGGCCGCCGCCTTCGCCGCAGGGCCGCCCGCCATGGGCTACGTGCCCGGGCCCGAGGCGCACGCCATGGCTCCCGCCGGCCCGGCCGGGGGCCCCGCCGCCGCGCGGGCCGCCGCCCGCACGCCGGCTCCGGCTCCCGTCGCGCCGGTCACCGCCCCCGTACAGGCCCCCGCGCCGGTCACCCCTCCCGCACAGGCCCCCGCGCCCGTGCAGCCGGAAGCCGCGCCTGCCGTCGCACCCGTGCAGGCCGCGCCCGTCCGGTCCGCGCCGGGTGCGTGGCCCGGGGCCGCGCAGCCCGGCAGCGGTGCCCCGGCCGCCCGGCCCGCCGCCGGCCCCGCCCCCGGTGCCTGGCCCAGCGCGGCCGCTCCCGGCCAGGGCGCGTCGGCACCCGCGCACGTTCCGGCCACCCCGGCGCCCGCAGCCCCGGCGGCCGCGGCCGCCGCGCCCGCACCCTCTCCCGGCATGGCCGCCGGCGCCGGACAGGTCCAGGCGATGTGGCCGGGCGTCTTGGAGGCCGTCAAGAACCGCCGTCGCTTCACCTGGATCCTGCTCAGCCAGAACGCCCAGGTCACCGGCTTCGACGGGACGACCCTCCAGCTGGGCTTCCCCAACGCCGGAGCCCGCGACAACTTCGCCAGCAGCGGCAGCGAGGACGTGCTCAAGGCGGTCCTGGCCGAGCAGTTCCAGGTCAACTGGAAGATCGACGCCGTCGTGGGCGGCGGGGGCCCGGCGCCGGCGTCCGCCCCCGGTTCGTCGTACGGCGCGCCGTACGCGCCCGCCCCGGCCCCCAGCCCTCCGCCCCCTCCGCAGCAGCATGCCCCTGCCCCCCAGGTCTCGACGGCTCCGACGCAGCAGCCGTCCCAGCAACCCCAGCAGCCCCAGCAGTCGGTCTCCGCGCCGCAGCCTCCCGTACAGCAGGCGCCCCCGCCGGTCGCGCCCGAGGACGACTTCGCGGAGGACGACGACCCCGACCTCGTCGAGAGCGCGCTGACCGGACACGACCTGATCGTGCGCGAGCTCGGAGCCACCGTTGTGGAGGAATACACAAACGAGTAGGCCGTCCCAGTTGGGTGGCCGCACGAAGCCGGCGCCGCCGTCCGGGCTAGGCTGAGCAGCGTGAAGGTCCTCGTCATCGGCGGCGGCGCCCGCGAACACGCCCTGTGCCGCTCTCTGTCCCTCGACCCCGCCGTCTCCGCCCTGTACTGCGCGCCCGGCAACGCCGGGATCGCCGACGTGGCCACGCTGCGCCCGGTCGACGCCCTCGACGGCGACGCCGTCGCCACTCTCGCCACCGATCTGGCCGCCGACCTGGTCGTCGTCGGCCCGGAGGCCCCGCTGGTCGCCGGCGTCGCCGACGCCGTGCGCGCCGCCGGGATCCCCGTCTTCGGGCCGTCCGCCGAGGCGGCGCAGCTCGAAGGCTCCAAGGCCTTCGCGAAGGACGTGATGGCCGCGGCCGGGGTCCCGACCGCCCGCAGCTACGTCTGCACCACCCCCGAAGAGGTGGACGCGGCCCTCGACGCCTTCGGCGCCCCGTACGTCGTCAAGGACGACGGTCTCGCGGCCGGCAAGGGCGTGGTGGTCACCGACGACCTGGCCGCCGCCCGCGCGCACGCGCTCGCCTGCGACCGCGTGGTCATCGAGGAGTACCTCGACGGCCCGGAGGTCTCCCTCTTCGCCATCACCGACGGCGTGACCGTGGTCCCGCTCCAGCCCGCGCAGGACTTCAAGCGCGCCCTGGACGGCGACCGGGGCCCCAACACCGGCGGCATGGGCGCCTACTCCCCGCTGCCCTGGGCCGACCCGAAGCTGGTCGACGAGGTCATGGAACTGGTCCTCCAGCCGACCGTCGACGAGCTGCGCCGCCGCGGCACCCCCTTCTCGGGGCTGCTCTACGCCGGCCTCGCGATCACCGGTCGCGGTACCCGGGTCATCGAGTTCAACGCCCGGTTCGGCGACCCCGAGACCCAGGTGGTCCTAGCCCGGCTGCGCACCCCGCTCGCGGGCGTCCTGCTGAACGCCGCGAACGGGACCCTGGACACCCTGCCCCCGCTCGTGTGGCGCGAGGACGCGGCGGTCACGGTGGTCATCGCCTCGCACAACTACCCCGAGACCCCCCGCACCGGTGACCGGATCGAGGGCCTGCTCGAGGTGGCCGCCGAGGACGAGCCCCATGCCTACGTGCTGCACGCCGGGACCCGGCGCGAGGGCGACGCCGTCGTCAGCGCGGGTGGTCGCGTGCTGTCGGTGACGGCGACCGGTTCCGATCTGGCGCAGGCCCGTGAGAGGGCGTATACGGCGGTGGCGCGCATCCGGCTGGACGGCTCGCAGCACCGTACGGACATCGCCGCCAAGGCGGCCGGCCTCGGCTGACCAGCGGCTCCGCAGGGCCGCGGGCCCGGTGCGCAGGTCCTGCGCCCGGGCCCGCGGGCGTGTCCGCGTGCGACTGCATCCGGCCTCGTTCGAACGCACCCAGCTTTACCCAAAGCCATTCCATCGGGTGATCGTCACCTCGTCTGCCTGACGACCGGGCGCGCCCCAACTAGGGTGCGGCGCAAGCATTCCGGCACTTGGCCCACCGACCTTGCGATGTCAGTGGCGGGTGTCACAGTGGGGGAGTGAGCAACGCAGCCGCAGGGCAGAGGGGGTGAGACCGGCCGTGTCCGGAATCGGTTCGATCATGGAAGCGGGCGTTCCGTCCGCGCGGTCCCGCGCCTTGGCCGTCCTGCGCGTGCGCAGCCGGGCCCTGGCCGTCGCGCTGCTGCCCGCCGCCCTCGCGGTGGTGCTGGTGGCCGCCCGGGCGACGGGCCGGCTGGCCGGGGAGCCCTGGGGCACGGTGACGCTCGTGGTCTGCGCGGTCGCGGCGCTGGTGCTGCTCCTCGGCGGGATCTTCGCCGCGGTGGTGCTGCGGTCGAGGCCGGCGGTGACGCCGACGGTGCCGCTGCCGGAGGCGGCCGCCCCCGACCTCTACCGGCTGGTGCGGGACCTGGCCGACCGGATGGACGTGCCGCCGCCCTCCGCGATAGCCCTGACGCCGGACTGCGACAGCTGGCTGGAGGACCGCGCCCATGCGGCCCACCGCCGGGGCGGCATAGCCGGCGGCCCCCAGTCCGCGCCCGGTGCGGCCCCGGTGCTGGTGATCGGCTCGCCGTTCCTGTGGTGGATGCGGGTCGCGGAACTGCGGGCGGTGCTGGCGCCGGTCGTCGCCGGTACGGGCCCTTCCGCCCACCCGGACATAGCCGACGCGCGAGGCTTCGTACGGGGCCTGGACGCGGCCGTGGACGTGGGTGGCCGCCGAGGCCTCGGCTGGATCGCGGCGCCGGCCCGGCTGCTGCTGAGGCTGTGCCGGACGGACGCCGCCGAGATGGAGCGGGGGGTGGCCGCCGCCGCGTCGGACCGTGCACAGGGTGTGGACTACGGGCTGCGCATCGTCGCCCAGGAGCAGGTCGGCCTCGCCTATGCGGGCTGGGACCGGCTGCTGACCCGGGTGGCCCTGCCCGCCTGGCGGATGGGCCGCTGGCCCGCGCACCTGGACGCCGGGGTGGTCTCGGCGCTGACCGAGCTGTCGCGGCGGGACCGGCTGGCCGAGGGCTTCACCTCGCGGCTCGGCGAGCGGCCCGCCTGTGATCTGCTGGAGCAGCCCGGCGTGATCGACGAGGCGACCTCGCTGCTGGCCGCGCGGCTGTTCCACGGAGGTCCGGCCGAGTCCGGGCCCGACTGGTCGCCGGTGGAGTGGGCGGCATATCCGGAAGAGGTCGTGGACCGCAAGTGGCGGGCGGAGGCCGCCCGCCTGCACGCGGCCCTCGACGCGCTCGCGGGTCCCGCGGGACTGCCCGCCGGGGCGGCCGGACCCGCCGCGTCCGCCGACTCGGTGGGCCCTGCCGGGGCCGGTTCTGCCGCCCCCGCCGCCTCGGTGGCTCCCGCTGCCACCGCTGCCGGCGCCTCCGCCTCACCTGCCCCGTCCGGGCCCTCCGGTGCGGCGGGGTCCGCGACGATCGCAGCCGCCGACGCGGCGCTCCCCGCCGCGGACGGCTTCGTCGGGCCCACATTGGAGCGGGTGCTGGGCTGTCTCACCGGTGCCGCGGGTGAGGGAGCGCTCGGCGAGGCCCTGGCCGGCCGGCTCAGCGCCGATCTGGCCCGTGAGGAGCGGGCCGCGGGTACGGCCGGGGGGGCCGGGAAGGCACGCGGCGCGGACGCCGTACCGCTGTTCCCGCTCCAGCCGCCGCGCAGCGGCCGGGACCTGCTGGCCGACCACGTGACGGCGATGGTGTGCTGCGCGGCGGTGGACTCGGCCGGGGCCGCGCCCGGGATGGACTGGCTCGACGGACCGGTCCTGCTGGTCGGCGGCGACCGCCGGGCCGATCTGGCCCCCCGCGTGCTCTGCCTGGTCGAGGACGGCGACCCGGAGCCTCTGCGGGACTGGCTGTCGGCCCTCGGCGTCCGCACGGAGAAGCCCGTCCGTCTCGTCTGAGACACACCTGCGTCCGGTCCCCGGACGGGCGACGGATCGCACACGCAAGCGGACGCCAATGTTCCGGTCTCGTCAATTCGCGACGAACGGTGACGGACTGCGTGCGTTATGTGATGTGCTGGGACCGGTCGCGGCTGGATGCTCCCGAGGCGGATGCCCTGGAAGCGCCGAACCGGCGCAAGGGGCGCCGCGCACCGAGGCGATGCATGCCGGCCGGGGGAGCGAGGGAGGGGAGCGGTCATGGGCACGGACCAGATCCGGCGTTGGGAGTCGGGCGCGCTCGCGCACGCGGTGAACGACCCCTTCGGGCAGGGCCCCCTGCCCTGGTTCCGGGGCAGCGAGCTCTACTTCGACGACACCGGCCAGGTCGTCCCCTGGTACGTGGACCCGGCCGCCGCGGCCGCCGGCACCGGCCAGATCCCCCGGGCCCGCGGCAACGGCGGCCCCCGCACGGCCGACGACGTGCACCGCCAGATCAAGGGCTTCGCCTCCACCGGCGCCGTCGCCCCGGGCGAGGCCATCGACTTCCACATCACCGTCGACCCGCCCCAGCAGTTCTCCGTGGACGTCTACCGGATCGGCCACTACGGCGGCGACGGCGCCTCGAAGATCACCACCAGCCCCCGCCTCTCCGGCATCGTCCAGCCGGCCCCCCTCGCCGCCGACCGCACCGTCTCCTGCCACCACTGGTGGCTCTCCTGGCGCCTCCAGGTCCCGTCCTACTGGAGCGTCGGCGCGTACGTCGCCGTCCTCACCACCGTCGACGGCTACCGCTCCCACATCCCCTTCACGGTCCGCGACGACCACCCCGCCGACCTGCTGCTCCTGCTCCCCGACATCACCTGGCAGGCCTACAACCTCTACCCGGAGGACGGCCGGACGGGCGCCAGCCTCTACCACGCCTGGGACGAGGCGGGCCGGCTCCTCGGCGAGCAGGACGCGGCCGTCACCGTCTCCTTCGACCGGCCCTACGCGGGCGCCGGCCTGCCCCTCCACGTCGGCCACGCCTACGACTTCATCCGCTGGGCCGAGCGCTACGGCTACGACATCGCCTACGCCGACACCCGGGACCTGCATGCCGGCCGCGTCGACCCCGCCCGCTACCGCGGCCTGGTCTTCCCCGGCCACGACGAGTACTGGTCGGCGCCGATGCGCCGCACCGTCGAGCGGGCACGCAACCACGGGACCTCGCTCGTCTTCCTCTCCGCCAACACCATGTACTGGCAGGTCGAGCTCGGCCCCTCCCCCTCCGGGGTCGCCGACCGGCTGCTCACCTGCCGAAAACGCCGCGGACCGGGCCGCCCCAGCCTCTGGCGCGAGGTCGACCGCCCGGAGCAGCAACTGCTCGGCATCCAGTACGCGGGCCGGGTCCCCGAGCCCGCGCCGATGATCGTCCGCAACGCCACGCACTGGCTGTGGGGCTCCACCGGCGCCGGCGAGAACGACGAACTGCCCGGCCTGGTCGCCGGCGAGGCCGACCGGTACTTCCCGCGCACCCAGCTCCCCGAGCACCAGGACCGGATCCTGCTCGCGCACTCCCCGTACCTCGACAGCGAGGGGCAGCGCCGCCACCAGGAGACCTCGCTCTACAGGGCGCCGAGCGGGGCGCTGGTCTTCGCCTCCGGCACGTTCGCCTGGTCCCCGGCCCTCGACCGCCCCGGCCACGTCGACGAGCGCGTGCAGCGGGCCACGGCCAACCTCCTCGACCGGATCTGCAAGCACGACTGACACGGACGCGCACGGCCGGCCCACCCCTGTCCCCGGGAGGGCGGGCCGGTGCGCGAGAATCGGAGTGCGCTTCATACAGAACCACAGGGAGACCCCGTGTCCGGATTCGTCGAAAAGCCCGAGCCGGTTCAGGTTCCGGGCCTCGTCCACCTCCACACCGGCAAGGTGCGCGACCTCTACCAGGACGAGGACGGCCGCCTCGTCATGGTCGCCAGCGACCGCATCTCCGCCTTCGACTGGGTGCTGCCCACGGAGATCCCGGACAAGGGGCGCGTCCTGACCCAGCTCTCCCTGTGGTGGTTCGACCAGCTCGCGGACCTCGTCCCGAACCACGTCATCTCCACCGACCTGCCCGCCGGCGCCCCCGCCGACTGGTCCGGTCGCACGCTGATCTGCAAGAACCTCGACATGGTCCCGGTGGAGTGCGTCGCCCGCGGCTACCTCACCGGCTCGGGCCTCGCCGAGTACAAGCAGACCCGCACGGTCTGCGGACTGGGCCTGCCCGAGGGCCTCGTGGACGGCTCCGAGCTGCCCGGCCCGATCTTCACCCCGGCCGCCAAGGCCGAGGTCGGCGAGCACGACGAGAACGTCTCCTACGAGGAGGTCGCGCGCACCACCGGCGCCGAGACGGCCGCGCTGCTGCGCCAGACCACCCTCGCCGTGTACAGCCGCGCCCGGGACATCGCCCGCGAGCGCGGGATCATCCTGGCCGACACCAAGTTCGAGTTCGGCTTCGACCCGAAGGACCACACCCTGGTCGCCGCGGACGAGGTACTGACCCCGGACTCCTCCCGCTTCTGGCCGGCCGACCAGTGGGAGCCGGGCCGTTCGCAGCCCTCCTTCGACAAGCAGTACGTCCGCGACTGGCTGACCTCCGCGGCCTCCGGCTGGGACCCGAAGGGCGAACTGCCGCCTCCGGCCCTCCCGACGCAGGTCGTCGCGCAGACCCGCGCGAAGTACATCGAGGCGTACGAGCGCCTGACCGGCCTGGACTGGTCCTAGGAAACGAAGAAGCCCCGGTCCGAGGACCGGGGCTTCTTCCTTGCAGAGCGGACAACGCGACTCGAACGCGCGACATCCACCTTGGCAAGGTGGTGCTCTACCAACTGAGCTATGTCCGCAAGCGCCGTAAGGCGAGACCTACTATACCCAACCTCGCTCCCTCGCGAGACGCACTGCCGTGTGCCGGTTCTCGGCACCCAGCTTGTTGGCCGCCGAGGACAGGTAGTTGCGCACGGTCCCCTGCGAGAGCGAGGCCCGCTCCGCGATCTCCGCGATCGGCGCTCCGTCCCCCGCCAGCTCCAGCACTTCGGCCTCCCGAGCGGTCAGCGGGGAGTCCCCGGCGCTGATCGCGTCGGCCGCCAACTCCGGGTCGACATAACGGCCTCCGGCGTGCACGGTCCGGATCAGCTCGGCCAGCCGCTGCGCCGAGACCGTCTTCGGGGCGAAGGCCCGCACCCCCGCCGCCAGGGCCCGCTTCAGGTGTCCGGGACGCCCGTGACTGGTCACGATCATCGTCCGACAGTCGGGGAGTTCGGCCCGCAGGGATGTGGCGACACTCACACCGTCCGCCCCCGGCATCTGCAGGTCCAGCACCGCCACGTCCGGCCGGTGCGCCCGCGCCATCGCCAGTGCCTCGGGGCCGGACGCCGCCTCCGCGACGACCAGCAGGTCGTCCTCCAGCGCCAGCAGCGCGGCCAGAGCCCCGCGGATCAAGTGCTCGTCGTCGGCGAGCAGTACGCGTACGGGGCTCATGCCCGCACCTCCAGTCCATCGAGCCGTCGGCCCGGTATCTCAGCCCGCAGCCGGAACCGGCCGTCGCCGACCGGCCCCGCCTCCAGCGTCCCTTCCAGCACGGCGAGCCGTTCCCGCAGCCCGGCCAGTCCCGAGCCGGGCGGCCCCGCAGGTGCCTCCGGGGCGCCGTCGTTCTCCACCACGAGCGTCACGGGGCCGCTCCCCGGAGCCGTCAGCCGGATCCGGCAGCGCTGCGCGTCCCCGTGCCGCAGCACGTTCGTCGTGGCCTCGCGGACCACCCAGCCGAGCGCCGACTGGACTTCGGAGGGCAGTTCCCGGTCCGGCCGGAAGTCGACCCGGCAGTCCATTCCGGCGGCGCTCAGCACCCCCCGCGCGCCTTCCAGTTCGACCGCGAGATCCGCCTCCCGGTAGCCGCGGACCACGTCCCGCACCTCGCGTTGGGACTCCCGGGCGATCCGCTGGACCTCGGTCATCTGCTCCACCGCCTCGGGGCGTTCGCGCCGGGCCAGCTGGACGGCCAGCTCGCTCTTGAGGGCGATCACGGCCAGGTTGCGACCCATGACGTCGTGCAGGTCGCGGCCGAAGCGCAGCCGCTCCTCGGCCACCGCCAGCCGCGCCTGGACCTCGCGGGAGTGGTCCAGCTCGTAGACGGTCCTCAGCAGCCAGCCCGAGAAGCCGGAGGTGGCGCCGAAGAACAGGCCTCCCAGCAGCACGCCGACGGCGTACCCGAGGGCCTTGCCCACCGGCATCCCGAGGCCCAGGGCGGCCAGCCCCGTGGCGGCGGCGGCCCCCGCCGCGACGTACCACATCCGCCGTACCGCCTTCAGGCACAGGACGAGCGATCCGGAGGTGAACCAGGCCAGTCCCGCCACCATGGTCGGTGCCACCGTCGCCTCGGACTCCCCCGTGGTCCGCAGGGCGAGGACGGTCAGGATGCATCCCGCCGTCACCAGGGCGGTGGCCACCGCCAGTCGCGTGGGGCGTTCGCGCCGCCCCACCACCCAGTGCAGGGCCCGGGAGGTGAGGACCCCGCACAGCACGGCGTGCGCGCACATCATCAGGAAGAGCGAGAGGGGCACGAGGAAGGAGGTCCGCTCGGCGGCCGCGGCCAGCGGGGTCAGCCCGAAGGAGAGGATCTCCAGGAACACGAAGAGGTAGAACGACCCCCGCGTGTACAGCTCGACCTTCCCCGCGGTGCTGCGGTTCTTCCACCACCCGGTCAGTTTCGACACGGTCCCCGTCCCCCGACTCTTCCTAGCGCCGCGGTTCCCAGCGGAACCACCGCTGGACAGCAAACACGCTGATCACGATCCAGGCCAGCGCGCCCAGCCCGGCCCCCAACAGGTCCCCGCCCCCGGCCCCGCCGCTCCAGCCGGCCCGTACGAGGGTCATCACGCCGCTCAGCGGAAGCAGTTCGCAGAGCGAGGCCGCCAGGTCGGGCAGCGAGTCCGTCGGCGCGAACAGCCCCGAGCCGAGCACGGTCGCCAGGAACAGCGGCAGCGTGGTGAGGCCCGCGGTTTCCACGGTGCGGGTGAAGGAGCTGGTCACCGCGGACAGCGCGGCGAGCAGGAGGAGGCCGGCGAGGACGGCCGCCGCGAGCAGCAGCGGGTTCCGCGGCATGCGCACGTCCAGGGCGAGCGCCCCGGCGACCGCGAGGACGGCGATCTGGCCGAGGGCCAGGCAGGCGGCGGGCAGGGCGGTTCCGGCCAGGATCTCCAGGTCCCGGGCCTCGCCGGTGCGCAGCCGCTTGAGGACGAGCTCCTCGCGCCGGGCGACGTAGGCGGAGACCAGGTTCATATGGACGACGAGGAGCAGCACCATGCCGATCCCGCCGGTCAGGGTGGCCTCGCCGACGGCCGCGGCGCCTTCGACGCCGCTGAGGGAGGAACGCAGGACGAACACCATCAGCAGCGGCATCATGAGGGCCACGCCGAGCGTGGCGCGGTTGCGCACCAAAAGGGTGACCTCGAAGCGGCCGAGCGCGGTGATCCGGCCGGCGTTCAGGGTGAGCGTGTTCATCGGGTCCCCGCCATCGTGTGGTCGTCGGTGCTGTCGCCGGCGCTCCGCCGGTTCCGGGCGATCTCCAGGAAGGCCTCCTCCAGGGAGGCGGACCTGGCGTCGAGCCCGGCCAGCTCCACGCCAGTCACGCGGGCCCAGCCGAGCAGTTCGGTCAGGTCCTCCTGGAGGCGTTCGGTACGGATCTCCACGCGCTGCCCGAAGGCGGCGGCCCGCAGTGCCAGCGGGAGCCGGGCCGCGGGCACCCCGGCGGGCAGGGTGAAGCGGATGCGGGCCGGCCGGGTGGCGGTCACCTCGGCCGGAGTGCCGCACAGCACCAGCTCGCCCTCGTGGAGGATCGCGAGCCGGTCGGCGAGCTCCTCGGCCTCTTCCAGGTAGTGCGTGGTCAGCAGCACCGTGGTTCCCTGCTCCCGCAGTTCGCGCACCAGGGCCCAGGTGTCCCGGCGCCCTTCGGGGTCCATGCCGGTGGTGGGCTCGTCGAGGAAGAGCACCTCGGGCCGGCCGAGCAGGGCCAGCGCCAGGTCCAGGCGCCGCCGCTCGCCGCCGGACAGCTGTTTCACGCGTACGGAGGACCGTGCGGCCAGGCCGACCAGCTCCAGCACCTCGGCCGCCGGGCGGGCGCCGGTGGTGACCCCGCCCCACATCCGCACGGTCTCGGTGACGGACAGGTCCGAGGGGAAGCCGCCCTCCTGGAGCATGACACCGGTCCGCGGCCGGACCTCGGCCCGCCGGGTGAGGGGGTCGAGGCCGAAGACGCGGACCTGCCCGCCGCTCGGGGCGTCCAGTCCCTCCAGCAGCTCGACGGTGGAGGTCTTGCCCGCCCCGTTGGTGCCGAGCAGGGCGAAGATCTCGCCCCGCGCAACGGAGAAGGAGATGCCGCGTACGGCCTCGAATCCTCCGGTGTAGCCGCGGCGCAGGTCCCGGGCTTCGATCACGGTGTCAGTCATGGCTCAAGCGTCGCGGCGGCCGGAGCGGGTCGGCAGTGCGCGCTGTCACAGCCCGCGATGACATTTGTCAGACAGTCCCGTGACCCGGGGCGGGGGGAATACGCAGAAGGCCCCGATCGCAATGATCGGGGCCTTCTGCTCACAGAGCGGACGACGCGACTCGAACGCGCGACATCCACCTTGGCAAGGTGGTGCTCTACCAACTGAGCTACGTCCGCAAGCAGTGCACTGCCGGGGCAGTACGTGCATCACTCTACCCGATCCACCGGAGTGGTCGGAAAGTCATGCAGAGCGGGTGACAGGGATCGCACACTGCGCCTTCCCTCTGGAAGAGGGATGTTCTGCTACTGAACTACACCCGCACGACCTCGGAGGCTCTGACCTGCGGTCTGGCCCCTCGGCGTGATCCACACACTAGCGGACGGGTGGGGGGCCTTGGCAAATCGGCCCTCAGTGGGCTGCGTTGTAGGCCTCGTAGATCTTCTTCGGGATGCGGCCCCGCGGCGGGACGTCGTGCTGGTTGGACCGGGCCCACGCGCGGACCACCGCCGGGTCCGGGGCGACCGAGGTGTGCTTGTAGGTCTTCCCCGAGTGCGACCGGCGGCGGCCGGCGGCCACGAAGGGCGCGAGGCCCTTCCGGAGTTTGTTTGCGTTGGCCGCATTGAGGTCGATCTCGTACGACTTACCGTCCAGGGCGAACATGACCGTTTCCGCCGCTTCTCCGCCGTCGATGTCGTCGGAGAGCGTCACCACTACGCGCTGCGCCACGGATATCGGTCCCTTCGTGCGACGCCGCCACCTGCATGACGTGCGGCGATGTCGCCTGTTCGGATGTTTTGGGGCAATGCAACTTTCGACCGGAATCCCGGTTGATTCCTTTGTACCTCGATTCCCATTGCATTGCGAAGCTCAGTTAATTCTCCCCGCGTGTCCCGCCGCAATGCCGGGTACGTGGTTTTCCTGGGGATTTTGCGAAGCGTTGGTGAAGCCGAAACGGTGCGGTGATCAGGACCGCCGGGATATCTACCCGCGTAGAAATTTCGGCCGGGTACGCTGATGGAACCGCCTTGCACCAACCACCTCATCGGGAGTGCCAGTGGCACGCGTCGTAGTCGACGTCATGCTCAAGCCGGAGATCCTCGACCCCCAGGGCCAGGCGGTGCAGCGTGCACTGCCGCGCCTGGGCTTCGAGGGCATCGCCGACGTCCGTCAGGGGAAGCGCTTCGAACTGGAAGTGGAGGGACCGGTCGACCAGGCCGCCCTCGACCGCATCCACAAGATGGCCGAAACGTTCCTCGCCAACACCGTCATCGAAGACTTCACCGTGAAGGTCGAGGCCTGACGGTGACCACTCGCATCGGTGTCGTCACGTTCCCCGGAACGCTCGACGACCGTGACTCGCTGCGCGCCGTCCGCCTCGCCGGGGCCGAGCCGGTCTCGCTCTGGCACCGCGACAAGGACCTGCACCAGGTCGACGCGGTCGTCCTCGCGGGCGGCTTCTCCTACGGGGACTACCTGCGCGCCGGGGCCATCTCCCGTTTCTCGCCGGTGATGGAGACCATCATCGAGCAGGCCAGGGGCGGCATGCCCGTCCTCGGCATCTGCAACGGCTTCCAGGTCCTCACCGAGGCCCACCTGCTGCCGGGGGCGATGCTCCGCAACAACCACCTGCACTTCATCTGCCGCGACCAGAAGCTGCAGGTGGAGAACGCGGAGACCGCGTGGACCGGTGACTACACCGCCGGCCAGGAGATCTCCGTACCGCTCAAGAACATGGACGGCCGGTACGTCGCCGACGAGCGCACGCTCGACGAACTGGAGGCCGAGGGCCGAGTGGCCTTCCGGTACCTGGACGTGAACCCGAACGGGTCGCTCCGCGACATCGCGGGCATCACCAACGCCCAGGGCAACGTCGTCGGCCTCATGCCGCACCCCGAGCACGCGGTCGAGCCGCTGATCGGAACCGGCGGCACCGACGGCCTCCCGTTCTTCACGTCGGTCCTGAAGAAGCTGGTCAGCGCATGAGCCTCGACACCGTCAAGAACGCCACCGAAACCCCGGACGCCTCCCAGCCCTGGAAGGAGCTCGGCCTCAAGGAGGACGAGTACGCCCGGATCCGGGAGATCCTCGGCCGCCGCCCGACCGGCGCCGAGCTCGCCATGTACTCGGTCATGTGGTCCGAGCACTGCTCCTACAAGAGCAGCAAGGTCCACCTGAAGCAGTTCGGCGAGAAGGCCCCCCAGAACGACGCCATGCTCGTCGGTATCGGCGAGAACGCCGGCGTCGTCGACGTCGGCCAGGGCTACGCGGTCACCTTCAAGGTCGAGTCGCACAACCACCCGAGCTACATCGAGCCCTACCAGGGCGCGGCCACCGGCATCGGCGGCATCGTCCGCGACATCCTCGCCATGGGCGCCCGCCCGGTCGCCGTCGTCGACCCGCTGCGCTTCGGCGCGGCCGACCACCCCGACACCAAGCGCGTCCTGCCGGGCGTCGTCGCGGGCATCGGCGGCTACGGCAACTGCCTGGGCCTGCCCAACATCGGCGGCGAGGTCGTCTTCGACGCCTGCTACCAGGGCAACCCGCTGGTCAACGCCGGCTGCATCGGCGTCATGAAGCACGAGGACATCCACCTCGCGCAGGCCTCCGGCCCCGGCAACAAGGTCATCCTCTACGGCGCCCGCACCGGCGGCGACGGCATCGGCGGCGTCTCGGTCCTCGCGTCCGAGACCTTCGACGCTGCGTCTGACAGTGCCGATGGCACGGGCAAGCCCAAGAAGCGCCCCGCCGTCCAGGTCGGCGACCCCTTCCAGGAGAAGCTCCTCATCGAGTGCACCCTGGAGATCTTCAAGGAGAAGCTCGTCGCGGGCATCCAGGACCTCGGCGGCGCCGGCCTGTCCTGCGCCACCTCCGAGCTGGCCTCCGCCGGCTCCGGCGGCATGCGCGTGGAGCTCGACACCGTGCCGCTGCGCGACGCGACGCTCTCGCCCGAGGAGATCCTCATGAGCGAGTCGCAGGAGCGCATGTGCGCGATCGTCGAGCCGCAGCACGTCGAGCGCTTCATGGAGATCTGCGAGAAGTGGGACGTCATCGCCACCGTCATCGGTGAGGTGACCGACGGCGAGCGCCTGGAGATCTTCTGGCACGGCGAGCAGATCGTGGACGTGCCCCCGGGCACCGTCGCCCACGAGGGTCCGGTCTACAACCGCCCCTACGCCCGCCCCGAGTGGCAGGACGCGCTGCAGGCGGACGACGCGGGCAAGCTGCCCCGCCCGCAGACCTCCGAGGAGCTGCGCGCGCAGGTCCTGGCCCTGGTCTCCTCCCCGAACCAGGCCTCGAAGTCCTGGGTCACCGACCAGTACGACCGCTTCGTGCAGGGCAACACCGTGCTGTCGCAGCCCGAGGACGCGGGCATGGTCCGCATCGACGAGGAGTCCAACCTCGGCGTGGCCATGGCCACCGACGGCAACGGCCGCTACGCCAAGCTCGACCCGTACACGGGCGCGCAGCTGGCCCTGGCCGAGGCGTACCGCAACGTCGCCGCCACCGGAGCCAAGCCCCTCGCCATCTCCGACTGCCTGAACTTCGGCTCCCCCGAGGACCCGGGCGTCATGTGGCAGTTCGCCGAGGCCACCCGCGGTCTCGCGGACGGCTGCCTGGAGCTGGGCACCCCGGTGACGGGCGGCAACGTCTCGCTCTACAACCAGACGGGCGACGTCGCGATCCACCCGACCCCGGTCGTGGCCGTGCTCGGCGTGATCGACGACGTCAACCGCCGTACGCCGATGGCGTTCGCGGAGGCCGGCCAGCTGCTGTACCTGCTCGGCGACACCGCCGCCGAGTTCGGCGGCTCGGCCTGGTCCCAGGTCGTCCACGACCACCTCGGCGGCCTGCCGCCGAAGGTGGACCTGGGCCGCGAGAAGCTGCTGGCCGAGATCCTGATCTCCGCCTCGCGCGACGGCATGATCGACGCCGCGCACGACCTGTCCGACGGCGGTGTCATCCAGGCGCTGACCGAGTCCTGCCTCAAGGGCGGCAACGGCGCGCGGATCGTGGTCCCGGAGGGCCTGGACGCCTTCACGTTCCTCTTCTCCGAGTCCGCGGGCCGCGCCATCGTGGCGGTCCCGCGCAGCGAGGAGCTCCGTTTCACCGACATGTGCGGTGCGCGCGGCCTGCCGGTCGCCCGCATCGGTGTGGTGGACGGCGACGAGATCGAGATCCAGGGCGAGTTCAGCCTGCCCCTGGCCGAGCTCCGCGAGGCCCACGAGGCGACGATCCCGGCCCTGCTGGCCTGATCGACGGCGAGAACGCCGAGAACGCCCGCGGCGAGAGCAGCGAGAACACTGCCGGGCCCCGCACGGAACTTCCGTGCGGGGCCCGGCCCCGTCACCGCCAAGCGGCCGTAGCGATTCCGTGGCACGAGCGCCGTACCCGCGCCCGGGAGCGCTCCGCATACTGACCGCGTGAGCATCGTCAAGCACCTGCCGGACGCCGCGATACCCGACGGCGGCGCCCCTCGCTGGCCGGTCAAGGACGCCCAGCGCTGGCTCGACGCACGCGTTCCGGCCGTCTTCGCCCCGATCACCGTCGGCTGGATCCTCGCGCCGCTGGTGCTCCTCTCGCTCGTCCTCCTGGCCCTCGGCGACTTTGACGCCCCCGGACACGGCACATCCTGGGCCGGCTACGTCCCGGCCGTCCTCCTGGTGTCCCTCCCCGCCTGGTACCGGTTCCTGCCGGCCGCCACCCTCCTGTCCACCCCCGTGATCGCCGGAGACGCGGTACGCAACCTGTACGCACTCGGCCCCGCCGACGGCCCCGGCCCGGCCGGCCGAGTGCTGGTGATCGCCCTGTGCGCCTGGGCGTTCGCCGGGTCCGCGCTCCGGATCCGCTCGCGCCGGCGCCAGCGGGAGCTGTTCCTCGCCGCCGCCGGACAGAGCCGTGCGGCGATCCCCGAGAACCTGCCGGACGGCCATCGCCGACGCGGGCGGGTGCTCCTCGCCACCGGTGCGGGGTTGTGCCTGGGTGCCGCCGCACTGCTCGGGTGGGTTCTCGCGCAGGACCTGGGAGCGAGCCCGCGGGACCCCTTCGACGGGACGGGCCCCCAGGTCCTGGCCATGCTGCTGCTCGCCCCGGGGGTTCCGGTGCTCGGCCGCGGCCTCACGGCACGGCGCGCCGCCCGCCGGCTGCACGACGGCCCCCAGCCGGTGGTCCGCGTGGGCGTCCGCGAGCAGTGGCTCGGACCGGCCTGGCTGGTGGCCGACGCCGACACCACGACGGCCCCGCCGCTGACGGCGTTCCGCGACCGCTTCGACGACGGCTGCCGCAGCCGCTACGACGAGACGCTCCTCGGGGGCGCGGAGAGCCGGCTGCGGAAGGACCACCACGACATCGACCGGCACGCCGAGCCCTACGAGGCGCTTCTGTACGGGGTGCCCTTCGAGGGGTCCGAGGTGATCCTCCGGTACGCCGTCTACCGGGGCGACAGCACGATCACCGACGCCGTCCGCGCGGTGCCCCTGCTGCCCTTCCGCCGGCACGGCCTGCGGTCGTCCTGGCGGGCCGCCGGTACCTCGCACACCCTCAAGCGGCGGGCCGAGGAGGAGAAGCGCAAGCAGCGCGCGGCGCAACGGTCGAGCAGCTCGGGCAGTTCCTGCGGCTCCTCCGGAGGCTGCGGATCCAACAGTTGCTCCAGCAGTTGCGGCAGCAGCTGCGGTGGCGGCTGTGGCGGCGGCGACTGATCGGGCAGACTCCCGGCATGGCACCCAGGACCCGCAAGTACGACGACGCCAGGATCAGAGCGGCCGTGATCGCACAGTTCGGTCATGTCGGACGAGCGGTACGGGAGTTGGGCCCTGAACAGTTGGAGCGCCCCAGCGGGCTCGGGGACTGGACCGTCGCCGACCTCGCCGCGCACATCGCGTGGATCGCCGACTCGCTGGCCGCCGGCCTCGCGCGCCCGCCCGGCGCCGTCCCCGAGCTGACCGCGACCGAATGGCCCTTCGCCACCGCCTCCCTCGCCGGGAAGATCTCCGAGGCGGCCCGGGAGGCCCTCACCGGCGCCCCCCTGCCCGAGCTGTACGAGCGGGCGGCCGTAGCCCTGGCCGAGGCGCTCGAGTCGAACCCCGGCGGGCGCGTGCTCCAGCTGTGGATCGGCGACATGACCCTGGCCGACTTCCTGGTCACCCGGACCGTGGAGCTGGTGGTCCACACCGACGACCTGAACCGGGCGGCCGGACTGGACATCCCGATCGAGCGGCAGGCGCTGGCCGCCTGCACGCGCCTGCTCGCCGACTCCCTCGCCCTGAAGGCCCCGGGCGGTTCGGTCGAGGTGCGGATCCCGCCGTTCGCCGTGGTCCAGTGCATCGAGGGGCCGCGGCACACGCGCGGCACCCCGCCGAACGTGGTGGAGACCGACCCGCTGACCTGGATCCGGCTCGCGACCGGCCGTACGGCATGGGCCGGGGCGCTCGCCTCGGCGCAGGTGCGGGCCGGCGGTGAACGGGCCGACCTGTCGGCGCTGCTTCCGCTGATGAGCTGAGCGGGGCGCGGCCGTGGTGGAACCGACCGGGGACCGCGTTCGTCCCAGGGGCATGCGTACCCTCCGGCACGTCATCGTCCCCACGGGGCTGGCCCTCGTCCTCGCGCTCGCCGCGGCCGGCTGCGGCCGGGCCGAGGAGCAGGGCGCGGGCACGGTGCTCCCCGACCCCGTGGGCCGCTGGTCCGTCGAGTCCCTGACCACGGGCGGCCGCACCCTGCACGCCCCCGAGACGGCCCGGCTCGACTTCGGCGAGAACCAGGTCAAGGGCAACTACGGCTGCAACGGCTTCACGGCCACCGCCTCCTTCGCGGGCACCTCGGCGGTGACCGTGACCCCGGGCGCCTCGACGACCATGGCCTGCGCGGACATGGAGTTCGAGACGGCCTTCGCCAAGCTGTTCACCGGGCGCCTCACCATCGACCGGGGGCCCGACCGGCTCACCCTGAAGACCGCCGACGGGAGCACCATCGCCATGACCTCGGCGCCCGCGACCCCCGACGCACCGCTCACCGCGGTCGAGTGGACCGTCCAGTCCCTGATCAGCGGCGCGTCGGTGTCCTCGCTGCCCGCCGGGGCGGCCGGAACGGCGCGGTTCACCATCGCCGCCGACCTGTCCGTGAGCGGGACCCTCGGCTGCAACCGGTTCAGCGGCCAGGTCACCCGCGACGGCGACCGGCTCACCTTCGGGCCGCTCACCACCACGCGCATGGCGTGCGACGGACCGGCGGGCGAGGTCGAGGCGAAGCTGACCGACCTGTTCGCGAGCGGCCCCCTGGTCGCCCGGATCGAGGGCCGCCTGCTGACCCTCACCTCCGCGGACGGCAAGGGCCTGATCGCCGAGGCGCCGTCCGACGTGGAATAGCCGAACGGCGGCGGGCCGGGGCGGGGTGGCCGGAGTGACTCGCCACCCGCCCCGGCCGGCCGGTTCCCCTGTGCAGGGCAGCAGGCCCGCGCCCGCGGCCTCCCATGTCCGCGCGCTGCTCCGCCGACCGGTGACGAGGGCTGTTGCGGGGAGCCGTGCCGAGAGGTCCGCCCAGCCCGCGGCGGCGTGCCGCGGCCACCCTGACGGCGCCCGTGAAGTGCACGCCGGGACAGCTCGTTCTCGTACGAAGACACAGGCACTCCGGTGCACGGTCCGCCGGTCCGCCCCGGGCGGGGCGCCGGACGGCGCGCGGCACGGCGGAGCAGGGCGGGGCGGGGCGGAAAAGGGAAGGGAACAGGAAGAGTTGTGGTGACGCGGAACAGCGACGGACGGTCCTCACGACACGGACCGGGACGACGCGCCGGCGCTCCACGGGTGTGACCGTGCGGTCACCGAGAGGCTGCACGGACCGGGAGCCGCCGCGAATGCCTTCGTACATGTCAACAAGGTGATCCGAATACCGAGACGGGAGCGTCCGGTCACCCTCTGTGCTGTGACATTTCCCGGCCGTCCCCAATTCGGACCAGTGGTCGATCTCGCCTACACTCGGAAGCGTGCCTCGTGGTGATGGACGACTCAACCACGACCTGCTCCCCGGCGAAAAGGGCCCCCAGGACGCTTGTGGCGTCTTCGGTGTCTGGGCTCCGGGTGAAGAGGTCGCCAAGCTCACCTACTTCGGACTGTATGCGCTGCAGCACCGTGGACAAGAGTCCGCGGGAATCGCTGTGAGCAACGGTTCCCAGATCCTCGTCTTCAAGGACATGGGCCTCGTTTCCCAGGTCTTCGACGAAACCTCCCTCGGCTCGCTCCAAGGTCATATCGCGGTCGGTCACGCCCGCTATTCGACCACCGGTGCGTCCGTCTGGGAGAACGCGCAGCCCACTTTCCGCGCGACCGCCCACGGCTCCCTGGCCCTGGGACACAACGGCAACCTGGTGAACACCGCCGAGCTCGCCGAGATGGTCGCCGACCTCCCCCGTCAGGACGGCCGAGCCACCCAGGTGGCTGCCACCAACGACACCGACCTGGTCACGGCCCTGCTGGCCGGCCAGGTGGACGCGGACGGCAAGCCGCTGACCATCGAGGAGTCCGCCCGCGTGGTGCTCCCGAAGGTCAAGGGCGCCTTCTCGCTGGTGTTCATGGACGAGGGGACCCTCTACACCGCCCGTGACCCGCAGGGCATCCGCCCGCTGGTCCTCGGCCGCCTGGAGCGCGGCTGGGTGGTCGCGAGCGAGACCGCCGCCCTCGACATCTGCGGCGCCAGCTTCGTCCGCGAGGTCGAGCCGGGTGAACTCGTCGCCATCGACGAGAACGGTCTGCGCACGTCCCGATTCGCGGAAGCGAAGCCCAAGGGCTGTGTCTTCGAGTACGTCTACCTGGCGCGCCCGGACACCGACATCGCCGGCCGCAACGTCTACCTCTCGCGTGTCGAGATGGGCCGGCGCCTGGCCGAGGAAGCCCCGGTCGAAGCGGACCTGGTGATAGCGACGCCGGAATCCGGCACGCCCGCCGCGGTCGGCTACGCCGAGGCCAGCGGGATTCCCTACGGCTCGGGCCTGGTCAAGAACGCCTACGTCGGCCGGACCTTCATCCAGCCCTCGCAGACGATCCGCCAGCTCGGCATCCGCCTGAAGCTCAACCCCCTCAAGGAAGTCATCCGCGGCAAGCGCCTGGTGGTCGTCGACGACTCGATCGTCCGCGGCAACACCCAGCGGGCCCTGGTCAAGATGCTCCGCGAGGCCGGCGCGGCCGAGGTCCACATCCGGATCTCCTCGCCGCCGGTGAAGTGGCCGTGTTTCTTCGGCATCGACTTCGCCACCCGGGCCGAGCTCATCGCCAACGGCATGACGGTCGACGAGATCGCCACGTCGCTGGGTGCGGACTCCCTCTCCTACATCTCGCTCGATTCGATGATCGAGGCGACGACGATCCAGAAGCCCAACCTCTGCCGTGCCTGCTTCGACGGCGAGTACCCGATGGAGCTCCCGGACCCGCAGCTCCTCGGCAAGCAGCTTCTGGAGACCGAGCTGGCCGGCGGCACGGACGCCGCCGACGCGCTCCGCCGCCCGTAAGTCCCGGCTCGACCTGCGCGGGGCCCTGTCTTTCAGGCTTTTCCCAGGGCCCCGCACCAACCGCAGTAACGACACGAAAGCTCTCTCCTGTCATGACAGAGAAGACCACCGGTGCCAGCTACGCAGCCGCGGGCGTCGACATCGAAGCGGGAGACCGCGCCGTCGAGCTGATGAAGGAGTGGGTGAAGAAGACGCAGCGCCCCGAGGTCCTCGGCGGCCTCGGCGGTTTCGCCGGCCTCTTCGACGCCTCCGCCCTCAAGCGGTACGAGCGCCCGCTGCTCGCCTCGGCCACCGACGGGGTCGGCACCAAGGTGGACATCGCCCGTCAGATGGGCGTGTACGACACCATCGGCCACGACCTGGTCGCGATGGTCATGGACGACATCGTCGTCTGCGGCGCCGAGCCGCTCTTCATGACCGACTACATCTGCGTGGGCAAGGTGCACCCCGAGCGTGTCGCCGCCATCGTCAAGGGCATCGCCGAGGGCTGTGTCCTCGCGGGCTGCGCCCTGGTGGGCGGCGAGACCGCCGAGCACCCCGGCCTGCTGGGGCCGGACGACTTCGACGTGGCGGGCGCCGGCACGGGCGTCGTCGAGTACGACCGCCTGCTCGGTGCGGATCGCATCCGTACGGGGGACGCCGTCATCGCGATGGCCTCGTCCGGGCTTCACTCGAACGGGTACTCGCTGGTCCGCCACGTCCTCTTCGACCGCGCGGGCATGTCCCTCGACAGCCACGTGGAGGAGCTCGGCCGGACCCTCGGCGAGGAGCTCCTGGAGCCCACCAAGATCTACTCGTTGGACTGCCTGGCCCTCACCCGGACGGCCGAGGTGCACGCGTACTCGCACATCACCGGCGGCGGCCTCGCGGCCAACCTGGCACGGGTGATCCCGGACCACCTGCACGCCACGGTCGACCGTTCGACCTGGACCCCCGGTGCGGTCTTCGACCTGGTCGGCAAGGCCGGGCAGGTGGAGCAGCTGGAGCTGGAGAAGACCCTGAACATGGGCGTCGGCATGATGGCCGTCGTGCCCGCCGAGTCGGTGGACGTGGCGCTGACCGCGCTGGCCGACCGGGGCGTCGACGCCTGGGTCGCGGGCGAGATCCTGGACCGCGGCGACCACACCGAGGGCGCGACCCTCACCGGTTCCTACGCGCGCTGAGCAGCACTGAAACCCGGCCCGGGGCTATGCCCTGGACCGGGTTTCAGCATTTGACGTGTCGTGCAGACGCCTCAGGGCGTCAAGCGCCGCGACGCTGTGCCGACGGACCGGACTCGTCGTCCTCGTCGTCGTCGTCGCTGTTGTAGAGGTCGGCGTACCGAGCGTACGGGTCGTCCTCGTCCAGCTCGTCGTCTACCTCGACCGGCTCGCTGACAGGCAGCGGTTCCGCGGTCGATGCGCCCAGCTCGTTGGCCAGACGCGACAAGTCAGTCCCGCCGCTGCTGTACTTCAGCTGGCGGGCGACCTTCGTCTGCTTGGCCTTTGCCCGGCCGCGCCCCATGGCTCGACCCCCTCGGTGACGGGGCTCGACGGCCCCAGAGTCTGACACGCGTTCATGGTTCGGAGCGGGCTCTCCGTGGAGAGACCGTCCGTAGGGGTTTAACGGTACCTGCTTCCGCGGCCATACGGTACGCCGCCCGCATGACGCGCCCCGGTGCAGAACCAACAAGGCGCCCCGTCCTCGCTGGTCAGCTGCGATTTTAACCCTTTCCTGGCGAGCGACCCGCCGAAGTGCAGTGAGTTCCGTCTCGCCGCACCCGGCGGGCCGCGCGACCGGCCCCTAGGAGGCCGTCACCGGCAGGGTCCGGCGACCGTCGGCCATGCGCTGCTCGGCGATCCGGTCGGCCGCGGCGGCCGGGGGGATGCCGTCCGCCTTCGCACGAGCGAAGATTTCCAGCGTGGTGTCGAAGATCTTCGTGGCCTGCACCTTGCAGCGGTCGAAGTCGAAGCCGTGCAGCTCGTCGGCGACCTGGATGACCCCGCCCGCGTTGACCACGTAGTCCGGGGCGTAGAGGATGCCGCGGTCCGCGAGGTCCTTCTCGATGCCCGGGTGGGCGAGCTGGTTGTTGGCCGCGCCGCACACGATCGTGGCGGTGAGGGCCGGGACCGTCTCGTCGTTCAGGGCTCCGCCGAGCGCGCACGGGGCGTAGATGTCGAGGCCCTCGACACGGATCAGCGCGTCCGTGTCGGCGACCGCGGTGACCTTGCCCGGATGCTTGTCGAGGATGCGCTGCACCGACTCCTGGCGGACGTCGGTGATGACGACCTCGGCGCCGTCCTCGAGCAGGTGCTCCACCAGGTAGTGGCCGACCTTGCCGACGCCCGCGACGCCGACCTTGCGGCCGCGCAGGGTCGGGTCGCCCCACAGGTGCTGGGCCGAGGCGCGCATGCCCTGGAAGACGCCGTAGGCGGTGAGCACCGAGGAGTCGCCGGCGCCGCCGTTCTCGGGGGAGCGGCCGGTGGCCCAGCGGGTCTCACGGGCGACGACGTCCATGTCGGCGACGAAGGTGCCGACGTCGCAGGCGGTCACGTAGCGGCCGCCGAGGGACTCCACGAAGCGGCCGTAGGCCTCCAGGAGCTCCTCGGTCTTGATGACGTCGGGGTCACCGATGATCACGGCCTTGCCGCCGCCGAGGCCGAGACCGGCCATGGCGTTCTTGTACGACATGCCGCGCGAGAGGTTCAGCGCGTCGCGCACGGCCTCCTCGTCGGAGGCGTAGGCGTGGAAACGCGTACCGCCGAGGGCGGGGCCCAGGGCGGTGGAGTGGATCGCGATGACGGCTTTCAGGCCGGTGGCTCGGTCCTGGCACAGCACGACTTGCTCGTGGCCGCCCTGCTCCGTGCGGAACAGGGTGTGCAGGACGCCGTCGGTCATTTCGGTCACGGTGGTGACTCCCATGGAAGAGATGCGGCGGGAAGACGCCCCCCTGCGGGTGGGGGAGGACGCGCTGGGAGCAGAGTAAGACCTGTGGGCCGGATGGGGGTGTCCTGTCCGGGGATCGAAACACTCTCGGAGTACGGGGGTGGTCCGGGCCGGGCGAGGGGCGGACCGGAGGTGAACCGGAGCCCGGAAGAGGGGAGTACGGGAGGGTGACCGAATCCCCCGATCCCCTGCTGCCCTCCGCGCGCTCGGCGCCGGCCGTCCCGTACGCCTCCTACCTGCGCGTCTACGAACCCCTGGCCGCTTTCACGGAGCCGGAGCGCACGCACTGGGCGCAGTACGCCCGGCGCGGGACGGCCCCGACCGCTCAGGACGAACTGCGCCGGTCGCTGGCGGACTTGGTGCGGGTCCCCCTGATGGGGGTGCCCGCGAAGGAGAGCAGCGACGCGTTCACCGCGGAGGTCGACGGGGTCCTGCTGGTCTGCCCGTGGCGCACCCGGCTGCGCGGCTGGCTGGCGCTGGAGGAGCTGGTCGAGCAGTTCCCCCGCCCGGTGCTGGACGCGGCGCTGCCGCCGGAGGCGCGCCGGCGGGCGGCCGAGGAGTACGAGCGCTGGCGCGAGCGCAACCCGGACGCGCGCCCGTGGATCCGGACGGGGGTGTGGCAGATCCCGCTGCGCTGGTTCGTGCTGGTCGCGGACGAGGAGCGGGAGTTCGTGCCGGGGCAGCGGCTGCGCTACCGGACGCCGATGGTGCAGGCGCGCCGGCGCCTCGCCCGGGCCCTGCGGACGCTGCGCGCCGCGGAGGGGTACGGGATGCTCGCCGAGGGGCTGGTGGAGGTCGGGAGCTGGTTGGAGGAGTTCCATCCGCGCTCGATGGTCGAGCTGGACTACGGCGGGCTGGTGCACGCCCTGCCGGCGGGCCGGCTCGCGGCCGACCGTTCGGCGGCGGACCTCGCGGCGGGCATCGAGGCCCTGCGGGCGGGGGACGCGGAGGGTGCGGCGGAGGCCTACGGGGGTCTCGCGGAGCGCTGGCGGGCGGTCCGGGAGCGACTTTTCGCGAATTAGGCTGAAAGTCGCCTGTGTGGCTGGTTTCACCTTTCGGAGGTCCGTACGTACCGCCGCGTATCGGTCGTTCGGTCAAAACTGGCTGATCAGAGGCCTGAGTGTGTCATTTGGGACGTAGTGCCAGGACCTACGTCCCGATACGGGCCATTGGCCCAAGCGTGACGGACCGCACTAACCACACCCTTGCGCCCTTCCCCTACCCTCGTGCCAAAATAGGACAAGGAGTCCGGGGAGGGTTCCTTCCGCCCAACTAAGGGCGGAATGCTCGGCATTGCACTCTACGGGGGGTCTGACGACTCCTGATCGCTCTGTGACTGATCGTCACAGTGGGGTGACTGTCCGTTATGGGACGGTCCATCGGGCTTCCGCCGCTGATGAACACCTCGGAGGGCAATTCCGTCGGTTTGGCCGTCGAGGCTGGACGGATGGTGTAGTTGTAGTGCCGAGGACAAGCCGTTCGTCCTATAACCGACTCGGCCCGCGTATGTCCATTTCGGGCAACGCGGGCCAAGGTGCAGAATTTAGAGGAAAGAACCGAGATGGTTCGGTTCTCCCGAGGAGGCCGCTCATGACCGCTCGCACCCCTGATGCCGAGCCGCTGCTGACCCCGGCTGAGGTTGCCACGATGTTCCGCGTGGACCCGAAGACGGTCACCCGCTGGGCCAAGGCTGGCAAGCTCACGTCCATCCGCACCCTGGGTGGACACCGCCGGTACCGCGAGGCCGAGGTCCGCGCACTGCTGGCGGGAATTCCGCAGCAGCGCAGCGAGGCCTGAGGTCGCGTAAACACCCCGCTTTAAACGGGTCAGTATCGGGTCCCCCAATCCGATGAAAACCCACATTGCTTCATACGGCCCGGCCTGCCCCAACAGGTTCTCGGGTCGTTCGATCGCGCTGGACTCCGCCGGGTCCAGCGCGATCTTTTTTATGCCCAGGTCAGGCGGGTACCGGAAGTCCGCCGGGCGGCCTGACGGGGTAGGTACCATTGCACATATTAAATCGAGCGGGCGTATGGGTGCGATAAAAGTGTGAGTCCGAAAAACTCATGCGGTGACACCCGTCACAGATGATCACTCTTGTATATCCGGCAATGCACCCCGTAATGGGGAAGGGCGTCGCGGTGAGCATCATGCGAACGGGGGATTCTCCGCCGAAGGGGTGATGCGCGGGCGCGGGCCGGACCGGCGGGAAGGCGGGAACGCGGCGGGAAGGCGGGAGTGGTCCGGGAGGACATCCGGGAGCCGCGGAGCGGCCCGCGCGAGAGCCGCGGCCGGCGGTCGGGCGCCCGGAGCCCTTCAACCCGGCCGGGCGGAAGTGTCCGCCAACGCGTCAGGGCCCGTACCCCCGGGGGGATACGGGCCCTGACGTTGTTGCGATCCTGACGGGACTTGAACCCGCGACCTCCACCTTGACAGGGTGGCGAGCTAACCAACTGCTCCACAGGACCTTGATTCGCGGCCACTCGGCGGCGGCTGCGAATCAGACTGTACAGCAGCTCAGGGGGTGCGGTCGAACCGATCAGGGGGCGGCTGCGTCCACCGCCTTCACGATCCGCTTGTCGGAGATCGGATACGCCGTGCCGAGCGCGTGCGCGAAGTAGCTGACGCGCAGCTCCTCGATCATCCAGCGGATGTCGGTGACGGCGGCCGGGACGGGCCGTCCCTTCGGCAGCTGCTCCAGCAGCCAGGCGTACTCGTCCTGCATCTCGTGGACCTTCTCCATGCGCGTCGTGTCGCGCTGGACGCCCGTGGGCATCTGCTGGAGCCGCCGGTCCGCCGCCACCAGGTAGCGCATCAGGTCCGGGAGCCTGCGCAGCCCGGTCAGCGTCACGAAGCCGGCCGGCACCAGGGCTGCCAGCTGCGTCCTGACGTCCTGGATGTTCGCGGCCAGCGCGAGGCTGGAGGTGGCCTTCAGGCGCCGCTCACAGGCCTGCCAGGCGGCCAGCACCTGCTGCACCTGGTTCACCGCCCGCACGGTCGTGTCCACCAGGTCCGCGCGGACGGCCTCGTAGAGCCTGCGGAAGCCCGCCTCGTCCCACGCCGGGCCCCCGTGGTCCGCGATGAGCTTGTCGGCCGCCGCGGTCGCGCAGTCGTCGAACAGTGCCTGGACGGAGCCGTGCGGGTTCCTGGACAGGGCCAGCTTCTGCTGGTTGGTGAGGTGGTCCGAGGCGAACTTCGCCGGGTTCACGGGGATGTTCAGCAGGATGAGCCGGCGGGTGCCCAGCCACATCGCCTGCTGCTGTTCGGCCTCCGTGTCGAAGAGCCGTACGGAAACGCTCGTGCCCTCGTCCACCAGCGCCGGGTACGCCTTCACCGGCTGGCCCGCACGCCGGGTCTCGAAGACCTTGGTGAGGGTTCCGATGGTCCAGTCGGTCAGACCGGTGCGCTCCACCGACTCGCCGCCCGCCCGCTCGGCGGTGGCAGCGGCGGCCTGGGAGAGGGCCTGGCGGGCCTTGGGCTTCAGCCTGAGTCGCAGGGCCTCCAGGTCCTTGTCCTCGGCGATCTTGCGGCGCCGCTCGTCGACGATCCGGAAGGTGATCTTCAGGTGGTCCGGGATGCGGGTCAGGTCGAAGTCGTCGGCCGACACCGGCACGCCGACCATGCGCTGGAGCTCGCGCGCCAGCGTCGCCGGCAGCGGCTCCTGCAGCGGCACGGCCGTGTCCAGGAACCGGCCCGCGTAGTTCGGCGCGGGCACGTAGTGCCGGCGGATCGGCTTGGGCAGCGAGCGGATCAGCTCGGTGACGACCTCCTCGCGCAGACCCGGGATCTGCCAGTCGAAGCCCTCGTCGGTGACCTGGTTCAGCACCTGGAGCGGGATGTGGACGGTCACGCCGTCCGCGTCCGCGCCGGGCTCGAACTGGTAGGTCACGCGGAACTTCAGCTGCCCCTGCCGCCAGGAGTCCGGGTAGTCGGCCTTGGTGACCCCGGCCGCCTTCTCCGTGAGGAGCATCTCCCGCTCGAAATCGAGCAGTTCCGGCTCGTCGCGCTTCTTGTGCTTCCACCACGAGTCGAAGTGCGCCCCGGACACCACGTGCTCGGGGATCCGCTGGTCGTAGAAGTCGAAGAGGGTCTCGTCGTCCACGACGATGTCGCGGCGCCGCGCCCGGTTCTCCAGCTCCTCCACCTCGGTGAGGAGCTTGCGGTTGTCGGCGTAGAACTTGTGGTGCGTCCGCCAGTCGCCCTCGACCAGCGCGTTGCGGATGAACAGCTCGCGCGAGACCTCCGGGTCGATCCGGCCGTAGTTGATCTTCCGCTGGGCGACGATCGGCACGCCGTACAGCGTCACCTTCTCGTACGCCATCACGGCCGCCTGGTCCTTCTCCCAGTGCGGCTCGCTGTAGGTGCGCTTGACCAGGTGCTGCGCCAGCGGCTCCACCCACTCGGGCTCCACCTTGGCGTTCACCCGGGCCCACAGCCGGGAGGTCTCCACCAGCTCGGCCGACATCACGAACTTCGGCTGCTTCTTGAACAGCGACGAGCCGGGGAAGATCGCGAACTTGGCGCTGCGCGCACCGAGGTACTCGTTCTTGTCGGTGTCCTTGAGCCCGATGTGCGAGAGCAGACCGGCCAGCAGCGACACGTGGACGACCTGCTCGGGGGCGTCGGCCTCGTTGACGTGGATGCCCATGCTCTTGGCGACCGTGCGCAGCTGCGAGTAGATGTCCTGCCACTCGCGGATCCGCAGGAAGTTCAGGTACTCCTGCTTGCACATCCGGCGGAAGGACGAGGAGCCGCGCTCCTTCTGCTGCTCCCGGACGTAGCGCCACATGTTCAGGAACGAGAGGAAGTCGCTGGTCTCGTCCTTGAAGCGGGCGTGGTTCTGGTCGGCCTGGGTCTGCTTGTCCGAGGGGCGCTCGCGCGGGTCCTGGATGGACAGGGCCGCCGCGATGACCATGACCTCGCGGACGCAGTTGTTCTTGTCGGCCTCGATGACCATGCGGGCCAGCCGCGGGTCGACGGGCAGCTGGGACAGCTTGCGGCCCATCTGCGTCAGGCGCTTCTTCGGATCCTTCTCGGCCGGGTCCAGCGCCCCGAGCTCCTGGAGGAGCTGCACGCCGTCGCGGATGTTGCGGTGGTCCGGCGGGTCGATGAAGGGGAACTTCTCGATCTCGCCGAGGCCGGCGGCGGTCATCTGGAGGATGACGGAGGCCAGGTTCGTGCGCAGGATCTCGGCGTCGGTGAACTCGGGGCGGGCGTTGAAGTCGTCCTCGGAGTACAGCCGGATGCAGATGCCGTCGCTGGTACGGCCGCAGCGGCCCTTGCGCTGGTTGGCGCTGGCCTGCGAGATCCGCTCGATCGGCAGGCGCTGCACCTTGGTGCGGTGGCTGTAGCGGGAGATCCGGGCGGTGCCCGGGTCGATCACGTACTTGATGCCGGGGACGGTGAGCGAGGTCTCCGCGACGTTCGTGGCCAGGACGATCCGGCGGCCCGTGTGCTGCTGGAAGACCCGGTGCTGCTCGGCGTGCGAGAGGCGGGCGTAGAGCGGGAGCACCTCGGTGAAGCGCAGCTTCTTCTTGATGAGCGCGTCCGCGGTGTCGCGGATCTCGCGCTCGCCGGAGAGGAAGACCAGGATGTCGCCGGAGCCCTCGGCCTGGAGCTCGTCGACGGCGTCGCAGATCGCGGTGATCTGGTCGCGGTCGGAGTCCTCGGAATCATCTTCGAGGAGCGGCCGGTAGCGGACCTCCACCGGGTACGTGCGGCCGCTGACCTCGACGATCGGGGCGTCTCCGAAGTGCCGGGAGAAGCGCTCCGGGTCGATCGTCGCCGAGGTGATGACCACCTTGAGGTCGGGCCGCTTGGGCAGGAGCGTCGCCAGGTAGCCGAGCAGGAAGTCGATGTTCAGGGACCGCTCGTGCGCCTCGTCGATGATGATCGTGTCGTAGGCGCGCAGCTCGCGGTCCGTCTGGATCTCGGCGAGCAGGATGCCGTCCGTCATCAGCTTCACGAAGGTCGCGTCCTGGTCCACCTGGTCGGTGAACCTGACCTTCCAGCCGACGGTCTGCCCGATCTCGGACTTCAGCTCCTCGGCGATGCGCTCCGCCACGGTGCGGGCGGCGATCCGGCGGGGCTGGGTGTGCCCGATCATGCCCCGGACCCCGCGGCCCAGCTCCATGCAGATCTTGGGGATCTGCGTGGTCTTGCCGGAGCCGGTCTCGCCCGCGACGATCACGACCTGGTGGTCGCGTATCGCCTCGGCGATCTCGTCCTTCTTCTGGCTGACGGGCAGGTTCTCGGGATACGTGACCTCCGGCATCCGCGAGGCACGGCCGGACAGCCGCTCGGCGGCCTTCGCGGCCTCCGAGGCGATCTCGTCGAGCACGGCCTGCTTGGCCTCGGGCTTGCGGATGCGGCGGGCGCCTTCGAGGCGGCGGCCGAGGCGGTGCGCGTCACGGAGGGAGATCTCACCGAGAAGCGTCTGCAGGGCGGCGAAGGAAGTAGACATACCTGATCGAGGATCTCACCTGGGCCCTCCGGGTGGCGAACGCATTTGTCGGGTGGACCCGTACCATTTCGGGACGAGTCCCTCGGCCGTACGAGTGAGAGGCAGCCCACCTTGTCCCGCCCCCGCCTCTTCGGCTGCGCCGTGCTCGCGGTCCTGGCGGCGCTGCTGGGCGCAACGGCCCCCGCCGCCGCCGGACCGTTCCTGCCGGACTCCCCGCCCGTCGAGGCCTGGGACGGGTCGACTGCGGCGGTCGGCCCCGCCGGGCTGCCGTCCCCCGTCCCGGTCCACCCTGCGGCCCGGACCGCGGCCCCCGCGGCAGGCGACGCTCCCGACACGGCGGCCCCCGGCGGCCCGGCCCCCGGCGTCCGCGCCGGGGCGGGCGCCGTCACCGGTCGGGCTCCGCTCCCGGGCGGGCCCGCCTCCTCGGACGTGCCGCACGCCGAGCCGGTCGTCCGGGGCGGCGGACCCTCCTGCGCTCCCGCGGCTCCCGATCGCGGAGGGACGCCCGCCGTTGTGACCCGGGCCGGGGGCGACCACGCGCAGGTGCCGCCGGGCCGCCCGGTCCCGCCGGCGGCCCGCGCCCACGCGTACCTTCCCGTACGGGCGCCCGCCCGCGGGCCCGGCCGGCCCGCCCCCGGTCCGGTGGAGCTGTCCGTGATGCGGCTCTAGGAGCGGGTGCGCCTCACCGGTCCGCCACACCCCCCCCGCATCGCTGGAGCACCCGTATGCCCTCGTCCACGCCCGATCCCAAGGCCAACCCCCAGCCCGGCCCTCGGCCCAGGCCCAAGGCCGGCCCCAAGCCGAAGTCCGCAGCGAAGCCCCTGCTGATCTCCGCGGGGGTCGCCCTCGCCGCGGTCACCCTGGGCCTCGTCTCCTGGCAGGCCACCGCCCCCGCCGACAGGGACTCGGGATCCGCCGGCTCCGCACCGGCCGCCGCACCCCGGACCGACACCTCCGCCGCGCTCCGGGCCCTGGCCCGCCGGGAGCCCGGCGACAAGCTCGCCCTCGGCCGCGCGGACGCGCCTGTCGTGCTCATCGAGTACTCCGACTTCAAGTGCGGCTACTGCGCCAAGTTCGCCCGGGACACCGAGCCCGAGCTGGTGAAGAAGTACGTCGACAACGGCACCCTGCGCATCGAGTGGCGCAACTTCCCGATCTTCGGCGCCGAATCGGAGGCTGCCGCCAAGGCGGCCTGGGCAGCCGGGCAGCAGGACCGGTTCGCGGCCTTCCACGCGGCCGCCTACGCCGACGGCTCCAAGGAGAAGGGCTTCGCCGAGCCGCGGCTCCTGGAGCTGGCCCGCGAGGCCGGGGTCCCCGACCTGGAGCGCTTCAAGGCCGACATGGCCGGCGAGCAGGCCGCGGCAGCGCTGAAGAAGGACCAGGAGGAGGGCTACCGCATCGGCGTCACCTCCACCCCCTCCTTCCTGGTGAACGGCAGGCCGATCGCCGGAGCCCAACCGCTCGCCGCCTTCACCGCCGCCGTCGCGCAGGCCGAGGCGGCGGCGGAGCGGTGACCGACATCGGATACCTGGCCGCCCTGCTGGGCGGCCTCCTCGCGCTGCTCAGCCCGTGCAGCGCACTGCTCCTGCCGGCCTTCTTCGCGTACTCGATCGACTCCGCCTCACGCCTGCTGGCGCGCACCGGCATCTTCTACGCGGGCCTCGCGAGCACCCTCGTGCCGCTGGGGGCGGCCGGCTCGTACACCGGGCGGTTCTTCCACGGCAACCGCGACCAGCTGGTCCTCGCCGGCGGCTGGCTGATCATCGCCCTCGGAGCGGCGCAGATCCTGGGCCTGGGCTTCGCCTCGAAGCGGATCTCGGAGCTTTCCGGGCGGATCCGGCCGACCACCGCCCTGTCCGTGTACGCGCTCGGCGCGGTCTACGGGCTGGCCGGTTTCTGCGCCGGTCCGATCCTGGGCAGCGTCCTGACGGTCGCTGCGGTCAGCGGCAGCCCGGTCTACGGCGGCCTGCTGCTCGCGGTCTACGCGCTGGGGATGGCCGTGCCGCTCTTCGTGATGGCCCTGCTGTGGGAGCGGTTCGATCTGGGCCGGCGGCGCTGGCTGCGCGGCCGTGCCTTCCGCGTCGCGGGCCGGGAGCTGCACACCACCTCGCTGCTGTCCGGGCTGTTCTTCATCACCCTGGGCGTGCTGTTCCTCGTCTACGACGGGGCGAGCGCGCTGCCGGGGCTGCTGGACGTGGACGACTCGTTCGCGGTGGAGCAGCGGGTGCGGTCGCTGGCGGCCGCGGTCCCGGACCGGGCGCTGCTCGGGCTGGTCGCCCTGGGGGCGGCGGTCTTCGGCCTGGTGCGGTGGCGCCGCCGGGTCCGGACGGAGGAGGCTCGGGAGTAACCACAGAAGGCCCCGTCCGATGGACGGGGCCTTCCTGGTGGTGGCTGGGGCCGGGGTCGAACCGGCGACCTATCGCTTTTCAGGCGATCGCTCGTACCAACTGAGCTACCCAGCCACGAGACCGTTTCCGGCCTCAGCGATCCTGACGGGACTTGAACCCGCGACCTCCACCTTGACAGGGTGGCGAGCTAACCAACTGCTCCACAGGACCTTGCAGTGTGCGAGACAAAGTCTTGCACACGGTAATGCGTACCCCCAACGGGATTCGAACCCGTGCTACCGCCTTGAAAGGGCGGCGTCCTGGGCCACTAGACGATGAGGGCTAAAGGCCCGCCTGGGCGCTTTCCAGCGCGTCGGGGACGTGAGAAGCATATGGGATCCGGGGAGCTATCGCCAAAACGGTTTCCCCCGGAGGGACAATGGCCCGGTGCTGGAGATGACGCGCGAGGAGTTCGAGGAGCTTGTCGCAGAGGCCCTGGACCGGATCCCGCCGGAGCTGACGCGGCTTATGGACAACGTGGCGGTCTTCGTCGAGGACGAGCCGCCCGCCGACGATCCGGAGCTGCTGGGGCTCTACGAGGGGACCCCGCTGACGGACCGCGGCGAGTGGTACGCGGGGGTGCTCCCGGACCGGATCACCATCTACCGCAATCCCACGTTGCGGATGTGCGAGGACCGGGAGAGCGTGGTCGCGGAGACGGAGGTTACCGTGGTGCACGAGATCGCCCACCACTTCGGGATCGACGACGAGCGACTGCACGCGCTGGGGTACGGGTGAGCCGAGGGGGCTTCCGGCCCGGCCCCGGCGCCGAGGCGATCGACCCGGACGTCGACCTGCACGTGCCCGCGCAGCGGGCCGAGCCGCAGGGCCGGGTGCTCGCGGCGGTGGCCGCCGGCGGTGCGATCGGTGCCTCGGCCCGGTACGGGATCTCCCTGCTCTGGCCGGCCGCGCCGGGGGCGTTCCCGTGGGCGACCTTGTGGATCAACGCCTCCGGGTGCGCGCTGATCGGCGTACTCATGGTGCTGATCAGTGAGGGCGGGAGGGCGGCGCCGCATCCGCTGCTGCGGCCCTTCGCCGGGGTCGGCGTGCTCGGCGGCTTCACCACCTTCTCGACCTACGCGCTGGACTTCTCGCGGCTCCTGGACGAGGGGGAGGCGCGCTCCGCCCTGGCCTACGCGGGACTCACGGTGGTGGCCGCGCTGGGCGCGGTGTGGGCGGCGGCCTCGGCGACCCGGCTCGCCGTCCGGGCCCGGGGGGCGGGGCCGGGGACGCGGCCCGGGGCGGACCGGGTGGTCCGGTGAACTGGCTGTTCGTGGTGGCGGGCGCGGTCGTCGGTGCGCCGTTGCGCTATCTGACGGACCGTGCGGTGCAGCAGCGCCACGATTCCGTCTTCCCGTGGGGGACCTTCGTCGTGAACGCGGCCGCCTGCCTGGTGCTGGGGGTGCTGACCGGCGCGGCCCTGGCCGGAGCCGCCTCCTCGTGGGCGGTGCTGCTGCTGGGGCCCGGGCTGTGCGGGGCGCTCGGCACGTATTCGACGTTCTCGTACGAGACGCTGCGGCTGGCCGAGCGCGGGTGGGGCTTCCTGGCGGCGGCGAACGTCGCGTTGTCGGTGCTGGTCGGGCTGGGTGCGGTGCACCTCGGCTCGCAGGTGGCGCGACAACTGTTCGCCTGAGGGCGTGTCTCTTACGGGGGAAAGGGAGTTGGGCACATCGACCCGCTCCTGCGGGCCTCTCGTCCCCAGGCTCCGGAGGTGCCCCCGTGCGCCAGTTGTCCGCTTCCCTCCGACTGGCCGTCACCGCTCTCGCGGTCGCGGCGACGGCCGGCTGCATGAGTGTCGGCGAGGACGCGGCGAAGCCGGGGCCGTCCGCCGCGGCGGACCGGCGGGCCGGCTCCGAGGCGGGTGCGGGTGCCGCCTCCGGGCGGGGCTCCGGCATCCGGGGCAACGGGCACGGCGCGAAGGACGGTACGCAGGGCCAGGACGGCAGGCACAAGGAGGACGGCAAGGCCTCCGGCGCGACCGGGGCCTCCCCCAGCCCGGGTGCGCCGAGCGGGGCGCCGGGCGCGCCCGCGCCGTCGGCGGGGCCGGGCGGCGGCGCCGGCGGGCAGGGCCCCCAGGAGCCGTCGAAGGGCGGTTCCGGCGGTTCGGGTTCCGGTGGTGCGGGCGGTTCCGGCGGCCAGCAGTCGGCGAGCCCGACGCCGGAGCCGCCGATTCCGACGCCCCCTGTGACGGAACCCACTCCGCCCGCGTCCAGCCCGCAGCCGGAGCCCACCACCCAGCCGGCACCCCCGGTCTAGGGGGCGGAGGCGGTCGGCCGCGGCTCCAGGGGGATGTGGCCGCGGCTTCCCTGTGGGGTATTTGTGCAGGTCAGAGGTGTTTCTGTAGGACCGACTTGCCAGACCCCCGGGAGGGTGCGTATGGTTATAGATCGTTTGATCCCATTGCCCGGCGCCGAATCCGAAGAGCGCCGTGTGGCGCGTACTCTCCCTAGCCGTGGCTGACCGCATTGAGGCGGTCGATTTGCGATTCACGGAGTTTGGGCGCGTGCCGAGACTCCGGAAGGTTTCGCATTTCGCATGTCCATTTCCAGTTCTGACCGTTCCGTCATGCCCGAGAACGACTCCAACGAGTTCATCGACGCCGAGGCCCTCGTGGTCACCGAGGCGATCGAGGCCGCTGAGGCCGAGGGAATCATCGAGGCCCTCGAGGCGGATGTGAACGGCGAGTCCTTCGAGGACTCCACCGACGACTTCGACGCCGAGGCGGACGCCGACGCCGAGCCCACGATCACCTTCGCGGACCTCGGTCTGCCGGAGGGCGTCGTGCGCAAGCTCGCGCAGAACGGCGTCACCACCCCCTTCCCGATCCAGGCCGCGACCATCCCGGACGCCCTGGCCGGCAAGGACATCCTCGGCCGAGGCCGCACCGGCTCCGGCAAGACCCTCTCCTTCGGTCTGCCGACCCTGGCCTCGCTGGCCGGCGGCCACACCGAGAAGAAGAAGCCCCGCGCGATCATCCTCACGCCGACCCGTGAGCTCGCGATGCAGGTCGCGGACGCCCTCCAGCCCTACGGCGACGTCCTCGGCCTGAAGATGAAGGTCGTCTGCGGCGGCACCTCGATGAGCAACCAGATCTACGCCCTCGAGCGCGGTGTCGACGTCCTCGTCGCCACCCCGGGCCGTCTGCGCGACATCATCAACCGCGGCGCCTGCTCCCTCGAGAACGTCAAGATCGCCGTCCTCGACGAGGCCGACCAGATGGCCGACCTGGGCTTCCTGCCCGAGGTCACCGAGCTGCTCGACCAGATCCCCGGCGGCGGCCAGCGCATGCTCTTCTCCGCCACCATGGAGAACGAGATCGGCACCCTGGTCAAGCGCTACCTGTCCAACCCCGTCACGCACGAGGTCGACAGCGCCCAGGGCAACGTCACGACCATGACGCACCACGTGCTCGTCGTGAAGCCGAAGGACAAGGCGCCGGTCACGGCCGCCATCGCCGCCCGCAAGGGCCGCACCATCATCTTCGTCCGCACCCAGCTGGGCGCCGACCGCATCGCCGAGCAGCTCGTCGAGGCCGGCGTCAAGGCCGACGCACTGCACGGCGGCATGACGCAGGGCGCCCGTACCCGCGTCCTCGCGGACTTCAAGGACGGCTACGTCAACGCGCTCGTCGCCACCGACGTCGCCGCCCGAGGCATCCACGTCGACGGCATCGACCTGGTCCTGAACGTGGACCCGGCCGGTGACCACAAGGACTACCTGCACCGCTCGGGCCGCACCGCCCGTGCCGGCAAGTCCGGTGTCGTCGTCTCCCTCGCGCTGCCGCACCAGCGTCGCCAGATCTTCCGCCTGATGGAGGACGCGGGCGTCGACGCCTCGCGCCACATCGTCCAGGGCGCCGGCGCCTTCGAGCCGGAGGTCGCCGAGATCACCGGTGCGCGTTCGCTGACCGAGGTCCAGGCCGACTCCGCGAACAACGCCGCCAAGCAGGCCGAGCGCGAGGTCGCCGAGCTCACCAAGCAGCTCGAGCGCCTGACCCGCCGCGCCGGCGAGCTGCGCGAGGAGGCCGACCGCCTGGTCGCCCGTTCCGCGCGTGAGCGCGGCGAGGACCCGGAGGCTGCTGTCGCCGAGGTGGCCGAGGCCGCCGAGGCCGAGGTCGCGGCTGCCGCCGCTGCCGCTGCCGCCGAGATCGCCGCCCAGGAGCGCCGCGAGGAGAACCGCGCCCAGCGCGACGACCGCGGCAACTTCGAGCGCCGTGACAACCGCGGTGGCGACCGGGGCGACCGCGGCGGCTTCCGCCGTGACGACCGCGGTGACCGTGGTGGCGACCGTGGCGGCTTCCGTCGCGACGACCGTCCCTCCGGTGGTTTCCGTGGTGGCGACCGTCCGGCGGGTGGTTTCCGTCGTGATGACCGTCCGTCGGGTGGTTTCCGTCGTGACGACCGTCCGTCGGGTGGCTTCAACCGTGACGACCGCGGTGACCGTGGTGGCGACCGTGGCGGCTTCCGTCGTGACGACCGTCCGTCGGGTGGTTTCCGTCGTGACGACCGTCCGTCGGGTGGCTTCAACCGTGACGACCGCGGTGACCGTGGTGGCGAC
>NZ_JBVJFK010000004.1:613176-640706 GCF_055587885.1 Streptomyces sp. NPDC046349
GACCGTGGCGGCTTCCGTCGTGACGACCGTCCGTCGGGTGGTTTCCGTCGTGACGACCGTCCGTCGGGCGGCTTCAACCGTGACGACCGCGGCGACCGTGGTGGCGACCGTCCGTCGGGCGGCTTCCGCCGTGACGACCGCCCCTCCGGCGGCTTCGGCCGTCGCGACGACAAGCCGCGCTGGAAGCGCAACGGCTGACCTCGGCCGCTGAACCGAACCCCTGACAGGGCCCCCACGACTCCGGTCGTGGGGGCCCTGCCGCGTCTTGCTACGATCCGAACTTTGCGGTGGGGGGACACGGCAAGCGCGAACCCGCGACCGGCCCCCGACGCTTCGCTCTGGGGGATGGAACACATGAGACGGTCACGTGTGCTGGGCGCAGCCGCGCTCGCACTGGCCACGGGCATCGGCGCCCTCACCGCCGTACCGGCCGCCGCAGGACCGGCGGCGGCCGACGAACTGACGATCGCTCCGCTGCCGCACCAGGAACCGTCGCGCGAGTCGTTCTTTGGTGCCGGGCCGAAGGGCTCGATACTCGTTCGGCCCGGAACCGGGCCCGGCAGGTGGTACTGGAAGAGCTTCGAGGACGGCCGCGAAGTGCCGCTCGCGGACTGCCCCACGGGGCCCTACGGCCGCTCGCTGAGGCTCGGCGACACCGTCGGCTGCGAGTACCGCGACGTGTCCTCCACGACCACCGGCCCGCTGACCCTGCACGACCTGTCCACGGGCCGCTCCGAGACCCTGCCGGCCCCGACCGGACGGGCCTGGACCAGCACCTTCTCGCCGACCCAGGTGCTGGCCACCGAGCAGGACGCCCAGGGCCGGTACGTCCTGCACCTGATCGGCCGTGAGAACGAGCCGCGCAAGGACGTCACCGTCACCGCGCCGGAACCCATCGCGGCCCATTCGTTCTGGGTGCGGACCGCCGACGAGAAGGGAGCGCTGATCACCTACCGGTCCGCCGCCGGCCAGGACGTCCTCGCCCTGCTCGACTACGCCAAGGCGACGCTGACGCCGCTGGCCCTGCCGGACGGCGTGACGGACCTCGGCAAGGTGGACTACTCGCTCGGCTCGCAGTGGGTCTCGCTGAGGACGAGCGGGTCCGTAAAGGTGACCCTGCGCTCCCGCGCCGACCTCGCCGTGACGCGCACCGTCAACACCGCGGCCGCGTACGGCACATCGCACGCCGTGGGCGATTGGCTGATCACGCAGGACTACGACGCCGGGAGCAACGCGGTCACCGCGGTGCCCGTCGCCGGTGGTGCCCCGCGCAGCCTGCTCGCCCGGTCGGACTACGGCCTGCACACGGGCACGGACGGCGCCGGCTACCTGGCCGGAGGCACCGACTCCAGTCACTGGGCGAGGTACCGGATCACGCCCGGCCCCGATGGAGCCCCGGCGCTGACCAAGGTGAAGGACCTGCCGCCGAACCCCGCGGACCGGGTGACGCTCAGCCTCGCCCAGGGACGGCTCGTCACGGGCCAGCAGGACCCCACCCGCAGCCTCCAGGGATTCACGGTGCCGGTGTCCGGCACGTCCCCGGCGAAGCAGACCCCCGACTGGAGCTGTGACGAGAACGAGGACCGGCGGCTCTGCTGGCCCCACGCCGACCTCCCCGGCTGGACCGTCCCGACCGGCGACGGGCGGATCGTCTCCCTGTCGTCCAAGGGCGAGGGCGAGTGCGGCAGTAGTGCTGCCGTCAACCTCTGCGGGGTCGTGCTCAACGTACGCGAGACCCGCCCCGGCGCTACCACCCGTCAGATACCCCTGCCCGGCACCGACGCCATGCAGCCGTACCTGATCGACAGCGCCTCGGGACGGTACGTGCTCTTCACGGTGACCGAGATGAACAACTCCCGGATGGTGGTCGCCGACATCGACGCCGGGAAGGTCCTGGACGTCAGGCCCTCCGGGGCCGCCACCCTGTGGGGCTCCCAGCTCTGGGACCGCGGGGCGGCGAACACCGTGACCGCCACCGACCTGCGCACCGGCAGGCCCGTGCGGCACCAGGACCTCGGCGCATCCTGCCGGCCGGACGAGATCCAGGTCTCCGGGGAGTGGCTGTACGCGGTGTGCCCCGCTTCCGGGGGCGGCCCCGCCGCCTTCCACCTGCCGTCTGGCAAGCGGATCCCGCTGCCCTTCACCCATGAGAGGGACCGCGTGAAGCTGGGCGACGGCTATGTGGTGCGCCAGGGGGGCGTCGGCCTGGAGGTCCACAACCTGCGCTCCGGCACCGCCGTGCGGGAGCGCGAGATCGCGCAGCAGGTGACGAGGTACGGCAGCGAGTGGACCGTCGACCGGTTCGGAGGCCGGCCGGCCTACACGGACGCGGCCGAGACCGTCCACCTGCTCGGTGTGACCGGCAACGCCTCCCCGCTCGCGGCGATCGACCAGGACGTCGCCACCACCGCGGACTTCCGGCAGGTGAAGACGTGGCAGGCCCGGTGGTGGCTGTCCAAGCCGGTCTCCTCCTGGAAGCTGACGGTGCGCAACAAGTCGTCCGACGTCACCACGGTCGTGGCCACCGGCACCGACGCGCGCGGCCTGATCGCCCCCGTGTGGGACGGCAGGTCCGCGACCGGCGGGCAGCTCTTCTCCGGCGAGTACGAGTGGACGCTCACCGCCCGCCCGGCCGACGGCCGCGGAGCCCAGCTCAGCACGTCCGGGACGGTGTCCGTCACCCGCGCCCCGTCGGCCGCAAGGCCGCCGGCGCGCCCCTGAACTGACGCCGACAGGCCGGTCGGTCGATACCCGATCGGCTGACCGGCGCTGTCCGGCTATGCTCTGGGGTGAGCACCCGGAGGGCCATTAGCTCAATTGGCAGAGCAGCGGACTTTTAATCCGTTGGTTGTCGGTTCGAGTCCGACATGGCCTACCGCTCCCAGCGCCCCGTCCGCCCCCCGCGGACGGGGCGCTGTGCCGTGTCGGGGGCCGGGCCGTAAACCGGGTGAACCCCTGGGCGGCGCGGGGTAGCGTCGCCGCCGTGACTCCCGTTCTGCGTACCCGACGCCTGCTGCTCGACCCGTACACCCCCGAGGACGAGGAAGCCTTCGTGGCCCTCTTCCAGGACACCCGGGTCTCCCGGTGGATGGGGGACGGCCCCGCCACCGAGGCCGAGGACCGCGCCCTGTTCGGTCGGGTTTTCACGAAGGTCTACGCCCAGGACCTGTTCGACGTCTGGGCCGTGCGCAGGGACGGCCGACTGGTCGGGCACGCCGAGATCAAGCGGACCGACGAGGTCGACGGCCACGAGATCATCTACGCCCTGGCCCCCGAGGCCTGGGGATCCGGCCTGGGCACCGAAGTCGCGGAGGCGATCGTCGCGTACGGTTTCGCCGACCTCGGCCTGGCCGAGGTGCATGCCACGGTGGCCGCGGCCAACACCGCCTCCCTGGCCCTGCTGACCCGCATCGGCTTCGCGCACGTCCGTGACGTGCGGGAGGACGACGGCTCCACCACCCGCGTCCTGACCCGCCACCGCGAACCGGCCGCCGTCTGACGGCATGCGCGCAACGTGAAGCGCCCCGCCCGAGAGATCGGGCGGGGCGCTTCGGGGTGTGGGGAGGTGCGATCAGGCGTCGGTGCGGCGGCGCCGGCCGAGCCAGGCGGCGGCCGCGCCGAGCGCGACCAGGGCCGCGGCGAGCCCGGCGTACAGGCCGGTGGACGAGCCGGCGCCGGTGGTGGCGAGGGAGCCAGTGGAGGAGCCCGTGGTCGTCACGTCGGAGTTGCCCGTCGTGGTGGCGACGGCCTGCTGGACGGCGGAGGCTGAGGTGGCGGTCGGTGACGGGGTGGTGGTCGGGGTGGTGGTCGGAGTGGTCGGGTTGGTGGTCGGCTCGGTCGGCGCGGGCTCCGTGATCGGGACCAGCGGGAACTGCACCGAGGCGGTCCTGACGGGCCAGGTGTTGCCCTCGGCCTGGCGGACCTCGGCCTCCATCGTGATCGTGGTGCGCTTCGTCAGCTTGGTGTTCCTGCCCAGGCTGAGGCGCAGCGGCTGGGTGTGGACGCCGGAGGCGGCGCCGAAACCCTTGGCGATGTGCGGCAGCTCGTAGCGGCTGTCCTCGGCCTTCAGGTCCTGCCAGCGGCCGTCGATCAGGGCCTGGAGGCGGAAGTCGGCCTCCTGCGCCCCGGGGTGGGAGAGGGTCAGGCTGGTGGCGAGGGCGGTGCCGAACGTGCCGTCGCCGGTGGCCTGGTGGTTCAGGTCCAGGTAGGCGCGCTGCTCCTGGCCGTCCTTGCCGGAACTGACCTGCTTGAACCAGGACTTCAGTTCGCCCGTCTTGATCTGCGGGTCGACCTTGAAGAGGTGGGAGTCGGCGCCGCCGGGGGCGACGGAGTTGTTGTAGCTGCCTGCGGTGAGGTTGAAGTCGCCGTTGTTGGTGGGGTAGTCAGCGCCCAGGCCGATGGTGACCTTCCAGGTCATCCTGCCGTTCGCGGGAATGTCGAAGCCTTCGCCGGACTCCTTGGCGGACGGGGAGAACAGGCCCTGCCACTCGCCGTCCTGCTGGCCGATCCGCGACGTGGTGGCCGGGGCGTCCACCGCCTCGACCCTGAAGACGATGTCGTTCTCGTCGAGTCGGCTCGGACCTGTCGGGTCGAGGAGCATCCACGGCTTGTACTCGACTGCCTTGCCGGTCGGGTTCTTCACCGTCAGGTCGAAGGTCCCGGTGGCGCCGCCGCGGGTCAGCGTGCCGCTGGGGACGGGAGCGCCCATCTCCGTGCGCAGCACGGCGTGACCGTCGGCGGCGGGTGCGGCGGACGCGGCGGTGGCCGAGAACGGCAGCAGAGTGGTGACAACGCCGGCGACGACTGCGATGGCGGCTGCGGTGCGAACGGGCATGGTGGACTCCCCCCAGGAATGACGAGGGCATCGGCAGAGCGCCGAGCCGGTCGGTGTGGTCTGTGTCGTCCGGCCGGTCCGTGTTCCCCCGGTCCTGGCGACGGATGAATCCTCACCCGGAACCGATCGCGGAACCATCCCTGCAGTGTCACCGCCGTGCAACAGAGATGATCTTGATGCGAGGAGGGCCTGTTCCGGGCCAATTTCACGCCCTTGACCTGCGGTGATGCTGATCTGGGGGTGGAGCGGGGCTTAATTGGCGGAGGGGTGCTCCCGGATGGCGTAGAGTTGTGTTCAACGACGCGGGGTGGAGCAGCTCGGTAGCTCGCTGGGCTCATAACCCAGAGGTCGCAGGTTCAAATCCTGTCCCCGCTACTGAAGACGAAGGCCCGGTTCCCTTGGGAGCCGGGCCTTCGTCGTGTCCCGGTCCTCCCCGTGCCCCGTCACCCGTGCGGTGGCGGCAGGAGCGGCGGCGGGCCGGGGGCGGTGGCGAGGCGGGGGCGGCGTCAACCGTGTGTGACGGTGGGTGGTCGAACAGGCGCTCTGCGCAAGCTGATTGAGGGTCAGTCATTTCACCTCCTTGGCTGGGAAGATGGGCGACTCGACTGATTTTTGCCTGAGTTACGCCCGTTTTCGACCGAAAAGGAATGGCCAAAGCAAGCCAGGCCGTGGTCAATTGGTCGGAACGATCAAGCGCAACAGCTTGGAATCACTCGCTCACGTCTATTACCTTTCGATAACGCAGCGCGGTCGTCCCGGCCGTCGCAAGAGACGGCACCGTGCGCGTGCGTGTCAATGAGGAGTGTGGCCCCGTGGCCTCCAACTCGCCTGCTTCCGAAGGCACCGAGATCCAGGAGCCGCCCACCGCGGGTGCCTGGGGCGAGTGGAACCCCACCGAGGACTCGGTCCGTCCGGTCCGGGGCAAGCACCGGGTCGCCAAGCAGCGCGGAGGGCTTGCCCGCAGCTCCACCGTCCTCGGCGTCGGTGTCATCGCGGCGGTCGGCGCCGGTGGCATCGCCACCGCGCAGGACCGGCCGCAGGTCGCGATATCCATGCCCTCCCTCCCCGACCTCATGCCCGGGGACGGCGAGTCCCGGGGCGGCGGGGGTTCCGGCCCGGAAGCCGAACGCGGCGCCGCGGCCGGCATCATCGCCCAGCAGGCCGACCGCGGCGCTGACGCCGGCGAGATCCTGCGCAACCGCATCCTCCAGCAGGCCGAGTCGCAGCAGGGGGCAGCCGAGGCGGCGGCCCGTGCGGAAGCCGAGCGCATCGCGCGGGAAGCGGCGGCCCAGGAGGCCAAGGCCAAGCTGGAGGAGGCCCGTCAGGCGGCCGAGGAGGCCAAGGCCCAGGCCGAGGCGAAGGCCGCCGCAGAGGCCGAGGCCGCCAGGAAGGCCGCCGAGGCCGAGGCGGCCCAGGAGCGTGCCGCCGCATCGGCCGGAAGCTGGTCCCTGCCCACCTCCGCCTACACCCTCACCTCGCACTACGGGGTCTCCGGCTCCATGTGGTCCTCCGGCCACCACACGGGCCTCGACTTCGCGGCCCCGACCGGCACCCCCGTCAAGGCGGTCGGCGCCGGGAAGATCACCTCGGCCGGCTGGTCCGGGGCGTACGGCTACCGGATCGTGCTGGAGCTCGAGGACGGCACGGAGATCTGGTACTGCCACCTCTCCTCGATGTCGGTGACCTCGGGCCCGGTCGGCGCCGGCGACACCATCGGCCGGGTCGGCGCCACCGGAAACGTCACCGGACCCCATCTCCACCTGGAAGTGCGCAAGGGCGGATCGACGGTGGACCCGCTGGCGTGGCTGGAGTCCAAGGGCCTGAACGTCTGACGGACGGCTCCTGCCGCCGGGGCACGGGAACACCCGCCGGCCCGGCGGCCGACACCGACCGTCCCGCCGGCCCCGCCGACTCCGCCGGCCCCGCCGACTCCGACGGCCCCGACGAATCGAACGGCCCCAGCGGGTCCCAGCAGGGCGGAAGCAGCTCCTCCATCACCGCCGCCCGGGCCAGCGCCGGCCCTGCCGTCGCACGGCGCAGCCACAGCCGGTGCAGCAACTCCCGCTCCCGGCCCGCGAAGTCCGTCTCGCGCAGCGGACCCCCGCGGCGTGCCCGGTTCCGCAGCAGTGCCAGGGCGACGGCGTCCGCCTCGTACCGGGCGACCACACGTCCGGCGGCCCGGCCCCCGCTGCGCCGCGCCAGCGTGCGGGCCAGCGAGCGGGCCGGCATCGAGGCCAGGGCGGGCACCTCGGCGGGAGCCAGCCAGCCCGCGGCCGCGTACAGCGCGAGCTCCCCGGACACGGCCCGCAGCCGGCCGCGCCGTATCCGCACGGCCAGCCACACCAGCAGCCCGAACAGCGGGACCATCACGCATCCGTAGACGACGTAGAAGCCGTGGTCCCCGAACCGCGAGGAACCGTTCCACAGGGCGTGCAGCCCCATGGCCAGCGCGAGGCCGAGCAGCGGCAGGAAGATCCGGCGGGAACGGCCCGCGCTGACTGCGGCCGCGCCGAAACCGAGCCCGGTGAGCACCGTGAACAGCGGGTGCGCGAACGGCGACAGAACGATCCGTACGAAGAAGGTCGCCGCGGTCACCGAGTCCAGGACGCCGGTGCCGTCGGCGATGTCCTGAACGAAGGCGTTGCCGAGGTAGAGGATGTTCTCGGTGAAGGCGAAGCCGATGGCGGTGAAGCCGGCCGCGACGAAGCCGTCGGCGGGACCGGTGAAATGCCGCCGTCGGAACACGAACACCAGCAGCAGGGCAGCCGCCTTGGCGCTCTCCTCCACCACCGGGGCGATGGCGACCGAGCCGAGCTGGTCCGCCTCCGAGGGATCGGCGGTCGCCGCGGCTATCCACTGGGTGGCGAAGTTGTTCGCCAGTATGGCGATCAGCGCCGCGGTGCAGGCACCCCAGCCGAAGCAGAACAGCAGCTGGGGCCAGGGCGCCGGCGCGGCCCGCCCCAGCCACCGGAAGGCCGCCATGAGCGGCGCCACCGGCAGCAGGGCCAGGCCGAGGCCGACGAAGAAGCCCGGCGTGCCGGTCTGCTCCCGCACGAGCTCCAGGATGGCGATGCCGGTGGCAGCGAGCAGCACGACGAGCACGCATGTGCGGACCGTGCCGGACGGACGCGCGAGAACAGGGCGGAGCGCTCGGAACACATCATGACCCTAGCGATCCGCCCGGACACGCGCGGTGACGTTGTCAGTTCTCCGTACGACGGAAGAGCAAGTCGTGTACGACGTGGCCCTTGTCGAGGCCCTGTCCCTCGAAGCGGGTGAGCGGCCGGAAGTCGGGGCGCGGGGCGTAGCCGCCGTCGGGCTGCGTGTTCTCGAAGTCGGGGTGCGCGGTGAGGACTTCGAGCATCTGCTCGGCGTACGGCTCCCAGTCGGTCGCGCAGTGCAGTACGGCGCCGGGTGCCAGGCGGGTCGCGGCCAGGGTGAGGAACTCGGGCTGGATCAGGCGGCGCTTGTGGTGGCGGGCCTTGGGCCACGGGTCCGGGAAGTACACGCGGATCCCGGCGAGCGAGTCGGGCGCCAGCATCTCGCGGAGCAGGATGATCGCGTCGCCGTTGGCGACGCGCACGTTGTCGAGCCCGCCCCGCTCGGCGAGGGCGAGGAGGTTGCCCTGGCCCGGGGTGTGCACGTCGGCGGCGAGGATGCCGGTGGCAGGGTCGGCGGCGGCCATCTGCGCGGTGGCCTCGCCCATGCCGAAGCCGATCTCCAGGACGACCGGGAGGCCGCCGAAGAGCGCCTTGAGGTCGATGACGGAGTGGCCGTCGATGTCCAGGCCCCACGTGCCCCAGAGGCGCTTGAGGGCCTCGCCCTGGCCGGTGGTGACCCGGCTGCGCCGGGGCTGGAAGCTCCGGATCCGCCGCTCGTGGTGCGAGCCGGCCGGGTCCGGTGCGGGGCCGTCGGGGAAGCGGGGCTCGGTGCGCCACTTCGGGGGCACGTACGAGTTCGCCTCCGGCGCGGGGTCGGCGGAGTAGTCGGCGACGGGGGCGTCCGGGACGGCGGGCGGCGTGGGGTTCAGGGACTCAGACACAATGCGCTGATTCTACGACGGGGTACCGGCCCCCGCCGGGCGTCGCCGTGTCCCCCGCGCCTCCGTGCGGCCGACTCCCGGCTCGTCGAGCCGCTCAGGCCGTGGCAAGGGTGCGCAGGGCACGGGTGGCGATTTCGCGGCCGATCGGGAGGGAGGCCGTCGCGGCCGGGGAGGGGGCGTTGAGGACGTGGATCGTGCGGGGGGCGTCGCGGATCAGGAAGTCGTCCACGAGGGTGCCGTCGCGCAGGACGGCCTGGGCGCGGACCCCGGCCGCGGCGGGGCGCAGGTCCGCCGCGGTGACGGCCGGCAGGAGGCGGCGGACCGCGCGGGTGAAGGCCTGCTTCGACAGCGAGCGGTGGATCTCGCCCGTCCCGTAACGCCAGTGCCGGGAGGCCATCCGCCAGGCGCCCGGCCACGCGAGCTCCTCCGCGATGTCCCGCGGGCGCACGGTCGACCAGTCGTACCCCTCGCGGGCGAGAGCCGGCACGGCGTTGGGGCCGACGTGGACGCCGCCGCCGATGCCGCGGGTGAGGTGCACCCCGAGAAAGGGGAACGCCGGGTCCGGTACCGGGTAGACCAGGCCCCGGACCAGATCCGGCCGGGTCAGGTCGTAGTACTCGCCCCGGAAGGGAATGATCCGCATGCCCGGTTCGTCTCCCGCCAGGCGGGCGATCCGGTCGCAGTGCAGGCCCGCGCAGTTCACCAGCATCCGGGCCCGGAAGACCAGGCCGGACGTGGTGCGCACGGCAACCGCCGACGCGCGGCGCGAGATCAGGTCCACCTCGGCGCCGTAGACGATCTCCGCGCCCGAGGACTCCGCGAGCTGGGAGCTCACCCGGCCGTAGTCCACGATCCCGGTGCTGCCGACGTGGATCGCGGCCAGCCCCTGCACCTGTGGCTCGTACTCGGTGATCTGGGCCGGGCCCAGCTCGCGCACCGGGATGCCGTTCTCCCGGCCGCGCTGGACCAGGGCGTGCAGCCGGGGCAGTTCCTCGCGCTCGGTGGCGACGATCAGCTTGCCCGTCACCTCGTGCGGGATCCCGTGCTCCGCGCAGAACTTCACCATCTCGGCGGCGCCGCTCACCGCGAAGCGCGCCTTCAGCGAGCCCGGGCGGTAGTAGATGCCGCTGTGGATCACACCGCTGTTGCGGCCCGTCTGGTGCCGGGCCGGGCCCGACTCCTTCTCCAGGACGATCACCCTCGTACCCGGAGCCAGGCGCGACAAGGCGTGCGCCGTCGACAGGCCGACGATTCCGCCGCCGATCACCAGCACATCGCAGTCCACGCCACCGCCCACGCCGATACCTCCCACCCCTGCATACTGCACCCCCGCACCGACAACGAGGCCACGCGGGTCTACGCCGGAGCCACCAGGAGGGGCCGGGCCCGCTCGCGCAGCTCCGCGACGCGCGGTTCGTCCCCGTAGGGTTCCAGGCGGTGCAGCAGGTCCCGTACGTATTCGGTCGTGCGCGCCGAGGAGATCCGGCCCGCCACCTCCACCGCCCGGGTGCCCGCCGCGCACGCCGCGTCCAGATTGCCCGACTCCAGTTCCGCGACCGCGCTGACGACCAGCCGCAGCCCGTGGGAACGTACGTACTCCTCCGTGGGTCGCGACAGCGCCTGCTCGGTGAAGCGCCGCACCTGCCTGGGTAGTTTGAGGTCCCGGTAGCATTCCGCCGCATCCGCAGCGAAACGGTCGTAGGAGTAGAAACCGAGCCAGGTCGGGTCGGGGTCGCCCTCGCGGGACCGTTCCAGCCAGCCCTCCGCGGCCCGTAGCGCCGCTCCGGCGGCCGCCGAATCGCCCGCCTTCGCGTGCGCCCTGGCCTCGACCAGTCGGAAGAAACTCATGGTGCGCGCCGTCGCCAGGCCGCGGTTGCGCTCGACGGCGGCCTGCGCGAGGTCCACACCCTCGTCCGGGAAGTCCCGGTAGGTCGCCTGGAGGGACATCGAGGCCAGCACGTAGCCGCCGAGCGGTACGTCCGCGGCGGCGCGGGCGAGGCGCAGCGCCTGGATGTAGTAGCGCTGGGCCGCCTCCTGCTGGCCGGTGTCGAAGGCCATCCACCCGGCCAGCCTGGTCAGCTCGGCCGTCGCGCCGAACAGGGCGCGGCCCACCTCGTCCGTGTACGAGCCCAGCAGCAGGGGCGCCGCGTCCACCCGAAGGCACTCGGGCACCATCGACGAACGCCAGTCGCCGCCGCCGTACTTGGAGTCCCAGCGGCGGGCGTCCTCGGCGGCCTCGCGCAGCTTGGTCACGTCGCTGTGGCCCACGCGCTGCACGTGGTCGCGCGGCGTTTCGGGTCCGTGCTGCGCGGGCACAACGGTGGACGGCGGGCCTGCCGTCCGGCCTGCCGGTGCTGTCATCGGGCCTGTCGCCGGCCCGGTCGTACGGCCTTCCGGGGCGGGCCGGGGACCTGGCGCCGGTGTCCCGGATGCCGGAGGCTGTGGTGACGGGAGGTCGCGCGCCGAGGCCGGTGCGTCGTGGGTTGGTGCGTCGTGGGCCGAGGAGGTCGCCGGCGCGGACCGGTGGTGCGCCGGACCGCCCGCCGGACCCGCGGAACCCGCCGGACCCGCCGGCTCCCGGGCCACCGAGCTGTCGGCGGGAGATATCAGCCACCGCGACGCCGGCGTCGCGTAGGCGGCCACGGAGAACGAGCCCGCGAGCGACTGCCAGATCCCGCCACCGCCGCGCCGCCCGGCGAGGTCGAGCCGGTAGAGGTCGGTGGCCGAGCGCACGGCCGCCCCGACGTCGCGCGGGAAGGCCAGGCCCACCTCGGGCGCGGGGTCCGCGTCCGCCAGGCCGATCTCGTGCAGCGGCACCGGCCGCCCCAGCTTCGCGCCGATGGCGGCGGCGATCAGGTGCGGGGCGGCGCCCTGCGGCACCATGCCCTTCGACACCCACCGGGCCACGGACGTCTTGTCGTACCGAAGCGTCAGGCCGCGCTGCGCGCCGAGGTCGTTGACGCGCCGGGCCAGCCCGGCGTTGCTGATGCCCGCGAGGGCGAGGACGGCGCCGAGCTTCTCATTGGGCTCACGGAGCTCCCTGGACATGCGCCACCCCTCGTCACACGCGGAACGCATACGCCGCCGGGGCATAGGCGCCCGGCATTTCGTAAACCCAGCGTAGTTCCCCGCCTCCCAAGCGTTAAGGCCCTTACTTCCGTATGGCGGGATTGTTGTCCGTTTGCGTGGTCCGGCCCGGGGCAGGTGGCGGGGGCGCACGTCTCGTCGCGTGCTCCGCCCGTGTGGCCGTGCGCCCGCCCGTGCGCTCTGGCCGGTCCGCGGCCCCGGCGATTCGATGTGCGGTGCGTGGGTCGGCCCGCTGCGTGAACCGGGTGGGCCGGGGGATGCCGCTACCTCAATCCCCGCGGGTGGCGGAACGGGCCGGGGGGCGGATTCCGCCTCCCGGCCCGCGCCCGCACGCCGGGCGCCGACCCCCCGCGACGGCTCTCGAGGCGGCCGAAGAATGGCCGAAAGCGACCTATGGGGCGGTGGGAACGGAACGTCAAATACCGAGTGGCCGGGGCGTGTTCGTTTGCGTGTGCGCCCCCTATAACCCCTCTCGCACGCCTGTCCCGTGGCAGCATGGACCCGAGCCACCGGGGTCCCGCCGGCCGCGCCCTCAGCGCTGTCCGTGCTGCCCGTGCCCCGGTCATGTGCCCACAGGCTGGGGAGGCGGCGGTGCGCTGGTTGGTGGGGTGGAGCAGTATCGCCGCGAGCTTCGGCACGGCCGGCCGTGTCTCCGGCCGGGAACCCGGCCACGGCCCCGGCGGCCACGGCCCGGGCGGCGCGCCCCAGCACGGCGGCATCGCGGACGCCGCCCACGCGGCCGACCCCGGCGCGGACGCGGAACGCACCGTCCACCCTGTCGGCGCCCAGCTGCTGTGGGGTGATCCCGACCCGCTCTGGGCCGTCGGCGACTGGCGCCCCGACGAGATCCGCACCGTGACCGCCGACCCCGCCGACCCCTTCACCCGGCTCGCCGTCCTCGGCTGCTGCGGTGCGACCGACGCCGAGTTGCGCAGGGCCCTCTACGCGGCCCGCGGCGGTGCGCTTCGCCACCTCACCCAGTGGTCCGGCAGCTACACCGCCGTGGTCCAGGCCGGCCGCCGCATCACCGTCGTCGGCGACCTCGCGGGCGCCCGGCCGGTCTTCTACACCCCCTGGGCGAGCGGCACGGCGTACGCCACCGCCGCGCTCCCCCTCGCCGACCTCATCGAGGCACAGCTCGACATCGGCCATCTCGCCGCCCTGCTGGCCTGCCCGGAGAGCCCGGAGGCGCTGGGCGACGGCACCCCGTACGCGGGGGTCCGCCGCATCCCGCCCGGGCACGCCCTCATCCTGCGCGAGGGCTCCCGAGAGATCACCGGCTACGAACAGGTGGCCTCGCTCGCGGTGGCCGCGCCCGAGGCCGACGCCGACCGGGCGGTGGAGGGCGTACGGGAAGCTTTGGTGGACGCGGTGCGCGCCCGGCTCACGGCTCCGCGGCATGCTCCCGACACCCTGCCACCGTACGATCCCGGCCCCGTTCCCGGCATGGGACCGGCCGATCGGCGCGCGGCCCGCGGCGCCCCGGCCCCCGGGGTGGGCGCCGACCTGTCCGGCGGCAGCGCCTCCGCGACGCTCGCCCTGCTGGCGGCAGGTCTGCCGGGGGCGCCGGGCAGCCTCACCAGCCCCGCCGGGGCCCGGCTGCTGGCGGTCACGTTCAACGACCTGGCCACCCCGCAGGGGCGCGAGGACGAACTGGAACGCGCCAGGGCCGTCGCGGCCGACCCGCGCCTGCACCACGTGGTGGTCGCCGCCGCGGCCGAGGCCCTCCCGTACACCGACCTGGACGGCCCGCTCACCGACGAACCCGGCCCCTCGCTGGTCTTCGCCGCCCGCGAGCGGCGCAGACTCGCCGCCGGTGCGGCCGACCACTTCACCGGCCACGGCGCCCGGCAGGTCCTCGACGCCCATCCGGCCCGCATGGCCGACCTCCTGATGGACCGCCGCCGGCGCCACCTGCTGCGCCCGGTGGCGGCGCTCGCCCGCTCGGCCTCCGCCGCCGGAGCGGCGGGGGAGTCCCTGCTGGTGCCGCTCACCGTGTACTCGGCGGCCCGCCGGCTCGCCCGTACGACGTACCGCACGGGCATGGAGGCGGCGGCGGCCCGGCTCCGGGAGGGCGGGGTCACCGAGCGTGCCTCCGGTCCGGTGGGCGCCTCCCTCGCGGCCCTGACCTGGTCCCGGCCCGGTCCGGCTGCGGGCTGGCTCACGGGGGAGGCGCTGGCGGAAGTATCGATCCGGCTGTCGGCAGCGGCCGGGCGGCCCCCGCTGTCGCTGCGGCCGGGGGAGGCCCGGGCCCGTTCCGTGCTGGCCCGCCGGGCCGCCGACCACCGGGTCTTCGAACAGGCCGTGGAGGTTCGCAGCCAGCGCCTGCACGCCCCGTTCCTCGACAACCAGGTCGTACGGGCCGCGCGCGCCCTGCCCGAATCCCTGCGCGTGCAGCCCGGCGCCAGGGCGGAGATCCTGCGCAGCGTCCTGTACTCGGCCGGCGTGCGCGAACTCCCGTTGGGCTGGGGCGCCACCGCGCACACGCCGAACGAGACGGCGACCAGGCTGGGGCTGCGCGCCGCCCTGAGCGACCTGCTCGACCTCTTCGCCGCCCCGCTGCTCGCGGACGCCGGCCTGATCGAGGCCCGGGTCGTGCGGCAGGCGCTGCTCGACGCGGCCGACGGCCGACCGGTCCCCCTGGACGGGCTCGCGGAACTCGTCTCGATGGAGCTGTGGCTGCACCGGCTGCTGGCCCGGCGCGGCACCTGCTGGACGGGTACCTCCGCGGCCCGGCGACGGGCGGTCCCCGAGGGAGTCCCCGTGCACCGCCCGGCGCTGTCCTGACCGCCGGGTTGCGGTGGGCGGTTGCGCGGCGTGCGGCGGCTTGTGCTGCGTATGGCGGCTGTGCTGCGTGTGGCGGTGGGGGTTCAGGAGCCGGGGACCAGGGCGGTCGCGAGGGCCGGGCCGACGGCGCCACCCACCTCGCGCCGGGCAGAATTGGCGGGTGCGGTACCTCATCCTCGGCGTCACCGAGGCACACGACGAGACCGGCGCCGTCCTCCCGATCGGCGGAGCCCGGCTGCGCGCGCTCCTCGCCGCCCTCGCGCTGCGCGCCGGCCGTCCGGCCTCCGTCGCCGAACTCGTCGCCGACGTCTGGGGCGACGCCCCGCCCCTGGATGCCCCCGCCGCCCTCCAGGCCCTCGTCGCCCGCCTCCGCCGCGCTCTCGGCCGCCGGGACACCGTCCCCGCCGCCCCCGCCGGCGGCTACCTCCTGGCCGCCTCCCGCGACGACGTCGACCTCCACCGCTTCACCCGCCTCGCCGCCGAGGGCGACCGGGAGCTGGCCGCCGACCCGGAGGCCGCCGCCCGCACGCTGCGCACCGCCCTGTCCCTCTGGCGCGGCCCGGCCCTCGCCGACCTCGCGGAGCCCGCCCGTACCGCCCATGCCGCCGCCCCCGAGGCGCACCGCTCCGCCGCTCTGCGCGGACGCATCGAGGCGGACCTGCGCAGCGGCGCCGCCGCCCCGGCGCTGCTGCTGCCGGAGATCGAGGCACTGGTACGCGAGAGCCCGTACGACGAGCCGCTGCGGGCCCAGCAGCTGCGCGCCCTGCGGGCGGCCGGCTGTCCCGCCGACGCCCTCGCCGCGTACGAGCGCACGCGCCGCGCCCTCGCCGACGGCCTCGGCACCGACCCCGGGCCCGAACTCACCGCCCTGCACGCGGAACTGCTCCGGCCCCGGACGCCGCAGACCCCGCAGACCCCGTCGAACCAGCCGACCGTGCAGACCGCGCCGACCGTGCAGACCGCGCCGACCGCGCCGACCGTGCAGACCGTGCAGACCGCGCCGACCGTGCAGACCGCGCCGAGCCAGCTCGCAGACCAAGTCGCGCAGCCTGCCGCCGAGCCTGTGGGTTCGGCCGAGCGTGGCGCCCGGCCCGCGGCCCAGCCGGGGCCCGGCCCGTCCGTCCGCCCTGAGGCCCGCCGCGGCAACCTCCGCCCCCGCCTGAACTCCTTCGTCGGCCGCGAGCCCGAACTGGCCTCCCTTCACAGCGACCTGGCCCGACTGCGCCTCATCACCCTCACCGGTCCAGGCGGTTCGGGAAAGACCCGGCTCGCCGAACATGCCGCCGCAGCCCACCCCGAGCCCGGCTGGCTCGTCGAACTGGCCCGCCTCGACCACCCCGCCGCCGTCCCGGGCGCCGTACTCAGCGCGCTCGGCCTGCGCGAGAACTCGCTCGTCGCCCGCGAGACCCCGGCCCCCACAGCCGCCGCCGACCCCACCACCCGCCTCGTCGAGCACTGCGCCCACCGCCGCCTGCTGCTGGTCCTCGACAACTGCGAGCACGTCGTCGAAGCCGCCGCCGAACTCGCCGAGCGCCTCCTCACCCACTGCCCCGGCGTCCAGATCCTGGCCACCAGCCGCGAACCCCTCGGCGTGCCCGGGGAGACCGTCCGCCCCGTCGACCCCCTGCCCGACCCGATCGCGCTGCGGCTGCTCGGCGACCGCGGGGCGGCCGCCCGCGCCGGGTTCACCGTCGAGGAGGACCCGGGCGCCGCAGCGGAGATCTGCCGCCGTCTCGACGGGCTGCCGCTCGCGATCGAGCTGGCGGCGGCGTGGCTGAGGCTGCTGACTCCGCGGCAGATCGCGGACCGGCTGGACGACCGCTTCCGGCTGCTGACCAGCGGTGCCCGTACCGTCCTGCCGCGACAGCAGACCCTGCGGGCGGTCGTCGACTGGTCCTGGGACCTCCTCGACGAGGCCGAGCGCACCGTCCTGCGCCGGATGTCCGTCTTCGCGGGCGGCTGCGACCTCGCCGCCGCCGAAGCCGTCTGCGCCGACCCGTCCGGCGACGCCGTCCGGGACGTCGCCGACACCCTTGGCTCCCTCGTCGACAAGTCCCTCGTCCTGGCTGAACGGTACGAGGAACACGGCATGCGCTACCGCATGCTCGAAACCATCCACGAGTACGCCGCCGAACGCGCCGCCGCCCACCCGGCCGACGCCCGGGCCACCGCCCGCCGCCACGCCGCCCACTTCCTCGCGTTCGCCGAGCAGGCCGAACCCCTCATCCGCTCCGCCGCCCAGCTCCCCTGGATCCGGCTCGTGGAGACCGAGCTCGACAACCTCCGGGCCGCGCTCCACACGACGGCCGTCGAAGAGGCCGACACCGAATCCGCGCAGCGCCTGGCCTTCGCCCTCGGCTGGTTCTGGTGGCTGCGCAACTACCGCGGCGAGGGCGCCGAGTGGACCACCCGGATCCTCACCCTCACCCCGGCCCAACCGCCCGAGGGCACCCCCGCCTACTGGCGCTACATGCGCCTGCAGGTGCTCGACATGTTCCTGCTCGCGGAGAGCAATTCCGCCGAGAAGTTCCGCACCCCCGAATACCGGGACCTGGCCGTCCGCATCAAGACGGCCTTCCGGCACCCATGCCCCGAGACCGCGGTCTTCCCCGGCGTCCTCTGGCCCGCCACGTCCTTCCTCACCGGCGACGTCCTCGACTTCCACACCGACCTCGACCAGTCCGTGGAGAACTGCCGCCGCCACGCGGGTGAGTGGGAACTGGGCGTCGTCCTCATGCTGCGCACCCACGTCGCCATCGACGTCACCGGAGGCCTGCCCACCGTCGACGCCGACCTCGCCGAACTCCACGCGATCGCGCAGCGCGTCGGCGACCGCTGGACCCGCGCACAGGTGGCCGGCGCCGCCGGGGAGATCGCCCTCTCCCGCGGCCGGTACGCCGAGGCCCGCACCGAATTCGAGGAGTGCCTGCGCCTCGCCCGCGAGGTCGGGGCCCACGTCGAGGCGCCCTTCGCGATGGCCCGGATCGCCGAGGCCGCCTACAGCGCGGGTGACCTCGACGACGCCGAACGGCTCCTCGCCGAAGCCGACGAGGAGGCCGACCAGCACGGCGGCGTGTACGACGTCAGCGCCTACGCCCGACTCCTCGCGGCCCTGCTCGCCCTCCAGCGGGGCGACGCCGCCCGGGCCAGGACCGAGTGCGAGCTCGCCCGCGTCCAGACCGAGCGGATCACCGTGCCGGCCCAGCTGACCGCCGGGCTGGACACCGTCGACGCCGTTCTCACCGCGCGCGAACAGGGCCCGACGGCCGCGCTGGCCCTGATCGGGCCCGCCCTCGGCGCCGCCGTCGAGGGGCGGTGCGCCGAGCGCGTACTGGCCGGAATCGCCGAGGCAGGGGCCCGGTTCCTGGCCGACGCCGACCAGCCCCGCCGAGGCCGTACGGGCCTTCGCGGCGGCGACCGCCTGGCGCGCGGGCCTGCCCCGATCGGTCCCCGAGGCGAAGGCCGTTGACGGCCTTCCGGAACGCACCCGCACGCTGCTCGGCCCCGACCGCTGGGCGCGGGAGGAGGCCGCCGGCGCCGGGCTCACCCCGGCCGACTTGGTTACGGCACTCACCGGCGGCTGATCAGCCGACGGGCGCTCACCGCCGGGCACTCACCAGCAGGCGATCACCGCGTCGGCCCAGCTCGCCAGCGTCGGCAAACGGCCCGGACCGGCCTGCTCCACCACCAGCCGCAGCGACGTGCGCCCGGCGAGGGACACCTGGACGGCCGCCGGCGGATCCTCGTACCGGAGGGCCCCGGACTGCCACAGCCGCTGCCCGTCGGCGTAGACGGAGAAGCGCACCGACCCGTCCGTGAGCAGCGACAGGCCGTCCACCCCGGCCCACGCCGAGAAGCTGGTGCACTGCCGGTTGAGGGAGATCTCCACCGAGGAACGCGAGTTCACCGTGATCCCCTGCGCGAACCGCCGGTCGCCCACCCGCAGACCCCAGCGCTGCCACACCCAGCTGCTGCGCCAGGTCTGAAACTCAGGGCCGCTGTGGTCGCCCTGCACCGAGTGCGGGAGGGCGGCCAGCCGGAAGGGCTCGGGCGGTTTCGGGACGGGCGACGGCGTCGACGGCTTCGGCGAGGGCGTGCTCGGCAACGGCGTCGGCGCGGGCTTCTCCCGGCCGGGGGAGGGCGACGGGGATCCGGACGGCGCCGCCGGGGACGAGGAGGCCGACGGCGTGGACTCCGGCGACGGCGACGGCGCCGGCGCGGCGGAGGTGGGGGCGGGCGGCGGCCCCGCCTCCTCGGGCGGACCGGGCTCCGCAGAGGGCGACGGTTGCGAGGCCGGCGCCTTCGGCACGGCCGGCGCCGCCACGCTCGGCGCGGGCTTCGCCCGGGCCTGCGGCTCGGGATCGTCCCCGGCCAGCGCGAACACCACCCCGGCGGCAGCAGCCACCGCGATACCGGCGGCGATGGCTGCCTTGGCCGGGAGCCCGAGACCCTCGGACGCCAGCGCACCCCCGACCGCGGACCCGGAGCCACCGGCCCCGGCCCCGCCGGCAGCGCCCCCCGCAGCTCCTGCCCCTGCCCCGGCTCCGGAACCCGCGGTACCCCCCGCGGCGCCGGCCACGCCGGCGGTACCTCCCGCTGCGGCCGACCCGCCCGCAGCGGCCGCAGCGGCACCGGCCCCGCCCGCAGCGACGGCCCCACCGGCCACCACACCGGCGGCCTTGGCCGCGTACCCGGCGGCGAACCATCCGATGACCGCCACCGGAAGCAGCGCGGGAATGCCCGCGTTGACGTCCTTGAGCTCCCCGGCGGCCAGCCGGCACTTCGCGCACTCCTCCAAGTGCCCCCGCAGCCCCCGTTCCGCCCGCATCCGCAGCCCGCCGCGCGCATAGGCGCCCAACCGGTCCGCGTACCGCGCGCAGTCGCCGCCCTTGCTCAGCGCCGAGCTCACATGCGCCTGCAGATAGGCCTGCTTGAGCCCTTCGCGGGCTCGACTGGCCAGAACCGCAGTGGCGTTGGCGCTCAGTCCGAACAACGGCGCGATCGCACTCGGCGACGCCTCCTCGACGGTGGTGTGCCACAGCACGGCCTGCCACCGCTCCGGCAGGCTCCTGAAGGCCTGCAGGGCGAGCGACTGCTCGGCCTCCCGCATCGCCCGCACGTCCGCGCCCAGCTCAAGGGTGTCGTCCCCCGACAGCCCCGACATCCCGGCGCCGCTGTCGGTGCGCGTGGCAGCCTGCTCCGCGAAGACGGCGAAGTCCTCGACGAGATGCTCCCGCCTGGCCGTCTTGGCCCAGGCCGCCGCGACCCTGCGCACGGTGGTCAGCAGGTAGGCCCGCACCGACTGGTCAGGCCCGGCCCCGCCCCGTACCGCCTGCAGCGTCCGCGCGAACACCTCGGCGGTCAGGTCGTCGGCGGTGTGCCCGTCCCGGCAGCAAGACCGCGCATAGCGTCGCACCGAGTCGGCGTGGCGACGGAACAGCTCCGCGTACGCATCGTCGTCGCCGGCCCGCATCCGGGCGATCAAGTCCCCGTCGGACGGCGGCAGCTCACCCCCGGCGCCGACCGGACCCGAGGAGCCCGACGAACGTGCGTGCCGCCCGCCCGGTTCGCGCTGAGCCGGCACCTGCCGAGCGGGCGGGCTGCCCACCTCGGTCTCGCCCCCGGCGCCACGGGGTGGCTCCTCCCGCCCGTCAATGCTCATCGCGGAAGCCCCCGCACGACACGCTCAACCGGTACACCGATCAAGCGTGTCACATGCCGGACACGCGTCGGACCCCTCTCGGCACCATCCACCCGTCCGGGCAGGTTTCGACGCCACACCGGGCAGGCCGCCGGCCGCGCCAAGGGGACACCGCCAGCCGGGTGCCGACCCAGCGCGGCCCCGTGCCCTTGCGGTACCGACCCGCACGGGGCCGGTACCGGGCCGCCGAGACCCACCGTCCGCGATCACACCGTCCGCGATCACACCGTCGCGATCACACCGTCCGGGAACGCAGCCCCTCGAGCAGGATGTCGAGCAGCCGGGTCGAAGCCGCAGCCTGCTGTGCCGGGTCGGGCAGCGCGGGCGCCGCCGTCGCTATCACCAGCAGCACGTCGGCCACCGTGACATCGGCACGCAGCTCGCCGGCCTCCCGCGCCCGGTGCACCAGCCGGCCGACGACCTCCAGCAGCGCACCCGCGCCCGCGTCGTCCGAAGGCTCGTCCTCCGCCGCGCTCCGCGTCGCACCGACGACCCGCAGGCCCGGAGCCTCGGTCGCCTGGCGCTGATGCGGAACCCGCGCCTCCTCCGCCTCCTCGGCCGCCTCCTCGGCGGTCGAGCCGACGCGCAGCACCTGCGGCGGCAGCAGCCGCCCCGCACCCGAGGCCACGGAGGTGCGCAGGAAGCGCGACAGCGCCTGCCACGGCTCCTCCTCCTGACCCAGAGCGGTCCTGGCCTGCTCGGTCAGCCGGGCCGTCTCTTCCTCGGCTATCCGCCGCACCAGGACGTCCTTGCTCGGGAACCGCCGGTACACGGTGCCGACACCGACCCGGGCGCGGCGCGCCACGTCCTCCATCGGAGCCCCGTAGCCCAGCTCGCCGAAGACCTCCCGGGCCGCGCGCAGCACGTGCTCCAGGTTGCGCTGGGCATCGACGCGCAGCGGCGTGGACCGGCCCACACCGTGCGTGGTTGCGCTCGTCAGGGCGCGACCGCTGCTCTCGACCGAGAGAGCGGTCGCAGAACCATGGAAATCGGAAATGTTCATATGTATCCCCCGGTAATCATTTGTCTCCCCCCGGAGACACTCCCCGCCTTCACGCCGAGGAGGGCCACGGTCTCAGGCCCGGTCCTCGACGAGATACGAACATAGTTGAGCCAGAGTCAATTCAGAAGAGGCAGCCCCGGACGGACCACCGCCCGATCGGAGCATTCACCCCCACTTTTCCCTTCCACACCCCCGGAACCTCCCTCTCCGTCCGCTCTGACCTGCGAACTTCCATCACCCCCGAAGGTCCTCTTCCGCCCTGTCCCAGGGCCACCACCGGTCACACAATGTGCCGGGCCTGTGGACAAACTCCCGGCCACGATGCGTCATGGGATGGTGAAGGCTGCTAACTCCCGGGGCACGGCCCCCGGTACCCCGCCCCGCACGCGCATCCTGATCGTCGGCGGCGGCTACGTCGGCATGTATACGGCGCTCCGGCTCCAGCGAAAGCTCAGAGCGGGAGAAGCCGAGGTCACGGTGGTCACGCCCGAGCCCTACATGACGTACCAGCCCTTCCTCCCGGAGGCGGCCGCGGGCGCGATCTCCCCGCGCCACGTCGTGGTCCCGCTGCGCCGCGTACTCGGCAAGTGCCGCATCCTCATCGGCCAGGCCACGAGCATCGACCACGCCAAGCGGACCGCGACCGTCAACACCCTCGCCACCGCGGACGACGGCGTCGGCCCCGTCGAGATCGAGTACGACGAACTCGTCCTCGCCCCCGGTTCCGTCTCCCGCACCCTCCCCGTGCCGGGCCTCGCCGACTACGGCATCGGCTTCAAGACGGTGGAAGAGGCCATCGGCCTGCGCAACCACGTCATCGAACAGATGGACATCGCCTCGTCCACCCGCGATCCCGCCGTCCGCGACGCCGCCCTCACCTTCGTCTTCGTCGGCGGCGGCTTCGCAGGCGTCGAAGCCCTCGGCGAACTGGAGGACATGGCCCGCTACGCGGCGCGGTACTACCACAACATCAAGCCCGAGGACATGAAGTGGGTCCTCGTCGAGGCCAGCGACCGCATCCTCCCCGAGGTCGGCCTCGAGATGGGCGTCTACACGGTCCGCGAACTGCGCAGCCGCAACATCGACGTCCGTCTGGAGACCAGGCTCGAATCCTGCGAGGACCGCGTCGCCGTCCTCAGCGACGGAGCCCGCTTCCCCACCCGCACCATCGTCTGGACCGCCGGCGTCAAACCCCACCCGATCCTCGCCGCGACCGACCTGCCCAAGAACGAGCGCGGCCGTCTCGTCTGCACCTCCTTCCTCACCATCGAGGGAGTCGAGCACGCCTGGGCCGCGGGCGACGCGGCAGCCGTCCCCGACATCACCGCCCCGCCGGACACCGAGGGACCCCGCCGCGAGTGCGCCCCCAACGCCCAGCACGCCGTCCGCCAGGCCAAGGTCCTCGCCGACAACCTCCTGGCCGCCCTGCGCGGCGAGGTCCTGACCGAGTACGCCCACAAGTACGCCGGCTCGGTCGCCTCCCTCGGCCTCCACAAGGGCGTCGCCCACGTCTACGGACGCAAGCTCAAGCGCTACCCGGCCTGGTTCATGCACCGCGCATACCACCTCAGCCGCGTCCCGAGCTTCAACCGGAAAATGCGCGTTCTTGCCGAATGGACCCTCTCCGGCCTCTTCAAGCGTGAGATCGTCTCCCTTGGCTCTCTCGAACACCCCAGGGCAGAATTCGAACTGGCCGCAGGCGGCGGCCCCAAGTCACCTCCCCCGCCCCTCGCACCCAACCCCCCGCAGAACGGCCAGGGCTGACGTTGTCAGTGCGGTCGGCCACACTGGACGTGTGACCATAGGTGTGCTCACACCTGCACAGAGTGACATCGTCCCGTCAGCGACCGCCCACGAGCGACACAGCGACCACTCGCGACACCACGAGGCTTGAACGCAGTGAACTTCACGCGCTGGAGCGCCCGGTTCCCCGGAACGCAGCGCCGCGCCGCCGCCCGGACCGAACACGCCGCAGCCCAGGCCAAGCGGGGCGAAGGCGCGGTCCCGGCAGCCCGCGGCGGCCGCGCCGAGCCCGGAGCGGAGCGGTCCACGCCCGCCGGCGGCCACCCCGTGGATTCCACGGTCTCCGGCACAGGCACGGGAACCGGAACAGCCACCGGCACCGGAACCGGCAGCGGCACGACCCCGGCCCAGCGGACCGGCGTCCTCACCGCCGTGCCCTCCCTCGACGAGCTCTCCGTACGCGAGGTCCTCGGCCGGCTCCCCGCCCTGGTCGCCCTCGTCCACGGCCCCGAGCACCGCGTCGCCTACGTCAACGACGCCTACACCGCGGGCTTCGGCGCCCGCACCCCCGGCGCCCCCGCCCACGAGGCCCTCCCCGAGCTCGGCGAGCTCGGCCTCCTCCCGCTCCTCGACCAGGTCCAGCGCAGCGGCAAGCCCCGCACCGCCAAGAACCGCACCGCACCGGGCGGCGCCAGCTCGTACACCGTCACCTGCACCCCCGTCGAGTTCCCCAGGACGGCGACCGCGAGCGCACCCGAAGCGGAAGCCCACCACGCCGGCGTCCTGATCCACCTCGCCGACGTCACCGACCACGCCGAGGCCGTCGAGCGCCTCCGCGCCAGCGAACGCCGTCAGCGCGAGGCCGCCGTCACCCTCCAGCGCTCCTTGCTCCCGCAGGAACTGGAACAGCCCGACGACCTGCGCATCGCCGCCACCTACCAGCCCGGGGGCACCGAGGCCGCCGTCGGCGGCGACTGGTACGACGTCATCACCCTCGGCGCCGGCCGCACCGCACTCGTCATCGGCGACGTCATGGGCCGCGGCGTCCGCGCCGCCGCCGTCATGGGCCAGCTGCGCACCGCCGTCCGCGCCTACGCCCGTCTCGACCTGCCCCCGCACGAGGTGCTCCAGCTCCTCGACGGACTCGCCGCCGAGATCGACGCCAGCCAGATCGCCACCTGCGTGTACGCCGTCCACGACCCCAACGAGGGCCTGCTCGCGTACGCCTCCGCCGGGCACCTCCCGATCCTGGTCCGCGACGAGCACGGCACCGTACGCAGAGCCGCCGAACCCACCGGCCCACCGCTCGGCACCGGCGGCTGGCTGCACACCTCGGGCACCATCCCGCTCGGCCCCGGCTCGACCGCCGTCCTCTACACCGACGGCCTGGTCGAACGACGCGGTGAGGACATCGACGAGGGCGTCGCCGCACTCGAACGCGCCCTCGCCGGAGCCCAGGGCACCCCCACCGTCATCTGCGACCGCCTCATGCGCGCCCTCGGCGTGGACGCCGACCACGACGACGACGTCGCCGTGATGGTGCTCCAGCAGCCCGCCCGCAGCGGCGCGGACGCCGAGCTCTTCCACAACGCAGCGCTGGAACTCCTCGGCGGCATCGAGGCGGCCCCGCGCGCCCGGGCCTTCGCGCAGGGCGTCCTCGCCTCCTGGCGCTTCCCGGTCGAGCTGTGCGACCTCGGGGTCCTGGCGGCGAGCGAACTCGTCGCGAACTCCCTCCAGCACGGCACCCCGCCCATGCGCCTCCGGCTGCGCCGCACCGACCGCCGGCTGATCATCGAGGTCACCGACGGCGACGACCACCTGCCGCGTCGCCGCCGCGCCGAACCGGCCGACGAGACCGGCCGCGGCATCTCGATCGTCGCCACCATCGCCTCCGCCTGGGGCTCGCGCCGCACCCCGGGCGGCGGCAAGGCCGTCTGGTGCGAGTTCGCCCTGCCGGACAGGTAGCCGCAGCATCCGGACACACGGAAGGCCCCGGTCCACCAGGGACCGGGGCCTTCCGTGTTCACGGCTCACGGCTACGCGTGCGCGGGCTCCTTCACCGCGACGGACGGGCCGCCCTGCGCGACGACCCTGCTTGCCAGCACCGGGTTGTCCTGCACCGGGGTGAGGCCCTTGCCGAGCCGCAGCGCCAGGCCGACGATGCCGAGCGACACGAGCACGAAGACCGAGATGTACAGCATCGGAACACCCGCACCGAGCGGCACCCCGAGCGGCCCCAGCGCCAGCGCCAGCTGCTTGACCAGCGCGAACGCCGAGTTGTACTGGCCCACGGAGCCTTCGGGCGCCAGATCGGCGACCAGCGGGGCCAGGGTCGGCGACAGCATGGCCTCGCCGATGCCGAAGAGCGCGTACGTGGTGATGAACGCGGCGGCCGCCATCATCGCGCTGCCATGACCCAGCCCCGAGAACCCGGCGATCAGCCACGCGACGGTCCAGATCAGCCCCACGAGCGCGATCACACGCGACCGGCGGCGCTTCTCGACCAGCTTGAGCACGACGAACTGCGCGAGGACGATCGCACCGGTGTTGGCGGCGAGGGCGAAACCGAGCGTGGAGGGGGAGATCCCGGCAGCCTCCGTGCCGAAGGCGGCCAGACCGGACTCGAACTGTCCGTAGCAGGCGAAGAACACCACGAAGCCCAATACGCACAGCTGCACCATGGCCCTGTGCCTCAGCAGCCGCTTCCAGCCGCTTCCACCGGCCTGGGCCGGGTCCTTCGGCATGGCGTCCTTGATGGTCGGTACGTGCGGAAGCCGCACGGTGGCGACGACACCCGCCAGCACCAGGAACATCACGGCCTCGATGCCGAACAGCAGGGTGAAGCTCCCCGGCCGGCTCTCGTCGACGATCTGACCGCCGAGGAGGCCGCCGATGCCCAGACCCAGGTTCTGCATGAAGAACTGGAGGGCGAAGGCACGGGTCCGGGTGGACGGCGTGGAACACCACACGATCATCGTGGCCAGGGCCGGCTGCATCACGGCCTGACCGGCGCCGAGCGCCAGCGCGGACAGCAGGATGGGCACGATCCCGGTGGAGAGTCCGAGCGAGAGCGCACCCGCCGAGGCGGCGACGGCCGCACCCATGACCACGGGCACCGGGCCACGTCGGTCGATGACCCGACCGGTGAAGGGCAGCGCGACGAGAGCACCCAGGGCAAAGGCCACGAAGGCGCTCGTGGCGGCCATGGAACCCAGATCCCGCACCTGCGCCACATAGATGTAGAGGAACGGAACCGTGAAGCCGATGCCGAACGCGGTCAGCGCGTTCCCGGCCTGGATCCGCCGCATCGCAGCGCCCATCACCCTGGTCACTTTCACCTGCCTTGATAACTGAAGACTGAAGACTTCATACCTAAACTTCGACGCTTAAGAGTACACATCGAAGGAGTTAGACGCCAACGCGCTCGTGCCATACTTCGACGCATGGGTGACACCCCCGACGGCGCGACGTCCGTCCCCGAGCCGAGCCTCGATGAGCAGATCGCCGTCTACCAGCGCGAGTTCCAGGACCTCGATCCCCAGGTCGAGAAGGTCGTATCGGCGCTGAGCCGCCTGAACCGCCGCATGAACGTGGCGTACGGACGCCAGACGGCGGCCCTCGGCATCAGCAACGCCGAGTGGGAGGTCCTGAAGGCCCTGGTCATCTCCGGCGCCCCCTACCGGATGGGCCCGAGCGAGCTCGCGAAGCAGCTGGGCCTCACGCCGGCGGCGATGACCCACCGGATCGACCGCATGACGGCGGAGGGCCTGGTCACCCGTGAGCGGGACGAGTCCAACCGGGTCCGCGTGATCGTGGAGCTCACCGACGAGGGCCGCAGCAAGTGGCTGGACGCGATGCGGGCGGCCACGATCTTCGAGGAGGACCTCCTCCAGGACCTCTCGACGGCGGAGCGGGGGGTGCTGGGCGACATGCTCACGCGCCTGCTCGACCGGGTGGAAGACCTCCAGTCACCCAGCTGACCGCCGAGGTTGACACGGTGTCCGTAGGTCCGTAAGGTTCTTCGAGTTGCCCCGCAGCCGGAAGGTTTCGGCGACAACGCATCCGCCGCCTCGTTGCGGCACCAAACTCTGCACGATCTCCCACCGGGAACGATTTCGGCATGCCCGAATTCATTTCCGAAGGCCGATTATGAATCGCCGGGGAAATCCACTAGAGTTTGGGGAGTCGGAAGGGCCCAACAGCCCCGAAGACAAACCCCGCTGACTGGGGGTCAGGCCCGAAAGAGTCTGATAGAGTCGGAAACGCAAGACAGCAGAACGAAAGCCCGGAGGAAAGCCCGAGAGGGTGAGTACGAAGGAAGCGTCCGTTCCTT
>NZ_JBVJFK010000005.1:0-191391 GCF_055587885.1 Streptomyces sp. NPDC046349
TCCGACTCTATCAGACTCTTTCGTGTCCGACTTCCTCGGTGCTTTCCAGGTTTTCGCTTTCGCGTTTCCCTTTCCGGCGGTTCCGACTCTATCAGCGAATTTCCCTCTACCTGACCCGTTCGCCGCATTCCCGAAAGGGCACACGGAGGAGAGTCGGAGATTGAGAGCGAAGCTGAATGAGGGGGTGCCCGTCCATCTGCCGTTCGCGAGGTGTTCACGCGGGGCGTCCTGGCGGGACTCACGACAGTACAGGCCGGGGGGTGCCCAAGCAAATCGATTCAGGCGTATGGTCTAGTCCACCGGTCTAGTCCACTAGTCTCCGTCCCGAAGGGCCAGTTCGTATCGGGCCCTACATCGGACGAACCCGAACATCTAGTGACTTATCCTTCATAAGAGTACGCCGTTCGCAACAGTCTGTGACGGCGACACCGAAGCCCCACCCCTGGGAGGCCCCTCATGACCAGCGTGACGTCCCCTCTTGCCGGTCGCGCCATCGGACTCGCGGCAGTGCCGGATCCGGTGTTCTCCGGCGCGATGGTGGGGCCTGGCACCGCCATCGACCCCGTGCGCGAGCCCTCGGAGGCGGTGTCCCCCGTCGACGGTGTGGTCGTTTCCCTGCACCCGCACGCGTACGTGGTCGTCGACGGCGAGGGGCACGGTGTACTCACGCACCTCGGCATCGACACGGTCCAGCTCAACGGCGAGGGCTTCGAGCTGCTCGTCAACAAGGGCGACACCGTGACCCGCGGCCAGGCGGTCATCCGTTGGAATCCCGCTGCCGTCGAAGCCCTCGGCAAGTCCCCGATCTGCCCCGTCGTGGCACTCGAGGCCACGGCCGAGTCCCTGTCCGACCTCGTAGAGTCCGGCGACGTCAAGGCCGACGACGCGCTCTTCAGCTGGCAGTGACCCTTCCGCCCGCGCGGGCGTGACGGACATCCATCGCGGCGGCCAGGGCCGCCGCCCAATCGGAGACGGGTGAAATGGAGACAACGCTGCGAGGCGTCGGCGTGAGCCACGGGGTGGCGATCGGCGAGGTGCGGCACATGGGCACGGCGGTCCTCGAGCCGCCGGCCAGGCAGATCACCGCCGACGAGGCGGCGCGCGAACAGGGGCGCGCCCGCCAGGCCGTGAGTGCCGTCGCGGCCGACCTGATCGCGCGTGGCCAGCTGGCCGGTGGCGAGGCCCAGCACGTGCTCGAGGCCCAGGCGATGATCGCCGAGGACCCCGAGCTGATGGCGGACGTGGACCGGCGTATCGCTGTCGGCAGCACCGCCGAGCGCGGTGTGTACGACGCCTTCGCCGCCTACCGCGACCTGCTCGCCGGCGCCGGCGAGTACATGGCCGGCCGGGTGGCCGATCTGGACGACGTACGCAACCGCATCGTGGCACGGCTGCTCGGGGTCCCGATGCCCGGTGTGCCCGACAGCGACGAGCCGTACGTGCTGATCGCCCGGGACCTGGCCCCTGCCGACACCGCCCTGCTCGACCCGGCCCTCGTCCTCGGCTTCGTGACCGAGGAGGGCGGGCCCACCAGCCACAGCGCGATCCTCGCCCGGGCGCTCGGCGTGCCGGCGATCGTGGCGCTGCCTGGAGCCGGTGAGATCGCCGAGGGCACCGTGATCGCGGTGGACGGCAGCACGGGCGACCTGTTCGTCGACCCCTCCGCGCAGAAGCGGGCCGAACTCGAGGCCGCGGCCGCCGAGCGCAGGGCGGCGCTGGCCGCATCGTCCGGTCCCGGTGCGACCTCCGACGGCCACAAGGTGCCGCTGCTGGCGAATGTCGGTGGTCCCGCGGACGTGCCGGCGGCCGTCGAGGCCGGGGCCGAGGGTGTGGGCCTGTTCCGCACGGAGTTCCTGTTCCTGGACGACAGCAAGCAGGCTCCGTCCGAGGAGAAGCAGATCGAGTCCTACCGCAAGGTGCTCGAGGCCTTCCCCGAGGGGCGCGTCGTCGTACGCGTGCTCGACGCGGGCGCCGACAAGCCGCTGGACTTCCTGACCCCGGCCGACGAGCCCAACCCGGCACTGGGCGTGCGCGGCCTGCGCTCGCTGCTGGACCACCCGGAGGTGCTGCGCACCCAGCTCACCGCGCTGGCGAAGGCGGCCGAGGGCCTGCCGGTCCACCTCGAGGTCATGGCCCCGATGGTGGCCGACCGCGCCGACGCGAGAGCCTTCGCCGACGCCTGCCGTGAGGCCGGTCTGCAGGCGAAGTTCGGCGCGATGGTGGAGATCCCCTCCGCCGCGCTGCGTGCGCGCTCGATCCTGCAGGAGGTCGAGTTCCTCTCGCTGGGGACCAACGACCTGGCGCAGTACGCCTTCGCCGCCGACCGGCAGGTCGGCGCCGTCTCCCGGCTCCAGGACCCGTGGCAGCCCGCGCTGCTCGACCTGATCGCCATGTCGGCCGAGGCCGCCAAGGCGGAGGGCAAGAGCTGCGGCGTCTGCGGTGAGGCCGCGTCCGACCCGCTGCTGGCCTGTGTGCTGACCGGTCTGGGTGTCACCTCCCTGTCGATGGGTGCCGCGTCGATCCCCTACGTCCGGGCGACGCTCGCCAAGCACACGCTGGCGCAGTGTGAGCGGGCCGCCGCGGCGGCCCGGGCGGCGGACAGTGCCGAGGAGGCCCGCGTGGCCGCCCAGGCGGTGCTCTCGGGCGAGTAGCCGGAGGGGGTGTCGTACGGACCGAGGGGCCCTCGCCGGTGGTGGGGGCCCCTCGGCGTATCAGTGGTGCGGGCCGGGGTCGTCGACCTCGTAGCCCGGGCAGTATTCGACGCCCGGTTCCGGCGCGACGAGGTCACCGGTGTCGGCGTCGGTGCAGTACGCGTTGAAGACGGCGGCCGCCGAGAGTGCCGTGAGGCGGCCGCGGTCCAGTCGCCAGCCGTGGACCCGGTCCCGATGGCCTTCGGTGGTGCTGCGCACCACCAGCCCCCCGGGTCCGCCCAGGGCCAGGCCCGCGGCGAGCACCGTCACGAAGTCGAGGCTCTCGCGGCCCTCGATGCGCGGCGCCGTGCCCGGGTCGCCGCTGCTGTCGGCGTGCAGGACGGCGACGAGCTGCTCGTCCTCGGTCGGGATGCTGCAGACGAAGTGGTGGTGGCCCGGTCCGGCGCCGGCCACGAGGCGTTTGAGCGCGTCGGCGGCGCGGTCGAAGGAGGCGTGGCCGATGTCCTCGCCGCAGTCCGCGCAGCGGCCCACCCCGGCGAGGACGGCGGTGGCGTACTCCCAGGTGGCATGGCGGACGGCTTCGTCCACGAGGAGCGGCACGAGCTCGTCGATGGGCTGGCCGGTGTAGGGCAGGACGGTCCCGCTGCCGGCGAGCTCGGCGGTGAAGCGGGTGCGGGTCTCGGAGGTGTCCGGGTCCAGGCCGTTCTCCCCGCAGTACTCGGCGTACTCGTCCGGGTCGAAGAGCGCGACGGTGGTGTGGATGCCCCGGGCCGCGAGGGACCGGAGCAGGCCGTCGACGTGGTGGAGGTAGTCGGTGTAGTCGGAACGGTGGTCGAAGCCGAAGCTGCGGTAGGCGCACATCGCCGCGAAGTCTCCGGCGTCGGCGAGGAGGCCGACAGTGCTGGGGACCTCGCGGCGCAGTGCGCGGCGCCGGTCGGTGCTGCGGTCTCGGTGGCTTCCGGTGGCGGCAGCGGGGTCGTTCTTGCGTGGCATGGCGGGCTCCCCCTGAGTGCGATCACTTGCTCACTCAGAGTAATCACCGCCACTGACAGTGACGTCAGCCGCGGGTGCGGGCCAGTTCCTCGTAGAAGCGGAGGAGGCCGATGTCGTCGACGGAGCCCGGGTTGACCGCCTTGGCCAGCGGTGTGCCCTGCAGGAGACGCTTGACCGGGACCTCGATGCGCTTGCCGGTGAGGGTGTGCGGGATGGCCGGCACCTCGATGATCTCGTCGGGGACGTGGCGGGGGGAGAGCTCCTCGCGGATCGTCGCCTTGATCCGGGAGCGCAGGCCGTCGTCGAGGGTGGCGCCGGGGGCGAGGTGGACGAAGAGCGGCATCCAGTACCCGCCGTTCGGTTCCTCCAGGCCGATGACCAGGGACTCCTTGATCTCGGGGAGCCGTTCGACGGCCTCGTAGATGTCGGCGGAGCCCATCCGGACGCCCTGGCGGTTGAGCGTGGAGTCGGAGCGACCGTGAATGATCACCGAGCCGTGGTCGGTGATCGTGATCCAGTCCCCGTGGCGCCAGGCGCCCGGGAACATCTCGAAGTAGCTGTCGCGGTATCGGCTGCCGTCGGGGTCGTTCCAGAAGTGGATCGGCATGGACGGCATGGGGTTGGTGACGACGAGCTCGCCGACCTCGCCGACGACCGGCTTGCCCGAGGGGTCCCAGGACTGGAGGTCCGTGCCGAGGCAGGCGGCCTGGAGTTCGCCGATGTGCACGGGGAGGGTGGGGACGGCGCCCGCGAAGCAGCTGCAGACGTCGGTGCCGCCGCTGACGGAGGCGATCCAGAGGTCCTCGGCGACCTCGTCGTGGAGCCAGCGGAAGCCGTCGGGAGGCAGCGGCGAACCGGTGGTCGCCACGCACTTCACCGTGGAGAGGTCGAAGTCACGGGACGGGTGGACCTCGGCCTTGCGGCAGGCCATGACGTAGGCGGCGGAGGTGCCGTACAGGGTGGCGCGGGTGCGTTCGGCGATGCGCCACTGGGCGCCCGTGTCCGGGTAGCCGGGGCTGCCGTCGTAGAGGACGACCGTCGTGCCCGTGAGAAGTCCGGAGACGAGGAAGTTCCACATCATCCAGCCGGTGGAGGTGTACCAGAAGAACCGGTCCTCCGGGCCGAGGTCGCAGTGCAGTCCGAGCTGCTTGAGGTGTTCGAGGAGGATGCCGCCCTGGGACTGGACGATCGCCTTGGGCAGGCCGGTCGTACCGCTGGAATAGAGGACCCAGAGGGGGTGGTCGAAGGGGACCGGCTCGAAGACGGGCTCGGTGTCCGCGGCGGTGAGCGCGTCCCAGTCGAGGGCGCCGTCGGGTGCGGGCGTGCCGAGGAGCGGGATGTGGACGACGGCGCGCAGGGAGGGCAGCTCCGCGCGGAGCTCGGCGACGGCTTCGCGGCGGTTGTGCTCCTTGCCGCCGTAGCGGTAGCCGTCCACGGTGAACAGGACGACCGGCTCGACCTGCTGGAAGCGGTCGAGGACGCTGCGGGCGCCGAAGTCGGGCGCGCAGGAGGTCCACACGCCGCCGACCGCAGCGGTGGCGAGGAGGGCGACGGTCGCCTGGGGGATGTTGGGGAGGTAGCCGCTGACGCGGTCACCGGGGCGTACGCCGAGGGCCCGCAGTTCGGCGGCGAGGGACCCGACCTGGCGGCGGAGTTCGGCCCAGCTGACGGGGACGGGCTCGTGGGTCTCGTCGACGTACAGCAGGGCGGGGTCGTCGGCGCGGGCCGGGTCCTCCGCGGCGCGCAGCGCGTGCTCGGCGTAGTTGAGGGTGGCTCCGGTGAACCACTGCGCGCCGGGCATGGACCGGTCGGCGAGTACGGACTCGTACGGAGTGGTGAAGCGGACGTCGAACCATTCGGCGAGGGCCTGCCAGAAGGTGTCGAGCTCGTCGACGGACCAGCGGTGCAGGGCGGGGTAGCCGCCCTCCGCGGGGGCTCCGAAGCGCGCCGCGGCCCAGGCCTGGAAGGCGGTGATCCGGGCCCCGGCGATCCGGTCGGGGCCCGGCGCCCAGAGGGGTTCCGGCTGGGTGGCTGAGGTCATGGGTCGGCTCCCGGTCAAGTCTGCGGCTCGCGCTTCGTGTGCGTATGCGTGTACGTGTGCGTACGGTGCCGTCGCGCGGGGGTGCGCGCGGCGGCTCACAGGGACGATGCCATGCGATCGACGGCTGCACCAGGGTCGACCTGGCCGGTCGGGTGAGCGTCGGCGGACGGCGTCGGCGGGTGAACGGCAGTTGAACGCCGCCCCCTCGGCCGGGGGCCGGTGGCAGGGTGAGCGGCATGGACGGTCGTGATCTGGTGCGTGCGGTGAAGGACATCGGTACGGAGCGCGGCCGGCGCGCCTGGCTCTCGGCCTGGCGCCGGCGGCGCGCGGACGCGGTGGGGCTCCCGCGCCGGGGCGCGGAACGGGCGCGGGTGCCGGGTCTGCTGGTGGGTACGGAGCCCCGGCCGGGCGGGGGCGTGCTGCGGTTCGCACGCTCGGAGCTGGTGGTGCGGGTGATGGTGGGCGGGGTGGTGTTCTGGTCCTGGGACGGGGCCGGGGCGACGCCGTCGTACGCGGTGGTGGGGAGCGGGCCGGAACCGGACCTGCGGGCGGTACTGGAACCGGACACCGGGGGCGGCTGGCGGGTGGTGTCGGAGCGGGTGACGGTGGCGGTGTCCCGGCACGGGGCGCTGGAGCTGCGCACTCCGGGCGGGACGGTGCTGCGGCGGGAGTCGCCGCCGCGGTGGTGGGAGCCTGCTCCCCTCGCCGGGGAGGCCGCGGAGGGGGACTCCGCCGCGGGTGGGACGGCGACGGCGCGGGCGGCGGCGGGCGGGGGAGGTTCCGGCGGGCCGGGGGTGTGCCGTGACGTCACGGGCGACGGCTGCGGCGGGCCGGGTGCGGCGCCCGGCGGGGAGAGGGGCGGCGACCCAGGGCCGAAGGCGGTCGACGGCGCGCCGGGGACGGCCTCCGGCCGGGCCGGAGCCGGTGCCGGCGGATCCGGAGGCAGTGCGCGCGGATCCGGAGCCGGTGCCGGCGGATCCGGAGCCGGTGCCGGCGGATCCGGAGCCGGTGCCGGCGGATCCGGGGTGGGCTCCGGAGGGGGCGGGGTGGGCTCCGGAGGGGGCGGGAACGGCGGTGGGGCCGGGGCGGCAGGCAGCCGAGGGGGCGGGGCCGGGGTTGCCCGGTGGGTGGTGCGGAGCGAGGTGCCGGCGGACGCGCGGTTCTTCGGCCTGGGCGGGCGGGCGTCGGGCCCGCGGCTGCGCGACGGGGCGTACCGGTTGTGGAACACGGACCCCAAGGGGGGCTTCGGGCCGGGCGTCGACCCGCTGTACCTCACGATGCCGGTGCAGATGGTCGTGGCGGACGCGGGGACCCACCTGGTCTTCCACGACAACTGCTGGGACGGCCGGGTGGTGCTGCGTGAGGGTGAGGAGGGCGTCGGCTCGGGGCAGGACCGTCCGGGGACGAGCGAACTGCGCATGGAGGGCGGGCCGCTGCGCTGCTGGGTGCTGGTGGGAACGCCGGCGCGGGTGCTGCAGGGCTGGTCGGGGCTGACGGGCGGGGCCGCTGTGCCACCGGACTGGGCCCTGGGGTACCAGCATGCGCGGTGGGGCTTCGGGAGTGCGTCGGAGGTGCGGCGGGTCGTCGCGGGGTACGCGTCGCGCGGGCTCGCGCTGTCGGCCGTGCACCTGGACATCGACCACTACGACGGGCACCGGGTGTTCACGGTGGACGAGGACCGGTTCCCGGATCTGCCCGGGCTGGCGAGGGAGTTGCGGGAGCAGGGGGTCCGGCTCGTCTCGATCGTGGACCCGGCGGTCAAGGCGGGTGACGCGCTGCACGCGGCCGGGCTGACGGTGGGGTCGGGGGGCGCCTTCGTGCGGGACGCGCACGGCCGGGAGGTGCGCGGGGAGGTGTGGCCGGGCGAATGCGCCTACCCGGACTTCACGGATCCCGCGGTGCGGGAATGGTGGGGCGGACTGTACGAGGAACGGCTCGCGCAGGGCTTCTCCGGCTTCTGGCACGACATGAACGAGCCGGTGTCCTTCGCGGCGTTCGGGGACACCACCCTGCCGCGATCGGCGCGCCACGCGATGGACGGGGCGGGCGGCGACCATCGCGAGGGGCACAACGTGTACGCGCTGGGAATGGCGCGTGCGGGGTGGGAGGGCCTCGTCCGGCTGCGGCCGCAGGAACGGCCGTTCCTGTTCTCCCGGTCGGGCTGGGCGGGCATGCAGCGGTACGGGGGCACGTGGTCGGGCGACGTGGAGACCAGCTGGGAGGGGCTGCGGGCCTCGCTGGCCCTGGTGCTGGGGCTGGGCCTGTGCGGCGTGCCGTATTCAGGGCCGGACGTGGGCGGGTTCGGCGGTTCACCGTCTCCGGAGTTGTATGTGCGGTGGCTGCAACTGGGCGCGTACCTGCCGTTGTTCCGTACGCATTCGGCTATCTGGGCCGGGCGGCGGGAGCCGTGGGAGTTCGGGCCGGAGGTGGAGGAGCGGGCGCGGGCGGTGATGGCGGAACGGGAGCGGCTGCGGCCGTACTTCGTGACACTGGCCCACATGGCGCGGCGGACGGGCGCCCCGTACGTGCGGCCGGTGTGGTGGGGGGCTCCGGAGGACCGGCGGCTGCGGGATTGCGAGGACTCCTTCCTGCTGGGTGATGCGCTGCTGGTCGCGCCGGTGCTGGAATGCGGGGCGGACCGGCGGGCGGTACGGCTGCCACGGGGCCGGTGGTACGACACCGCCACCGGGGCGGCGTACGAGGGGCCGGGGCAGATCCTGCTGGACGCCCCGCAGGGCAGGATCCCGGTGCTGGCGCGGGCGGGTGCGCTGCTGCCGGTGCGGTCCGCGGCGGGCGACGGGGTGGAGCTGGAGGTCTGGGCGCCGGCCCGGGGCCGTACGGGCGGCGGGGTGGTGGTCCGGGACCGGGGGCCGGGGTTCGGGGCGGGCCGGGTCGAGCGGTACACCTCGCGGTGGGCCGGGGACGCGGTGGTGGTGGAGGACGAGACGGGGGCGCCGGTGGAGGGCGTGGTGGTGCGGGGACTGTGAGGGGCGGCCGGCGGGTCCGCGGGGCACCCGGGACCCGCCTCGTCCGGGTGCGGAAGGCCGAGACGGACGGGTCGGGCTGGTGCGTCAACCCTGTCGGGCTGCGGGGCTGACCTGGGGTTCAGTGGCCTGCCATGCCCGGTCCGGCCGCAGAGGGGTCCGGTCTCGCGACCCAGCGGGGTACAGGGGGTGTCACTTGACGGTCCACTCGCCGGTCTGGGAGGCGAAGCCGGAGTTCATCGTGAACTGCACCTTGGCGATCTTCGAGTCCTTGGGGACCTCGTAGGTGACCCAGCCGAGGACCTTCGCACCGGGCGCCACCTTGGCCGCACTGGTCATCGCCGGACCGGCCGTGATCTCCGCGAACGTGGTCTGGAACTGCTGTCCTTGGTCGTCGGCGACCTGGGTGCCGTTGCTGGGGCTGTCGCTGTACACGGCGGTGCCGGTGTTGACGAGTTCGAACTGGGCCGCGACCCACCTCTTGCCGTCATCGGGCTTCATGAAGTCGTCCTCGCTCTGCGCGGGGTCGGCCCACTTCTTGATGGTGACGGCGAGTTGCTCGCCTTCCTCGTTCCCCTTCAGCGTGAGCGTGTCGCCGATGGTCGCGGCCTGCGCGGGCGGGGTCGGCACGGCGCTGGTCGTACCTGCCGTGGGCGAACTGGGCGCGGTGTCGGGCTTGGTGGTGATCTCGGCGGGGCTGCAAGCAGTGAGGGCGAGGGCGGCGGCCGTCCCGAGCAGGGCGGTGGCGTGATGTGTGCGCATCGCGCCATGGTGGCCGATGCGCACGCTGCGTGAGGGGCGCGTGACACTTCTGTGACGCTGGAAGGCACCCCACGGCGGCGGACCGCTCGAACCGGCCTTCGCGGGGAACCGGGCCTGCCCCGGTCCGCGGCGGGCCGGGTGGGGGACATCAGGCGTAGCGGCCCGCGAACCAGGATGCCGCCGCTTGGGTGTGGAGGGGGAAGGCCAGGGGCGTGGGGGTGCGCAGGACGTGCCAGCCCGTGGTTTCGTCCGTCGGCTTCGAGGCGGGGAGGGTGTCCGCGGGACGGGTCGGGAGGAGGCCGAAGAGGAGGAGGTGGCCGGCCGGGGAGCTGAGGGCGTCGGCCAGGGTGACGTCCGAGGCCGGGGCGGTGATGCCGGTCTCCTCGCGCAGCTCGCGGACGACGGCGTCGCGCCAGTCCTCGCCGAAGTCGATGAAGCCGCCGGGGAGGGCGATGCCGCCGAGGGCGGGTTCGATCGTGCGGGTGATGACCACGAGGCCGGTGCCGTCCGCGTCCTCGACCGGGAGGAGGGTGACGGCCACGGGGAGGGGGTTGCGGTAGGCGGTGGCCCCGCACGACCGGCAGGCGCGGGGCCAGGCGGTCGTACCGTACGGCGCTCCGCAGGTGGAGCAGTGCGAGTCCCTCAGGTGTTCCGGCATGCGGTGATGGTATGCCAAGGGGTATGCGGATGACGGCTGTTGCAGTGCTGATGGGGATGCTGGCGGGCGGGGCCGCGGCTCCACCCGGATTCGCTGCGCTGCGGGATGTGGATCCGAGTATCCGGCAGGACATGCGGTACGCGGGCGGGCGGAACTTCACCGGTGCGGTGGTCGACGGGTACGAGGAGCCGGAGTGCCTGCTGGCCAGGCCGGCCGCGGAGGCGCTGCGGCGGGCGCAGCGGGTGCTGTTGCGGCGGGGTTACTCGCTGCGGGTGTACGACTGCTACCGGCCGCAGCGGGCGGTCGACCGGTTCGTGCGGTGGGCGCGGGCGGAGGACGGTCCGGAGGATCTGGCGCGCAAGGCTGAGTTCTATCCGCGGGTGGAGCGCGGCCGGCTCATTCCCGAGGGGTACATCGCGGAGAGGTCGGGGCACAGCCGTGGGAGCACGGTCGACGTGACGCTGGTGGAACTTCGTGGCCGGGAGGTCGACATGGGGACCGCGTTCGACTTCTTCGATCCGCTGTCGCACACGGACGACCCGCGGGTGACGGCCGCCGCCCGCGCCAACCGGCAGTTGCTCAAGCGGGTGCTGGGCGAGCAGGGTTTCGTGAACCTCCCCGAGGAATGGTGGCACTTCACCTACAGGCCGGAGGCGTACCCGGACACGTATTTCGACTTCCCCGTCGCTGTCGCCGAGGTGCGGCCGTGAGTACCGTGCCCGCATGACTTTCAGCTCGTACGAGGAATTCTGGCCGTACTACGTGGCGATGCACTCACGCGCCGCCACCCGCTGGGTGCATCTCGCCGGCACGCTCACCGGTCTGGCGCTGACCGCCTATGGGGCGGCGCGCGGCCGCAAGCGGTGGCTCGCCGCCCTTCCCCTGATCGGGTACGGGACCGCCTGGCCGGCGCACTTCCTGATAGAGGGCAACAATCCGGCCACCTTCGGCCATCCGGCATGGTCGCTGCGCGGGGATGCGCAGATGATCCGGATGATGCTGGCCGGGCGGGACGCGGAGCTGGACGAGATCGCCCGGAAGTGGCTCGCCGAGAACCGGTGACCCGGGCCGGTCGGCCGTGGCAGACTCTCTAGCTTCTGACGATGCGTCAGCTCTTCGGCATGGGAGGGGTCTTGGCACGCACACGCACACCCGTCGTGAGCGGGTGGTTCACCGAGAACGCGCCGGACGGGGGCGGCTTCCGGCTGCTCGGCACCCGGTGCTCGGCCTGTACCGCGGTGTTCTTCCCCCGCGAGGACGCCTACTGCCGCAACCCGCGGTGCCCCGGCGGCGGAGAGCTCGCCGAGGTGCCGCTCTCCCCCCGGGGCCGTGTCTGGTCCTACACCGACGGGCGCTACCGTCCGCCCGCGCCGTACGTGTCCGACCCGGCCGAGCCCTGGGAGCCGTACACCCTGCTCGCGGTGGAGCTGGAGGCCGAGGGAATGGTCGTCCTGGGGCAGGCCGCACCCGGGACCGGGGTCGCCGACCTGGCGGTCGGCACGGAGGTCGAGGTGGTGGGCGGCGTGCTCGACGAGGACGCCGAGACCACGTGGGTGACCTGGCAGTTCAAGCCGGTGGGAGGGGGCGCGTGACCGCCGATGTCGCCGTCCTGGGGGCCGGCATGCACCCATGGGGCAAATGGGGCCGCAGCTTCGTCGAGTACGGGCGGACCGCGGCGCGGGCGGCGCTCGCGGACGCCGGACTGGACTGGACGGACGTGGGGTCGATCGTCGGAGCCGACACCGTGCGCTCCGGGTACCCGGGCTACGTGGCCGGAGCCACCTTCGCCCGGGCCCTGGGCTGGCAGGGAGCCAGGGTGACCAGCGTGTACGCGGCCTGCGCCTCCGGGGCCCAGGCGATCGGGGCGGCCCGGGCGCAGATCCTGGCGGGTCTGGCCGACGCGGTGCTCGTGGTCGGCGCGGACGCGGCGCCCAAGGGGTTCTTCGCGCCGGCCGGCGGCGAGCGGCCGGACGATCCGGACTGGTTGCGGTTCCGCATACTGGGCGCGACCAATCCGGCGTACTTCGCGCTCTACGCCCGCCGCCGGATGGCCGTGCACGGGGACACCGTGGAGGACTTCGCCCAGGTCAAGGTGAAGAACGCGGCTGCCGGACGGCTCAACCCATACGCCCGCTACCGCAAGGCCGTCACCTCGGACGAGGTCGCCGCCTCGGCGGTGGTCGCCGATCCGCTGCGGCTTCTCGACATCTGTGCGACCTCCGACGGAGGGGCGGCCCTGGTGCTCACCAGCATGGACTTCGCCCGCTCGCGCGGGGTGGCCGATCCGGTGCGGATCCGGGCCGTGTCCACGGTGACGCCCGCCTATCCGCGCACGGTGCTGGACCTGCCGGACATCGCCACCGACTCGACGACGGCCGCGGACCCGGTGGCCGGATCCTTCCGGTCCTCGATCGCGCGCGCCGCCTACGAGGAGGCGGGGCTCGGGCCGCAGGACCTCTCGCTCGCCGAGGTGTACGACCTGTCCACCGCCCTGGAGCTGGAGTGGTACGAGGACATCGGGCTGTGCGCCGAGGGCGAGGGGGCGAAACTGGTGCGGGAGGGGGCGACGGCCCTGGGCGGGCGGATCCCGGTCAACACCAGTGGCGGACTGGCCTCGTTCGGGGAGGCGGTACCGGCCCAGGCCATCGCGCAGGTCTGTGAGCTGACGTGGCAGTTGCGCGGGACGGCCGGGGAGCGGCAGGTACCGGGAGCGCGGGCGGGGATCACCGCCAATCAGGGGCTGTTCGGGCACGGGTCGGCTGTCGTCGCCGTGCGCTGAGCAGTTCGCGCCGCCCTGAAGGATCGCGCCGGCAATTCGTGTCGTCCGACCGCTTGACGGCCCCCGGCGGCAGGTTCACACTCGCTCCACAGTCCCGCGCCGCGACCGGGACCGCGAACCCCCCGTGAGAGCTGCGGCCCGTACCCCAGTCGGCGGGGGTACGGGCCGCGCCCATCTCGTCGCACCGGTGCCGGGCCCGGGCGGCCCGTCGGAAGGGCCGCTTCCGGTTCAGGCCCCCGCGGACAGGCTCCGGCGCCGTTCGCGGGCCAGGGACATCGCGTGTTCCACGACTCCCACCAGCACGTCCTTCACGGACTCCCGGTCCCGTGCGTCGCACAGCAGTACCGGCACCCCGGGGTCGAGGTCGAGTGCCGTGCGCACGGTCACCACGGGGTGGCGGTCCGCTCCGTCGAAGCAGTTGACCGCGACCACGAACGGGATCGCACGCCGCTCGAAGTAGTCGATCGCGGCGAAGCAGTCGGCCAGGCGGCGGGTGTCCGCGAGGACCACGGCACCCAGTGAGCCCTGGGCCAGCTCGTCCCACAGAAACCAGAAGCGGTCCTGTCCGGGCGTACCGAACAGGTACAGCACCAGGTCCTCGCGGAGGGTGATGCGCCCGAAGTCCATGGCCACGGTCGTGGTGCTCTTGCCCTCCACTCCCCCGGTGTCGTCGACGCCGACGCCGGGCTCGGAGAGCCGTTCCTCGGTCCGGAGCGGTCTGATCTCGCTGACCGCGCTGACGAGGGTGGTCTTGCCCACCCCGAAGCCGCCCGCGACCAGGATCTTCAAGGTCAGCGGCTCGACCGGCGACACCGCGTGCATGGCACCGGTGCGGCTAAAGCGCCCGAAGGCCATCGATCACCTCACGCAGAATGGATTCATCGGGCAGTTCTGCCGGGGGTACCGGCCTGGTCACGTGGACCAGTTCCTCATCGACGAGGTCGCCGATGAGGACGCGCACGACCCCGACCGCGAGGTCGAGGTCGGCCGCGAGTTCGGCGACCGACTGGGGTCGGTCCCGGCACAGCCCGAGGATGTGGGCGTGTTCCGGGGAGAGGGTCATGTCCCAGACCGGATCGTCGGCCGCCGGTTCGGCGACGACGAGGGCGATCAGGTCGAGGCGGTGCTGGCCCGCGTGGCTGGTCCGCCCGCGGGTCATGGCGTAGGGACGTACGACGGGTCCGGCGTCGTCGTCGAACCAGTGCGCGTGGTCGGGGGCGGACGGGTCGAAGGGCATGCCGGCGGGAATGTCGGCGAGATGGTCCTGGCCTGGGTCGCTCATGCCTTCCGACTCACCCTCCGGCTGGCAGCCCGGTGCGTGGGGCGGTCGCCAGGTGGTCCCCCACCCGCTTGACCATCAGCGTCATCTCGTAGGCGACCTGCCCGACGTCGGAGTCGGCGTCGGCCAGCACGGCCAGGCAGCTGCCGTCGCCCGCGGCCATGACGAAGAGGAAGGCCTCGTCGAGCTCGACCACGGTCTGGCGGACCCGGCCGGAGTCGAAGTGGCGGCCGACGCCCTTGGCCAGGCTGTGGAACCCGGAGGCGACCGCCGCCAGGTGCTCGCTGTCCTCCCGGGTCAGGTCCTTGGAGCTGCCCGTGGGCAGTCCGTCGCCGGAGAGGACCACCGCCTTGCGGATGGACCCGACCCGGTCGACGAGCTCGTCGAGGAGCCAGTTGAGCGGGCCGGAGCCGCGGCCCCTGGTGTCGTTGCCGGTCTGCGGTGCGGTCATCGACCGTCCCCTTCGTTCTCGTTCGCGGGACCGCCGGCGGGGGTTGCGCCCGCCTCGGTCTCGGACTGCTGCTGTGCGTGCCGGTTGCGGCCCGCCGTCCAGCCACGCTGGAGTGCGGACATGCGCGTGCGTACGTCCTCCGCGTCACGGTCTGCCACCTGGTCGGGGGCGGCTTCGGCGGGCGCGGACGACGCGGACTTCTTGAGCTGCGGTGCCAGGCTGGCCTGGCGGATGCGGCGGGGCAGCCCGCCGGTGTCCGGGCCGACGGCAGGTTCCGTGGCGTCGGATCCGGCCGTGGGCGCCTGCTGCGGGACCACGGAGACCGGGCGGGGATCCACCCGGCGGCCGTGTTCGGCGACCAGGGTCGGGGTGGGACGGCGGCGCGGCAGCGGTACGGCTCCCTGGGAGCGCGGGCCGTCGGGGCGGGGGACCTCCAGGCGCTGGGCGTCCAGCCGGACCGGTCCGGTGGGGGCGAGCGGCTCACGGTCGCGGTCGCCGCCGCGGACGCCGTTGCGTTCGGCGTGCCGGTCGGTGTGCGGACGGTCCGCGGGGCGCAGGCCGAGCAGGGCGCTGCGCGGCGTGCCGTTCGGGGGGGTCTCGTCGTCGAGGGTCGCCATGGCCGGGCGGGCGGCGCCGGGACGGCCGGCGGGGGCCGGACGGTCGTCCAGGGCGGCGGGGTCGTCGAGGACGTCCAGGCCGTCCAGGCCGCGGCCCACGAGGGGGGCCTCCAGCTCGACGGGGCCGCGCAGTTCCGCGGTGGGCAGCGGACGGCCGGCGGTCGCCCGCTCCGCGGTGGAGGTCACGGGCCGCTCGGAGTGCGTCCTGCCGATCTGGCCGGCCTTCGCGGCCCTGCTGCCGGACTTGCCGGGCCGGGGGCCGTCGAGGCGTACGCCGCTGCCGCTGGTCTCGGGGGCGTCGGTGAGCAGGGCCGAGGGGAGGAAGACCACCGCGGTGGTGCCCCCGTACGGGCTGGGCTGGAGGACGACCTTGACGCTGTGGCGCTGCGCGAGGCGGCTGACGACGAACAGGCCGAGGCGGTCGGTGTCGGAGAGTTCGAACTCGGGGGTCTCGGCGAGCCGGAGGTTCGCGTCGAGCAGCGCCTCCGGGGTCATGCCGAGGCCCCGGTCGTGGATCTCGAGGGTGAACCCGTTGGCCACGCGCTCGCCGTGCACCTGTACAGCGGTGTGCGGCGGGGAGAACACCGTGGCGTTCTCGAGGAGTTCGGCGATGAGGTGGGTGACGTCGGCGACGGCCGGGCCGACGATGCCGAGGCGGGTGAGGCGGCGTACCTCTATCCGCTCGTAGTCCTCGACCTCGGCGACGGCGGCCCGTACGACGTCCATGAGCTGGACGGGCTTGCGCCACTGGCGGGAGGGGGCGGCTCCGGAGAGGATCACCAGTCCCTCTGCGTGGCGGCGCATGCGGGTGGTCATGTGGTCGAGGCGGAAGAGGTCGGCGAGCTCCTCGGTGTCCTCGGTGCGGCGCTCCATCGTGTCGAGGAGGGTCAGCTGGCGGTGCAGCAGCACCTGGTTGCGGCGGGCGAGGTTGACGAACACCTCGGAGACGCCGCGCCGCAGGTCGGCCTGCTTGACGGCGGCCTCGACGGCGGCGCGCTGGAGGGTGTTGAGGGCCTGGCCGACCTGGCCGACCTCGTCCTTCTCGTATTCGAGGTGGGGCGCCTCGGTCTCGACGTCCACGTGTTCGCCGGCGGCGAGGCGGCGCATGACGCTGGGCAGGCGGACGCCGGAGGCCTCGTGGGCCTCCTTGCGCAGCCGGGACAGGTCGCGGACCAGGTCGCGGCCGATGCGGACGGAGAGGACGAGGGACACGATCAGGGCGAAGAAGCCGAGGATGCCGGCGCCTGCGGCCTGGATCATGACGTCCGTGGCCACGGGCTCGATGCGCCGCTGGTAGCGGTCGCCGGCTTCGGTGTTCATGCTCGCCAGGTCCTCGAGGACCTTGGAGGAGGCCTCGTCCCACTGGGCGGCGGTGAGGTTGCGCGGCTTGTTGACGGCGCCGCCGGAGATGAAGCGTTCCTCGGCGTCGCGCAGCGGGTGGGTCTGGGGGTCCTTCCAGTACTGCTCGAAGGTCTCCCGGTCGCCGGCGGGGAGGGTCACGAGGTTGAACTCGTAGAGCAGCGTGCGGTTGGCGGCGAAGTCGGAGACGCGGCGGACGTCGCCCGCGGTGATGTTGCGCGCGGCGAGGGCCGAGGCGATCACGGCGTCCTCGCGGGAGAGGAGCTCGCGGGCGCGGCTGATGCCGACGAGGGCGCGACCCTCCTTGTCGACCTCGACGTTGTCCAGGCCGTGGAGGTTCATGAGGAAGTCGTAGCAGGGGTCGACCAGACGGTTGTAGAGCTCGAGGGCCTGGCCGGGGTCGAGGGCGTTCTGGTCGACGGAGCGGCGCATGGAGCCGATGCCGTGGAACGCGGTGACGATCGAGCGCAGGCGCTGGGCGCTCTGCGGGCTGAGCTCGTCGACGACCTTCGGGTCGCGGGCGCTGACGCTGATCTTCTCGACGGCCTGGTCGGTCTCGGCGCGGCGCTTGGCGAGTTCGGCGGTGGCGGTGGCGGCCCGGGGGTCTCCGAGGACGACGAGGGTCTGGCGCCGCTCCTTCTGGATGACGCGGGCGACGTCCTCGATGGGGTATCCGACCTTGTCGATGACGTAGGCCACGTCGAAGAGTTGGATGGCCTGACGGCCCGTGATGACCGTGGCGAAGCCCCAGAGGGCGGTCAGGGAGACGAGCGGCACAAGGAGCAACGCCACGATCTTCCGGCGGATGGATTTCCCGCGAAAGCGCATGGCCTCCCCAGCCTCCCCCAGGTCAACCCCGTTGCCGGGGGTCGGTGTTCCGTCATTTAAACGGCGTGAGCCTACTACTGCTGGGGAGTAGGTTCGAAGGCGTGTCCGGACGTTTTCGGCCTGCCCCTCGTGTGAAGATCACCAGTTGTCCGATACTTCCGGTCAAGAGCGGCCCGATATGTGGCAGATGACACTTGGTGGGGCGTCAGTTCCCGCACCCTGATGGATGGCTGGAATTATTCGTTCCGCGATCTTCGGTGCCTGAGGAGGCGTCCGGGATTCGGGAATCTCCCGGCGCCGTCGGACGTCTGTCAGTACGAGGGACACGTCGGGGTAGACGTGTGGGGGTAGGCGAGGCGGACCGCGGTGGGGAGTGGGCGGACCATGAGCAGTGGCGAGGGCGGCGGCGCCGGAGCGGCGAGGCGCGGCCTGTGGGTGGAGGAGCCGGCGCGCCGGCGCCGGATGCCGGATCCGGTGCGGGTCTCGGCGGTGCGGGCGGTGCTGGTCGTGGCCGTGACCCTGACCCAGGCGACGATCACGTTCTTCCTGAGCCTGACCGGCTCCTGGCTGGCCTTCCCGATGGTTCTCGGCGCGGTCGCGGCGACGATCGTGGCGACGTGGGCCGTGTTGGACGTGTGGATCACCCGGCAGACGTGGAACCAGCGGTACGGGGTCGTGTCCGAGCCGAGCAGTACCGCGCGGCTGCGCCGCCATGAGGCCCGCCGGGCGGCCAAAGCGGCGCGGGCGGCGCGCAAGCTCGCCGGCCCGGCCCGAATAGCCCGCGAGGACGGGCCCCTGGCGGGGTTCGGCCAGCGCTGAGAGGACGTCCCACGGCCCGAGCGCCTGTGGAGCCGGCGCCCACGCAGGGGCCCGACGGGCACGCGGGAGCCATGACAGGGGCCGCGGGCCCACGTGCGCGCGGGCCTCGCGCCCACGCGGACGCCCGCGCGGGCGCGTCAGGCGGTCGGCGCGGCGGCGCCGCGCCGGAACATCCGGGTGGCCGTGATCTCGCCGTGGATGGTCTCCCCCTCCGGGGACTGCTGCGGCAGGCCCGGGCGCAGGTGCTCCTCGACGCTGATGTACTTCAGGCCCGCCCGCAGGTCCGCGTCGTTGCGCAGGCGGATCACCAGGGGGAACTCGGCCAGGGCTGTCGTGTCGAACAGCCCGGTCGTGTAGAGCAGCTGCACGCCGAGCGCGTCCGAGACGGCCCGCTGGAGCTCCAGCAGGTACGTGGCGTTGGCACGGCCGATCGGGTTGTCGAGGAACAGCGTGCCGGCGTGCCGGTGCTTGTCACGGCCCCGGTCGTTGCTGCGCAGCGCCGCCATCGTGCAGTACAGCGCGATCGCGGCGGTCAGCAGCTGCCCGCCGGAGAACACGTCGCCCATCTGCCCCACCGGCACCCGCTCGGCGCGCAGCACCGCGTCCGGCTTGAGGATCTCCACGGAGATCCCCTTGGGTTCGAGGGCCGCCTGGACGCCCCTCAGCAGCAGGGACATCCCGTCGCGGCGGCCCTCGCCGAAGGAGGCGCTGCTGTTCTTCTTCACGGCCGTACGGGTCGCCTCGTCGATGACCTCGCCCAGCCGCTCCGTGAGGGTGGCCTGGTCGGGCTCCTCGAAGCGGATCCGCAGGAACTCCTGCCCGGACCATTCGCCGAGGCCTTCGGGGAGCTGGGAGAGGCGCTGCGCGGAGCGGAGGGTGGCCAGGGCGGATTCGACCAGGCCGCGCAGCCGGTCGACGATGCTGTCGCGGTTGCGCTCCAGCTGTGCCAGCTCGTCGGTGAGGACGCGCAGCCGGGGCGCGAAGGCCGCCGCCCAGGATGCCGCGTGCTCGGGCAGGGCGGAGGCGGGCAGTTCGCGGATCTGCTGGCGTGCGGGGGTGCGTACCTGCTCGTAGCGGGTGGCGTTGGCGTGCCGGACCAGGATGTCGCTCGCCTCGCGCACCGCCGACTCGGCGGCCGACAGGTCGGCGGCGCATCCGCGCAGGGACCGGCGGGCCTCGGTGGCCGACTGGCGGGCCTCCTCCAGCGTGCCGGGGTGGGCGGCCGGCTCCTGCTCGTCGTCCTGGTGGGTGTGGTCGCGCAGCAGGTCCCGCAGGAGCGCCGCGGTCTCCTCGAAGCCGCCGGCGCCGTCCTCGGAGGTGCGGTGGGCGCGCAGCAGGTCGGCGTGGGCGGCGCGGGCCCCCTCGACGGCCGCGGTGTGGGCGGCGAGCTGGGCGGTGGCCGTGCGCAGCAGGGCCTGCGCCTGGTCGACGTCCCCGGGGACCAGTTCCTCGGGCAGCTCGGTGTGGGCCTCGCCTTCGGTCGGGGCGTGCCGTTCGGCCTCGCCGCGCAGTCGGCCGAGCTGCTCGCTGGCGGCCGACGCCCGGGTCTCCAGCATCTGCACGAGGGATTCGGCGCGGGCGGCCGCAGCCTGGCGGGACGGGCCGTCCGCGCCGTCGGTGCCTTCCAGGAGCTGGGCGGCGCGGGTGCGGACCTTGTTGGTGAGGCGGTCGAGTTCGGCGAGGGCGGCGCTCTCGTCGCTCTCGGCGCGGGCCTGCTCGGCGCGCAGGTCGGCGCCGACGCCGACCTTCTCGTAGAGCCGGGACGCGGCGCGGTAGGCCTCACGCAGGTCGGGCAGCGGGACACGCGGGAGGTCGTCGCGGTCGGGCAGCTGGTCGGGGGCACCGGCGATCTCGGCGCGCTCGGCGCGCAGGGCTCGGGCGGTGCGGCGGGCGTCGTCGGCGGCGCGCTGGGCGGCGCGGCGGTCCTCGTCCGCGGCGCGGGCGCGGTCGAGGCAGACCTCGGCGCGGGCCTCGGACTCGGCCGCCTCGTCGGTGAGTTCGCGGACGCGGGCCTGCCAGCCGGCGCGCTCGCGCAGGCGGAAGGCGAGGCCCGCGAGGGCGTCGGCGGCGCGGCGGGCGCGCTGGGCGGTGTCCTGGCGCTCATCGCGGACGCGGGCGGCGTCGGCGGCGGCCTCGTCGGCCTCGGCGCGTACCGTACGGGCCTCCGCGAGCTCGGCGTCCGTCTCCTCGGCGAACATCCGGGCGGCGGCGGCCTGTTCGGCGAGCTCGGTGAGGCGGCCGGTCGGGCAGCCGGTGCGCCAGGAGGCGAGCCGGGCGGACAGCTCGCGGTCGCCTGCGAGGCGGGCGGCCAGCTCGCGGATCTCGGTGTCGCGGGCGCCGGCGCGGGTCCGCAGGGCCTGGCGTTCCTCGTCGGCGGCGTGCTCGTCGTGCATGGCCGGGTTCGGCGTGACGATGAAGATGCCGGAGACGGCGTCGTCCGGTCCGGCCGGGGGCACGGGGGCGAGCAGGGCTGCGGCCGTACCGACGGCGACGGTGGAGCGGGGCAGCAGGGCTGCTCCGGAGAGGACCTCACGGGCCCGGCCGTGGGTGTCCGGGTCGGTGATGACGACGCCGTCGACGAGCTCGGGGCGGGCCGCGAGGACGGCGGCGTGGTCGGCGGGGTCCACGGCCTGGGCGAGGTAGCGCCAGCCGGGCAGCGCGGGGATGCCGTGTTCGCCGAGGTACTCGACGGTGGCGAGGACGTCCGGGCCGGGAGGCAGTAGGCCGCCGTCGCCGAGCGCGCCGAGGATGCGGGCGTCGTCGGCGGCGGCGGTGCGCAGCTCGAACAACTGGCGCTCGGCGGAGGCGATCCGGTCGGCCAGCAGTTCGCGCAGGTCGTCGGCGCCCCGGTCGAGGTCTTCGGCGGTGAGCAGGCCGACGGCGGTGGCCAGGGCGGCGCGGCCGGCACCCGGCGTCTCGCCGTGCGGGCCGCCGGGGGTGCCCGTGACCGCGGCGGACGGGCCGGTGGAGGCGTCGCCCGTGCGGGGCGAGGGGAGCGAGACGTCCGCGGCGTCCGCGGCCGAGGGCAGCCCGAGGAGCTCGGCGAGGCGGGGGGACGCCGCGAGGGAGGCGGCGGCGCGGTGCTCGGCGTCGTGGGCGGCTTCGGCGGCCTCGGCGGCGTCCGCGGCGCGGGCGGCGGTCAGCTCGGCCCGGGATTCCGCGGCGGCGGCCTCACGGGCGGCTTCGGCGGCGGTGCGGGCCGCCTCGCGGGACTCGTCCCAGGCGGCCACGGCGGCCTTCTCGGCGTCGGCGGCGGCGAGGGCTGCGCGGGCCGGGTCGGCGTCGGGCGCGGAGTCGTCGAGCCAGCCGGCGCGGACGGCCTCGGCGGTCTCCTGCTGGACCTCGCTGAGCCTGGCCCGGAGGTGTTCGGCCTCGCTGCGGGCCCGCTGGGCGGCCGTGGCGGCGGCGGTGGCGTCTCGGTGGGAGTCCTCGCCCGTGGCCTGGAGCGCGGCGGAGCGCTCCTCCTCCTCGTTGGCGAGCCGTTCGCCCTCCTCGGCGGCGGTGTGCAGGGCCCGTACGAGCTCACCCGCGGCCGTGGCGCGGGCGGCCAGCGCCGGGGCGGCGTCCCGCTCGGCCTCCCGGATCGCTGCGGCGACCCGGGCGGAGCGGTCGGCGGCGGCGCGGTGGCGCAGCACGGTCTCGGCGGCCTGCCAGGCGGAGTGCAACGTGCGGGCCTCGAGCAGTTCGCGGCGCTGCGCGGCGGCGGCCTTGTCGGCGACGGTGAGGGCGAGGGAGGCGTGCCGGTAGGCGAGTTCGGCGGAGACGGCCGCACTGCGGGCTCGGGCGGACTCGGCGGCGGTGACGTCGTGGGCGGCGGCGGTGACGCGCTGCGCGAGGTCGGCGGCCCGGCCCCGCTCCTCGGCGGCGCGGGCCGACAGCCGGCGGGCGAGGGTGCGCGTGCGGCGCTCGGCGCCCGCGTGGACGTCGCGCAGCCGCGAGCGGGTCGCGGCGGCTTCGACGATCTTGGTGAGGAGGTCCACCGAGCCGGCGGTGAAGTCGCGTTCGGCCATGAGCTCGGCGCGGCGGCCGAGCTTGTTGCCGAAGCCGTGGACGAGGTCGGCGAGGCCGTCCGTGTCGCGCGTGTCGGTGACCGCGCGCAGCAGCAGGTCGGTGAAGTCGGAGTCCTTCTTGACCGCGAAGAGGCCGGCCGCCTCGCCCTCGTCGGCGTTCATCTCGCGCTGGTAGCGGAAGAGTTCGGGGTCGAGGCCGAGCTCGGTGAGGTGCTCGTTCCACCGGTCGTGGATCTCCTCGAAGTAGACCTCGAGGTGCGGGTAGGCCTTGCCCGCTTCGGTGAGCGCGTCGCGGAAGCCCTTCATCGTGCGGCGGCGGCCCTGGGCGCCCGAGGCGCCTTCGACGGGCGGGCGCACGGCGGTGGACTCGGCCACGGGCAGGCTGTCGAGGCTCAGGCCGGGGCCGGGTCGGAAGGAGTACCAGGCCTCGGCGAACTTGCGGGGGTCGTTGGAGACCTGGCGGCCGCGCCACTCGCTGACCTTGCCGACGACCACGCACTCGCCGGTCTGGGTGTGCTGCCACTCCAGGGCCACGTGGCCGCAGTCGTCGGCGAGCAGGAACTTGCGCAGGACGCCGGAGCTGGCGCCGCCGAGGGTGTTGCGGTGACCGGGGAGCATCACCGAGAAGATCAGCTTGAGGAGGACGGACTTGCCGCCGCCGTTCTCCAGGAAGAGCACGCCGGCGGGCGCGGGGCGGCGCGGCGGCCCGGTCGGCTCCTCCTCGAAGAACTCCGCCTGGGCCGGCGCCGGGTGGGGCACCGGCTCGCCGACTCCGCGCAGGTCGAGCACGGTGTCGGCGTAGCGCGCGCCGGCGGGCCCGATGGAGTAGAGGCGGATCCGGGACAGCTCGTACATGGCGGCGGACTCTCGTGGTGTCTGGGTGAAGCGGGGGCTACGGGGAAGCGGGGCTCAGGCGGGGAACGGGACTCAGGCGTGGAAGGGCAGCCCGGCGTCGGCGGCCAGCTCCAGGTCGTCGCCCTCGGGCGGCGGCAGAAGGGTGGCGGAGCCGTCGCTGACGGGGACGACACCGAGTTCCAGGAGTTCGGCCATGGCCGAACTGCCCGCCATGTCGCGGACCTGCAGCTGGTAGCGGGGGGTGGTGCGGTAGGTGCCGCCGGCCTCGTCACCGGTGCGCTGGAGGAAGCCGGAGTCGGTGAGGAAGGCGGCGGCCTTGCCGACGATGCCGGTGGTGGAACCGGCGAGGCGGCGGGCGTCCTTGGTGGCGCCGGTCGCGCTGCGGCGGGCGTAGACGCGCCAGGCGGCCTCCAGGCCGGGGGCGTCGGAAGCCGGGTCGGTGTTCTCGCCGAGCTCCTCCGCGCGCTCCTCCAGGCGGCGGCAGGTCTGCCGGACGAAGGCGTCGACGCCGTTGACGGTGACGCGCCCGATGTAGCCGTCGTCCGCGAGGTCCTCGGGGCGCGGGAAGGCGAGGGCGGCGACGGCGAGGTGGGCGAGGCCGTGCAGGAACCGGTCGGCGGAGTCCGCGGCGGTGCGGCGGGCGTAGTCACCCATCCGGACGGCGAAGACGGAGTCCTCGTCGGCGGCCACGGCCATGCCGGCGCGCGGGGACACCTCCAGCACGACGAGGCCGAGGCCGGTCGCGACGGCGTCGGCGAGGCGTCCGAAGGCGGGTTCCTCGCGGTAGCGGCGCAGCAGTTCGGCGTACTCGGCGTCTCGGGCCGGGGCCAGCTTGGGCTGGAGCCCGAAGCCGACGAGCCGGGCCGCGTCGGCGGCGTCCGCCGGGGTCACGGACCCTGCGGTGGCGGGCGCGACGGGGGCCGACGAGGTGTCGGGCTCGCTCCACGCGGGGTGCTCGGCGTGGTGGTCGCTCACGGGTGCGTCTCCTCGGCGGTGCGGGTCGTACGGGGCGTAGGGGGGATACGGCTCGGCTGCGCGGGCCTGCGACCAGGGGGTACCGCCCGGCGGTGGCCGGGGAAAGGGCCGGGCAGAACCCGGACCCCGGATCCGCCGGGCCTCCCGGGGCTGCGCCCCGGACGCCGCGCCCCGAACGCCGGCGAGGCCGGATGCGGCGCCGGCAGGGCCGGGCGCGGCACAACCGTGGCCGGATTCCGCACGGGCGGAGCCGGGTTCGGCACGGGCGGGGCGGCAGCCGCCACACCTCCGGCCGGAGGAAGGACGCGGCAGGTCATGACGCCTCCGCGCGGTCGGCGGCCATGCCGGCGGCGTCCAGAAGGGCCGTGCCGACGATGAGGTCGGCGCCGCCGAACTCGGGGTCCTCGAGCTGCGTGCCGTCGTCCACGGCGAAGAGCAGCCGCTCCTCGCCCTGGCGGTACGCGGTGCCGACGGCCGGGCTCGCGGCGTGGACGGCCAGCAGGGCCACCAGGTAGGGCAGGTCGGGATCGCTGCGGCGGGCCTCCGCGAGGAGTCCCGACAGCCGGCGGGGGGCGTCGTGCGGCAGGTCCAGGAGCTGCATCGCCGCGGCGAGCTGCTCCTCGCTGAAGCGGCTGTCGTCCGGGGTGGCGATCAGGTCCGGTTCCGGCATCTCCGCGCCGAGGTGTTCGCGCTCCACCGGCGGGGTGAGCAGGATCTCGACGAGGTCGGCCACCCGCACGGAGACGGGGGTGCGCAGCCCGGCGCCGGCGGCGAAGAAGGCGTCGGTGACCCGGCGCGCCTGCTCCACGGGCAGCGGCAGGATCGGGGCGACGAGCTGCCCGTACAGGTCGATGCCGGTGCGCGGCGCCGGGGCCGCGAAGGCCTGGCGGTCCTGCTCGGCGCGGAAGAGCGGGCCGGCGTCCAGCAGCCGGGACTGCAGCTGGGTGTGGCGGCGGATGCAGTCCTTGACGATGTCGACGAGTTCGGCGGCGCGGCGCTTGTTCTCCGGCTCCTCGGCCTCGTCGCGCGCCTTGCGGATGTTGGTCAGGATCGCGTTCTCGTGGCGGTAGCGGTCGGCGACGTGCTCGAGGGCCTCGGCGATCATGTCCGGGACGGCCTGGAGCCAGTCGACCGCCCGGACGTTGCGCCGGGTCGCGTCCAGGGTCCGGCGCAGGGTCTCCGCGTACTGCACGGTCCGGTAGCGGGCCTGCTCGGCGGCCAGCTGGGCGTCCGCCAGCCGCCCGCGGCTGATCAGCACCTCCAGCTTGACCTCGGCGGCGATCTGGGCGCTGGTGACGTCGGTGTCGAGGGCGCCGACCAGGACGTTGACGGCCTCGTCGGTGGTGCGCAGGTAGACGGCGCCGCCGTAGGGGACCTCTTCGATCAGCTTGAAGTCGTAGTCGCGGCGCACGTAGACGCCGTCGGGGCCGAAGGTGCCGTAGATCGCGCGGAAGCCGCGGTCCACGCTGCCGACGTTGATCAGGTTCTCCAGCACCCAGCGGGCCACCCGCTCGTGCTCGGCCGCGGGCCGCGAGGGGGCCTGGGCCGCCACGCGCGGCAGCAGCCTGGCCACTATCTGCTCGTGGTCGGCGCCCGTGTCGAAGTCCATGTTGAGCGTGACCAGGTCGATCGCGGCCAGCGCGACCTCCGCCATCGCGTAGATGCCGTACTCGCCCGCCAGATTGGCCTTGCGTACGTCGAGGTCGTGGAGCGGGGCGGTGCAGGCGAGGGCGCGCAGCCGCCGGGCCAGGCCCTCGTCGGCGGCCGGGCCCGGCGCCGGGGACGGAAGGGTCTTCGCCGGGGCAGGGAGAGTCACGGACAAAGACTAGGTCCTGTTGCTGACAACATCCCAAACGGCATGGTTCGGCCGGATCGTCCCCGGCCCCCTGCTCTACGCTCGGCGCATGGCTTCCATGATCGCATCCACTCCGGTGATCGACCTCAACGCCGATCTCGGCGAGGGGTTCGGGCGGTGGACGCTCACCGACGACGACGCCCTGCTCTCCGTCGTCACGAGCGCCAACGTCGCCTGCGGCTTCCATGCCGGGGACCCGTCCATCATGCGCCGGGTCTGCGAACTGGCCGCCGAGCGGGGCGTGCGGATCGGCGCCCAGGTCTCCTACCGCGACCTGGCCGGCTTCGGCCGGCGCGCCATGGACGTGCCGCCCGGCGAGCTCGCCGACGAGGTGGCCTACCAGATCGGCGCGCTGGAGGTGTTCGCGCGGGCGGCCGGCTCCCGGGTGTCCTACGTGAAACCGCACGGCGCCCTCTACAACCGGACCGTGCACGACGCCGCCCAGGCCGCCGCGGTCGTAGCGGGCGTCCGGCTGGCGGCGGGCGCCGGGGCGACCGGCGGCCTGCCCGTCCTGGGGCTGCCCGGCTCGCTCCTGCTGGCCGCCGCCGAGGAGGCGGGGCTGGCTCCCGTGCCGGAGGCGTTCGCCGACCGCGCCTACACCCCCGCCGGGACGCTGGTGCCGCGCGGCGAGCCCGGATCGGTGCTGCACGACCCGGACGCGGTGGTGGCGCGGGCCGTGGGGATGGCGGCCGGAGGCTCGGTCGAGGCCGCCGGCGGCTCCACGGTCGCCGTCGCCGCGCGTTCGCTCTGCCTGCACGGGGACACCCCCGGGGCGGCCGAACTCGCCCTGCGCGTCCGGGAGGCGCTGGGCGCCGCCGGGGTACGGGTGGAGGCCTTCACGTGAACGTGAGGACGCTGGTGGTGGGGGCGCAGGCGCTGCTGATCGAGCTGGACTCGGCCGACGAGGTCGCGGCGCTCCACGCCGAGCTGCTGCGCCGCCGTGACGCGGGCGCGCTGGGCCCCGTACAGGACGTCGTGCCCGCGGCACGGACCGTGCTGCTGGACGGCGTACGGGACCCGGCCGCGCTCGGGGCCCGGATCGCGCGCTGGGAGGTACCGCCGCTCGCCCGCGAGGAGGGCCCGTTGGTCACCGTCGCGGTGCGCTACGACGGGCCGGACCTGGCGGAGGTGGCCCGGCTGTGGGGGGTGGCGCCCGGGGAGGTGCCGGGCATCGTCGGCGCGACCGGGTTCCGGGTGGCGTTCTGCGGGTTCGCTCCGGGCTTCGGCTATCTGACGGGGCTGCCGGAGCACCTCCGCGTGCCGCGCCGGGACACTCCGCGCACGGCTGTCCCGGCGGGCTCGCTGGCGCTGGCGGGCGAGTACGCCGGGGTCTACCCGCGCTCCTCCCCCGGCGGTTGGCAGCTGATCGGCTCCACCGACGCGGTGCTGTGGGACGCCGGGCGGGAACCGGCGGCCCTGTTCGCGCCGGGGGTCCGGGTGCGGTTCACGCAGGAGGGGCGGCCGTGACCGAGCTGATGGTGGTGCGGGCGGGGGCGCTGACCACGGTCCAGGACCGGGGCCGCCCCGGGTACGCGCACCTCGGGGTCCCCCGGTCGGGAGCGCTGGACACGGCGGCGTACGCGCTGGCGAACCGGCTGGTCGGCAACCCTCCCGGCGCGGCGGCGCTGGAGACGACCCTGGACGGGGTGTCGCTGCGCGCCCCGGCTGCGACGGTCGTGGCGGTCACGGGCGCACCCTGTCCGGTACGGGTCTCCGGGCGCCCGGTGGCCTGGGGAGCACCGGTCCGGCTGTCGGCCGGGGCGGTGCTGGAGGTGGGCCGGGCGGAGTCGGGACTGCGCGGCTACGTCGCGGTGCGGGGAGGCCTGGCCGTCCCGCCGGTTCTGGGCAGTCGCTCCACGGACCTGCTGTCGGGCCTCGGGCCGCCGGTCCTGTCGGACGGGATGACGCTGCCGGTGGGCTCCGCGGGGCCGGACCCGGTGCCCGGGGCGGACGCGTGCGGGCTGCCCGCCGCGCCCTCGGAACTGCTGCTCCCGCTGCGGCTCGGGCCGCGGGCGGACTGGTTCACCGGGGCGTCCCTCGCCGGGTTGTGGCGCTCGGCCCTGCGGGTGTCGCCGCGTTCCAACCGGATCGGGCTGCGCACGGAGGGCGGTCCCGCGCTGGTCCGCGCCCGGGCCGGGGAGCTGCCGAGCGAGGGCATGGTGCTCGGCGCGGTCCAGGTGCCCCCGGACGGCCTGCCGGTGGTGTTCCTGGCCGACCACCCGGTGACCGGGGGCTACCCGGTGGTGGGGGTGGTGGCGCCGGGCCCTGCCCTGGACGCGGCCGCGCAGGCCCGGCCGGGTATTCCGGTCAGGTTCGTGCGGGCCCGGTGAAACGTTTTCGGGGGCTGCGGCCAAGTACGGGGTGAGGGGACCGACCGGGTCCCCTGTGCAGGGGAGGAACCGGGTGCGCAGCCCACGACAAGAAACCGGTCCGCCGGATCTCACGACGGCCGAGGGATTCGGGACGTTCTACGAGGACCACATCGACGCCGTACTCGGCTTCGTCACCCGCCGGGTCACCGATCCGCACCTGGCGGCCGACCTGACGGCGGACATCTTCCTCGCGGCGATGGGATCGGCCGGCACGTACCGGGGTCACAGGGGAGCCCCGGTCGCCTGGCTGTTCGGGATCGCCCGGAACGTCCTGGCCGGGCATGCCCGCGGGAAGGCGCGGGAGGGCGGCGCGCTGGCGCGCCTGAGCGGCAGGCGGCTGCTGGACGACGAGGACGTGGCCGCGCTGGAGGAGCGCATCGACGCGCAGCGGGCCTTCCGCGAGCTGGCCGAGCGCCACGCCGCCCTGTCGGAGCCGCTGCGGGCCGTCCTCGACCTCGTGGTGGTGGACGAGCTCACCCCGGCCGAGGCCGCGCAGGCCCTCGGCATCACCCAGGCGACGGTCCGCGTCCGCCTGCACCGTGCCCGGCGCGCCTTGCGCGCCTCGGGGCCCGTGAGCAAATCCCAGCTGGAGGTAGCCCGATGAGCAGCAGGCCCCGCGGCTTCGAGGACCGCCTCAGGGCGGCCCTCCTGGCCCGTCTCCCGCAGACCCCGCTCCCTGCGCCGGCCCGCTCCTTCGGGCGGCGCTACGGCGTCCCCCTCGCGGTGGGCGCGGCGACGGTGGCGGTCGTCGCGGTGATGACCGTGCCCGGGAGCACCCGCGGCGGGTCCGGGCCAGCCCACGGTCCGGCGGAGCTCGAGATCAAGAAGGATCCGGACGGCTCCCTGCGGTTCCGGCTGCCCGAGCAGCCCGAGGTCCCGGGCCTCGTGAAACGGCTGAGGGCCATGGGGGTCAGCGCGGCGGTGGTGCCGATGCGACCGCCGTCACAGTGCTCCGAGGCGGGCGGCGGGTACCGCGGCCCGCAGGCCGACCCCGAAGCCGAGATCATGCAGTCCGGCGACGGCGACACCGCCTTGAAGGTCAACGCGAAGACGGTCCCGCCGGGTTACACGCTCACGTTCAACTGGGCGGAGTACTACCCGCTGGGGGCGAAGGGGATCGGCTTCGGAGTGATCGAGACCTCCAGGGTGCCCTCCTGTGAAGTCGACCGGTCCGAGGGGCTGGAGGAAGCGCTGAAGGCGGCCTCCGAGCCGCCGAAGGACCCTGGCAGGGCCATCGAGGTCCCCCGCCCCAGGACGGCCGGTGAACTGTCCGAACTGGTGAGGAGCCTCCAGGCGCAGGGGGTGGACGTCGCAGTGACGGAGAGGAGGCCCGCATCGGAGTGCACCGCCCCGGGAGGCGGGTGGCGGGGGCCGCAGGCCGACCGCGAGGCCCAGTTGGAGGGCCCCGGGGGCTCGCCGACGCTGAGGATCGACGCGAAGACGGTTCCGCCCGGGTACACGCTCGTGTTCACGAAGTCGGCGGACTCGTCGGACCCGTACATCGGGGCCGGTGTGAAGGAGAGCTCGAAGGTCACTCCGTGCGAGGTCGACTTCTCGCTGGACGCTCCCCCGCCGCCGCACTGACCCTCCGCCCGCCGGGCCTGGCAGAACGGGCCTCCGCCCCGGCCCCCGCCACGGGGGCCGGGGCGGAGCGGTGTCCGCGGTCCTCCGCTCGGAGTGGCGCAGCATCGGGGCATCGCGGGGCCGGCCGTGGCAGGGGTCCCGGTGCCGATCGCGGCCCGCGTGCCCCTCGTACGCAGCCCGCGGCCGACGGAGTGCGGAAACGTGTCGCGCCCGGGCTCCGTCGTCGCGGGGCCCGGGCGCGGGGTTCGGCTTCCCAGGGGCGCTACACGGCCGACTCCGGGGTGATGCGGCTGCGGACGGCGGACTGCACGTCCTCCTCCTCCGCCGGGTCCGCGGCCAGGCGGCGCAGACGGGGGGCCACTCGGGCGTCGGCCGTCTCGGCGTGGCGGGCGGCTACCTCGCGGGTGGTCTCCTCGCAGTCCCAGAGGCATTCGACGGCGAAGCCGGCTGCGAAGGAGGGGTCGGTGCTGGCGAGGGCCCGTGCGGCGCGGCCGCGCAGGTGGGACGAGGACGTCTCGCGGTAGATGTGGCGCAGCACGGGGGCCGCGCAGCCGATGGCGAGTCGGCCCGCCCCGTCGACCAGGGTGAACAGCCGCGGGGTGTCGGGGCCCGAACCGCGGACGGTGGAGCGCAGGGCACTCAGGACCAGGGGTGCGTCCTCCGCTCCGCCCCGGGCGGCCAGCATGGCCGCGGCTGCCTCGCCGAGGGCGTCGGGGCGGTGGACCCAGCGCCGGGCCCGCTCGACGGCCGCGGGGCCGCACATGCGCTCGTAGGCGGCCACGGCGGGCTCGTCGGCGGCCGCTTCGATGAGGTCCAGGACGGCCGGGTTGTCCGGTTCGGCGAGGACCAGGTGGTGCAGGGCGGTGGCGCGGGCGGCCTCGCCGTCGGCGCCGGCGGCGGCCGCGAGGATCGCGGAGCGATCGTCGGGCTGGGCCACGGCGGCCAGGCAGCGGGCTGCGGGCACGTGCAGCGGGGTGCCGCGGCGCAGGCCGTCGGCGGCCCAGTCGAAGACGGCCTGGACGCCCCAGCCGGGCCGGGGGCCGCTCGGGGTCAGCTGGCGCTGCCAGCGGTCGAAGGAGCCCTGTCGGCGGGCGGCGCTCAAGCGGTCCCCGTACAGCGGTGACTCCTCCCACAGGCACCAGGGCCGGGGCTCATAGGCGTCACGGACGGCGGCGGCCAGCCGCGCCTCGCCCTCCGCCGTGGCGGGGAAGCGGGCGAGGACGGGTGCGGCCAGCGATCGCAGCCCCTCGTCGTCGTCGCGCAGGGCGAGCTCGTCGAGGGCCCAGGCCCAGTTGGCTCCGGACGCGGCGTAGCGGCGCAGCAGCATGAGCGCGTCGTCGCGGCCGTACGAGGCCAGGTGGCCCAGGACGGACAGGGCGAGGCCCGTGCGGTGGTCGGTGTCGTCGACGAGGTCGTCGGCGCTGAAGAGGTGGCTCTCGATCTCGCCGAGGGGGCCGTCGAGGTCGAGGTAGAGCCTGGCGTAGTACAGCGAGCGGTTCTCGACCTGCCAGTCCTGGCGCGGATCACGGAGCACGCACTGGTTGAGGGCCGCGAGGGCCTCCGCCCTGGGCGCCGCGAGTGCGTGCAGCGTGCCGTCGCCACGGCCCCGCTGGAGGAGGCCGAGCAGGGTACCGCTCGGCGCTATGACTGGTTCGAACATGGGAATGGCCTCAAATCAAGCTGGGGACGCAACCGGGAATCGGGATTCACAGGGCCGCGTAACAGCATGTGAGGACGTCCGCCGTCTTGTTCCGCTCGATGTAGACCATTGCCTTCTCACTCTCGTCGGTGGTTCGTGACCAAGGGGTGGCCGGACCGGGCCCGGACACCTGTCGTGTCCTGGCCGTCTGCCCGTCCCCCGTGCTCGCGAATCGAATCCGACGCCATGATGACCCAGCCGGTTTGTGCGCCGCGACCACATTTACGGCCGCCGTGATCAACCTGTGAGGTCTGTACCGGTCTCCGCCCGGCAAAAAGCGGACTACTCGGCTCCGAAGAGTTCCAGCAGGTCGGCCTTGGCGAACATGCGCGCGGTGTCCACCGCGGAGGGGGTTCCGGCCTTCGGGTCCGCCCCTCCGGCGAGCAGGGCGCGGATCACCGCCTCCTCGCCCTTGAAGACCGCGCCGGCGAGCGGGGTCTGGCCGCGGTCGTTGGCACGGTCGGCCTCGGCGCCGCGGGCCAGCAGGGCGGCGACGGTATCGGCGTGTCCGTGGTAGGCCGCGAGCATGACGAGGGTGTCGCCGCGGTCGTTGGTGAGGTTCGCCGGGACCCCGGCGTCGAGGTACGCGGCGAGCCGGGCGCTCTCACCCTGGCGGGCGAGGTCGAAGATCTTGGTCGCCAGCTCGATGACGTCCTCGTCGGGGCCTTCCGGAGAGGTGCCTTCGGGGTGCTGCTCGCTCATCGTGCGTACCGCCTTTCACTCGCTGCTGGCATGAAGCTTCCCCAGGCCGTGCGGGCAGGGGGGTGCACGGCGCTGCGTCCGTACGGGTGAACCGTCAGAGTAGCGCCCTGGCCTGCGCATGTCCGGGCCGGTCCGTGGGATGGATCACCCCGGACCACTGTCCGGCGGACGCGCCAGCCGGGATGAGCCGGTCAAGTGAAAAACCACTGGATTCACCCGTATGCACCTTTTTTCGCATTGATACTTCCTGTGAGCCTGGAACAACTGATGGTGACTGTCCCCACCAACCAGGAGAGCCCCTCATGGTCCTGTCCATCTCAGGCGTGGTCCTGCTCGGCATCATCTGCTTCCTGTTCTTCAAGAAGGACGGGATGAAGCTGACGCACGCGTTCGTCTGCTCGCTCTTCGGCTTCTTCCTCGCCGGCTCCGCCATCGCCCCGAGCATCACGGCGAGCACCGCGAGCCTCGCGAGCCTGCTCGGCGGGATCAAGCTCTAGCCGCCCCCCGAGCAGGAACTCCAGCCCCACCCGAAAGACCGCTCACGACCACAACTCCAGGAGACGCCCGTGGCCCGGCGCCCACTTCCCCGCATTCTCAGCAGCGGCACCGCGTCGCTGGCCCGGGGCCGCGACTTCGCTCGCACGGCCGCCGACAGTGCCACGGACGTCCTCCATCCGCTCCTCGTCGTCGGACGCGGCCTGCGCATCCTGGCCGCGGCCGGGCGGCGCAGGTGGTCCGAGACCCCCAAGGACAAGCGCGGTCCCGCGCTGTTCCTGGGCGCCGCCTGCATCCTCGTGGTCGCACTCGTCCCCTACGGCCCGCTCCTCGCTCTGCTGACCCTCATGGCGGCGGCGGCCTGGCACGGGCGCGACCGCACCCCGGTGAAGGCCGGACCCAGCGATGCCGAGGCCGAACGGCTCGGCGCCCTCTACGAAGCCCTCGTGCCGTACTTCTCCGTCCCGGAGGACCCCAGTCCGCTCTTCGCGCACGGCGGCGAGTGGGACAAGGCCTTCAGCGGCTACGAGTTCGACGAGGCGGGCCGGCTCACCCGGCTCCACATCCGCTACCCGGCCTACTTCACCGACGGCGAGGCCGCCTCACGGGCCCGCATCGAGGCACTGCTGCACGCCAAGTCCGGGCGCGGACGGGAGTATCTCTTCGACTGGGACGAGGAGAGCAACCAGCTCGACCTGAGCGTGCTGGCGGCGCTGCCGACGGGCATCGCCGCCCAGCCGTTCGTCACCTCCCCCGGCGAGAGCGTGCTCGGCTTCACCGATTCCGGAAGCGTGCAGCGCACCCTGCCCGTGCTGGAGGGCGAGCAGCCCCGCGACGTCCCGCCGGTCATCTGGCGCACCGGCCCCCGCTCCACCGAACCCCACCTGCTCGCCGTCGGCCAGCCCGGCAGCGGCACCTCCACCCTGCTCCGCTCCCTCGCCCTGCAGGCCCTGCGGCACGGCGGCGACGTCCTGATCGTCGACGGCGGCGGCAGCGGCGAGTACGCCTGCCTGTACGGCCGCGCCGGCGTCCTCGCCGTCGAGTGCGGACCGGTCGGCGCGGTGGCCACACTCGAATGGGCGGCACAGGAGACCGAACGCCGGCTCATCGCCACCCACCGGGCCCGCGAGGCCGGCCGGCCCGCGCCGGAGGACACCCGGCGCCCCCTGTGGATCCTGCTGGACCGGCCGAGCGTGCTCGCACACCTCGCGGTGGCCGAGGGCGGCCCGGACCCCATGAGCCACCTCCAGGTGCCGCTGCGGCACGGGCGGCCCGCACACGTCACGGTGGTCGTGGCCGAGCAGTTCGACCACCTGGAGATGCTGCACGACGCCGTGTGGCAGCACACGCGCGCGCGGATCGTGCTCGGGCCCGCAGCGATCCAGCAGATCACCGACGTGCTGGGGCTGCCGCCGCACACCACGCCCACGACCCTGGTGCCGCCGGGTCGGGGGTACGCGCGGCTCGGCACGGGGCCGGTGCACCGGCTCCAGGTGCCGGCGACGCCGGACCCGTACGACGAGGCCACGCACCCGGCGCACCGGCAGGCCGTGCTGGAGCTCCTGCCGGAGCGGCAGCAGGGGCCGGCGGGGGCCGCCGGGGCTGCGGGGCCGGCGTTGGTCAAGGCTCTCGACGCACCGGAGGCTTCGTAGCTCCGCGGGCGGGGCGGGCCGGTTCCACGGGGATGCGGTCCGGGACCCATGATTGCCGGCGCCCCGACCCCCGCTCCGCCGGCGGGAGGGATGGCGCGCCGGCACATCACGTCCTGCGTCCCTGGCCGCCCTGCCCCCGGCCCTTCGGGCGCCCTGACCGTGCGGGGCGTCGTCCGCCCGCCCCGCCGCGCGCTACGCGACGAACGTGCGCGGGGGTTCCGCGCCGCTGTCGCCCGCGCCCTTGCCGACCAGGCTCGCCGCCGCCGCCAGGCGGGTGGCGGCCTCCTCGGCCACGGGTCCGCCCACCGTGAAGGGCAGGCGGACGTAGCCCTCGAAGGCCCCGTCCACGCCGAACCTCGGCCCCGAGGGGACCCGTACCCCGACCCGCTCCCCCACCTCGGCCAGGCGGGAGCCGGACAGGCCGCCCGCGCGGGCCCACAGCGTCAGGCCGCCGGCGGGGACCTCGAACTCCCAGTCCGGGAGCTCCCGCCGGACCGCCGCGACCAGCGCGTCGCGGTTCTCCCTGGCCTGCTGCCGGCGGATCTCCACCGCCTCCTGCCAGCCGCCGGTCCGCATCAGCCAGTTCACCGCGAGCTGTTCCAGCACCGGCGTGCCCAGGTCGGCGTAGGCGCGGGCGGCGACCAGGCTGCGGATCACGTCGGGGGCCGCGCGGACCCAGCCGATCCGCATGCCCGCCCAGAAGGCCTTGCTGGCGGAGCCCACGGTGACCACGGTGCTGCCGGCCGGGTCGAAGGAGCAGACCGGGCGGGGCATCTCCATGTCGGGCTCCAGCTGGAGTTCGAGCATGGTCTCGTCGGCCACGAGGACGGTGCCCGCGGAACGGGCCGCCTCGACCATCGCGCGGCGCTGCTCTTCGGAGGCGAGGGCTCCGGTGGGGTTGTGGAAGTCGGCCACCACATAGGCGAGGCGCGGGGCGGAGTCGCGCAGGACCTGCCGCCAGACGTCCATGTCCCAGCCCGTCAGACCGTCGCCCATGGCGACCGGTACGAGCCGGACCCCGGCGGCGCGCATGAGCTGGAGGATGTTGGCGTAGGAGGGGGACTCGACGGCGATCCGCTCGCCTCGCCCGGCGAAGAGGCTGCAGATCGCGTCGATGGCGCCCATCGCGCCGGTGGTCACCATGATCTGCTCGGGCATCGTCGGGATGCCCTGCTCGGTGTAGCGGTCGGCGAGCATCCGGCGCAGCGCCGGCAGGCCCGCCGGGTAGTCCCCGTGCGTGTGCGCGTACGGCGGCAGTTCCTCCAGAGCGCCCTGGACGGCCCTGGTCAGCCACGGTTCGGGGGCGGGGAGGGCGGCGCAGCCGAGGTCGATCATCGAGCCGAGGGACTCGGGCGGCAGCGGCTCCAGGCCCCGGGCGGGCAGCGGATTGCCGGCCGGGACCGAGGTCCAGCTGCCGGCGCCGCGGCGGGATTCGAGGAAGCCCTCGCCCCGCAGGGCCTCGTAGGCGGCGGCGACGGTGGTACGGCTGAGGGACAGGGCGACGGCGAGCTCCCGCTCGGCCGGGAGCCGGGCGGCGACCGGGACGCGGCCCTCCAGGACGAGCAGCCGGATGCCGTCGGCGAGGGTGCGGTAGGCGGGCGGCTTGCGGGCGCCGGGTACGGGGTTCCGGTCCTGCTGCGAGGTGATGAGGCGGGCCAGCTGAGCGGCACCGACCGCTGAGGTCCATTCGGCCATGGCGTGCGGTCCACTTTCGTCCGATTGGCCTCGACAGAAGCCTCTATTGGATTGCTCTCAGGGGCCCAGCGTGCCACGGGTCAGTCCACCTGCACCAGGGCTGTACGCGCCCGCCCGCATCTCGTTCACCTCGCGTACCACCGGCCCCGGCCGCGGCGGGGGATACTGCCGCCGTGACGCACGTACGCCTTCGCCATCCGTATCTGGACCACCCGGCTCCGATTCCCTTCGCGCACCGGGGAGGTGCCGCGGACGGGCTGGAGAACACCGCCGCGGCCTTCCGCCGGGCCGCCGGGGCGGGCTACCGGTACTTCGAGACCGATGTGCACGCCACGGCCGACGGCAAGCTCGTCGCCTTCCACGACTCCACGCTGGACCGGGTCACCGACGGCCGGGGCCGGATCGCCGAGCTGCCCTGGAAGCGGGTCCGCGAGGCCCGGGTGGGGGGCGCCGAGCCCCTGTCCCTCTTCGAGGAGCTGCTGGAGGAGTTCCCGGACGCCCGGTGGAACATCGACGTCAAGGCCGAGTCGGCGCTGCACCCGCTGGTCAACCTGATCGCGCGCACCGGGATCTGGGACCGGGTCTGCGTGGGCTCGTTCTCGGAGAGCCGGGTGGCCCGCGCCCAGAAGATCGCCGGCCCGCGTCTGGCGACCTCGTACGGCGTGCGCGGGGTGGTCGGGCTGCGGCTGCGCTCGTACGCGATCCCGGCCGCGCTGCGCGTCGGGGCGGTCGCCGCCCAGGTCCCGGAGACCCAGGCGGGCATCCGCGTGGTCGACCGGCGCTTCGTCCGGACCGCGCACGAGCGGGGCCTGCAGGTCCACGTGTGGACCGTGAACGAACCGGAACGTATGGAGGCTCTCCTCGACCTGGGTGTCGATGGCATCATGACCGACCACATCGACTTGTTGCGCACGGTGCTGGACCGGCGCGGCGCCTGGGCCTGACCCGCTCTCGGCCGCCGCGGCGGATGCGGCGGCCGTCGCGGTACAGGACCACCGAGGGGGACACCGAGTGAGCGCGGACAACAGCAGCAGGACCGAGGAAGCGGAACCCGGGGCGGAGGACGGCAGAGCCACCGCGACCGAGAAGGCGGCCGCCGCGGCCGCCCGCAAGCGCGAGCAGCGCGGCTGGTACTTCTACGACTTCGCCGTCTCGGTGTACTCGGCGAGCGTGCTGACGGTGTTTCTCGGGCCGTACCTCACCTCGGTGGCCAAGGCCGCCGCGGACGCCGAGGGGTTCGTGCACCCGCTGGGCATACCGGTGCGCGCCGGATCCTTCTTCGCCTACTCGGTCTCGGCGTCCGTGATCCTCGCCGTCCTGCTGATGCCGCTCGCGGGCGCGGTCGCGGACCGGACGGGCCGCAAGAAGCCGCTGCTGGCGGTGGCCGCGTACACCGGGGCCGCGGCGACGACCGCGATGTTCCTCCTGGGCGGCGAGCGGTACCTGCTGGGCGGCTTCCTGCTGATCGTGGCGAATGCCTCGCTGTCCGTGTCGATGGTGCTCTACAACGCCTATCTGCCGCAGATCTCCACCCCCGACGAGCGCGACACGGTGTCCTCGCGCGGTTGGGCCTTCGGCTACACCGCCGGCTCCGTGATGCTGGTCATGAACCTCGCCCTCTACCTGGGCCACGACGCCTTCGGCGTTTCGGAGGGCATGGCCGTCCGGATCTGCCTGGCCTCGGCGGGCCTGTGGTGGGGCGCCTTCGCACTGATCCCGCTGCGCCGGCTGCGGGACCGGGGGGTGGTCCGGGACCCCGGGGCGGCGCCGGCCGTCAGCGGCTGGAAGCAGCTGGTCGCCACCTTCAAGGACATGCGGCGCTACCCGCTGACCCTGTCGTTCCTGCTGGCGTACCTCATCTACAACGACGGCGTGCAGACGGTGATCTCCCAGGCCTCCATCTACGGCTCGGAGGAGCTGGAGCTGGAGCAGGGCACGCTCATCGGCGCGGTGCTGCTGGTGCAGGTGCTGGCGGTCGGCGGCGCGCTGGGGATGGGCCGGCTGGCGCGGATCTACGGTGCCAAGCGGACGATCCTGGGCTCGCTGGCCGCGTGGGCGGTGACGCTGGGGGTCGGCTACTTCCTGCCCGCGCGGACGCCGGTGTGGTTCTTCGCCCTCGCCGCCATGATCGGACTGGTGCTGGGCGGCAGCCAGGCGCTGTCCCGCTCGCTCTTCTCGCACCTGGTGCCCGCGGGCAAGGAGGCGGAGTACTTCTCGGCGTACGAGATGAGCGACCGCGGCCTGAGCTGGGTGGGACCGCTGGTGTTCGGCCTGACGTACCAGGTGACGGGCAGCTACCGGGACGCGATCATCTCGCTGGTGGCCTTCTTCGCACTGGGGTTCCTGCTGCTCGCGCGAGTGCCGGTGCGGCGCGCGGTGGAGGCGGCGGGCAATCCTGTACCGGAGCGGCTCTGAGACCGGGCACCCCGCCTGCGCCCGGTCCGGATCCACGAACGAATTCCGAACGGATTTAGACGTTGCGGCGAAGGGCCGGTAGTGTACGCCTTTGGCCTGCCAGGCGGACCGTTACTGCGCGCCAAAGAAGTCTAGACGTTGGGTGACATCTGCTGCCAGATGTGACAAAACGGGCACTGGTGGGTACAACAAGGGGCGGTACGACGGGCGACGCACGACCCGGAGCGGGAATCTATACCGCCGACCGGACGTTGACCGGATGACGACGACAGCGACACCTGTCCTGTGGGCGACAAGCCCGGGAGGCACGATTCATGAGTGAGCGAGCTCTCCGCGGTACGCGCCTCGTGGTTACCAGCTACGAGACGGACCGCGGCATCGATCTGGCCCCGCGCCAGGCGGTGGAGTACGCATGCCAGAACGGACATCGATTTGAGATGCCGTTCTCGGTTGAGGCAGAGATTCCGCCGGAGTGGGAGTGCAAGGCGTGCGGCGCCATGGCACTCCTGGTTGACGGGGACGGGCCCGAAGAGAAGAAGGGCAAGCCTGCGCGAACGCACTGGGACATGCTCATGGAGCGACGCACTCGCGAGGAGCTGGAGGAAGTGCTGGCCGAACGGCTGGCGGTCCTGCGCTCCGGCGCCATGAACATTGCCGTGCATCCGCGGGACAGCCGCAAGTCCGCCTGACAGCCGGACGAACGCACAAGCCGAGGGGCCCCGCCACACAGCGTGTGGCGGGGCCCCTCGGCTTGCTCGCGTGGTGTCCTACGGCGTGATCGGCGGGCGGTACGCCGTGTCCGGGCCGTCCTGCGGTCCCGGCCGGTCCTCGCGGACGACCTCACCCTGGACGATCTTTCCGTCGGGATAGTGGATGCGGGCCTGCTGGAAGGCGTCGCCGAAGCTGCCGGCGGGGGCCGCGGCCATCTTCCGCTCCAGGGAACGCGTTGCCCTGCGGCCGACCAAGGCCCGGACGGGCGGAAGCAGCAGGACCAGGCCCGCGACATCCGAGAGCAGGCCCGGCAGCATGAGGAGCAGGCCGGCCAGCATGGTCAGGCCGTTGCCCTGGCCGGGCTGCTGCGGGGCCGGCTGCCGCCCCTGCTGCGCCTGCTGGAAGGTGTCCGTCAGGTTCTTGAAGGCCCGGCGCCCGGCGCGCTTGATGACCACCGCGCCCAGGACCAGCCCGCCGACGATCAGCGCGGCCACTGCCAGCCCGCCGGCCGCGTCGGCGACCAGGCCGAGCAGCCAGATCTCCAGGATCAGCCAGGCGGCGATGGCCAGGGGGAGGAAGGTTCGGGCGGGCGAGCGCCGACGGGGGGCCGTCGGGGTGCCCGTTCGCAGGGATCCAGTGCCGGTCGTCATAGCACCCAGTGTGCCTGGGGCCGGATAAAAGTGTCCTCAGCCGGAGGTACGGGGCACCCCCTAAGGGGTGCGCCGTACCGATCGGGCCGGATCAGGCGCCGCCGTCCCGCTTGCCGGTGTCCTTGCCGCCGTCCGCGCCTCTGTCCTTGCCCAGCAGCTTGGCCGCCTGGGCCTTCAGGCCCCACTGGGTGACCCGCCAGAGGGCCTCCACGACGATGTCCTTGCTCATCTTGCTGTCGCCGAACTCACGCTCGACGAACGTGATGGGGACCTCCACCACGCGGAAACCCTTCTGCACGGCTCTGCGGGCCAGGTCCACCTGGAAGCAGTAGCCCGCGGAGGCCACGTCCTCCAGGCCCAGACCCTCCAGGGTCTCGCGCCGGAAGGCGCGGTAGCCGCCGGTCACGTCCCGGATCGGGACGTCCAGCATCAGCCGGGAGTACGTCGACCCGCCGCGCGAGAGGAACTCACGGGACTTGGGCCAGTTGACGACGCGGCCGCCCGGCACCCAGCGCGAGCCGAGGACCAGGTCCGCGCCGGCCAGTGCGGTCAGCAGGCGGGGCAGCTCCTCGGGCTGGTGGGAGCCGTCGGCGTCCATCTCCACGATCACGCCGTAGCCCTCGTCGAGGCCCCAGACGAAACCCGCGAGGTAGGCGGCGCCCAGCCCCTCCTTGCCCTTGCGGTGCAGCACGTGCACGTGGTCGTCGCCGGCCGCGAGCTCGTCGGCGAGCTTGCCCGTGCCGTCGGGGCTGTTGTCGTCGGCGACCAGGACGTGGGCCTCGGGAACCGCCGCCCGGACGCGGCCGACGATCAGCCCGATGTTCTCCGCCTCGTTGTAGGTCGGAATGATCACCAAGGCTGTACCGAGCGGCCCGTAGGTCCGCTGTCCGCCGTCGCTCACTGAGTCCCCTTTTGTGCTCTTGCACGTCCTGTACGTCTGGTCGCAGAGGATGACTCTAGAACATCGGCCGCGGCCCGCCCCGGCGGTGCGGGTGCCGGTGGCCTCCCGGCCCCTGCGGGTCGGGTGATCGGGGCCCGCGGTCCTTCGGGCCGATCAGACTCCCGCTGGCTGCGGGCCGCCGTGACCGTTGTCTACTGGACCGCCGGACCCCGACCTGGGGCCACCCGCCGCCCGGCGAAACCTTCACTCGCCCCCGAGGCGCGGGCGCGCTGAGCAGACGGATCCGTCCGGCACGACGTCCTGTGGTGGACCCGGCCGAACCTATCCGGGTCCGACCGCCCGCACCGAACCGAGGCCGACCGGATCACCCCTGTGGGCGTACGAATACCTCCCGCCCGCCGACGACCGTGGCGAGGCACACCGGCAGTTCGGATCCGGGGGTCAGATCGGGCAGTCCGGGGGTGCCCGAGCGGGGGTCGGTCGACCAGCGGGCCACCCGGTCGTCCGGGGCCTGCACCACCAGTTCGCCCGTCTGCCAGACCGCGTAGTCGGCCGGGGCGCCGGGGACGAGGATCCCCGCGTCGTCGCGGCCCAGGGCCCGCCAGCCGCCCCGGGTGTGGGCGGTGAACGCAGCCCGCACCGAAACCCGGTGCTCGGGCGTCCGGTGGAAGGCGGCCGCACGGACCGTTCCCCACGGATCGAGCGGCGTCACCGGCGCGTCCGAACCGAAGGCCAGCGGCACCCCGGCCTTGAGCATGGCCGCGTACGGATTGAGGGTGCGGGCACGGTCGGCCCCGAGCCGGTCGGCGTACATCCCGTCCTCGCCTCCCCACGCCGCGTCGAAGGCGGGCTGCACCGAGGCGGTGAGCCCCAGCTCCGCGAACGCGGCGATGGAGGCCGGGGTCATCATCTCGGCGTGCTCGACCCGGTGCCGGGCCGCACGGACCCGGGCCGCCCCGACCTTCTCGGCAGCCGCCCGGACCCCCTCGACCACCGCGGTGATCGCCGCGTCGCCGATGGCATGGAAGCCGGCCTGGAGGCCCTCCTCGGTGCAGGCCGCCACGTGCTCGGCGACCGCCACCGCGTCCAGGTACTCCGTGCCCGTGTGCGCGGCGTCGGCGTACGGGGCGTGCAGGCAGGCGGTGTGCGAACCGAGGGCGCCGTCGACGAAGAGGTCGCCCGCCGCCCCGACGGCCCCCAGCTCCCTGGCCAGGTCCAGGTCCCGGTCGGCCCAGTACCCGAACACGCGCGGCCCCGGCCGCTCGGCCGCCAGGGCCAGCAGGCCGGCGAAGTCCTCGGCGGAGGAGATGTCGGGCCCCCCGCACTCGTGCAGCGAGCCGATGCCCAGGGACGCGGCCCGGTCCAGCGCCGCCCGCTGCGCCTCGGCACGCTGGGCGGGCGTGACCGCGGCGAGCGCGGCCCGCCGTACGGCGTGGTGGTCGTCGGCGGTCAGCGGCAGGTCCTCCTGGGGACGCACCCCGGGGACCAGGTCGAGCAGGGCCGTGGTGACCACGGCCGAGTGCACGTCGATGCGGCTGAGGTAGAGGGGGCGGCCCCCGGCGGCCTCGTCGAGCTCGCCCCGGCGCGGCGCGCGCCGCTCGGGCCAGCGGGCGGCGTCCCAGCCGTGCCCGAGCAGCACCCGGTCGGCGGGCCGGGCGGCCGCGTACGCGCGTACGCGGTCCAGCGCGGCGGCCAGTGAGGGCGCTCCGGTGAGGTCCAGCCCGGTCAGGGCCAGACCTGCGGAGGTCGTGTGGACGTGCGCGTCGGTGAAGGCGGGGGTCACGAGCGCCCCGCCGAGATCGACGACCTCGTCGACACCCTGTGCGAAGGCATCGGCCGCGCCTTCGGAACCGACCCAGGCGATGCGGCCGCGCTCGACGACCATCGCCGTGGCGAAGGGGTCGGCGGGGCTGTGTACTTCGCCCCCGCGGAGGAGGACGGTCCTGGTCGGTGCTCCGGCGGCGTCGGCGGAATGGGCGGTGCGGTCAGTCATGCCGACCAGTGTCCCGCGTCCCCCGGCCCCCTCCGACCGCCGGGTCCCCACGAGGACCCCCTGCGGGCGTCACACGCGCGGCGGGCGTGCCTCGTAGGGGGTGGAGAGGACCACCGTCGTGCGCGTCGCCACGTGGGCGAGGGCGCGCAGCCTGCCCAGGAGGTCCTCCAGCTCCAGGGGGGTGGCGACGCGCACCTTGAGGATGTAGTTCTCGTCGCCCGCGACGCTGTGGCAGGCCTCGATCTCGGGTACGCCGGCCAGCCGGTCGGCGATGTCGTCCGGGGCGCTCGGGTCGAAGGGCTTGACCGAGATGAATGCGGTCAGCGGCAGGCCGACGGCCTCCGGGTCGACCACGGCCGCGTAGCCGCGGATCACCCCGCGCTGCTCCAGTCGGCGTACCCGCTGATGGACCGCCGACGTGGACAGTCCCGTGGCCTTGCCCAGATCCGTGTAGCTCATCCGCCCGTCCCGCACGAGCAGATCCACGATCTGGCGGTCCAGCTCCTCCATTGCGCTCATAGCCGCTCAACTTACGGCCAAAGGCACTCCAGGCCCAGTGCTGTCCGCCCACTGGAGGCATCTGCGCCGGGCATGTGACCAAGGCCACAGGGGTATGCATATGGAGGCTGGTCTGTTGTGGTTACTCGTGACGCTCGACGGGAAGTGGTTGCTGTGGCCGAGGCCGAAGAACCTGCCCGCCCGGCCCACCCAAGGGGGAGTACATCCATGCTGAACACCAAGCGCGCCGGGCGCACCGAACCGGATCCTCTCGAACCGCTCGACTCCGGGGACGACGCGTACGCCGAGGACGGCGAATACCTCGACGACGGCGAGGGGTTCGAGATCCACCACGCGATCTGCCCCGACTGCGGCCAGTCGATCGCCCTCGTCGCGGACGAGGAGTACCTGCCGCAGCACGCGCTCTGCCTCACCCCCTGGAACCCCTTCGGCCTCACCGTGTGCGCCGGCACCGGCCGGCCCGCCGCCGAGGCCCTCTCCGCCGTCGGCGTGGACCAGTCTGCGGAGGCGGCGCCGGAGCCCGCCCCCGTGGCCCCGACGGCCCTGCCCCAGGGCCTCGACTGGCGGACGCAGCCGTTCTCGCACGTCGGGGGCCCGGGCTCACGCCCGATCCGCGTCGTGCGCCCGGTCCTGCCGCAGCCGCAGGCGCAGACGCGTCAGCAGCACGCACAGGCGGCCTGAGGGCCCGCACGTCCGCCACCCCTGCGCTCCCGCTTGCCCCCTACCAGTACGTTCCCTGCACCATGGCGGTCAGGCTGGCGTGGTGCATGATCAGGGCGTCCGGGTCCGCCGGGACCTCGACCTCGCCGAAGTGGGCCTGCCGGTAGGCGATGCGCAGCATCACGATCGCGTGCCGCAGGGCGGCGTAGAGGGTGTGGAACTCCATGTCCCGCGGTGTGTGGCCGGTCAGTTCGGCGTAGCGGCGCTCGAGGTCCTCGCGCCGCAGGAAGTCCGGTAGGCAGGGCTGGCCGAAGCTCACGGTGAGGTCCTGGAAGAAGCGGTGGAGGTACACCGTCCAGCCGAGGTCCACCTCGCGCGGGGCGTACGCTGCCATCTCCCAGTCCAGGACCGCAACGGGCGTGAAGGCGTCGTAGACGACGTTGCCGATGCGGGCGTCGCCCCAGTTCAGCACGGCGGGCCCCTCGTCGGCCGGCCACAGCTCCTCGAGGCGGGCGAAGGCCCGCTCGATCAGCGGGGAGGGCGCCAGTCCGCCCACCACCCAGGCGTAGTAGGCGCGTTGGGAGTCCACATGCCGGCGCAGGGGGCTGCCCTGGCCGGCGGGCAGGAGGAACTCCGCCTCCTTGGCGGGGAACTGGTCGTGCAGCCGGGCCAGCAGCGAGATGCTCGCCTCCTGGAGCGCGTCGCGTTCGGCCTCGGTCGCCGCGTGCAGCCAGTTGCCCTCGTAGGTGTAGGGCATGACGTCGGGCGGGACCCGGCCTTCTGCGCGGGCCATCACGAAGAACGGTGCCCCCAGCGGCCCGGGATCCTCCTCCAGCCACTGCACGTGCGGGACGGGCAGGTCCGTGTGCTCGGCGACCAGCTGCATCACGCGGTGCTGGCGCGGCATGTCGTACGTGGGGAAGACCGTGTAGGCCGCAGGGTCGGCGGCGAGCCGCAGCGCGCAGGCGCGCAGCGGGGTGTCGGCGTGCTCTATGTCGAAGAGCAGGGTTTCGCTGGACATCCCGTTGGAACCGGGGACGGAGATGTTGGTGACCTCGGCCCCGGGAAGCCGGCTCTCGAGCCAGGCGCCGAGGCGGCGGCCGAGCTCCTCGGGCTCTCGGGTGGAGGTGCGCGGTCGTGGTGCGGTTGCCATGGGTACCCCTTCTCCTGCTCGGACCTGGACTGCGGGACGTGCCGGAGGGTGCGGCCCTACGGGGCGACGGAGGAGTGGTCGGCAAAGCCGCTCGGGTCGTGGCGCCCGAAGCTGCCGTGCTCGAAGATGCCGTACCCGGTCTGCCCGTCGAGCGTGAAGCGGGCCGAGTGGTCGGTGACCCCGAAAGCGGCCATGGGGTGGGCGCCGGGGTGGGAGAGGTCGTAGACGCGGCGGTCGCTCCAGCCGCGGCCCTGCCACGTGCCGTGCTGCCAGTCGCCTGCGGGCGGATAGCCGGCGCCTACGGCGAGCGGGGAGGAGTTCAGTATCTCCACGCCCAGCTCCAGGGGCTTGCGGGACGGGTCGGTGAGGTGGATGACGGCGCTCTCGGGGTGCCGGCTGCCGGGGCGGTAGCGGATCTCGGTGTGCGGCCAGCCGAGCTGGACGTCCGCGCGGCCACCGCCCTCGGGGAAGACCTGCAGGGCCTCGTTCAGGGTGCGGTGGCCGTCGGCGTCCTCCTGGGCGATGACCATGACGAAGCGGTCCGCGAAGCGGACCGGGATCCAGAGCCAGTGGAAGCCCTCGGGGCGGTGCTCCTCGGCCGCCCTGCCGCCCTCCTCGCCGGGGATGGGGCGCACGCCCCAGCTCCGGTCCCGGGTGCCGGTCCACTCCCCCGCCGTGAGCGTGAATTCCTCCCCCTTCGCACGGATCGTGCCGGCGACGTTGCCCGCCTGGACGAAGCGGCGGCCTTCCAACATGAGCCGGTCGCCGCGCCGCTGGATGTGGTGCGGCTCCCAGACCGCGGGGAACTCGGCGGTCCAGGTGATGTCGCACGAGAGCCCGTGCGGGTCGCCGGAATCGGGAGCGCAGCGCAGCGTGAGCTGCTTGAGCGGCACGTCGACGGTGATGGACAGGGGTCCCACCGAGAGGTGCATCCGGTCGTCGGTGAGGGCATCGGAGGCGCGGACCGCCAGCAGGTCGTCGCCGAGGCGGAGGGTGGCGTAGGCGTCGATGACACCGGCGTTGGGATAGACGCCGAGGCCGAGGATCAGGACGGCTCGGCCGGCGTGGTCGAAGACGTGGAAGATGCACCGGTCGTAGGCGTTCCGGTCACCGCTCACGAGGTGCTTCATCGACAAGGGGGCCTGGTGGATGGGGTATTCGTCCAGGGCGACGGGCCGGTCTACGGGCATGACGAACCTCCGTGGCAGGGGTGGGCGGCGTCGGGTCGGCTCACTTCGGGGGCGGCGCGGGCGAATATGACGGTACGTCAGAAATGCGCCGCGCGACCAGACTTCCGGCACGGCCTGACAGCCGGTCACGAAGCGGGCGGGTGTCGCGGGTCGGGATGCCGGGGGGGCCGGGGGGCGGGGCCGGGGGCAGGGGGCGGGTGGGGCACAGGGCCGGGAGGCAGGGGGCGGGGGGCGAGGGCCCGGGAGGCCGGAGGCAGGGGGCGGGGGGCGGGTGGGGCACGGGGCCGGGAGGCAGGGAGCGAGGGCCCGGGAGGCCGGAGGCAGGGGGCGGGGGCTGCGGCGGAGCGGAAGCGGGAGCGCGGAGCGCGGCGGAGGAGGGGGGCACCGGGCGCGGCGGCGGAGGGGATGTGGGGTCTCGCCCGGACGGAAGCACAGAGCGCGGCCGCGGACCGAAGCCACGCCCCGCCCGAGCGGAAGCGCGAAGCGCGGCCGAGGACCGAAGCCACGTCCCGCCCGGGCGGGGCCGGGGGTGTGCTGGGGGAGCAATTGGGGCGTGTTGACGGCCTTTTGAGGCGCGCCCTCGCCCAGACCTGGATTGGCTTCGCCTCAGCCGTCATCTGACGCCTTTCCTCCCCCGGACAGCCCCCGGTCGCCGTCCATGGGGAGCGAATCGGGCGCCTGCGGCCTATGACCAGCCCAGAGGGATCGCAGACGCGTGATCGAGAAGCGCGTAGCGATCTGGGGCGGCCTATGCCCGACCCAAAAGGCCTGCGGACGCGTGATCGAGAAGCGCGTAGCGATCGATGGCGGCTTATGTCCAGCCCACGGGGCCTGCGGACGCCTACCGTCAGGAGCGCGTAGCGATGGGGGGCGCTGGGGGCTTTGCCCGCACGGCGCCGACGCCCCGTCTCCCTCCTACTGCCCCGGCCCGTTCCTTTGGGGGCTTCCCGGCAGTCTTTCGGATGTCCGGGGCGGGACGGTCGGTCAAGGGTGGAGCGCAGCGACATCGCGAAGCGACGCGAGGAACGAGCGCCCTTGACGGGCCGGCCCGAACCGGAGAGACGATGGGACTGACGGGAAACCCCCAGAACGTCACTGGCCACGGGCCCAGGAGATCCCGCCCCCACACCACCCCGCGCCCCCGCCGATCCCGCCCCGCCGAATCCCGCCCCCCACACCCTCGCCGCACATCCGGCAGGCCTTGGGGGGCGGCCCGGCGGGGCGGCCCGGCGGGTGGCCCGGCGGTGGCCTGGGGAACCCTCGAACGGATACGCGCACCCCGAGGGCGATTACCCGTGGCTTCCGTCCCGCGTTGGCCGTGCATGAGCACGCTTCAGTCTTCAACGGGCCGAAGGCGCCGTCCGATGCCGTCGGGTTTCGAAGAATCGGTTCAGCGCCCGCTTCCGCGTGAGCCGCAACGCGAGCAGCAGGCGCCCGATCCGCCGATCTACCGCGACCTGCTGGCCCGGTGGGCCGACGCCGGCCGGACCCTGCCCGGCCGGCGGGACCCCGAGTGGTCCCGGCTCACGTCGTCCCCGGTCTGGCCCTCGACCAGCAGCGGGCTGTACTGACCCCGCCGGTGGCGGAGCGCGTCAGCGCGTTTCGGGTCCCGCCAGGTGGCGGGCGATGACCATGCGCTGGATCTGGTTGGTGCCCTCCACGATCTGGAGCACCTTCGCCTCACGCATCAGGCGCTCGACGGGGAAGTCCGCGGTGTAGCCGTAGCCGCCGAGGACCTGCACGGCGTCCGTGGTGACGGCCATCGCCGCGTCCGTGCAGAAGAGCTTGGCCATGGCCGCCTGCCGGGAGAACGGCTTGCCGGCGTCCCGCAGCCGCGCCGCAGCGAGGTACAGCGCCCGGCCGGCCTCGATCTTGGTGGCCATGTCGGCAAGCATGAACCGCAGCCCCTGGAAGTCCGCGATGGGGTGCCCGAACTGCTTGCGGTCCAGCGCGTACGTGAGCGCCTCGTCCAGGGCCGCCTGGGCGACACCGATGGCGCAGGCGGCGATTCCCAGCCGCCCCGCGTCGAGCGCGGCGAGGGCGATGGAGAAGCCCTGCCCCTCCTCGCCGATACGGCGGGAGTCCGGTACGCGTACGCCGTCGAAGTGCAGCTGGGCGGTGGGCGAGCCCTTCATGCCCATCTTCTTCTCGGGCACTGCCGCGGTCAGGCCCGCCGCGTCCCCGGGGACCAGGAAGGCGGTGATGCCCTTGGGGCCCTCGACGCCGGTTCGGGCGAGGACGGTGTAGAAGTCGGCGACCCCGCCGTGGGTGATCCAGGCCTTGGTGCCGGTGATGATCCAGTCGTCGCCGTCGCGCACCGCCTTGGTGGTGAGCGAGGCGGCGTCTGAGCCGGCGGCCGGCTCGGAGAGGCAGTAGGCGCCCAGGAGGCCCCCGCCGAGCATCGCGGGCAGGTGGGCGGCCTGCTGTTCCTTGGTGCCGTAGCCGCCGAGACCGTGGCAGGCCAGGGAGTGCACGCTGACGCCGAGGCCGACGGTCAGGCGGGCCGCTGCCAGTTCTTCCAGGACCTGGAGGTACACCTCGTAGGGCTGCTCGCCGCCGCCGTACTCGCCGGGGTACGGCAGGCCGAGGAGCCCGGCCTCGGAGAGCAGCGTGAAGACCTCTCGGGGGAACCGTCCGGAGTCCTCCTCCTCGGCAGCCCGGGGGCGGATCTCACGCTGGGCGATATCGCGTACGAGGGTGAGGAGGTCGCGGGACTCCTCGGTGGGCAGCTGTCGGTCCACCGGCTGCGGGGCGCGGTCTGTCATGGCGGCGCTCTCCTCCCTGGTCGGGCACGGCGGCGGCGCGTGAGGTGTGGGACGCGCCGCCGGGTCTCGGGCTCTGTGCAGCCGGTGCTGCCCTCCCGGGTCACGGAAGAGGCTGCTCAGCGGCTGCGGCGGCTTGAGTATGCCCGATCAGGGGCTTCCCGTCACCGGGGCAAGATCACCGGCCGTTTCGAACGGCTCTTCGGCAGGGGGAGGTGCCGGACACTCCGGGGCGAACTCCTCGATCACCGCCAATGTCGCGCGCAGCTGGCGTACCAGCAGGGCTCCGAGCCGGGCGCGTCCGGGCCGGTCCGGGGCGCTCGGCCCGCCGATCCATTCCAGGGTGGTCCCTTCGACCGCGGAGAGCCAGCCCACGAGGGCGAGACGGGCGATCGGCGGGAGGGTGCGGCGCCCGTACACGCCTTCGGCGATGGCGGCGAGCAGTTCCTCGCGTACGGCGTCGCGGATGGCGAGCACCTCGGCGTCGCAGCCGACGCCTCCGGTGACGATGGTGCGGTAGGCGGCACGGTGGTGCTCGGCGTAGTGGAGGTAGCCGTCGACGGCGCGGCGGACGCGTTCCGCGTTCGGGAGGCCGGTGTCGCCGCCGGCGCGGGCGACGAGGTCGGCCACGGAGTCCTCGACGATGGCGAGGTAGTAGCCGCGCTTGCTCTTGAAGTAGTAATAGATCAGGCCCTTGGCGACGCCCGCGTGCTTGGCGATGTCGTCCATGCACAGTGCGTCGTAGGGGGTGTCGGCGAACAACTTGCGCCCGATGGCCAGGAGTTCGGCTCGCCGCATCTGTGAGCGCCCGGTCGTTCCGCGCTGTTGACTGTTGTTCAATTCCGGCCCCAGCCTTGAACTGCCACAGGACGGGCGAAGTATGGCAGTCAGGAGTGCGGGAACCTGCGCCGGGGAGGCGTCAGAGCCAGCCGACCTGGGTGACGAACATGGCCACGACGACCACGAGGGTCCAGCCGAGGACGTGCTCCAGCCAGTTGGAGTCGTCCTTGGGACCTCCGGTGCGAGCAAGGTTCGCGGCTGATGCGGTCGGGGCGGCGGTGTCTGCGGTCATGGTGTCCAATGTGCCAGCGTTCGCGGCATTCGCGGTAGAGACGAGCGTCACGGGTGGCGCACGTCACGCGCGGGGCCCCGGCCGCTCCGGCTGGTACGCGGTGCGGTCGGGGCCCGGCGCCCGGTCCCGTCCGGGGTCGGTTTCCGTGTCAGACCCTGGTGTCGCGGCTGCGGCCGGCCATGGCCGCCATCGCGAGGCCGAGGCAGAGGGCGACGGCTCCGGCGATCACATTGCTGACCACCGCCCGCGTCGCGTCCATCTCGCCGGCGATCGCCCACGGGGCGATGATCGTCCAGGCACCCAGGACGACCGCCGTCCACGCCATCGCATGGGTGCGCTCGTAGGCGGATCCCAGGCCGCCCATGCACAGGCAGAACGCGAGGCCGACGATCAGGTTGTTGATCGCCAGGGGGATCAGGATGCCGAATCCCGCGATCCACGGCGAGGCGGCCAGGTAGAGGCCCGTGATCAGGGCCAGTGCCTCGACAGCCTGGGCGCGGGGAGTGCTGGTCACCCGCTCGAAGCGGGTGCGCATCTCGGCGAGGTCCGGGTGGTGCTCGATGCTGGGATGGGTGGTCATGGCGGCCGCCTCCTACGAGAAGCCTTTATGTGCCATTTACCCCATAATGTTCCGCTTACCCGGCTGCCTGGTCAACGGGCAATTCCGGCTGTTTCCCCGCTTCCTCACAGCACGCCCACGGTCCGCAGGGCCAGGATCTGCGCAGGGGACGGCAGGGCCGGGGCGTAGAGGTAGCAGACCCCGCCGCTTCCGGAGGCGGTCTTGCCGGCGGTGGCGGTGCGCTTGGTGCGCAGCCACACGTTCTCCCACTCGGCGCGCTGGTAGACCCGGCGTACGGACGGGTTGTCCGGGGCGTGGGGGTCGTTGACGACCACGTCCCCGGCGGCGGTGAAGCCGACGACGGTCATCAGGTGCCCGGCGGTGCCGTACCCCGCGCCCGTGAGTTCGTCCGCGCGGAAGGAGGTGGAGGTGATGGCTGGGATGCCGGCCCTCACCACGGTCTCCAGCTCGGTCAGGGAGGCGAGGCGGGTGACGACCCCGGCGAGGCCGCTGTACGTGGCGGCGTAGGCGGCGTTGAAGGACCAGTTCCCGCAGCCCTGGTAGGCGGCGTCGTAGGTGGAGCGGGCGGCGTGGCAGACCTGGGGGTCCGAGTAGGCGGGGTCCACCCAGGCCAGTGCGGCGGGCTCCGCCTTGCGGCCGAAGGACTCGATGACCATCTGCGAGGAGGTGGGGCTGCACCAGGCCTCGCCGCCGTTGTCGTATTCGGGGTAGCGCCCGGTGTGGATCTGCTGCGAGTAGCGCGGGACCAGCAGTTCGTGGGCGGTGCCGGAGGGGCGGGAGGCGGGGACGGTGAAGCGGTCGGGGATGTCGGAGGCCATGGCGCCCGCCAGCCACACCGTCGGGCCGTCGACGGCGCCGGGCCGGCGGTGGAGGGTCAGGCGCAGCCGCCAGCAGGCGATGCGCAGACCCCCGGCCGCGGCGGGTGCGTCGACGGCCAGCGTGTCGGTCCAGACGGTGGAGCGGCCGTCGGTCTGGCCGTCCACCGAGGTGCGCCTGATGTCGGTGTCGCCGGACGCCCACCGGCCCATCACGTACCAGGGGCCGGTGGCTCCGTCGGTGTAGGTGGCGCACAGCTCGACCTGGATCCACGTGCCGGCCGGGGTACGGGCGTTCCAGGAGGCGACGGCCTCGGTGGCGGGCACCGTGGAGCGGTGCAGCGGGGAGGTCCAGGTGGCGTACTCCCAGGTGGTTTTGCGCCCGGTGTGCGGGTCGGCGTACTCGGTGCGCCCGACGGGCGTCCGGATCTCCAGGCCGGGGCGGGCCCCGGCGGCGGCCGCGGTGCCCAGGTGGGTGCCGGCCCGCCAGTGGCCGTACGAGAACCAGAAGCGGTTGTCGACACCGCGGCCCTGGGCGCGGGGGGCCGGCGCGGCGGCCGCCGGGGCACCACCGCCGGGGACGGCGGCGGCGGTGGCCGCGGTGGCGACCGCGAGTGCGGCGACGAGTACGGCCCTGCGTGGCGTGGGTGCGGTCATCGCGTGGTCCCCCGGGACGGGTCGGCGCTTCGGTGGTGTCACCCTTCCAGGTTCCCGGCGGCCGAAGGCCCAAGCCACGGGTCGTGTCGTGCTTGTCTACGCTGGTCGGGTGGAGTCACACCGGTCACACCCATCAATCGAGTCACTCGCACGGGAGCTCGCCGCCCTGCCGTGCTCCCTCGGCCCGGTGCGCCTGATCGGGATCGACGGCCACGCCGGCTCGGGCAAGAGCACCTTCGCGGGGCGGCTCGCCGAAGCCCTGGACGGGGCTCCCGTGCTGCACCTGGACGACGTGGCCAGCCACGAGGAGCTGTTCGGCTGGGAGGAGCGGCTGCGCAGCCAGGTGCTGGAGCCCCTCGCCGACGGCCGGCCCGCACACTGGGCGCCGTACGACTGGGTGGAGCGCCGCTTCGGACCGGAGCGGGTGTTGGAGCCCGCGCCCGTGCTCCTGGTGGAGGGCGTCGGCGCCGGGCGGCGGGCGTTGCGCCCGCACCTGGCCCGGCTGTTGTGGATGGAGACCCCGCGCGCGGAGTCGTGGCTGCGGGGCCGCAGCCGGGACGGGCGTGAACTCTCCGGCTTCTGGGACGGATGGGAGCGCGCGGAGCGCGCGCACTTCTCCAGTGATCCTTCGCGCCCCTTCGCCGACACTCTGGTACGTCAGAGCGGTACGGGATACGAGTGGTCTTCCGGGACCGGAGGGACAGCAGGAACCCCCGTTTCCCTCACCGACGGTGACGGACTCCCCCGGGCCTGAACCACCTCGGAACTGCGTCCTGCCGGGCCTGCGCCGACCTGCTTGACCTGGGGCCCGCAGCGGCCTTACGTTCTCAATGCGGGGCCTTTACCGGCCGCCGCGCACACGGAGCCCCCGATTGTTCCCCCGTGATCGGGGGCTTCGTTCTGCCCCCGGACCCCCTCCGCAGGCGTACCGCGCGGGGCAGGCACCCCCCGGATGTTCACCCTGTGTCACCGGACGCGCCCTGGGCTCCCGCCGGAACCCGGCCCACCGCACCCTACGTAAGGCGCGAAAGCGCAGGTACGATGCAGCCCTGATTTCAGCGACGCCAGTCGGGAGCACCGGACAACTCGCGCGCTCGAAGCGGGGGTTGCGGCGCACCACGGGGCAGGCTTGTGGGGGACGTGATGGATTTCGGCACGCCGGGCAGCATGCACGCCCCGGCCGAACTCGCCTGGTTGCGGGGGGTCGACGCCTGCACCATGGGCGCGTACCCGCAGGCCGAGGAGGAGTTCCGGACGGCCGTGCGGCTGGACCCCTCGATGGCCGACGCGTGGCTGGGCCTGCACGCGCTCCGGGTCGACACGGGGAACGCGTTATTGCGCATGTACGCGCACCGGGACCGCTTCGGCGAGCAGCGGGCCCGGCACCGCAGGACCCTGAACTCCTGGTACTGGCTGGGCTGGTGGGTGCAGCCGGTGCTGGAGAACCGGCGGGACCTGCTGCTCGCCCATGCCTCGCACTGGCTGGACGGCCGCCACGTCCCCGAGCTGGACCAGGCCTTGGCCGCGCTGCCGCCGGTCGACACGGACGCGCAGGTGCGGTTCCTGCACGCCTGCCGGGCCTATCTGGTCAAGGACTGGGAGCAGTTGGTGCGGCACACCGAGCCGCTGGTCGACGATCCGCTGCTGGGGATCGAGTCGGGGCTGTTCGGCGGAATGGCACGGGTGCGGCTGGAGATGTACGGGCAGGCGGAGCCGCTGCTGTCGGCGGCGCTGATGCGCTGCCGCAGCGAGCAGCCGCAGCGCAAGGAGCTGCGGTACTGGCTGGCGCGGGCGCACGAGGGGACGGGGCGCAGTGCGGCGGCGCTGCCGCTGTACCGGGCGGTGCACCGGGTGGATCCCTCGTTCATGGACACCGCGGCCCGGCTGACGGCCATCGAGGACGGCGACGACACCGACGGCATGGCCGACCTGGCGGGCCTGGCCGGTTACTCCGGGTACGGCGGCTACGCGGGGCACGGCCCCTCCCCGGTCGGCGGGGACTTCGCGGCGGTCGCCCTGGGCGGCCCGCCGGGTGGCGGGCCGGTCAAGGACATCGCCGGGGACGGCCCGGCGGGGCTGGACCCGCTGGTGCCGCCGCCTCCCCCGCCCGGCCGGATGGAGGGGGTACGGCGCAAGGCGGCCGTGCCGCCGCAGGGCTCGGCGGAGGGGCTGCCGACCGGGCCGTCGGACCCGGAGGCGCTGGCCGAGGCGCTGGCGGAGCTGGAGCGGATGGTGGGCCTGGAGCCGGTCAAGCGGCAGGTGAAGGCGCTCTCCGCGCAGCTGCACATGGCACGGCTGAGGGCGGGTCAGGGACTGCCGGTGCAGCCGCCGAAACGGCATTTCGTGTTCTCCGGCCCCTCGGGCACGGGCAAGACCACCGTGGCGCGGATCCTGGGCCGGGTCTTCTACGCGCTGGGCCTGCTCGGCGGGGACCATCTGGTCGAGGCCCAACGTGCCGACCTGGTGGGTGAGTTCCTCGGGCAGACCGCGGTGAAGGCCAACGAGCTGATCGATTCGGCGATCGGCGGGGTGCTGTTCGTCGACGAGGCGTACTCGCTGTCGAACACGGGCTACAGCAAGGGCGACGCGTACGGCGACGAGGCCCTGCAGGTTCTCCTCAAGCGGGCTGAGGACAACCGGGACCACCTGGTGGTGATCCTGGCCGGCTACCCGGCCGGGATGGATCGGCTGTTGGCCGCCAACCCGGGTTTGTCCTCGCGGTTCACCACGCGGGTGGACTTCCCCAGCTACCGGCCGCCGGAGCTGACCGCGATCGGCGGCGTGCTGGCCGACGCCAACGGGGACCACTGGGACGAGGAGGCCCTGGAGGAGCTGCGCAGCATCAGCGGGCACGTGGTGGAGCAGGGCTGGATCGACGAGCTCGGCAACGGCCGCTTCCTTCGCACCCTGTACGAGAAGAGCTGCGCGTACCGGGACCTGCGGCTGGCGGGCTTCGCCGGCGAGCCGTCGCGGGACGACCTGGCCACGCTGCGGCTGCCGGATCTGATGCAGGCGTACGGGGAGGTCCTGTCGGGCCGGGGACCCCAGGAACGGCCTGAGCCGCCCGTGTGACGCCGCCGGGCGGGAAGGGGCCGTGGCGCGGTCCTTCCCGGCCCTCCTCGGCCGGGGTCCTGTCGCCGGGGTGGCGCCGGTCAGGACCGGGGCGTACGTCGCCCTGGGGCCTCGCCGGGCCCCAGGGCCGAGGGGAAGGCATCGCAGGACGGGGGGCGCCCGAGCACCGCACTGACGTGGGTGCCCCCGACGCGGCGAGGTGCGGTGCCGGGCGGCGCGGGCCCGGCAGGACCCGGAAGACACGGCCTAGGTGCGGCCTGCAGGGATCCGGTGCGCCGGGTCGCGGACCTCGCCGACCAGCATTTCCAGGACGTCCTCCAGGGCGACCAGGCCGAGGACCCGGCCGCTCTGGTCCGCGACCTGCGCCAGGTGCGTGGCGTCCCGGCGCATGACACCGAGGGCGTCGTCCAGCGGGACCGTGGCGCACAGCGTGGTCATGCGGCGCCAGACCCGCTGGGGCACGGCCCGTTCCCGGTCTTCCAGGTCCAGTACGTCCTTCACGTGCAGATAGCCCATGAAGGCGCCGCTGTCGGCACGGACGGGGAACCGGGAGTATCCGGTGCGCACGGTCAGCTGTTCGATCTGGCGGGGGGTGACGGCCGGACCGACCGTGACCAGGCGGTCCCGGTCGAGGAGGACGTCGGTGACCGGGCGGCTGCCCAGTTCCAGCGCGTCCTCCAGCCGCTCCTGCTCGACCGGCTCCAGGAGCCCGGCCTGCCGGGAGTCCTTGAGGAGCCGGCCCAGCTGGGCGGAGGTGTAGGCGGCCTCGACCTCGTCCTTGGGCTCGACCTTGAAGAGCTTCAGGACGAGCTTGGCGCAGGCGCCGAGCGCGGTGGTGACCGGCCCGCAGAGGCGGGCGAAGGCGACCAGGCCGGGGCTGAACCACAGGGCGGTCTTCTCGGGGGCGGCCATGGCGAGGTTCTTGGGGACCATCTCGCCGATGACCAGGTGCAGGAAGACCACGGCGGCGAGCGCGAGGGCGTAGCCGAGGGGGTGGATCAGGCCCTGCGGTACGTGGACGGCGTGGAAGACGGGCTCCAGCAGCCTGGCCACGGTGGGTTCGGCGACCGCGCCGAGGGTGAGGGAGCAGACGGTGATGCCGAACTGTGCGGCGGCCATCATGCGGGGCAGGTTCTCCAGGCCGTGGAGCACCTGGCGGGCCCTCTTGGACTCGGCCGCGAGGGGCTCGATCTGGCTGCGCCGTACGGAGACGAGGGCGAACTCGGCACCGACGAAGAAACCGTTGGCGAGGACGAGGAGCAGCGCGAAGACGAGCTGGAGCGCGTTCACCGGGCGGCGCCTTCCAGCTCGGCCGGCTGCAGGGCGGTGTCGCCGTGGCGGCCGGTGCCGGGCACGGTGGCACCTGCGGGGCCGGCGGGCTGCCGGTAGGCTCCGGCGGCGGGTACGGCCGTCAGCCGGACCAGCCGGACGCGTTCGGCCCGGTTGCGGCCGACCCTGCGGACGGACAGCTTCCAGCCCGGGAGGTCCGCACGGTCCCCGGGGGCGGGGATCCGGCCGAGCAGGTCGGCGACGAGGCCGGCGACGGTCTCGTAGGGGCCCTCGGGCACTTCCAGGCCTATCCGGCGCAGGGTCTGCACGCGGCAGCTGCCGTCGGCCTCCCAGGAGGGGCGGCCGTCCTCGGCGGCGACGGCGGCGAGTTCGGGGGTCTCGTCCTCGGCGAGGTCGTGCTCGTCGCGGACCTCCCCGACGAGTTCCTCCACGATGTCCTCCAGGGTGACGACGCCGGCGGTGCCGCCGTACTCGTCGACGACGACGGCCATCGGCTGTTCGCTGCGCAGCCGCTCCAGCAGCGGCTGCACCGGCAGGGAGCCGGGCACCAGCAGGGGGGCGACGCAGATCCGGCCCACGCTGATGCGGTCGCGTTCGGACTCGGCGACGGCGAGGGCGTCCTTGAGGTGGACCACGCCGGTGATCTCGTCGATGCGTTCGCGGTAGACCGGGAAGCGGGACAGGCCCGTGGCGCGGGTCAGGTTCAGGACGTCGGCCGCGGTGGCCGTGTCCTGGAGGGCACTGACCTTCACCCGGGGGGTCATGACGTGCTGGGCCGTGAGCTCGCCCAGCGACAGGGTCCGTACGAAGAGATCGGCGGTGTCCTGTTCCAGGGCGCCGGCCTGGGCCGAATGGCGTACCAGGGAGACGAGTTCGCCCGGGGTGCGGGCGGATGCCATCTCCTCGGCGGGCTCCACTCCGAGGGCCCGCACGAGCCGGTTGGCGACGGCGTTGAGGCCGGCGATGACCGGCCGGAAGACGCGCGAGAAGGCGTTCTGCGGGCCGGCGACGAAGCGGGCCACCTGGAGGGGGCGGGAGACCGCCCAGTTCTTCGGGACGAGCTCCCCCACGACCATCTGGACGGCGGAGGCGAGCAGCATGCCGATGACGACGGCGACGCCGGAGGCTGCTCCCTCGGGCAGGCCGGTCGCGGAGAGCGGCCCGGCCAGCAGCGCGGCGAGGGCGGGCTCGGCGAGCATGCCGACCACGAGGGATGTGATGGTGATGCCGAGCTGGGTGCCGGAGAGCTGGAAGGACAGCTCTCGCAGGGCCTTGACGACCGTGCGGGCACGGCGGTCCCCGTCGGCTGCGGCGCGCTCGGCCTCGGGGCGTTCCACGGTGACGAGGCCGAACTCGGCCGCCACGAAGAATCCGTTGGCGAGGATCAGGGCGAATGCCGCCGCGAGCAGGAGTAGCGGGATGGTCATGCCGCCGCCTCCGTGGGGAGGGCGGCGCGGGTATTACCGGACGATCCGTCCATTGCTGGAGGGAGTCACTCCTCGAGTTGCAGGTGCCCGCGGGCCTCGGGGTCCCGGGGCCGGTGGGAGGGCGCAGGGCTGCGCCCCGCCACCAGGGTAGTCACTGGGATCGCGGCCGCAACGGTAGGCGGCGACGAGGATGGGCGCAGTCAGCTGTCGTTCGGGCCGGTTCCGCGGATTTCGGCGAGGGTGCGCAGGGCGCGCGCGTCGCTGATGGCCTGCTGCCTGGCCACGCCCGGCTGGATGCCGAGCGCGGGCAGGCTGGTGCCGTCGCTGAGATCCAGGAACACCCACGGGTCGCCGGGGCGGAGGTTGACCCGGAGGATCTCGGCCCACGCCAGGCGGCGGGTGTTGGTGAGGTTGACGACGGTGACGCCGTCCTCGTCCGCGACCACCTTGGGGCGGCTGAGCAGGACCAGGACGGAGGTCAGCAGGACGGCGGTGAAGATGAAGCTGATCCGCTCACCCGGCTGGAGGCGTTCGAGCATCACGGCGATGGCCGTGATGGTGGCGAACATGGCGAGCCCGACGCCCAGCAGGACCGCCCGGGTGCGGGTCGGCCGGAAGGTGACCGGCAGGGTGGGCGGTTCGGGCGGTGCGGCGGACTCGGCCATGGTGCGTTGCCTTCTGGGGTGGCGTGGCGTGCGGGTGAGGGGGAGGCGTGCCGGTCGGGCACGCGGGTCCTCAGAGGCGGCAGGCGTGGATCGAGGTGGTGAGGATCGCGCGTGCGCCGAGCTCGTACAGGTCGTCCATGATGCGCTGGGCCTCCTTGGCGGGGACCATGGCGCGGACCGCGACCCAGCCCTCGTTGTGCAGCGGGGAGACGGTCGGGGACTCGAGGCCCGGGGTGAGGGCCACGGCGCGCTCGAGGTGCTCGGCGCGGCAGTCGTAGTCCATCATCACGTAGCTGCGGGCCACGAGGACGCCCTGGAGGCGGCGCAGGAACTGCTGGACCTGCGGGTCGTCGGCGTCGGCGCCGTTGCCCCGGATGACGACGGCCTCGGAGGTGAGGATCGGCTCGCCGACGACCTCGAGGCCGGCGTTGCGCAGACTGGTGCCGGTCTCGACGACGTCCGCGATGATCTGGGCGACGCCGAGCTGGATGGCGGTCTCGACCGCGCCGTCGAGGTGCACGACGGAGGCGTCGATGCCCTGGTCGGCCAGGTGCTTGGCGACGATTCCCTCGTACGAGGTCGCGATCGTCATGCCGGCGAAGTCCTCGGGGCCCTTCGCCGTGCCGGGGGTGGTGGCGTAGCGGAAGGTGGAACGCCCGAAGTTCAGCGGGAGGATCTCCTCGGCGCTGGCGCCGGAGTCGAGCAGCAGGTCGCGGCCGGTGATGCCGATGTCGAGCTTGCCCGAGGAGACGTAGATCGCGATGTCCTTGGGGCGGAGGTAGAAGAACTCCACCTCGTTCTCGGGGTCGACGACCACGAGCTCCTTGGACTCCTTGCGCATCCGGTAGCCGGCCTCATGGAGCATCGCCGACGCCGGTCCGGAGAGTGAACCCTTGTTGGGGACGGCGATGCGCAGCATGGGGCTTCCTTTGATGCGTGGTGTGCGTGGTTTACGTGGTTGCGGACGGGCGCGGGTGCGGCCCGGACTCGGAGGTGCGGGGCTCAGAGGTGCGCGTAGACGTCGTCGAGGGAGATCCCGCGCGCGACCATCATCACCTGGACGTGGTACAGCAGCTGGGAGATCTCCTCGGCGGCGGCTTCCTTGCCCTCGTACTCGGCGGCCATCCAGACCTCGGCGGCCTCCTCGACGACCTTCTTGCCGATGGCATGGACGCCCTTGTGGACGAGCTCGGCGGTGCGGGAGGTGCTGGGGTCGCCTTCGGCGGCCTTGTGCTGGAGCTCGGCGAAGAGCTCTTCGAAGGTCTTGGATGGTGTGTTCGCCATGATGTCCTTAGAGTACGGGCTCACCCGGGTGTCCCGGTGCCGGGGTTCACCCCTCGGACACGACTTACCGCCAGGGCTCGCTGACGGTGCGCAGGGTCATCGCGGTGGAGACGGCGGCGGTGACCGCTTCGTGGCCCTTGTCCTCGTTCGACCCTTCGAGGCCGGCGCGGTCCAGCGCCTGCTCGTCGTTGTCGCAGGTCAGAACGCCGAAGCCAACGGGGACCCCGGTGTCGATCGACACCTGGACCAGGCCCTGGGTGACGCCCTGGCAGACGTAGTCGAAGTGCGGGGTGCCGCCGCGGATGACCACGCCGAGGGCGACGATGGCGTCGTAGCCGCGGCCGGCCAGCACCTTCGCCACGACCGGGAGCTCGAAGCTGCCGGGCACGCGGAGCAGGGTGGGCTCGTCGATGCCCAGCTCGTGCAGGGCCCGCAGGGCGCCGTCGACCAGTCCGTCCATGACCTTCTCGTGCCACTGGGCCGCGATCACGGCGACTCGCAGGTCTCCGCAGTTCTTCACGCTCAGTTCGGGTGCGCCCTTGCCGCTCACAGCTCTGCTCCTCGGTGGTTCGTGGGTACGGGGGTTCGGGAATTGCGTACAGGGGTGGTGCGTGCCTACTGGTTGCCGCAGGCGGACGTGGTCACGGCCCCGTCCAGCCAGGGCAGGTCGTGGCCCATCCGGTCCCGCTTGGTGCGCAGGTACCGCAGATTGTGCTCGCCGGCCTCGACCGGCATCGACTCGCGGCTGGCGACCGTGATGCCGTGCGCCTCCAGGGCGGCGGACTTGTCGGGGTTGTTCGTCAGCAGCCGGACGCTGTGCACGCCGAGGTCGGCCAGGATCTGAGCACCGGCGGCGTAGTCGCGGGCGTCGGCGGGCAGGCCCAGTTCCAGGTTGGCGTCGAGGGTGTCGCGGCCGCGCTCCTGGAGCTCGTACGCGCGCAGCTTGGACAGCAGTCCGATGCCGCGGCCCTCGTGGCCGCGGAGGTAGACGACGACGCCGCGGCCCTCGTTCTTGATCCGTTCCATGGAGGCGTGCAGCTGGGGGCCGCAGTCGCAGCGCTGGGAGGCGAAGATGTCGCCGGTCAGGCACTCCGAGTGCATGCGGACGAGGATGTCGGAGCCGTCGCCGATCTCGCCGTGGACGAGGGCGACGTGCTCGACGCCGTCGACGGTGGAGCGGTAGCCGTGCGCGGTGAAGTCGCCGAAGGCGGTCGGCAGGCTGACCTCGGCCTCGCGGCGCACCTTGGGCTCGGCGGAGCGGCGGTAGGCGATCAGGTCCTCGATGGAGATGATCGTCAGGCCGTGCTTGCGGGCGAAGGGGATCAACTCGGGCAGGCGCAGCATGACGCCGTCCTCGCCGGCGATCTCCACGATGGCGCCCGCCGGGCGCAGGCCGGCGAGGCGGGCGAGGTCGACGGCTGCCTCGGTGTGGCCGTTGCGGACCAGGACGCCGCCGGGCTTGGCGCGCAGCGGGAAGACGTGGCCGGGGCGGACGAAGTCGCCGGGGCCGCTGACGCCGTCGGCGAGGAGCCGCAGGGTGGTGGCGCGGTCGGCGGCGGAGATGCCGGTGGAGACGCCGTGGGCGGCGCTCGCGTCGACGGAGACGGTGAAGGCGGTCTTCATCGACTCGGTGTTGTTCTGGACCATCTGCGGGAGTTCGAGCCGGTCCAGCTCGTCGCCCTCCATGGGGGCGCAGATCAGGCCGCGGCACTCGCTCATCATGAAGGCGATGATCTCGGGGGTGGCCTTCTCGGCGGCGATGACGAGGTCGCCCTCGTTCTCGCGGTCCTCGTCGTCGACGACGACGACGGGCCGGCCGGCCGCGATGTCGCGGATCGCCTGCTCGACGGGGTCGAGGGGGAAGGTCTCTTCGGGGATGTCGGGCACGGGCTTGAGGCTGGTCATGCCGCTGCTCCTTCGAGGGCCGGGGCGGGAGTGGTGCGGGAGCGCTGGTACCAGTCGTAGGCGCCCCACACCACGAGGGCGAAGTAGACGACGTAGACCAGTCCGGAGAAGGCCAGGCCGCCGGTGAAGGCGAGGGGGACGCCCACCAGGTCGACCAGGAGCCAGGCGAACCAGAACTCGACGAGGCCGCGGGCCTGGGCCACCATCGCGACGATGGTGCCGACGAAGATGTAGGCGTCGGCCCACGGGCTCCAGGACAGCGACGGGTAGAGCGTGAACAGGCCGCCGACGGCGAGGGTGCCCAGTGCCGCCCCGCCGAGGAGCAGTCCGCGTTCGGTCCAGGTGGCGGTGCGTACGGCGATGGAGCCGTCCTGGGCCTCCTGCTTGCCCCGCTGCCATGCGCGCCAGCCGAAGACGGCCACGCCGATGACCAGGAGCTGCTTGCCGACGCCGCCGGCGAGGTGCGCGGAGGCGTAGGCGGCGATGAGGATGAGCCCGGACAGGAGCTGGGCGGGCCAGGTCCATATCGAGCGGCGCCAGCCGAGGGCGAGCGCGGCCAGGCCCATCAGGTTGCCGATCATGTCGGACCAGATGACCTTCTGACCGAGGACCGTGAAAGCTTCGGCGTTGAGCCAGCTCAGGGCGGTCACCGGGCTTCTCCCGTCGGGTCGGCGTGCAGCGGGTCCACGCCGGCGGCCAGCAGGCGCTCGACGTACTTGGCGAGGACGTCCACCTCGAGGTTGACCGGATCGCCGGGCTGCTTGATGCCGAGGGTGGTCAGCGCGAGGGTGGTGGGAATGAGGCTGATGGTGAACCAGTCGGCGGCGGCCTCGACGACGGTGAGGCTGACGCCGTCGACGGTGATGGAGCCCTTTTCGACCACGTAGCGGGAGAGGTTCCGCGGGAGGGCGACCTTGACGATCTCCCAGTGCTCCGAGGGGGTCCGCGAGAGGATCTCGCCGGTGCCGTCCACGTGGCCCTGGACCAGGTGGCCGCCGAGCCGTCCGCCGAGGGCCATCGGGCGCTCCAGGTTGACCCGGGAGCCCTTGGCCAGGGCGCCGAGGCTGGAGCGGTTGAGGGTCTCCTGCATGACGTCTGCGGTGAACTCGCCGTCGGCGGTCTCCACGACGGTCAGGCAGACGCCGTTGACGGCGATGGAGTCGCCGTGCTTGGCGTCCTGGGTGACGAGGGGCCCGCGCAGCCGGAAGCGGGAGGCCTCCTGGAGCGGCTCGACGGCGGTGACCTCGCCCAGTTCTTCGACGATTCCGGTGAACACTCAGTGCTCCTTGGGGGCGGTGGCGGGAAGGGCGGTGATGCGCAGATCGGGGCCCACGCGGACGGCCTCGGTGATGTCGAGGCGCAGGGCGTGGGTGATGTTCGTGATGCCCGCGTCGCCGAGGGCCGCGGGGCCGGCGCCGAGCAGGGCGGGGGCGAGGTAGCCGACGACGCGGTCGACGGCTCCGGCTTCGAGGAAGGCGCCCGCGAGGGTGGGGCCGCCTTCCAGGAGGAGGGAGCGCACGCCGCGGGCGTACAGCTGCGCCAGGAGCCGGTCGAGGGGGAGCCGGCCGTCGTGCGGGGGCAGCCGGAGCAGGTCGACGCCGGGCAGGTGGCGGGTGTCGGCGTCCTCGGCGACGACCAGCAGCGTGGGCGCGGCGTCGTCGAGGATGCGGGCGGTCGGGCGCAGGCCGGCACGGGTGTCGAGGGCCACGCGCAGCGGCTGGGTGGCGCCGTCGATGCCGCGGACGGCCAGGTGCGGGTCGTCGGCGCGCAGGGTGCCGCCCCCGACCAGGACGGCGTCGGCCTCGGCGCGCAACCGGTGGACGTCGGCCCGGGCCTCGGCGGAGCTGATCCAGCGGCTGCTGCCGTCCGCGGCGGCGCTGCGGCCGTCGAGGGTGGCGGCGTACTTCCAGGTCACGTGGGGGCGGCCGAGGCGTACGGAGGTCAGCCATACGGTGTTGCCGGCCTCGGCCTCGGCGCGGAGCAGCCCGGCCTCGGTGTCGATCCCGGCGGCGCGCAGTGTGGCGGCGCCCCCGCTGGCCTGCGGGTTCGGGTCGGGGACGGCGTAGACCACGCGGGCGATGCCGGCATCGGCGAGGGCCTGTGCGCAGGGTCCCGTCCGGCCGGTGTGGTTGCAGGGTTCGAGGGTGACGTAGGCGGTGCCGCCGCGGGCCGCGTCGCCTGCGGCGCGCAGGGCGTGGACCTCGGCGTGCGGGCCGCCGGCCTGCTGGTGCCAGCCCTCGCCGACGACGGCGCCGGAGGCGTCGGTGATGACGCAGCCGACGATCGGGTTGGGGCTGGTGGAGCCGAGTCCGCGGGCGGCGAGCTCGACGGCTCGCCGCATGGCACGGGTCCCCGCGTCGGGTGCGGCGTGCGCGGCGTGTGTCGCCACCGGGTCCTCCTGCCTCATCGGGCACGGACTCCGGGGCCTGTCGGGATACGACAGATGGAGCGGAACAGCTCACGCGGGGACGCCGGGGCCGGAGAAACGGTTCGACCCGACACATCCACGGGGATATGCCGATGAACCGCCGACGGCGGCGTACCGGTGACTGGCCCGCCGCGCACTGCCTCCCATCCGGACTTTAACCGTCGGTCCAGGAATTTCACCTGGTCAACCGGCCGCTGGCTGCGGACGGGTCGCGGACTATACCGCCGGTTCGGAATTACACCGACCCCGGAGTGCGCTGCTACTGGTACTCCAGCCAGTTTGCCACGGCCGATCGGCCGCCATGCGGGTGATGCGGTGTGGCCTGGCTCACAGAGGGTGACTCCGAGGGTACGCCGGCTCGAGCGGGAGGCCGCGGCGGTACGGACCGGGGGTAAGTGGAAGCGCGGTTGGTCCAGACCTATTGACGGGTTGGTCTAGTCCTCTTAACGTTCCCTTCATCTTCCCGGGAACAGCCCGTCAGATGTGCGCACGTCACGGGCCAACAAGCGTCTGCACCAGTCACGTTGCTCCATGTTGCATCCACCCGTGTCCTGCATCCTCCCCTCCCCAGGAGGCACAATGCCGTCCCCCACACGTACGAGAGCGATGCTCCTGGCATCCGGCGCCGCAATCGCCGGACTGCTGGTCGGCGGGCTCTCGACGGGCGTCTCGCACGCGGCCGACAACGAGAGCTGTCGCCCCGACGGCCTCTACAAGACGGCCGGCGTCGACGTTCCCTACTGCTCGGTCTACGACACCGAAGGCCGCGAGAAGATGGGCGCCGACCACCAGCGCCGCGTCATCGGCTACTTCACCGGCTGGCGCACGGGCAAGAACGGCCAGCCGTCCTACCTCGTCAACAACATCCCGTGGGACAAGATCACCCACATCAACTACGCCTTCGCACACGTCGGCAGTGACAACAAGATCTCGGTCGGCGCCGACAGCCCGACGAACGAGGCCACCGGGATGACCTGGCCGGGCGTCGCCGGGGCGGAGATGGACCCCTCGCTCCCCTACAAGGGCCACTTCAACCTGCTGACGAAGTACAAGAAGCAGCACCCCGACGTGAAGACCCTGATCTCCGTCGGCGGCTGGGCCGAGACCGGCGGCTACTTCGGCGCGGACGGCAAGCGCGTCGCCTCCGGCGGCTTCTACAGCATGGCCACCAACGCGGACGGATCGGTCAACCAGGCGGGCATCGACACCTTCGCCCAGTCCTCGGTCGACTTCATCCGCACGTACGGGTTCAACGGCGTCGACATCGACTACGAGTACCCGACCACGATGAAGGACGCCGGCAACCCGCTGGACTGGCCGATCGCCAACGCCCGCCGGGCCGGCCTGGTCAAGGGCTACGACGCCCTCATGAAGAGCCTGCGCCAGAAGCTGGACGCGGCCGGCGCCGCCGACGGCAAGCACTACATGCTGACCGTCGCCGCCCCGTCCTCCGGCTACCTGCTGCGCGGCATGGAGACGTTCCAGATGCAGCAGTACCTGGACTACGTCAACATCATGTCCTACGACCTGCACGGTGCCTGGAACGAGTACGTGGGCCCGAACGCCTCGCTCTTCGACGACGGCAAGGACGGCGAGCTCGCCGCCGCCGGCGTCTACGGCTCCCAGCAGTACGGCGGCATCGGCTACCTCAACACCGATTGGGCTTACCACTACTTCCGCGGCTCCATGCCGGCCGGCCGGATCAACATCGGCCTGCCCTACTACACCCGCGGCCACAAGAACGTCCAGGGCGGCACCGACGGCCTGTGGGGCAAGGCTTCGGCGACCAGCTGCCCGGCCGGCTCCGGACTGACCAAGTGCGGTGACGGCGCGGTCGGCATCGACAACCTGTGGCACGACAAGGACGACAACGGCAACGAGTCCCCCGCCGGCTCGAACCCGATGTGGCACGCCAAGAACCTGGAGAAGGGCATCGTCGGCGACTACGTCAGCCAGTACGGCTTCCCGGCGAACACCTCGCTGACCGGCACCTACGCCCGCAAGTACGACTCGACGCTGGTCGCGCCGTGGCTCTGGAACGCGCAGAAGAAGGTCTTCCTCTCCACCGAGGACGAGCAGTCGGTGGCCGCCAAGGCCGACTACGTGGTGGACCGCGGCATCGGCGGCACCATGGTCTGGGAGATGGCCGGCGACTACGGCTGGAACGCGGCCAAGGGCCAGTACGAGATGGGCTCCACGCTCACCTCGCTGATGTACGACAAGTTCAAGGCGGCGTCCCCGTACGGGGCGAAGAAGGCGGGCGCCACCGCCCTGCCGACCCAGGCCGTGGACATCAAGACGGAGTTCACCGAGTTCAAGCTCGGCGACTCCAACTACCCGATCACCCCGAAGATCAAGATCACCAACAACACGGGGACGGCACTGCCCGGCGGCACCGAGTTCCAGTTCGACTACTCGACCTCGGCCCCGAACAACGCCTCCGACCAGTCCGGCTTCGGCACGAAGATCATCAGCAGCGGCCACACCGGCAGCAACGTGGGCGGCCTGAAGGGCGACTTCCACCGGGTCTCGCTGAAGCTGCCGGCCTGGCAGTCCCTGGCCCCGGGCGCCTCCGTCGACCTGGCGTTCAACTACTACCTGCCCGTGTCCACCCCCTCCAACTGGACGGTGAACATCTCCGGCACGACGTACGCCCTCGCCGGCGACCTGGCGCGAGGCACCACGGTCGGGGAGCCGGGCGGCACCACCCCGCCCACCACTCCCCCGACCACACCGCCGACCACGCCTCCGACGACCCCGCCGCCGACCGGCGGGACCTGCACCAACCCGGCTTACACAGCGGGCACCGTCTACAACAGCGGCAACGTCGTCTCCCACAAGGGCCGCAACTGGAAGGCCCAGTGGTGGACGCAGAACGAGGAACCCGGCACCACGGGTGAATGGGGCGTCTGGAAGGACCAGGGCGCCTGCTGACAACGCGAGGACCCGGTGGCCCGGCGGCCACCGGGTCCTCGCCGGTTCGCGTCCCGCCAGGCCTCGTAGGCTGACCCGGTGATCACACATGTCACCGCATCCGTAGCGGACTTCGAGGAACACCGGCCCCGGATGTTCGGCATCGCCTACCGCATCCTCGGCTCCGCCGCGGAGGCCGAGGACATCGTGCAGGACGCCTACCTGCGCTGGGACTCGGCGGACCGCGCCGCCATCGAGCACCCGGGCGCCTGGCTCGCCAAGGTCGTCACCAACCTCTGCCTCAACAGCCTCACGTCTGCGCGCGCCAGACGCGAAAGCTACGTCGGCCCCTGGCTTCCGGAACCGGTCCTCACCGGCGACGGCACCCTCGGCCCGCTGGAGTCGGCGGAGCAGCGGGACAGCGTGTCCATGGCCCTGCTCCTGCTGCTGGAACAACTCACCCCGGTCGAGCGCGCCGTGTACGTACTGCGCGAAGCCTTCGCCTACAGCCACCGGGAGATCTCGGGCCTCCTGGACCTCGGCGAGGCCAACTGCCGCCAGATCTACCGGCGCGCGGCGGGCCGGGTCGCCGCCGGGCGCGAGGCCACACGGGAGAAGCGCTTCTCCGCAGACCGCGAGCGGTGGCAGGGACTCGTGGAGAGCTTCCTGACCGCCGCGCAGAGCGGGGACCTCACCCGGCTGGAGGGGGTGCTGGCGGCCGACGTGCGGTACGTGTCGGACGGCGGTGGCGTGGTCAGCGCGGCGCGCCGGCCGATCCTGGGGCGGGACAACGTGGCCCGGTTCGCGATGGGCGCCATGGCGAAGTACGTATCCGGGGTGCCGGTCAGCGTCGCGGAGGTCAACGGATCGCCCGCACTGCTCTTCGGTGAGGTGGCGGTCCTGCTGGTCGAAATCGAGAATGGGCTGGTCAGCGGCATCAGCGCGGTGGTCAACCCGGAGAAGCTGGCGTTCCTCCGGCGACAGCTGTCACATTCCTGAGGGCTGTCCGGTCCTTCCCTGGTGCACGCACCCCTCACCCCACCAGGGAAGGACCGACACCATGGGCACCATCGTCGTCACCGGAGGCACCGGAACCCTCGGCTCGCTCGTCGCCGAACGGCTGCGGTCGGCCGGGCACGAGGTCCGGGTGCTCAGCCGGCACGCCCCGGAGCATCCCGTCGACCTCCGGGACGGCACGGGCCTGGACGCGGCCCTGGCGGGCGCGGAAGTGGTCGTGCACTGCGCGAGCAACACCCGGGGGGCGGGCAAGGGGGACGACGTGGCCGCCGGGCATCTCATCGAGGCCGCCCGGCGCGCCGGGACCGTCGGGAACATCGTCTACATCTCGATCGTCGGGGTGGACGTGGTCCCGCTCGGCTACTACAGGCGCAAGCTCCGGGTGGAGCGGCTGCTGGAGGCGTCCGGGCTGGGGGTGACCATCCTGCGCACGACGCAGTTCCACGACCTCGTGGCGATGGCGACGGACACCGTGGCGAGGCTGCCCGTCGTGCCGGTCCCCAAGGGCGTACCGGTGCAGCCCATCGCGGTGGGCGAGGTCGCCGCCCGTATGGCGGAACTGGCGGTCCCGACCCCCGCGGGCCGGGTCCCGGACATGGGCGGACCGCAGATCCGCACCCTGCCGGACCTGGCCCGCGTCTACCTTCGGGCGACGGGACGCAACCGCCGCGTCCTCCCGGTCCCCCTGGCGGGCAAGGCCTACGCGGCCTTCCGCCGTGGCGGCCACCTCACCCCGTCCCGCGCCGTCGGCCACGAAACGTTCGAGCAGTTCGCGGCGAGGCGCGGGGCCGCCGGGGCCGGGGGCGGCGCGGGCGCCGGGGCCGGCGGCGGCGGAGCCGGATCGAAGACGTGAGGGGGTTCTGGGGAGGGGGGTTTGCGTGGGGCGGGATCTCCTCGACCCGTGGCCAGTGACGTTCTGGGGGTTTCCCGTCAGTCCCATCGTCTCTCCGTGTCGTGCCGGCCCCTCAAGGGCGCTCGTTCCTCGCGTCGCTTCGCGATGTCGCTGCGCTCCACCCTTGACCGACCGTCCCGCCCCGGACATCCGAAAGACTGCCGGGAAGCCCCCAGCACACCCCCGACCCGGCCCGCCGAAACCCCGCACCCACACCACCCCGCCGCACTCCGCGCTCCCGCCCCGCCGAAACCCGCCCCCCCACCCCCACCCCGCGCAGACATCACGGTCAGCGGGCAGGGCCGGCGGACCTCACCCCCCGAACAGCACGCCCTGGGCCGCTTCGCGGGCCGCCAGGCGGGCGCCCGCCAGGACTGCCGGGTCGCCCAGGGTCGTGGCGCGGATCTCCGTCGGGACCGGCGTCAGTTCCGCCAGGCGGTGGAAGACGCGGGCGGCCAGGGCGGGGCCGCCGGCGCGGCCGAGTTCTCCGGCCAGGACCACGCAGCCCGGGTCGAGGAGGGCCGCGGCCGCCGCCGCGCCCAGGGCGAGGCGTTCGGCGAGGTCTTCGAGGAAGGGCTCGCCGGCGGCTCCCGCCACGGCCTGTTCCGCCGGGCCGGCGAAGCCGTGTCCGCGTGCCAGGGCGGTCACGGCGTCCCGGCCGACCAGGGCGTGGAACCCGCCCGCGCAGTCGACGGCCGAAGGCAGCCCCCCGGTGCCCGGCACCGGGAGGAAGCCGATCTCGCCCGCGCCGCCTGAGGCGCCGCGCCGCAGCCGGCCGTCCAGGACGACGGCCGCACCCACGCCGGCGCCGAGCCACAGCAGGACGAAGGAGTCCAGGTCGCGGGCGACGCCGAGGCGCTGCTCGGCGAGGGCGGCCAGGTTGGTCTCGTTCTCGACGGCCACGACGGCGGGCAGGGTCCGCTGCAGGGCCGTGACCAGGTCCCGGTGCCAGGCCGGGAGGCCGATGGTGTCGCGGAGTTCGCCGGTGGTCGGGGCGACCAGGCCCGGGGCGCCCACGACGACGGTGTGGAGTTCGGCGGCGCCGGCCTCGCGGGCGGTGCGCAGCAGGGCCGCGACCGCGTCCTCGGGGGCGCCGACGGGCAGGGCGGCTTCGGCCAGCGGGTGGCCGAGCAGGTCGGTGACGACGGCGGTGACCCGGTCGGTGCGGACGTCGAGGGCGGCGAGGTGGGCTCGGCGAGCGACGATTCCGTAGAGCTTGGCGTTGGGGCCCCGGCGCTGTTCGCCGGATTCGCCGACTACCTCGATGAGGCCGGCTGCGGTGAGCCGGTCGACGAGGTCGGCGACGGAGGGACGGGAGAGGCCGGTCATGGTCTTGAGCTGGGTTGCCGTCAGCGGCCCGAAGTCCTGGAGGAGTTGCAGGGCGAGGCGGTCGTTGATGGCACGGGCCGTGCTGGGTGAGGCGGGAGACGGTACCGGGGCGTGGGCTGGAGTCACGGCGCCCATCCTAGGAGTCGGGACCATTATCTATCAGGCAGGGTCCCTGATAGTTTATGCGTCATGACCGGGGACACCGACCTCAGCCCGGCGCGCCTGCGCCGTGCCCGCCATGCCATCGCCGCCGTGTTCTGCGCCCACGGCGCCGTCACCGGCTCCTTCGCCACCCGCATCCCGTGGATCCAGGAGCACGCCCAGCTCAGCGCGGGCACCCTGGGGCTCGCGCTGGCCTTTCCCGCCGTGGGCGCCGCGCTCGCGATGCCGCTGGCCGGGCGGATCAACCACCGGTTCGGCGCGCGGGCCGCGTTGCGGGGGCTGCTGGCGCTGTGGACCCTCTCGCTGATCCTGCCGGCCCTCGCCCCGAACCTGCCCGTCCTGTGCCTGGCGCTCCTCGTCTACGGAGCCACCGCGGGCATGTCGGACGTGGCGATGAACGCGCTGGGCGTGGAGACCGAGAACCGGCTGGGCCGCTCGATCATGTCCTCCCTGCACGGCATGTGGAGCGTGGGCGCGCTGCTCGGGTCCGCGGCCGGTACGGTCGCCGCGCACGCCGGGACGGACGCCCGGCTTCACCACCTGGTCGCCGCGCTCGTCCTGACCGTGGCCGGACTGGTCGCCGTACAGGGCGTACTGGACCTGCGCAGCGACGGGGAGGGGCAGGCGCCCCCGCACTTCGCGCTGCCGCCGAGGTCCGCGCTGCTGATCGGCGCGATCGGCTTCTGCGCGGTGTTCGCCGAGGGCGCGAGCCTGGACTGGTCGGCGGTCTACCTGCGGGACGTCCTGCACACGGACGCGGGCCTCGCGGCCGCCTCGACCACCGCCTTCGCCCTGACCATGGCGGTGGCCAGGCTCGTCGGCGACCGGGTGGTGGACCGTTTCGGGCCGGTGCGCACGGTCCGTGTCGGCGGGGTGCTGGCCACCCTGGGCGGCCTGCTCGTCGTCGGGGTCCGGCATCCTGCGGGGGCGCTGGCCGGGTTCGGGCTGATCGGGCTCGGCATCGCGGTGGTGGTACCGCTGGCCTTCGCTGCGGCGGGGCGCAGCGGTCCGGCCCCGGCACAGGCGATCGCGGGTGTCGCGACGATCACGTACACCTCGGGGCTGATCGCGCCGTCGGCGATCGGCGCGGTGGCGGACGCGACCTCGCTGGTGGTGTCGTTCGGGCTGGTGACCGTGCTGGCGTTCGCGCTGGTGGCTGGTGCCGCGGTGCTGCGCCCCAAGCCGCCGGTGGGGCAGGCTGGGGGCGGGTTCGCCGGGAAGGCCGGTCCGGCCGAGCGGGACGAACCTGCTGATATCCGGCCTTAATATGTCGATGGCCGCAGCGGCGCGGGTGCGCTGCGGCTTCGATGTGTGCACGGCCCCGGCCGTGCCCGTCCGGATGGCCGGGAAGACCGGGAAGACCGGGACAGAGGAGTGGAACATGGGCCTCGGCGTGGGCTGGACCCTGCACGGAGACGGGCGGACTCCCGCCCCCGGCGCGGTGGTCCGGCCGGAGGAGCGGCTGTCGTGGCCGCGGACCGCCGGGCTGGGCGCCCAGCACGTCGTGGCGATGTTCGGTGCGAGTTTCGTCGCGCCGGTCCTGATGGGCCTGGATCCGAACCTGGCCATCATGATGTCCGGCATCGCGACGGTGGTCTTCCTGCTCGCGACGCGGGGGCGGGTTCCCTCGTACCTGGGCTGCTCGCTGTCCTTCGTCGGTGTCGCGGCGGCCATCCGGGCGTCGGGCGGTGACAGCGCGGTCGTCACGGGCGCCGTGTTCGTCGTCGGTGTCGCGCTGTTCCTGGCCGGTCTCGCGGTGCGGCGCTTCGGCGCGCGCGTCATCCACACGGCGATGCCGCCCATCGTGACGGGCGCGGTGGTGATGCTGATCGGCTTCAACCTGGCGCCGGTGACGGCGTCGACGTACTGGCCGCAGGACCAGTGGACGGCGTTGCTGACCATGTTGTTCACCGGGTTCGCCGTGGTGTGCCTGCGCGGCTTCTGGTCGCGCATCGCGATCTTCCTGGGGCTGGTCTTCGGGTACGCGGTCTCCTGGCTCTTCGACCTGCTCTTCGGGAAGATCCACTCGACGGTGGGCGGGGAGGCGGCCGTCGACCACTGGCGCCTGGACCTCTCCGCGGTCGCGAAGGCCGACTGGGTCGGGCTGCCGTCCTTCCACGGGCCGTCCTTCGAGTGGTCGGCGATCCTGATCGCCCTGCCCGTGGTGATCGCGCTGATCGCCGAGAACGCGGGGCACATCAAGGCCGTGGGAGAGATGACCGGTGATCCCCTCGACGACGAGCTGGGCACGGCCATCGCGGCGGACGGCGCCGCGTCGATGCTGTCCACGGCGGTCGGGGGCCCGCCCAACACCACGTACTCCGAGAACATCGGTGTCATGGCGGCCACCCGGGTCTACTCCACGGCGGCCTACTGGGCGGCGGCGGGCTTCGCGCTGCTCTTCGGCCTGTGCCCGAAGTTCGGCGCGGTCGTCGCGGCGATCCCGGGCGGCGTCCTGGGCGGTATCACCGTCATCCTGTACGGCATGATCGGCCTGCTCGGCGCCCAGATCTGGGTCAACGGGCGGGTGGACCTGCGCAATCCGCTGAACCTGGTGCCGGCCGCGGCGGGCATCATCATCGGCGTCGGCGGGGTGAAGCTGCAGATCACCGACAGCTTCGAGCTGGGCGGCATCGCGCTGGGCACGATTGTGGTGATCGGCGGCTACCACGCGCTGCGGTGCCTCGCCCCCGCGCACCTGAAGCCCCAGGAGCCCCTGCTCGACGCCGGCACGTCCGCCTACGACGACGGCGGGGAGGCGGAGGACAAGCGGCGTTGACGGGGTTTCGCCCGAACCGGGGAAGCGTCCGGCCAAGTTCCCCGGATCCGCGCCGGCGCCTGCGACCCTGCCTCCCATGGAAGCGGTGCTGGCGCGGATGCGCGCCCTGGAGGAGCGGCTCCCGCCGCAGGACGGCGTCGCCGTCTTCAACCGGGTCTACCTGACGGTCACGGAGACCCTGCACCATCGGATCGAGCACGGGGGCTTCCCGGCGCCGCGGCGGGCGGCAACGCTCAGCGTGCGGTTCGCGGAGCGCTACCTGACGGCGGTGGAGGCGGACCGGGCCCCGGCCTGCTGGCGCCCGCTGCTGCAGTACCGCCGCCACCCCGGGATCCGGCCGCTCCAGCACGCGCTGGCCGGGATCAACGCGCACATCGGCCACGACCTGGCTCTCGCGGTGGTGGCCACGTGCGGGGAGCTGGACTGTGAACCGCGGGCCCTGGAGGCGGACTTCGACCGGGTCGGCGACACGCTGGTCTCGTTGGAGGAGCACATCCGGGAGGACCTCATGCCCGGTCCTGACCTGCTGGAGATCGCCGACCCGCTGACCCACCTGGTCGGCTCGTGGAGCCTGGAGCGGGCCCGCGCGGGGGCCTGGTCGGCGGCTCGGCTGCTGTGGACGCTGCGCCGGGCGCCGGACCTGGCCGAGGAGTTCGCGGACTCCCTGGACGCCGGGGTGGGCCTGGTCGGCCGCTGTCTGCTGACCCCGCGGGGCTGAGACGCCGTGCGGCCCGGCCCGGCGCGGGCCGCACGGTCGGCCGGCGGACGGATTGCGGCCATGACGACCCTTCCCCTCGACGGCGGGCCGGTCGCCCCGGACGCCCCGGTCAGCCGCACCGGCGGCGTGCCGCTGGGCCCCGCCGGGATGGTCTGGCCCGTGTGCCGCGCATGCGCGGGCCCGCTGCGGTTCCCCGCCCGGATCGTGCTCGCCACGGGCGTGCCGGCCCTGTTCATGTACGCGCACCGGCCCGGCGAGTGCGAGCAGTGGAGCCCCTCCGGGGCCGGGAACCCGGCCCTGCTGCTGCCCGCCGGGGGGCTGGTACCCGTACCGGTGCCGCGCGGTGCGGATCCGGAAGTGCTGGGGCTGGGCGCCGTGCGGGCGGCCGTGCCCGCGGGGGCCGCGGCGGACGGGCGGGCGGTGCTGGGGTCGCTCGGTGGCGAGCCCGACTGGCTGCAGTACGACGAGACACCCCACTGCCCAGCGTGCGCCCGGCCGATGGGGTCCGTGGCGGGCCTGGAGGAGGGGCCGGACCCGCTCACGGCCGTGAACTTCGGGTCCGGTCAGGCGTACGCCCACGTGTGCGGCGGGTGCGGCCGGGCGGCACTGCTGTGGCAGTGCCGAGCAGGCCGGCGCCCCGGGGGCGGGGACGCGCGTATGAGAACGGGCCGCCGGCCCGCGTGCTGACGGCGCGGGGCGGCGGCCCGTGATCTGGAGGCCCTGATCAGTGGGCCGGGAGGATCAGTCCTCCGGGAGTTTGACCGGGGCGATCTCGTCGTAGACGTCGCCCGGGCCGGGGTTCGTGGAGTCCGTGGACCCGCCGAGGTGGTGCATGACGCCCCAGACGGCGTTGAGGGCGGTCTGGACCGCGCCCTCGGCCCAGCCGGCCGTCCAGGAGATGTCGTCGCCCGCGAGGAAGATGCCGCGCTTGTCCTCGGGGAGGCTGTCCTGCATGAAGTGGGTGAAGAGGCGGCGCTGGTAGCGGTAGTGGCCGGGGAGGTTGGCCTTGAACGCGCCCATGAAGTAGGGCTCGTCCTCCCAGGAGACGGTGACCGGGTTGCCGATGATGTGGCGGCGGATGTCGACCTTGGGGTAGATCTCGCCGAGGGACTTCAGCATGACCTCCATCCGCTCGTTCGCGGACAGCGGCAGCCACTTGAGGCTGTCGTCGCACCAGGTGTAGGAGAGGCAGATGACGGCCGGCTTGTCGGGGCCGTTGTCGAGCAGGTAGGTGCCGCGGGTCATGCGGTCGGTGAGCGTCATCGACATGACGTCGCGGCCGGTCTCCTCGTCCTTGTCCAGCCAGAACGGCCGGTCGACGGGGACGAACAGCTTGGACGACTCCATGTAGTGGGTGCGCTCGATCGCCGTCCAGTGGTCGATCGGGAACAGCGTGTCGTCGCACTCGATCTTCGACAGGAGCATCCAGGACTGGGCCGTGAAGATCGCGGCGCGGTAGGTGCGGATGTCGCCGGAGGAGTCGGTGACGGTGATGCGGTTGCCGGCGGTGCGGTGCAGGCGGGTCACGGCGGGGCGCGGGGTGCCGTCGTGGAGGGTGGACAGGGAGGTGCCCTGGGCCCAGTGGACGATCTTCTCGGGCTCGCGCTCCCACAGGCGCAGCGGCAGCTGCTGGGAGCCGCCGACGATGCCGCGGTGGTGGTCGTCGGCCTCGGTGTACACGACGCGCAGGATCTCGAGGATGGAGTTCGGGAAGTCGGTGTCCCAGCCGCCGGTGCCGAAGCCGACCTGGCCGAAGATCTCGCGCTTGCGGAAGGACTTGAAGGCCTCCGACTTGCACAGGAAGCCGTAGAAGGTCTCGTCGTCGAGCTTCTCGACGAGCTTGGCCCAGATCTCGCGGATGCGCGGGACGTCCCGTTCGCGCATCGCGGTGTTCATGTCGGAGAAGTCGGCGCCCTCGTCCAGGCAGGCGTTCCAGGCCTCGGCGACGTCGCGGTAGATCTGCGGGAGGTCCGCGATGGTTTCCGCGTAGTGGGTCTCGCCCTTGAGGTCGACGACCGTGGAGGGGGTGGCCTCGGCGAGCGGGTTCGGGAAGGGCTCGGTGACCAGGCCGACGAGGTCGATGTAGTGCTGCAGGGCCGTGGAGGAGGGCGGGAAGCGCATGGCGCCCATCTCGGCGGTGAGGCCCTCGGTCTCGGCGCCCTCGAAGCCGACGGTGCGCAGGCGGCCGCCGATCTGGTCGGCCTCGTAGACGACGGGCTTGAGGCCCATCTTCATGAGCTCGTAGGCCGAGATGATGCCGGAGAGTCCGCCGCCGATGACGGCGACCTCGGTGCCGAACTCGGTTGCGGGTATCTGGCCGAGGCCCGCCGGGTGGGCGAGGAAGTCGTCGTAGGCGTACGGGAAGTCCGGACCGAACATGGTGATCGGCGGCTGTCCGTCACTGTGCGGGACGGCGGTGGTGGGCACCGTGGACGTCATGGGGTACGACTCCTTGCGGGCAGGGCTCGGGGGGTGGAGCGGTGGGGGCGGGGTGGGGCGGGGGGCTGGTGCGGGTCAGACGAGCGAGGCGTAGAGCCCGGGCCGGCGGTCGCGCAGGTACGGGTTGTTCTCGCGCGAGGCGCCGAGCAGCTCGGGGTCGACCTCGCCGAACACCATTTCCTCGCCGCGGCCGGCGCGGGTGCGGGTGGTGCCGTCGGGGCTCGCCAGGCAGCTGAGGCCGACGAACTCGAACTCGCCCTCGGGGCCGGTGCGGTTGACGTACGCGACGTACATCTGGTTCTCGAAGGCCCGGACGGGGACGAGGTGCTCGGCGACGAACTGGAACGGGTGCATCTGGGCGGTCGGCACGAGGAGGAGGTCGGTGCCGGCGAGCGCGTGGGCGCGGACGTTCTCGGGGAACTCCACGTCGTAGCAGATCATGATGCCGATGCGGATGCCGCCGAGGTCGGCCTGGACGACGGGGGTGTCGCCGGGGGTGAAGGCGTCCTGCTCGAAGCAGCCGAAGAGGTGGGTCTTGCGGTAGTTCGCGAGGGCGGCGCCGTCGGGGCCGATGAGCTGGGCGGAGTTGTAGACGGTGGCGCCGTCGCGCTCGGGGTAGCCGTAGAGGACCGCGAGTCCGTGGCGGCGGGCGATCTCGCCGATGGCGCGGGCGGAGTCGCCGTCGCTCGCCTCGGCGAGGCCGGGGAGGGCGTCGAGGTCGAGCGCGTACCCGGTCAGGAACATCTCCGGCGCCACCAGCAGCCCGGCCCCCGCCTGTGCGGCGCGCTCGGCGGCCTCGTCGAGCGCCTTGAGGTTCTCGGCGACGTCGCCGAGGACTCCGGAGCTCTGGAGGAGGGCGGTGCGCAGCGGGGGCATGGGCGTACCTCTGTGGCAGGAGGGGTGGGTGCGGTCCTATGAACGGTACGTTTCGCCCTCCCGGCGCAACAAGGCGCCGATGTTGCGCGCTGGTGTGCGATTCGTTGCGCGTTGAGGGCCTCTCGCGGCGATTCGTTGCGCGCCGCACGCGGGGACGCCGGTCAGTCGGCGGTCCGGCGCAGCAGGAGGGTGGCGAAACCCCAGGTGGCACGGTATCCGCGGAGCCATTCGGTGCGGTGGCCGTTCGCCGCGTCGAGGGCTTCGGCGCTGTCCGGGTGGTCGGGGTGGTCGAGGGCCCATGCGGCCAGCGAGCCGGTCCACGACCACTCGTAGGCGTCGAGTTCCTCGCGGGTGCTGAGGTGACCGTACACCGGGGTCCAGCCGGCCGCTGTGACCTGGTCGACGAGGGTGGGCAGGTCGGGGAGGCCGCCGAAGGCCTCGAGGTCGCCGGGGGTGGGCGGGTGCTCCCAGTAGCCGTCTCCCACGAGGACGTGGCCGCCGGGAGCGAGGTGGGCGCGGGCCGCGTCGAGGGTGGGCAGGAGCCCGCCGAAGGCGTGGGCGGCCCCGACGCTGAGGACGAGGTCGTAGGGGTGCGGGTCGGTGTGGTCCGCGGCGGGCCGCAGGTGCAGGGACAGCCGGTCGGTGACGCCGAGTGCCTGTGCGGCGTCCGCGGCGCGGTCGAGTGCGGTGCGGGAGACGTCGACGCCGACGGCGCGCACGCTCGGGCGGTCGCGCAGGGCCCGCAGCAGCCATTCGCCGGGGCCGCAGCCGAGGTCGAGGACGCGTTCGGTGCCGCGGGGCAGCGCACGGTCCAGGAGCCGGGCCACGGTGGCGTCGCCGAGCGGGGCGGCGACGGGGTGGTGGGTGTGGGCCAGGTGGGAGATCGTTTCTCGGTTCACTCGGACACTGTCGCGGTCGGGGCCGGTCCGGGCATCCGGTTTTTCCGGGCGCGCCGTGGGGGCGGCAGCTGGGGCGGTACGGCCGCCCGCCCGGGTGTCGCCGTGGGCCCGCGAAGAGGATCGTGGGAGGTGCACCGTCCGGCGTCGGCCCGGCGCCGGCGGACAACGGATACCCGTCCCGGGAGGCTCGTCATGCGCAAGGTCATGGACTGCAGGGACTACCCCAGCGAGATGAACTGCACCCTCGCCATCTCGGGCGAGGAGGAAGAGGTCATCGCGGCGGCGGCCCAGCACGCCGCGGCCGTTCACGGCCACGAGGACACTCCGGAGTTCCGCGGCTCGCTGCGCGGCATGTTGAAGGACGAGGCGCCGCAGCACGCCTGAACCTGCGACCCGCGGGGCCCGGCACAGGGGGAGCCGCGGCCGGTCTACGCGGGGGCGCCCGAGGTGAAGCGGCGCAGGAGCGGGGAGAGGACGAGGACCGACTTCGTGCGTTCCACGAACGGCTCGCCCGCGATGCGTTCCAGGACCCTCTCGAAGTGGCGCATGTCGGAGGCGAAGATCTGGACGAGGGCGTCCGCGTCGCCGGTGACGGTCGACGCGGACACCACCTCGGGGTAGCGCTCCAGTCCTCGCCGGATGTCGTCCGGCGAGGTGTTGTGGCGACAGTAGATCTCGATGAAGCCCTCGGTCTCCCAGCCCATGGCGGCCGGGTCGACGCGGACGGTGAAGCCGGTGATGGCGCCCTCGGCGCGCAGCCGGTCCACGCGCCGCTTCACGGCAGGGGCGGAGAGCCCGACCTCGGAGCCGATGTCCGCGTAGGAGCGGCGGGCGTCCTCGGCGAGGGCGTGCACGATGCGTTCGTCGAGATCGTTCAGTCGCACGGGGGGTGAATCACTTCTGTTCAGCGACCTCCGCGGCCGGAGCGGCCACGTCGGCCACAGTGGCCAGGCTGGAGCGGCGCATGCCGTAGAAGAAGTAGATCACGAGCCCGAGCGCCATCCAGCCACCGAAGCACAGCCACGTGGCCATCGGCAGCTCGATCATGAGGTACGCGCAGAAGAGGAAGCCCAGGATCGGGGTGACCGGGAAGAGGGCGACCTTGAAGGTGCGGTTCATCTCGGGGCGGGTGCGGCGCAGGATGATGACGGCCACGTTGACCAGGCCGAAGGCGAAGAGCGTGCCGATGCTGGTGGCGTTGGCCAGTTCACCCAGGGGGATGAACGCGGCGAGCAGGCCGCAGAAGAGGCAGACGATGATCGTGTTGATCTTCGGGGTGCCGGTCTTCTCGTCGACCTTGGCGAAGGCCTTGGGCATCAGGCCGTCGCGGGACATGGCGAAGAGGATGCGGGTCTGGCCGTAGAGCACGGCGAAGACGACGCTGGCGATGGCGACGACCGCGCCTGCGGCCAGGATGACGCTCCAGAAGGAGTGGCCGGTGACGTTTTCCATGATCTTCGCCAGAGCGGCCTCGCTGCCCTCGAACTCCTGCCACGGCATGGCGCCGACGGCGACCAGGGCGACGAGGCAGTAGATCGCGGTGACGATCAGCAGCGAGAGCATGATCGCGCGGGGCAGGTCCTTCTTCGGGTTCTTGGCTTCCTCACCGGCGGTGGAGGCCGCGTCGAAGCCGATGTAGGAGAAGAAGAGCATGGAGGCGGCGGTGCTGATGGCGGTGATGCCGAGCGGGGCCAGGGGGGTGTAGTTGCCGGCCTTGATGCCCATGAAGCCGATGACGATGAAGAGGGCCAGCGTCACGATCTTGACGGCGACCATGATCGTGTTGATCCGGGCGCTCTCCTTGGCTCCGCGGAGCAGGAAGACCATGCACAGGAGCACCACCACGAGGGCGGGGAGGTTGATGTATCCACCCTCGCCGAGGGGGGCGGAGAAGCCCTCGGGGATGGTGAGGCCGAGCGTGCCGTCGAGCAGCTCGTTGAGGTACTGGCCCCAGCCGACGGCGACGGCCGCGACCGAGACGCCGTACTCCAGGACCAGGCACCAGCCGCAGACCCAGGCTATGAGCTCGCCCATGGTGGCGTAGGCGTAGGAGTACGAGGAGCCCGAGACCGGGATCGAGCCGGCGAGCTCGGCGTAGGAGAGCGCCGAGAACAGCGCGGTCAGGCCCGCGACGATGAAGGCGATGAAGACGGCCGGGCCGGCGATCGGGGTGGCCTCGCCGAGGACGACGAAGATGCCGGTGCCCAGGGTCGCGCCGATGCTGATCATGGTCAGCTGCCACATGGTGAGCGAACGCTTGAGCGCGCCGCCCTCACCCTGGCCGCCTTCGGCGACCAACTGCTCGACCGGCTTGCGGCGGAGCAGCGGGTTGGCGGGCCTGCGGGGCTCGGAAGCGAGCGGTGGCGCCTGGCCGTGGTCGAGCACGAGGGGACTCCTTGTCACTGCGGATCGGAGAGGTCGGGGATGAGGCGTCGACCGCGACGGTCCGGAGCAGGACAGGGCCCGACGGGGGAAGGGCCTGCATGGGGGACCGCCGAGCAGGCGATCCGCGCCACTCCACGTACAGCGAGTGAGCCTACGAGCTGAGTGATACCGCCCGTAATGGACCATCCTTGCACATTGGCGCACGATCATTGCGCGGATCGGTCACTGACAGTTGTTTGTTGCGTAGGGATGATCGATCGCTGCGCAGGCCACCCGGGCCCCCCTTTCTTGACACCTCGTCAGATCTGTCGCAGGGTGCCGCCGCGGAGCCGGGCCGCCGAGGCCGCCCCGAGAGCATTGGTGCGCGCGGCGGCGGTGGAACCGGGCCCGTGCGGGGTACGGGTCAACGCGTGGCACCGGGGGTCGAGCGGGCCCCCGGCCCGCCGCCCTCCCGGGCGCCGAGGGGCGGCGGCGCGACGCGGCGAACGCACCTCCGGGCCGGACGGCCGGGAGTGCGGACCTCGCGGCCGCCCTGCATTTCCCCGCCGCGCCGCTGACCTCGGACGTGACGGGGCAGACGCCCGTGGTGGACGGGTCGGCGCGGAGTTCCCGTATCCGACGATCGGAGGCGAAGGATGAGCGCACCGGTGCACGACGAGGGCCGGCCCGGTCCGTGGCAGGAGCGGGCCGGGCGACGGGAACGGGCACCGTGGCCGCAACAGCGGGGCGAGGCGTGGGACGGGGTTCCCGGCGGGTGGCAGGATCCGCAGCCCTTCCTGCGCGGGGTCGCCTGGCTGGACAAGGGCCGGCCCGTGCGCGCCGACCCCGCCGACACGATGCGGCTGCCGTGGGACACCGGCGAACGGGCCACCCTGCCCATCGGGGTCCGACTGGAGTTCACCACCGAGACCGCGACGGCCGTCGAGATCCGCTACCGGGCCACCGTGCCCGGCCCCACGGACGCCCTGCGCGACCTCGCGCACGGCTTCGCCCTGTGGGACCGCCACGGGGTGGTCGACGAGGTGTTCACCGAGCCGGCCGCGGAGGCCGTCGTACGCATCGGGCTGGGCGGCGGCCCCTTCCACGGCCCCTTCACCATCCACCCGCCCGAGAACCAGTCGCCCCTCGTCCTCGGCCTGCGCGGGATCGGCGGCGCCCTCGCCCCCGCGCCGCCGGCGCCGCGCTGGGTGGTGCACGGCGATTCCATCACCGAGGGCTGGTGGTCCACCCGGCCCGCCCACGGCTGGCCCGCCGTCGCCGGCCGCGCCCTCGGCTGGGACACCGTCAACCTCGGCTACGCGGGCGCCGCCCGCGGCGAACTGGCCACCGCCGAACAGCTCGCGAGCCTGCCGGCGGACGTCCTGACCCTCGCCTTCGGCACCAACTGCTGGTCCCGGGTGCCCTTCTCGGCACCGCTGCTCTACGAGACCACCCGCGCCTTCATCGAACTGGTCCGCCAGGGGCACCCGCGGACCCCCCTGCTACTGGTCTCCCCCGTGCTGCGGCCCGACGCCGAGCGCACCCCGAACAGACTCGGCGCCACCCTGGGCGCGCTGCGCGACGCGATGGAGCGCGCCGCCCGCGACCGGATCGCCGCCGGCGACGACCGGCTCGCCGTCCTCCCGGGCCGTGACCTGCTCGGACCCGAGCACCTCGCGGACGGGCTGCACCCCAACGACTCCGGACACCAGGTGCTCGGCCTCGCTGTGGCCACGGCCCTGCGGCGCACCGGGTTCGGCACGGGGTGAGTGAAACAGCCCACACCGGACGCGGTGAACAGATCCCGCCCACCGGGGCGTGTCCTGTGCACAGTTGCCGCCGCTGGGGGCGACGGCACAGACAGACACGACGTGGGAGAGATCAACATGGGCATGAAGCGCGCAACCACCTTCGCCGCGGCCGCCGTAGCCGTCGTCCTGGCGGCCAGCGCCTGCGGCCCCTCGGACTACAAGGCCTCGGACTCGACGCAGCCCGCCGGAGCCGCAGCCGAGGCCGCGCCGGCGGCCGGCCCGGGCAACCAGCCCGGCGGCCAGCTGGCGGCGTCCGTCACCGAGCAGCTCGGCTCCGTCCTCACCGACAGCGCCGGCCTGACCCTCTACCGCTTCGACAAGGACACCGCGAAGCCCCCGAAGTCCAACTGCGAGGGGGACTGCGCGAAGACCTGGCCGGTGGTCGCGGCCGGTGACGTCACCGCCGCCTCGGGCATGGACCCGTCGCTGCTCGGCGAGGTGGTGCGCGCCGACGGCACGAAGCAGCTGACGGTGGCGGGCTGGCCCGCGTACCGGTTCAACAAGGACGCCAAGCCGGGCGACGTCAACGGGCAGGGCGTCGGCGGGGTGTGGTTCGCCTTCGGCCCGGACGGCAAGAAGGCGGCAAAGGCGGCGCCGGCCGAGGCCGCCCCGGCCGCCCCCGCGGAGGGCGCTCCCGCAGAGGCGGCCGAGCCGGCTCCCGGCCTGTCCGTGGCGAAGGACCCGAAGCTGGGCGAGCACATCGTCGACGGCAAGGGCATGACGGTCTACCGCTTCAAGAAGGACACCGCGTGGCCGATGGTCTCCAACTGCACCGGCGACTGCCTGGCGAAGTGGCCGGTCGTGCCCCCGGTGGACAAGGCGAACGCCAAGGGCATCACGGAGAAGAACTACCGGGTCATGGACCGCCCCGACGGCAAGAAGCAGCAGACCGTCGACTGCTGGCCCGTCTACACGTTCTCGGGCGACAAGAAGCCCGGTGACACCAACGGGCAGGGCGTGGGCGGCACCTGGTACGCCGTCTCCCCCGACGGCAAGCTGATCACCGTCCAGTAGCCGGTCCGCTCGCCCCGACCCCCCACCGCGGTCCGCGCGGCCTCTGCCCCACCTCCCCCCGGGCAGGGGCCGCGCCTCGTTGCGGCCCTCCGGGAGTGCGCCGGGCAGGCCATAGACTCGGCCGCATGCTGCGTGTGCTCGCTGTCGACGACGAGAAGCCGCTCCTGGAGGAACTCCTCTACCTGCTGCGCTCGGACCCCCGCGTGCGCAGTGCGGAGGGCGCCTCGGACGCCACCGGGGCCCTGCGCCGGGTCACCCGGGCGCTGGAGTCCGGTCCGGACGGGCCCGACGGCATCGACGTGGTCTTCCTCGACATCCACATGGCCGGTCTGACCGGGCTGGACATCGCCCGGCTGCTGGCCGGGTTCGCGCGGCCGCCGCTGATCGTGTTCGTCACCGCCCACGAGGGTTTCGCCGTACAGGCCTTCGACCTGAAGGCCGTTGACTACGTGCTCAAGCCGGTGCGCCCGGAGCGGCTCGCCGAGGCCGTCCGGCGGGCCTGCGCGCAGCTGGGACGGGCCGAGGAGGCATCGGCGTCCGCGGCGGGACCGCCTGCCGTGGTGGCGGCACCCCGCCCGGCTCCGGAGGCCGCCCTCGCCGACCGCGGGCCGGAGCAGATCGCGGTCGAACTGGGCGGCGTCACCCGCTTCGTGGCGATCGCCGACATCGCCTACGTGGAGGCGCAGGGGGACTACGCCCGCCTGCACACCGACGAGGGCAGCCACCTGGTGCGGATCCCGCTGTCCACGCTGGAGGAGCGGTGGGCGGCGCGCGGGTTCGTGCGGATCCACCGGCGCCACCTGGTGTCGCTGGCCAGGATCGACGAACTGCGGCTGGACTCGGGCACCACCACGGTCCGGGTCGGATCGGCGGAACTGCAGGTGAGCCGCAGGCACTCACGGGAACTGCGGGACCTGCTGATGCGGCACGCGACCGGCTGAAACCGGTCGGCGCCGGCCGCCGCCGGGCCCGGTGGGGCGACCGCCGGGCGCGCGCGGGGGGCCGTTCACCGCACCGGGAGGGCGTACGGCGATCCGCGGGAGCCGCCTGCCGCACCGGTGGCGTGAACGGCCCGCCGATGCCGTCGCCGCTGCGTATCGTGGATCTTCCCGGCGCGGGAGGAGCGAGATGTCCGAGGTCCAGGCGCTGGTCGACGCCCTCAGCGGGCTGCCGCGCAGGCGGCCGGCGGGGCCCGTCGAGGCCGAGGCCCTGCTCGCCCTGCTGCGCAGTGCGGCCGCCCGCTGGGCGGACATCCTGTACGAGGCCGGCGAGGGTGTCCGCGATCAGGTCCCACCGCGCGCGGAGGCGGCGCTGACGCTGGCCTTCCGGCGGGCGGAGGAGTCGTACGTGGAGCTGGAGATCGCCCTGCGCGACTGCACCGAGCACCACGACCCGGCCATCTGACCGCGGCGGACCCTCGGGGTCCGAATCGTGCCTGTCGCCCCGGTCGGGGGCGTGCGTAGACTCCGGTCACCCCGCTCCCCGCCCCGAAGGACCGCCCTGGTGAACCAGACGTACGCGCTGACCGCGGTCGCCGTCGTCGTCCTGGTCACGCTGCTGCTCGGCGCGCTCGGCCTGCGGATGTCGCGGACCACCTCCGACTTCTACGTGGCCTCGCGCACCGTGGGGCCGGGGCTGAACGCGGCGGCGATCAGCGGGGAGTACCTGTCCGCGGCGTCCTTCCTCGGGGTGGCCGGGCTGGTACTGCTCCAGGGGCCCGGGATGCTCTGGTACCCGGTGGGCTACACCGCCGGATACGTGGTGCTGCTGGCGCTGGTGGCGGCCCCGCTGCGGCGCTCCGGGGCGTACACGCTGCCCGACTTCGCGGAGGCGAGGCTGGAGTCCCGGGCGGTGCGCCGGATCGCGGTGCTGTTCGTGGTCGGGGTCGGCTGGCTGTACCTGCTGCCGCAGCTGCAGGGGGCCGGGCTGACCCTGGAGATCCTCACCGGGGCCCCGCACTGGGTCGGCGGGCTGGTCGTGGCCGGTGTGGTGAGCGTGGCGGTGGCAGCCGGCGGGATGCGCAGCATCACCTTCGTGCAGGCTTTCCAGTACTGGCTCAAACTCACCGCCCTGTTGGTCCCGGCGTTCTTCCTGATCGCCGCGTGGGCCGGGGACGGTGCGCCGCGGGCCACCTTCGACGCGCCGGCGGTCTTCCGCGAGGCCACGGCGGTGACGCTCGCGCAGGACGTGCGGCTGTCGGTGAAGGAGCCTCTCGCGGTGACGGTGACCGGGCAGGTGGACGGGCGCACCCACGTGGCGGAGCCGCTGGTGCTGGCCGTCGGCGAGCATTCCGTACGGGCCCGGGCGCGGCTGGAGTTCGCCCCGGCCACGCCGGTGCCGGACGCCAGGGCGGAGCCGGGCGCCGGGGTGGGCCCGTGGTCGGAGCCGCCGTCCGGGGAGCTGCGGGAGTACCGGCTGTACGCCACGTACGGGCTGATCCTGGCCACGTTCCTCGGGACGATGGGGCTGCCGCACGTGGCGGTGCGGTTCTACACGAGCCCCCACGGGCGGGCGGCGCGGCGCACCACCCTGGTGGTGCTGGGGCTGGTCGGCGCGTTCTACCTGCTGCCGCCGGTGTACGGGGCACTGGGCCGGATCTACGCCCCCGAGCTGGCGCTGACGGGTGACGCGGACGCGGCGGTGCTGGTCCTGCCCGAGCGGATGCTGGGCGGGGTGCTGGGCGAGCTGCTGGGGGCTCTGCTGGCCGGCGGCGCCTTCGCGGCGTTCCTGTCGACGGCCTCGGGACTGACCATGGCGGTGGCCGGGGTGCTGCACCAGGATGTGCTGCCGAAGTGCGGGGCGCGCAGTTTCCGCTGGGCGGCGCTGGTGGCGATCCTGGTACCGCTGGGCGGGAGCGTGGCGGCCACGGAGGTGCCGGTGGCGGATGCGGTGGGCCTGGCCTTCGCCGTGTCGGCGTCGTCGTTCTGCCCGCTGCTGGTGCTGGGCATCTGGTGGCGCGGGCTGACCCCGCCGGGTGCGGTGGCCGGGCTGGTCACCGGCGGCGGGGCGGCGCTGAGCGCGGTGCTGGCGACGCGGGCCGGGCTGGCTCCGGCGGGCTGGACGCACACGATGCTCGCCTGGCCGGCGGCGTGGTCGGTGCCGCTCGGCTTCCTGACGATGGTGGCGGTGTCGCTGGCCACCCGGTCCCGGATCCCGGCGGGGACGGCGGCCACCCTGGCCCGGCTGCACCTGCCGGAGGTCGTGGCCGGGGACCGGGCCGGGGGGCTGCGGTGACCGGGGCCCTGCTCGCCGTGCTCGCGGTGGCGGGCGCGGCCCTGATGGTGGGCGTCGGCTGGGCGGCGGGACGCTGGCACGCTCGCCGCGGGGAGCGGCTGGCGGGGCTGGACCTGGGCACTCCGGTGGAGCGGGCCACCTTCCATACGCTGCACACGGCTTCGCTGGCCGCTCCCCCGCTGCGCGCCGGACTGACCGAGGACGCGGCCCGCAAGGCGGCCCGGCGGCTGCGGTCGCTGCTGGGGACGGAGGCGCTGTGCCTGACGGACCGGGAGGCGGTGCTGGCGTGGGACGGCCCGGGCGCCGACCACCACCAGCGGCGGGCGATGGCCCGGGTGGCGGTGATGCTGGAGTCGGGGCGCAGCCAGAGCGTGCGGACCGAGTGCCAGCGTGCCGACTGTCCGCTGAAGTGGGCGGTGTTCGCCCCGCTGACCGGCGAGGACGGGGTGCTGGGGGCGCTGGTGGCGTACGGGTCCCGGGAGTCGGCGGTGCTGGTGCGGGCGGCGACGGAGGTGGCGCGGTGGGTGTCGGTGCAGCTGGAGCTGTCCGAGCTGGACCGTTCGCGGACCCGGCTGATGGAGGCGGAGATCAAGGCGCTGCGGGCGCAGATCTCGCCGCACTTCATCTTCAACTCGCTGGCGGCGATCGCCTCGTTCGTTCGGACCGATCCGGAGCGGGCCCGGGAACTGCTGCTGGAGTTCGCGGACTTCACGCGCTACTCATTCCGGCGGCACGGGGACTTCACCACCCTGGCCGAGGAGTTGCGTTCCATCCAGCAGTACCTGGCGCTGGCCGGGGCCCGGTTCGGTGACCGGCTGAAGGTGACGTTGCAGGTGGCGCCGGAGGTGCTCCCGGTGGCGCTGCCGTTCCTGTGTCTGCAGCCGCTGGTGGAGAACGCGGTCAAGCACGGGCTGGAGGACTCCACCAAGGAGTGCCGGATCACGATCACGGCGCAGGACGCGGGCCCGGACGCGGTGATCACCGTCGAGGACAACGGGGTGGGGATGGATCCTGCCCTGCTGCGCCGGATCCTGGCCGGGGAGCGTGCGGGCTCCTCGTCGGGGGTGGGGCTGCCCAATGTCGACGAGCGGATCCGGCAGGTGTACGGGGACGCGTACGGCCCCGTGATGGAGACGGGGGTCGGCGCCGGCATGAAGGTGACCGTACGGATCCCCAAGTACCGTGCGGGTGTGCACAGTTCCCCGTCGGGGCAGGTCCCGCCGCCCCGGTCCTGAACGCCCGCGCCCCCGGGTCCGTCCGTGGCGGACGGGCCCGGGGGCGCGGGAGACGGGCGGGATCTCGCAGGAACTAGCTCCAGCTGGCGTGCAGCGGCTTGCCCTCGGCGTAGCCTGCGGCGGACTGGATGCCGACCACGGCCTTCTCCTCGAACTCCGCGAGGGAGCCGGCGCCGGCGTAGGTGCAGGAGGAGCGGACGCCCGCGATGATCGAGTCGATCAGGTCCTCGACGCCCGGGCGGGCCGGGTCGAGGAACATGCGCGAGGTGGAGATGCCCTCCTCGAACAGGCCCTTGCGGGCGCGGTCGTAGGCCGACTCCTCGCTCGTGCGGTTCTGCACCGCGCGGGCGGAGGCCATGCCGAAGGACTCCTTGTAGAGGCGGCCCTCGGCGGACTGCTGAAGGTCGCCCGGGGACTCGTACGTACCGGCGAACCAGGAGCCGATCATGACGTTGGAGGCGCCGGCGGCCAGCGCCATCGCCACGTCGCGCGGGTGTCGGACGCCGCCGTCGGCCCAGACGTGCTTGCCGTACTTGCGGGCCTCGGCCGCACACTCCAGCACTGCGGAGAACTGCGGGCGGCCCACCCCGGTCATCATGCGGGTGGTGCACATGGCGCCGGGGCCCACACCGACCTTGATGATGTCCGCGCCGGCGTCGATGAGGTCCTTGACGCCCTCGGCGGCGACGATGTTGCCGGCCACGATCGGGACCTGCGGATCCAGGGCGCGGACGGCCCTGATCGCGTTGATCATCGATTCCTGGTGGCCGTGGGCCGTGTCGATGACGAGCGTGTCCACGCCCGCGTCGAGGAGTTGCTTGGCCTTGGCCACGAAGTCGCCGTTGATGCCGATGGCGGCCGCGATGCGCAGCTTGCCGTTCGCGTCGGTGGCCGGGGTGTAGAGGGTGGCGCGCAGGGCGCCCTTGCGGGTGAGGATGCCGACGAGCTTGCCGTCCTCGTCGACGGCCGGGGCCAGCTTGCGGTGGCCGGCGTCGAGCTGGTTGAAGGCCTCGCGGGGGTCGATGTCGGCGTCGATGAGCAGCAGCTCCTTCGACATGACCTCGGAGAGCTGGGTGAAGCGGTCGACGCCGGTCAGGTCGTGCTCGGTGACGACGCCGACCGGGCGGCCCTCGGCGTCGACGACGACGCCGGCGCCGTGGGCGCGCTTGGGCAGCAGGGACAGTGCGTCCGCGACGGTCTGGGTGGGCGCCAGCGTGATCGGGGTGTCGAGCACGAGGTGGCGGGTCTTCACCCAGGAGATGACGTCGGTGACGACCTCGATCGGAATGTCCTGGGGGATGACGACGATGCCGCCGCGGCGGGCGACGGTCTCGGCCATCCGGCGGCCGGCGATCGCGGTCATGTTCGCCACGACCAGGGGAATGGTGGTGCCGGTCCCGTCGGGCGAGGAGAGGTCGACGCCCTGGCGGGAACCGACCGCGGAGCGGCTCGGCACCATGAACACATCGTCGTACGTCAGGTCGTACGGCGGCTTCAGGTCATTGAGGAAACGCACGTGCTGAACATCCCAGTCAATCGGAGGTGCCTCGACAGGGGGCAGCCGAGGAAACGCACGTACTTCATTCTCCCACGACCTGGCGTTCACACCGCCCGGGCCGATCGTCCAAGGCATTGCGGGCCGTGTGGTGGATTCCTACGGGACCGTGGTCCCGCGGGGGGTTGCGGCGGGCCGCTTCCGCAGAGGCGGGATGCACCGGTCCGGGTCACAGTGGAAGGGTCCGGACGGGTCCCGGCGTGTCCGGGCCGAGCAGCGTGGAGGATCCATGACGGCGACGACGCGGGACGAGGCGCCCATCGCGGTGGAGGGCGGCGGACTGGAGGTGAGGGTGCAGGAGATCGGCGGTGATCTCAGCGTCGGGTTCTTCCGGCTCCCGCAGGGCACGGATCTCACGGAGGCGCTCAAGGGGCTTCCCGACGACATGTGCCCGTGCCCGCACTGGGGCTACCTCCTCAAGGGCCGTCTGCTGATGCGGACCGGGGACGGGGAGCAGGTGTACGAGGAGGGGCAGGCCTTCTACTGGGCTCCGGGGCACGTTCCCGTGGCGCTCGCCGACACGGAGTACGTCGACTTCTCCCCGACCGCCGAGTTCCACCGCGTCGTGGAGCACGTCAGGGGCGGGGCCGGCTGAGGGCGGCCCCGTGGCGGGGTGCGGGGGCCGCTCTGCGGTGGACGGGGGCGGCGCCGCCGGTGAGGGGGAGTGCGGTTCCGCCGTGCCGGAAGGCCGTGAACTCGGCGGCGATGGCCAGGGCGGTCTCCTCGGGTGTGGCGCCGCCGAGGTCGAGGCCGATGGGTGAGCGCAGCCGGGCCAGGGCGGAGTCCGTCACCCCTGCGTCGCGCAGGCGTCTGTCACGTTCCGCGTGCGTGCGCCGCGATCCCATGGCGCCCACGTAGCCCAGCGGCAGCCGCAGGGCCAGTTCCAGCAGCGGCACGTCGAATTTCGCGTCGTGGGTGAGGACGCAGACGGCGGTACGGGGGTCCAGTCGGCCCGCCTCCCACTGCGCGGCCAGATGACGGTGCGGCCAGTCGACGACCACCTCGTGGGCGTCCGGGAAACGCGCCGGGGTCGCGAAGACGGGCCGGGCGTCGCACACGGTGACCCGGTGGCCGAGGAAGGCGCCGATCCGGGCCAGGGCGGCGGCGAAGTCGATCGCCCCGTAGACGAGCAGCCGGGGCGGTTCGGCGGCGGACTCGACGAGCAGCGTCAGGGGTTGCCCGCACGGCCCGCCGGCGGCGGTGAGCTCGGTGGTGCCGGTGCGCCCGGCGAGGAGCAGGGCGCGGGCCCGGCCGGCGGCCGCCCGGTCGAGGGCGGTGCCGCCGGCGAGCCCGCCCTCGTAGGAGCCGTCGGCGTGCACGGCGAGCGCCCGGCCGAGCTGGCGCGGCGGGCCGGACACCACACGGGCGAGCGCGGCCCGGGTGCCGTCCGCGGCAGCGTCGAGGACCGAGCCGAGTACGGGCCGCACAGGGTCGCGGCCGCGCACCGGGGTGACCAGGACGTCGAGGACTCCGCCGCAGGTCAGGCCGACGGCGAAGGCGTCGTCGTCGCTGTAGCCGAAGCGGTGCAGGCCGCCCCGGCCCGAGGCGATCGCGTCGAGGCACAGCTCGTGGACGGCGGATTCCACGCAGCCCCCCGAGACGGACCCGAGCGCGGTGCCCCGGTCGTCCACGGCGAGCGAGGCTCCGGGGCCGCGCGGCGCGCTGCCGCTGACGGCGACCACGGTGGCCAGTGCGAAATCCCGGCGCGCGGCGCACCACGCGCGCAGCTCCTCGGCGATGTCGAGCATCAGCGGATGTATTCGCGGCGCGGGGTCTGTCCGGGCAGGTGCGGGTGCGGCGGCAGCACGGCCGGGGTGGCCGGGCGGGCTGCGGCGGGCCGGGGCGCGAGCGCTGCCGGCCGGGTGAGGGGGGCGGGGCGGGCGGGGCCGGGGTACCGGTCGCGGGCGTGCGGCTGGGCGCCGAGCAGTTTCGCGGCGTGGGCGACGCTGGCCAGGGTGGCGTGGTGGTGCCAGCCGCGGAAGGAGCGGCCTTCGAAGTCGCGGATCCCGACGGGTTCGCAGGTCTCGGTGAAGTCCAAGGAGACCCGGTCGGTGAGCTTGGCGAGCAGGAAGAGCTGGGCGAGCGGCCGGTCTGCGATGTTGGTGACCCAGAACTCGGAGGGGAGCAGGGCCGCTTCGGTCCAGGCGCCGACCAGCAGCAGCGGGGTGGGCGAGGCGGGCGCGGGGCGGTCCTCACAGGGGGTCGCGAAGATCGGGGCCGAGGTCAGCAGGGTCACGGCTCCCTCCCCCCGGCCGTGCCGGGTCCATTCGACGACGCGGCGCTGGGAGCGCAGGGAGTCGATGAGTTCGCGTGCGGGTGCGGTGTGCGGACCGGGTTTGTGCCGGCCCGCCCCGCCGAAGGAGACGGGTAGGGAGCCGTCGACCTTGAAGACGAACGGGATGTCCTGGAGGGCGAAGGAGTCGATGCACTGCGCCAGGTCGCAGTTGGCGACCTCCATCACCACGGGCCGGCGCTGGAGTTGCCAGCTGGCGGCCATCCGCTGGACGGCGTGTACGGCGTCCTGGGCTGGGGTGAGGGAGCGGGCGGTGTCCGGGATGCCGGCCCGTCTGCGGCGCATGAGCTCGCTGGTCCAGGGCCCGGGGAGGGTGAGGGTCCATTCGACCGGGAAACTGGCTTCGCTGGAGGCGAGCCAGATCCCGCCGGCCTGCTGGCAGTTGGCGGTGCGGCCGAGCTGTGGGACGAACTGCCGGCCGACGCCGACCGAGCGGTCGCCGGCCTTCTCGATGACCATGGGCTGGAGCACCCAGGCCAGCGGGCGCTGTGCGGTGCGTTCGAGGTACTGGGCCAGGGAGCGCCGCACCGGTGTCCAGTCCCAGGGGGACTTGCTGATGAACTGCTGCAGGCTCTGCTCGACAGAACTCGCTCCGGTTCCGGCGATGTTACGGATTGTTTTCTTCCCGTTGGTCCGCACGAGGCCGTTCAGATAAACGCGGGCCCAGTTTCGCTGGTCCCGCCGGGGTAAGGACTCGAAGAGAAGAGAGATCATGACGTCGATCAATTCGGAGACTTCCTCGACGGAATCCTCCGGCAGGACTGCGCGAGCCATCCGGGCCTCCCCCGCGACCAGCTAGATCCAATACCCTACTTGACCGCCGAGAACGGCCGTAGGCCCCTGCGGCTACTTCCTGAGGTCGCTGGCAGATTCGAGCCGCTCTTCCTCTACCACGAGGGGGATGGGGATCTGGTTCGCCGCATAGTAGATCGCGATCAGGAAGTGTGCGACAAGCGTGAGAGGTGCGGAGAAGAAGGCCAGGACGACCGTGCAGGGGTAGGCGATGGCGCCGAGGCCGAAACGCATCCTGGTGGCCCGCGCCCCGTCCTTGTCCACCTGTTCGTGGAAGAGGTGCCCGACCCGGGTCACGTACCACCAGAACAGCAGGAACGCCAAGGCGTAGGCCACGGTGACGAGGCTGTAGAGGACCGCGGCCGGGTTGGCGTCGCCGCCTTCGGTGAGGTGCTCGGCGAGCACGTTGGTGGTGTACGGGATCACCGAGACCACCATCAGCACCAGGAGATTCAGGAACAACAGCGGGCGGTCGACCCTCTTGAGGTGACTGAAGATGGTGTGGTGGTTCACCCACATCACGCCGATGATGAGGAAGCTCACCACATAGGCGGCGTAATGGGGCCATTGTTCACGGACTCCGTGCCAGAAGGCCGACCCGGTTTCTTCCGGAACCTTTAATTCCAGAACGAGGATCGTAATAATGATGGCAAATACACCATCACTGAATGCCTCGACCCGCCCGGTTTCATTTTCCATGACCTCCCCTTTACCATTTCCCGACGTGCGCGCCGTGGGCCGCACATACGGGGAGAGCGCGTTCACCCGCTCTCCCCGCACACGCTACCCAGATTTCCGGTCTCAGCGGCCGAAGCCGGCCGTCTGGCGCCAGATTCGGCCATCGCGGACCACGAGTGTCCCGAACGCGTGCTCCGGTTCGCCGTTCAGGTTCATGATCGCCCGATAGAAGATGGTGTCCTCGGTCTCGACGTACTCCTGGAGTTCCACCAGCGTGGGCTTCACGGTGAGATAGCCGGTGAACGTCTCACGAACCGCTTCGATGCCCTCCGAGACGCCCTCGAACCGCAACAGCACCGCGTCGTCGGTGTAGTTCTTCATCACCGCCTCGATGTCCAGGGCGGCCAGCGCCTCCATCTGACGGACGAACACCGGGTGCAGCTTGGAGATGTCGTACTGGGCCATGTCGACTCCGTTTCAACGGGGAGAGGTACTCTCGGCAGGTGCGCCTTCGCGTGCGGTATCGGGTGTTCTCGCACGTGAGACGCAGGACTGGGCGCTGCCCGCGAAGGGCAGCCGCACGACCATCCGGGTCTCGCCGGGACGTGAGCGGGCGGTGAGCGACCCGCGGTGGCGCTGGGTCACGATGCGGTAGCTGAGGTGCAACCCCAGACCGGTGCCCTTGCCCACGTCCTTGGTCGTGTAGAAGGGTTCGAAGATCCGCGGCAGGGATTCCGCGGGGATGCCCCGACCGGTGTCGGCGACCTCCACGACCATGCAGACGCCCTCGGACCGGGCGCTCAGCGTCAGCACGCCGGCGCCTTCCATGGCCTCGACGGCGTTGTCGACCAGGTTGGTCCACACCTGGTTCAACTCACCCGGATAGCCCGTCAGTTCGGGCAGGTCCGGCTCGTACGCACGCACGATGCTGATGCCGTCCAGTTTGGCACGCAGCACGACCAGCGTGTTCTCCAGTCCCTCGGTCACCGGGAAGCGCTGCTCGGGCGCCCGGTCGAGATTGGCGTAATCCCGGGTGGCGGAGACGAGTTGGGAGATCCTGGGGCCCGCCGCCCGCAGCTCCGCGGTGAGCGACCGGACCTCCAGCAGCGCCGCCAGGTGGTCCAGGGCGCGGGCGCGGGCGTCCTTGCCGACGCCCTCGATCCGCTCCAGGAGCCACCCCAGTTCCAGTCCGAGATCGGAAACGCCCGAGCCGAGCAGACCGGAGCGCTCGGCGCCGACCCCTTCGGCCCAGTCGGCGATCTCCTCCTCCGCGTCGGCCTGGGCCAGCGGGTCGGTGGTGGCCGGCGGCGGCAGCGCGTCCAGTTCCCCGGTGAGCCGGTCGAGGACCGAGCGCTCGGCGGCGGTGGCGGCCGCACCCCAGTCCTGGGCGGTCCGGGTGAGCCGGTCCAGGGCGGGCGCCAGTTCCTGCGCGGCCCGGGCCACCGCTGCCGCCGGATTGTTGAGCTCGTGCGCGAGACCGGCGGCCAGCGTGCCCAGCGCCTCCACGGTGGCCCGTTTGCGGGCCTGCACCTCAGAGGACTTGATGCGCCAGGCCAGGACGGGGATCAGTACGGCGGCCACGCCGTGGCAACGCGTGAGCATCTCGAAGAAGACCGCCCTGGGGTAGGCCACGACCGTGGTCGACGGCCCGCTCGCGGCGGCGGTGGCCACGTACGAGCCGTCCGTCAGCAGCGGCAGTTCACCGGTGAAGCGGTGGGCGGCCGGGGGCTTGCCGTCGTGGTCCTCGGCGGCGGCGCTCTCCTCCTCGGTGGAATGCCGCGTCAGGACCTCCTCCCGGCCGTCGACGACCTTGGTGACGACGAGCCCGCCCGAGAGCAGCACGTGGAAGGCGGTGGCCTCCTCACCGTCCCGGAAGAGCACCTCCCCGTCGGAGAGGACCTGCGGCCGGGACACCGAGACGAGCCAGTCCAGCTGTTCCTCGGTGATCCCCGCGAAGACCTCCAGTCCGCGCAGGGCGGAGCGAAGCTCCGCCGTGGTCGTGCCCGGTGCGGTCATGCGGTGCTCCCTTCGGCCTCGGTACGGGCGGCCAGGCGCAGGGTGGCCAGCAGGGCCCCCGCGCACACCGCGGCGACGGCGGCCATGAAGCCGACCGAGGTGCGGTGCAGCCCGTGGACGTTGGTGAGCATCCCGGCGAGCACGGCCGGCACGCTCATCGCGAGGTACGCGAAGACGTATACGGCGGCGGTCAGTTCACCGCGGTGCGCCGGTTCGGCCAGCCCGCTCAGCGCCCGGAAGGAGCCGAGGAAGGCGGCTCCCCAGCCGCTCCCGAGGACGGCCGTGGCCACCAGGAACACGGGGGCCGATCCGAGGCCCAGCGCGAGCAGCACCAGCGCGAGACCGGCGAGCAGGCCGAGCAGCCCGAGCACGGCGGTGCGCAGCGCCGCGGTGCGGCCGAGCATCAGCTGGGCGACGGTGGCGGCGCCGGCGAGCAGCGCGACCGTGGCCCCGCCGACGAGGTAGTTCGTGGACCGGAGCAGGGACAGGGCCAGGTGCGGGCCGAGGGAGAGGTAGAAGCCGCCCACGGACCAGACGGCCACGATGGTCGAGGCGAGGACGAGGAAGCGGCCCCGGGCACCTGCCGGTACGCGGATCCGGTGCGGGACCACCCGCAGCCGGCCGCCGGCGCCGGGAGCGCTCTCGCGCATGCGGACGACCCCCGCCAGGGTCACGGCGAAAGCCCCGATGAGCAGCAGGTAGCTCAGGACGGTCGGTGCGGGCGCATACTGGACGAGCAGTCCGGCCCCGATCCCGCCGAGCCCGATACCCACGGTCGGTCCGGCGCTGTTGACCTGCGCGCCGAGGGCGGGCCGTGCGGCAGGGGTGAGTTCCAGCAGGGCCGCCCCCATCGCGCCGGTGGCGAGGCCCACGGCGAGGCCCTGCACGGCGCGGGCGGCGAGGAGCAGTCCGGGCCCCTGCGCTCCGGCGAACAGGGCCATGGAGACGATCGCCAGGACCAGTCCGGCGCCCAGGACGGGGCGCCGGCCCAGGGTGTCGGAGAGGGAGCCGAAGAGCAGCAGCCCGGCCAGCACGGTGACCGCGTACAGGGCGAAGACCACCGTGATCGTGCCGGAGGACAGGCCCCACTCCTGCTGGTAGAGCACGTAGAGGGCGGAGGGCACGGAGGAGGAGAGCATCAGCAGGACGAGGACGGCGCCCACCACCCAGAAGCCGGAGCCTCCGGGCGGCGCGCCGGCCGCGTGAGCGGCCGGCTGCGCGGTCGACGCCGTGGTCGTTTCGGACGGTTCGGCCACTGCTTCACTCAACTCCCCCGTGAGGGACCCGGGCGGGCCCTGTGGTCGGTCGGTCAGGCGAGGGACCGCTCGGCCCTCTGCAGGGCTCGGGCGGTGAGGACTCCCGCGAGGTGGCCGAGGTATTCGGCCGAGGTGCCGCGCCCGGGGACGAACAGCTCCCTGGGTTCGGCTCGGAAGGCGGCGAGTACGGCTTCGGTGCCGTACGGGCCCCCGCGCAGCCGGTCCTCGACCGCGCGCAGGCGCAGGGGCCGGGGGGTGGCCCCGGTGACGGCGATGCGCGGCCCGTCGGGGATGATCCGTACGGCGCTGGCGCAGACCGGGTAGCGGGTGGCGCGGTCGGCGGACTTCTCGAAGGCGGCGGCCGGGCCGGCTGCGGGCACGAGCAGCGCGGTGAGCACCTGGCCGGCGGGTGCGGGGCCGGCGGCGAACTCCTCGGCCGAAAGGATGGTGCGCCCGCCGGGGCCGGCCAGTTCGACGACGGCGTCGGCGGCGATGGCGGCAGCCGGCAGGTCGGTGGCCCGCCCGGCGGCCGCCAGGTTGCCGCCGACGGTGCCGAGGTTGCGGACCTGCGGGTCTCCGTTGGCGCGGGCCGCGGCGGCCAGTTCCGGTGTCTCGGCGAGGACCAGTGGGTCGGCGGCGAGGTCGGCGAGCGTGGTGAGGGCCCCGATGCGCAGGCGGCGGCCGTCGGGCGTGCGGCCGGTGCCGCGCAGCTCGGCCAACTGCCGGATGTCGACGAGCAGGCGGGCGTCGTCGGCTCCGGCACGCAGGTCGGGCAGCAGGCTCTGGCCGCCGGCCAGCACCCGGGCGCCGCGGGTCTCCGCCAGCAGGGCGAGCGCCTCGTCGAGGCCGGCGGGGCGGGCGTAGTCGAACTCGGTGAGGATCACTGGGATTCCCCTCTCAGGCGGCGCCAGACCTTCTCGGGGGTGAGCGGCATGTCGATGTGCCGGACGCCCAGGTCGCCGAGGGCGTCGACGACGGCGTTGACCACGGCGGCGGCGGGCGGGACGGTGGCGATCTCGCCCGCTCCCTTGGCGCCGAGCGGGTTGTGCGGGCTGGGCGTGACGGTCTTGTCGAGCGCGAAGAACGGCACGTCGGCCGCGCGCGGCAGGGCGTAGTGGCCCAGGTCGGCGCTGATCAGCCGGCCATTCTCGTCGTATTCGGCGGCCTCCATGAGGGCCTGGCCCAGGCCGTGCACGATGCTGCCCTCGATCTGCCCCTGGACGATCTTCGGGTTGCCGATGTGGCCGGCGTCGTCGACGGCGGTGTAGGCGACCACCTCGGTCTCGCCGGTCAGTTCGTCGATCTCGACGACGGCGACGTGTGTGCCGAAGGGGTAGTTGAAGTCCGGCGGGTCGAAGTGCGTGGTCTCGTCCAGCGCCGGCTCGATCTCCGGGGGCAGCCCCCAGCCGTACCACATGGCCATGGCCAGTTCGGCGAAGGTCTTGGTGTTCTCCGGGTTGCCCTCTTCGTGGATCGCGCCGCCCTGGTAGACGACCTTGCCCTCGGGCACGCCCAGGAAGACGGCGCCCGCCCTGACCAGCTTGGCCTTGAGTTTGCGGGCGGTGAGGGCCACCGCCGGCGCCGCCATGCTGTAGGAGCGGGAGCCGTAGGTGCCCTGCCCGTACGGGGCCTTCTGCGTGTCGCCCTCGTGGACCTGGACGGTCGCGGGGTCGATGCCGAGCTCGTCCGCGGCGACCTGCGCGAAGACCGTCCCGTGGCTCTGACCGGTGGAGGCGGAGCCGACGGTGACGGTGACCTCTCCGGTGGGGTGGACGCGGATGTTGGCGCTCTCCCAGGTGCCGCCGAGCATGCCCTCCTGCGACATCCGGGTGGAGGGGCCGACGCCGCAGATCGCGACGTAGGTGGCGATGCCGACGCCGAGGCGCTTGCCGCGGGCGCGGGCCTCGGCCTTGCGGGCGGGCATGTCGGCGTAGCCGGACAGCTCGATGGCCTTGTCGAAGTTCAGCCGGTAGTCCCCGGAGTCGTAGGTCCAGCCGAGGCCGTTGTCGTAGGGGAACTTCTCCTTCGGCACGAGGTTCTTGCGCCGCACCGCCGCCGGGTCCATGCCGATCTCGCAGGCGTACCGGTCGACGAGCCGCTCCATGAGGAAGGCTGCCTCGGCGCGTCCGCTGCCCCGCTGGGCGCCCAGGGGGACGGTGTTGGTGAAGGCGGCGTACACCTCGCAGAAGGCGGCGTCGATGTCGTACATGCCGCTGATGGAGCGGCCCATGAGGGCGGTGGCGACGCCGGGCCCGATCGTCGAGGGGTACGCGCCGAGGTTGGCGTGGCTGGTGCAGCGCACGGCGGTGATGCGGCCGTCGCGGGTGCCGGCGAGGGTGACGTGCTGGCGGTGGTCGCGGCCCTGGACGGTGGAGTTCATCAGCCCGGTGCGGGTGTCCACCCATTTCACGGGCCTGCCGAGCGCCTTGGAGAGCAGCAGGACCAGGGGCATGTCGGGGTACAGGTACCCCTTGGTGCCGAAGCTGCCGCCGACGGTCGGGGCGATCACCCGGAGCTTGTTGAAGGGGATGCCGAGGACCAGCGCGGCGAGCAGGAAGCGGTGGTTGTGCGGGCCCTGGGTGGAGGCGTAGAGGGTGTAGTCGCCGGTGGCCGGGTCGTAGTGACCGACCGCGCCGCGCGGCTCGATGGGGCTGTTGATGGTGCGCTGGTTGACCAGGTCGAGCTCGACGGTGACCTCGGCGGCGGCGATGGCTGCGTCGGTGCGCTCCTGGTCGCCGCAGGTCCAGTACGCGTTGAGGTTTCCCGGGACGGCCTCGTGGAGCTGGGGCGCACCGTCGGCGAGGGCCTCGTCGGCGCGGGTGACGACGGGCAGCGGCTCGTACTCGACGGCGATGGCGGCCAGCGCGGCGGCGGCCTGGCGGGGGGTCTCGGCGACGACCACGGCGATGGGGTCGCCGACGTGGCGGACGGTGTCGCCGGTCAGGACCGGGCGGGCGCCCGGAAGTCCGTACGGGTGCGGCGGGAAGTGGCTCTCGACCCCGCCGGGGATCCAGATGCAGGGCAGCGGCATGACGTCGGCGAAGTCGGCCGCTGTGGCCACCTTCAGCACTCCGGGCAGCTGCTCGGCCGCCTTGGTCTCGATGGACAGGATCCTCGCGTGGGCCACCGGGCTGCCCAGGATGGCCATGTGCGCGGTGCCCGGCAGGTCGATGTCCGCCACGTACGTGGCCTCGCCGCGCAGCAGTTGCGGGTCCTCGCGGCTGTCCAGCGGCTGACCGAGCACTCGGCCGCGGTCGGCCGGGGCCTCCCCCGTCGCTGTGGTCATCTCCCTCACACCTCCGGTGCGGCTGCGGTGGATGCGGCGGAGCCGGCGGGCACCTCGTCGCGGGTGGCGGCGCAGGCGCGCTGCACCCCCCGTACGACGCTGTGGTAGCCGGTGCAGCGGCACAGGTTGCCGGTGAGCCACTCGCGGATCTCGGGCTCGGTGGGGGCCGGGCGGTCGGCGGCGGCGTCGACGAGCTCGCCGAGGGCCATCACCATGCCGGGGGTGCAGAAGCCGCACTGGGTGCCGTGCTCCTGGCGCAGGGCCTCCTGGAGGACGGACAGTTCTCCGCCCCGGGTGGTGACGCCTTCGATGGTGGCGACCTCGCTGCCGGCCGCGGAGGCGGTCAGGACCAGGCAGCTCTTGACGGACCGGCCGTCCAGGCGGACCACGCAGGAGCCGCACTGGCCGGTGTCGCAGCCGACCTTGGTGCCGGTCAGGCCGAGGCCGTCGCGGAGCCGTTCGACGAGCAGTTCGTTCGGCTGCGCGGAGAACTGCTCGGGTCTTCCGTTCACGTTCAGTGTGATATCCATGCCAGCGCCTGCGCTTCCGTGAGCGGCCGGTTGAAGAGGGGCCCGCCGGGCTGCTGGAGAATTCCCCCGGAGTGCAGCGGGCCTGTGTCGACGGGCGCGAATCCGATATCCGTGATGATTCCCGCGACGATTTCCTTCGCTTTTCCGTCGTCGCCCGCGGTGAAATGCGCCAGGCGCTCTCCGGGTGCGGTTCCCGCGACGGCGAGGGTTTCGAAATGCATGGTGTTCAGTGATTTCACGACCTGCGCGTCCGGGTACCACTCGGCGACCAGGTCGCTGGAGCCGCGCCCGCCGAGGTCGGCGGGCGCGCCGGGGCCGCCGAACGCGTTCGTCGCGTCCACCAGCACCTTGTCCTGCACGGCGCGCGGCGGGAGCAGTCCGCGAACGCGCTCGAAGGGCACCATCAGCACCAGGAGTTCGCCCTGGGCGGCGGCCTCGGCGGGGTGCGCCGCCGAGGCCGCCGGTCCCAGCTCGGCCACGAGCGGGCCGAGGGTCTGGGGGCCCCGGGCGTTGGCGAGGACCACCCGGTGGCCTGCCGCCACGAGGATCCTCGAAAGGACCGTGCCGATCCGCCCGGTGCCGATGACGGCTGTCCGCATTGACGCTCCTCGGGTAAGGGGTGTCCGGGTCGGGCCCGGCCTTCTCAGTCCATGCCGATCCAGACCGACTTGGTCTGGGTGTAGCTCTCGAGGGACTCGGGCCCGCACTCGCGCCCGAATCCGGAGGCCTTGTAGCCGCCGTAGGGCACCGCGGGGTCGTACTGGTTGTAGCAGTTGACCCAGACTGTGCCGGCCTTGATCTGCGAGGCGACGCGGTGGGCGCGGCGCAGGTCCTTGGTGTGGACGCCGGCGGCGAGGCCGTACGCGCTGTCGTTGGCGATGCGGACGGCGTCCTCCTCCGTGTCGAAGGGGATGATCGACAGGACGGGGCCGAAGATCTCCTCCTGGGCGATGCGCATCCCGTTGTCGACGCCGGTGAAGACGGTCGGCAGGAAGTACAGGCCCTCGGCGGAGGCTCCCTCGGGGGTCCACCCGGTGCCGCCGGTCCGCAGGACCGCGCCCTCCTTCTCGCCGATCTCGATGTACGAGCTGACCTTGTCGAACTGGCCTCGGTGGGCGAGGGGCCCGAAGAGGGTGGCCGGGTCGCGCGGGTCGCCGGGCCTGAGGGCGGCGGCCCGGCGCACGAGGCGTTCGACCAGCTCGTCGTGGATGGGGCGCTGGAGCAGCAGCCTGGATCCGGCCGTGCAGATCTCGCCCTTGTTGTAGTAGATGCCGAAGAAGGCGAGCTCCTCGGCGGCGTCGAGGTCGGCGTCGGCGAAGACGATGTTGGCGGATTTGCCGCCGAGCTCCATCGTGACCTTCTTCAGGGTGCCGGCGGCCCTGCGGATGATCGACTGGCCGACGACGGTGGAGCCCGTGAAGGCGATCTTGTCGATGCCGGGGTGGTCGGTGAGCGTCTCCCCCAGCTCCACGCCGGGGCCGGTGACCACGTTGAGCACCCCGTCGGGGATCTCCGCCTCCTGGAAGAGCTCGGCGATCTTCAGTGCGGTGAGCGGAGTGGCCGGGGAGGGCTTGTGGACGACCGTGTTCCCCGCCGCCAGCGCCGGTGCGATCTTCGTCATCGACAGCAGCAGCGGGAAGTTGAACGGGGTGATCGCGCAGACGACGCCCAGCGGTTCGCGCAGGGTGTAGGCCAGCTGTCCGCCCGCCGGGGCACGCGAGGAGCCGTCGACGCGGGTCACGGCCCCGGCGTAGTAGTGCATGAGCTGGGCGGCCATGGGGGCGTCGACGGTGCTGGAGAACGCGAACGGCTTGCCCATGTCCACGGTCTCCAGCAGTGCGATCTCCTCCAGGTCGCGCTCGATGAGCTCACCGACCCGGTTCAGCCGCAGCGCCCGCTCCTGGGCGGACAGTCTGCTCCACGGACCTTCCTCGTACGCCGCGCGGGCGGCGGCGACGGCCGCGTCCGCGTCGGCCGCGGCGGCCTGGGCGACCGGCACGATCTCCTGTCCGTCGACGGGACTGACGTCCGGCTCGGTCCGGCCGTCCAGGGCCGGGACCCATGTGCCGCCGATGAACAGCTTCCCGGGGTTGGCGAGGGGCGGGCCGCTCAGCTCACGCTTGGTCATGGCTGCCTTCCGGTGTCGGATGCGGGGCGGGGGTGGGGGTCTGTCCCCTCAGCCCTTCGCGAGCTCGCGCAGGAACGTCTCCGCGAGGGCCTTGGAGGAGTACGGGTTCTGGCCGGTCGTCAGCCTGCGGTCGACGACCACGTGGGAGTCCCAGATCGCGTCTGCCTTCTCGTAGCGGGCGCCGAGGCGGGTGAGTTCGACCTCGAGGATCAGCGGGAGCCGGCCGGCCATGTTGGTGACCAGTTCCTCGTCGTGGGAGAAGGCCGTCATCCGGTAGCCCTCGAAAGGCCAGCGGCCTTCGCCGTCGCGCAGCGCGAGCAGCGAGGTGTGGCCGTGGCAGACGGTGGCGAGGGGCTTGTCCTGGGCGATGACCCAGCGAAGGACCTGCGCGAGTTCGTCGGACTTGGGCAGGTCGCCGATCGCGCCGTGGCCGCCGCTGACGTAGACGCCGTCGTAGTCGGCGACGTCCTTCTCGGTGAGCGACTCCAGCGCCAGGGGGGCCCGCAGCTGGGGGGTGTTCTCGATGACCCGGACGTACTCGGCGGCGTTGGCCGCGTCCTCGTCGGGGGAACCCTGGGGGCGGACCCACCGGAGGAACTGGGGGTCGATGCTCGTCCGGTCGACGGTGGGAGCGCGGCCCCCGATCGTCGCCACGTCCACGTCGTGGCCGGCGGCCTTGAAGAGCGAAAAGGGAACGACGAATTCCTCTGCCCAGAATCCCGAGGGATGCTGTTCGCCGTCCAGCAGGTGCAGGGTCGCCTTGGCCGTCATGACGACGAGAATCTTCATGATTCTCTCCTTGTTCTGGATTCGCTGCCGATTCAACACGCCCCCCGCAGGGGGCGTAAGGGGGTGACGTCAGGCCCGCGATACTTCGTCACGTGCGTCCAACGCCGAGATGATGGTGCGGAATTCATCGACCAGGGGATGGTCGGGATGGGCTTCTGCAAATATGCGCTCCCCGTACAGGGAGGCCATTTCCGGCGAGTAGGGAAGGATTCCGGCCACGGGTGCGCCGTAGACCTCTTCGGAGCGCCGCCGGGCCGAGTCCCGGTCGATGCCGGCGGGCGCCATGCTCAGCACCAGGGTCCGCCGGCAGGCCAGGCGCCCGGCGAGGGCGATGGTCTCCTCGACCCCGGAGAGGTCGATCCGGTCGGCCCGGGCCATGATCATCAGCACGTCGGCGCTCGCCATCGCGGTCACCGACTCGTTGTTGAGCCCGGCGTGGGTGTCGAGCAGCAGCACGTCCAGCGCGTAGTGCTCGGCCAACCGGTCGAAGCCCTCCGGCAACAGGCCCACGTCATAGCCGCCGGCCATCAGTTCCCGCAGGGCCGCCGTCCCGGTCCGGGCCGGTACGACGTACAGCCCGGGCACACCGGCCGGCTGGGCGGCGGCCTCGATCTCGCAGCGGCCGAGCAGGTAGTCGGCCAGGGAGGGACCGGGGCCGAGCCGGAACAGCAGGTCCAGAGTGGGTGACTGGATGTCGGTGTCCACCACCCCCACCCGGCGTCCCCCGGCGGCGATCAGCAGCGCGAGGTTGGCCAGGACCGAGGACTTGCCCGTCCCGCCGCGGTGCGAGTGCACCACGATGGTCCGGGCCATCTAGGCCACCACCTGATGGCCGGGGCCGGCCGCGTACGGCCCCCGCGCCGTACGCGGCCGGTGCAGGGCGAGCATGGTGACGTCGTCGTGCTGCTCGGCGGTGCCGGTGTGCTCGCGGACCGCCAGGTCCATCCGGTCGACCAGGTCCTTGCCGCTCACCAGTGGTCCGGCAAGCAGTTCCAGCATGCGTTCGTCGCCGAGGAAGCTGCCGTTGGGACAGCGGGCCTCGGGCACTCCGTCGGTGAACACGAAGAGGGTGTCGCCCGGGTCCAGCTGGGCGTAGCCGAGCGTGTAGACGCAGTCGGGCAGGACCCCGACGGCCGGTCCGGTGATGTCCAGGGCCGCGGGCGGGCTGCCGTCGGCGGGCCGCAGCAGGGGCGGATTGTGGCCGCCGTTGATGTAGACCAGGCTGCCGGTGAGCGGGTCCAGCACCCCGAAGAAGAGAGTGGCGAAGTAGCCCTGCCGCAGGTGGTTGCTGGTGAGGTAGCCGTTGGTGGCGGTGACCGCGTTGAGCAGGGGTGTCGCGCCGACGACCGGGATCCGCCGGCTGCCGCCGGCCCGGCCGGCGGCGACCAGGTGCTGGAGTCCGCTGTTCTGCGCGGTGTGGCGGAGCAGGGAGCGGATGAGCGCCATGAACAGCGCGGCGCCGACCCCTTTGTCGCAGACGTCGGCGACGACGAAGGCCAGCCGGCGGCCGCGGGAGATCTCGAAGACGTCGTAGAAGTCCCCGGCGACCTGTCGGGCGGGCCGGAAGCGTACGTCGATCTCCCAGCCGTCGGGGACGGGCAGCGATTCGGGCAGGAAGCCCGCCTGTATCTCGCGGCCGATCTCCAGTTCCTTCTCGTAGCCCATGAGTTCGGCGCGGGCGTCGGCCTCGCGCAGGGTGCGGCCGAGTCCGGCGCGCTCCGAGCAGCTGTGCAGCCGGGCCCCGACGAGGGCGGGGAGGAAGGGTGGGACGAGGTAGTCGTGCCCGATCCGGACGTGCTCCTCCAGGGCGGCGAACTCCGTCACGGCCCACACGACCACGATGGGGGCTCCGGCCCAGCGGCGCAGCCGCCGTACGGCCATCCGTACGGCGTCCCCGTCGGACTCGGCCGGGGCCAGCAGCACGTCCGCGACGGGCAGCAGTTCCAGCGGCCCTTCGCGCAGCTCCGTCAGCGTGCGGGTGACGAGGGAGGCGTCCATCGTCCGCAGGGCGTCGAGCAGTTCGGGCGGCGGTGCCGGGTGCGCGTCGAGGATGATCACGGTCGTGGAGGGCATGGGTCCGTCCCCTCAGCCTTCACAGTCAGCGTGCTGATGTTGCGGCCGTCCCTGTGCGCGTAGGCGAACTCGTCCACGCTGGTCAGGGCGAGGTGGATGCCGAGGCCGCCGACCCGCCGGTCCTGCAGGGGGACCCCTGGGCAGGGCGGCAGGCGGCCTTCGACGGGGTCGAAGGCGGGGGCGGAGTCCTCGATGGCGATCTGCACACCGCCCGGGCCGGAGCGGCCGCGGACGGTGATCCGTCCGTCGCCGCCCCGGTATCCGTGCATCACGATGTTCGTGGCCAGTTCGTCGACTGCCAGCCGGAGCCGGTAGGCGGCCCGCTTGTCGAGCCCCGCCCGGCCGGCCAGCCGCAGGACGAACGCGGCGATGTCGCCCAGTGCCCCGACCGTCGCGGGCACCTCCAGTACGACGGGCGTCCTCGCCAGCTCGACCATGTCACTCACGGTCGTCACTCATCGGAGAGGACGATGCTGCGGTCGAGGCCTGCCGTCCGGATGGTCCGGGAGACGGGCTCGATGGCACCGACCACCTTGATGGTGACGTGGTCCGCGATCTTCTGCTGGGCGAAGACCAGGGAGCGCAGGCCGGCGCTGGCCATGTAGCCGACGCCGGCCATCCTGATCTCGACGACGGTGGTGCCGTGGCCGGCGGCCTTCTCGATGGTCCGGTGGAAGTCCGGCGCGGTCTTGGCGTCCAGTTCGCCCGACAGTTCGATCACGGTGGTGTCGCCCTCGATGCTCAGGGACACGGAAAGCGGCATGTCAGGTCTCCTTCGGTCAGGGCGTGTCGAATGCGTCGGGTTCGTTCGTGCGGCCCACGAGGATCACCACCGAACGGGGGCCGATCAGGTACTTGCCGGCGTTGTCCAGCTCCGGCTCGGTCCCCGGGGTGCGGATGTCGTGCGGTGCGTCGGCCCCCGTGTCGGCGAACAGGTGCCAGCTGCGTCCGCCGGGCAGGGCGGGCAGTTCCAGGTCGTGGGACTCCCAGTGCGCGTTCATGGCCACGTAGACCACGTCGTCGTCGCCGGCGCCGCAGCGGGCGACCGCCACCAGCCGGCTCTCCGCCGACCAGTCGGGCTGCCAGGCCCGCTCCCCGTGCCAGCTGATGTCCGGCAGGCCGAGGTGCTCGCGGACCCGCCCGGTGGGGTGGGAGGTGGAGCGCAGCTCGCGGTGGCGCTTGCGGAAGGCGATCATCTGCCGGGTGAAGCGGAGCAGTTCGGCGTTGTCGTCGACCTGGTCCCAGTCGAACCAGGACAGTTCGTTGTCCTGGCAGTAGGTGTTGTTGTTGCCCTGCTGGGTCCTGCCGACCTCGTCGCCGGAGAGCAGCATCGGGATGCCCTGGCTGGTGAGGAGGATGGCGAGGGCGTTCTTCATCTGGCGGGTGCGCAGGGTGTTGATCGCCGGGTCGTCGGTGGGACCCTCGGCTCCGCAGTTCCAGCTGTTGTTGTCGTTGGCGCCGTCGTTGTTGCCCTCGCCGTTGGCCTCGTTGTGCTTGTCGTTGTAGGAGACCAGGTCGGCGAGGGAGAAGCCGTCGTGCGCGGTCAGGAAGTTGACGGAGGCGGCGGTGCCGCGGCTGGAGTAGAGGTCGGGCGAGCCGGCGATGCGGGTGGCCAGTTCGCCGGTGACCCCGGGGTCGCCCTTGAGGAAGCGGCGTACGGTGTCGCGGTACTTGCCGTTCCACTCCGCCCAGCGGCCGTACGCCGGGAAGTTGCCGACCTCGTACAGGCCGCCGGCGTCCCAGGCCTCGGCGATGAGCTTGGTGTGCCGCAGGACCGGGTCGTAGGCGAGCAGTTCGAGGAGCGGCGGGTTGGGCAGCGGCGTGCCGTCCAGGGACCGGCCGAGGATGGCGGCGAGGTCGAAGCGGAAGCCGTCGATGTGGTAGTCGGCGACCCAGTGGCGCAGGCAGTCGAGCACGAAGTTGCGCACGACGGGGTGGTTGCAGTTGACCGTGTTGCCGGTGCCGCTGAAGTTGAAGTAGTAGCCCTCGGGCGTGAGCATGTAGTAGGTGGCGTTGTCGAGCCCCTTGAAGGAGATCGTCGGCCCCTGCTCGTTGCCCTCGGCGGTGTGGTTGAAGACGACGTCGAGGATGACCTCGATGCCGGCCGCGTGCAGGTCCTTGATCAGGGTGCGGAACTCGTCGCCCTGCATTCCGTAGCGTCCGGTGGCCGCGTAGCCGGCCTTGGGCGCGAAGAAGGAGACGGTGTTGTAGCCCCAGTAGTCGAAGAGCTTCTCGCCCGTCTCCGGGTTGGAGCGCGGGTTGTCGCTCTCGTCGAATTCGAACACCGGCAGCAGTTCTATGCAGTTGACCCCGAGCTCCTTGAGGTACGGGATCTTCTCGCGCAGACCGGCGAACGTGCCGGGGGCGGTGACGCCCGAGTTGGGGTGCCGGGTGAAGCCGCGCACGTGGGCCTCGTAGACGACGAGGTCCTCGGCGGGGATGCCCAGGGGGGTGTCGTCGCCCCAGTCGAAGTCCTGGAGGCAGACGCGGGAGCGGTACTGGTAGCCGCGGCTGTAGTCCGGCTCCACGCCCCACACGTCCCGGCCGGCGATCAGCCGGGCGTAGGGGTCGGAGAGGACCTGGCGGGCGTCGAAACGGTGGCCGGTGACCGGGTCGTAGGGGCCGTCGGCCCGGTACCCGTACTCGATGTTCTCGTGGTCGAGGCCGAAGACGGTCATGGCGAACACGCTGCCGGTGCGGAACTCCTCGGGGAACTCCAGTTCGGCCATCGGCTCGGGCTCTCCGCGCCGGTAGATGACCAGGGTCATGGAGGTGGCCTGGTCGGAGAAGACGGAGAAGCTGACCCCGCCGGGGACCACGTTGGCCCCGAAGGGGAACGGTTTGCCCGCGCGGACGCGGTACCCGCCCACCTCGTGGGTCGGGTACGCGTCGACGCGCAGGACCTGCTCGGACCGGGTCTCGCTCATCGCGCGGCCTTGGCCTTGGCGGCCGCCGCGGCGGCCTCGCCGGTCTCGAAGAAGTCGAGGAAGCCGGTGGCCGACATGACGAACCGGACTTCCTCGCTCACCCCGTAGAGCGTGACGGCCACGCCGGCGTGCTGAGCCTCGCGGTAGACCACGAGCAGGGTGCGCAGGCCCGCGCTGGAGACGTAGGTCACCGCCGTGAGGTCGATCCGCAGCGGCTTGCCCTCGCGGACCAGCGGCAGCAGGGACTTCAGCAGCGTGCCGGACGTCTCGCTGTTGATCTCACCGGTGGCGACGAGCACGGTGGCCGTCTTGTTCCGGCGTTCCTTGATGTTGAGAGTCATTGCCTTCCCCTCTGGTTGGGGCGCCCCCCGTTGAGCGCTACTTCTTGGCCGTCGGCCGCAGCCGGACCTTCACCTTGACGCGGCTCTGGACGTCGGGCAGGCGCACGGTGAGCGCCTCCGCGTCGAAGTCGGTGTACGGCTTCTCGTCGATCTCCACGGATGCGATCCGCACCGAGCCTGCGGGCAGCAGGTCGGGCGAGACGCGCAGGACGCGGTCGGGCAGGCCGGTCGGGTCGGGCTGGAAGTGGAAGTCCATCTCCCGGCCGTTGATCAGCAGGTTGTTGTAGACGGCGGCGAGGTAGCAGAGCTCCGCCGAGTGGTACATGGACATCGAGTGGCTGCCCTTGAGCCGCTCGGTGCCGAGCAGGTACGGCGTGCCGCTGGCGAGGACGTTGAAGTAGACGGCGCCCTCGTCGTGGTCGAGGAAGAAGGTGTTGTAGAAGGCCTGCGCCTGCCGGGCCTCGCGCAGGTTCGCGTCGCCGCCGACCGTGCCGTTCAGGATGAGGTAGGCGAGGATCGCCTGCTCCTGCTGCCACCAGGCCTTGCGGTCGTGCCAGGCGAAACGATACGTCTCCTGGTCGCCCACCTTCACGCGCTCCACGACGTCGTACCAGCCGCCGCGCTGCACGTCACTGCCGACAGCCGGCATGATCTCGCCGATCTTCCGGGCGAGCTCCTCGTACGCCGGCTTGGCCTTCAGCGAGTTCATCCGCATCAGGTTCCAGGCGATCTTCAGGTTGTGGCCGACGACCGCGCGGTCCTGCTGCCAGCTGTGCGCCTTGTCGTGGGACCAGTCGCGGAAGAAGCGCTCCTGGACGAAGGGGCTGTTCTTGTAGTCGGGGAACTTGTCCGCGATCGTGTCGAAGGTGTACTCGAGGAAGTCGGCGTACTTCTGGTCGCCCGTCGCCAGGTAGAGATTGATCAGGTAGGCGGGGGCGTGGTCGCCGACCGAGTTCCAGTTCTTGCGCTCGGCGTTCTCGCCGAGGGACTCGTGGTCCGCGCTGAAGAGGATCGGGTCGATGTGGGAGTAGTAGCCGCCCTGCTCCGGGTCGAAGAAGAACTTGTCGAACAGCCGGATCGTGGCGTCGGCGTCGTTCTTGATCCGGACGTCGCCGGTGACCCGGTACGTCTGGACGGGGCCGGCCAGCGCGTAGATCTGCTCGTACATCGGGATCGCGTCGTAGTCGTCGGAGAACTCCGAGGTGAACAGCTTGCGCTCGCTGTCCCCGTCGACGCTGATGCCGTGGTACCAGAAGACCACGTCCTCCTCGCCGTCCACGACCCGCATGTGCTTGCGCAGGTACTCGGTCCCGCGCTCGGCGACCTCCAGGTACTCGTCCTTGCCGGTCAGCAGGTAGGCCGAGGCCATGCCGTAGACCAGCCGGGAGATCGTGTCGGTCTCCTGGACGTGGCTGGCGGTCTTGTCGCCACCGAGCCGGATCTCGGTGCGGTACTCGGTGAAGTCCACCGGGCCGTCACCGAACTGCGCCCGCCGGTAGAAGTCGGCCAGCGACTCGATCTGCTTGATCCACCAGCTGCCCTCCTCGAAGCGGTAGTCCTCGGCGCCGCGGCCGAGGAACACCAGGCGCTTGGCGTCGAAGCGACCGCCGTGCTCCGGGTAGTGGACGCCGTACACGAAGAGGAACCGGCCCGGCGAGAGCATCTCGTCGATGTGCCCGGAAGCGTCGATGTAGGGCTCGTCCAGGTTGCGGACCAGCTCGGCGCTGGGATCGCCGGCCAGCGAGACGTCGAACTCGCGGCCGTCCGAGGTCTTCAGCCGCAGCAGGCGCGTACCGGAGTCGAAGCGGACGACGTAGCCCGCGATGGTGTCGGAGAAGGAGAAGCTCACGGCGTCCGCCATGTCATGCACCGTCCTTGTCGTGAGTGCTGTCGTCCTCGTATCCCTGGCTCACTTCGACGATCACCCCGTCGGGATCGCGGACCCACACGGTCCGCCAGCCGCAGATGAAGTCGTCGAAGTCCAGCGGCCCCAGGGTCACTTCCGCCGCGTCGCCCAGCTCGGCCAGGAACGCGTCCACGCTGTCGGTCTGGAACGCCAGGTGGCGCATCCGGCCCGGGGCCTGCGGCCCGTCTCCCCCGGCTGCCGCCGGGGGGACCCCGACCCCCGGCGCCGTACGGGACGGCTCGGCGCCCGCCGCGAAGAGCTCCAAGTACGCGTCCCCCTTGCGCAGGAACACGATGCGGGAGTCCCCGAGGTCGACCACCCGGGCCCGGGAGAAGCCGAAGTACCGCGTGTAGAAGTCCTCGGTGGTCTTCTGGTCCACGCAGTTCAGGCCCACGTGCGACCAGACCATCGGCCGGTCCGCGGCCCCCGGCATCAGCCGGCCCCCCGGCCCCGGCCGGCCGAGATCAGCTCGATGATCCGGCGTGCGAACAGGTGGTGGTGCGCTCCGGTGCGGCCGGTGACCAGGTCTCCGTCGACCACCACGTCCTCGTCGACGTACTCCCCGCCCATGTTGCGGACGTCGCCGATCAGGTTGTTGTGGCAGACGACCTTGCGGCCGCGGATCTTGCCGGGGATGGAGGACGCCAGCCACATGCCGTGGCAGATGATCCCCTTGAGGACCGTCGGCTCCTCGAAGGCCCGGCGCAGCAGCTCGGTCGCCGGGGCCAGGACGTCCACGTCCTCGGTGTAGCGCAGCCGGTCGGCCACCATGCCCGAGGGCACGATGATCGCCGCGTACCGGCGCAGCTCCTCGTCGCCCAAGCCCTCCAGGGAGCGGTTCACGGTGAACGGCGCCCGGTACTCGTGACCGGTGAAGGTGATGGAGTCGTTGCCCCACAGCCGGGTCAGGAAGTCGACCTCGGCGCCCTCCTCCGCGAACCGGTGCCGGTAGTAGAAGATCTCCGGCTCGTAGTAGTCGCTCTCGACCAGGACCGCGATCCGGGTCCCGGACAGGGCGCCCTCGCGCAGGACGGCATCAGGCACGGGAGATCCCCCTCAGGAAGTCCGCCGCGCGCTCGGCGATCATCGCGATGGCGGTGTGGCAGTTGCCCGACGGGACCGCGGGCATCACGCTCGCGTCCACGACGCGCAGGTTGCGCACGCCGTGCACCCTCAGCTCGGGGTCGACGACGGCGAGGTCGTCGATGCCCATGCGGCAGGATCCGGCCTGGTGGTGGTAGCTCTCCGACTTCTGCCTCACGAAGGTGCGCAGCTCGTCGTCGGACGCATGGCCCGGACCGGGCTGGAGCTCCTGCTTGTACCAGGGCGAGAACGCCGAGGTCGCGAAGATCTCCCGGGCGATTTTGACGCCCTGCACCATGCGTTCCAGGTCCCACCGGTCGCCCAGGTAGTTCGGGTTGATCAGTGGGTGGGCCAGCGGATCGGCGCTCGCCAGCCTGATCCAGCCGCGCGAGACCGGGCGTACGACGCCGGGCAGGATGGACACCGTGTTCGGGTGGTCCCTGCCGACGATCACGTCGAACGGCACGTGGACGAAGGCGATCTGCAGGTCGGGGGCGGGCAGACCCGGCTGCGAGGACAGGAACAGAGCGCTCTCGGAGAGGTTCTGCGCGGGCGGCGGGAGCTCCTGGGTGACCTCGGCCATCAGCCCGGTCAGGACGTGGTTGTGGAAGTTCTCGCCGACCCCGGGCAGGGCCGCGGTGACCTCGATGCCGTGCTCGCGCAGTTGCTCCGGCCGGCCGATGCCGGAGAGCAGCAGCAGCTTCGGCGACTCGATCGCCCCGGCGGCCACGACCACCTCGCGCCGCGCCCGTACGGTGTGCAGTCCGGGCGCGGAGACGCTGCTGTGGCCGTCCCGGACGGTCCGGCCGGGTACGCCGCCGTCCGCAGGCGGGGCGGGCGGCTGGAGCTGGACGTACTCGACGCCCGTGCAGGTGTCCCCGTCGAAGAGCAGCCGGCTGCTGTGCGCGTTGGTGCGCAGGGTCAGGTTCGGCCGGTCGAGCGCCGGCTCCAGATAGGCGGCCAGGGCACCCTGGCGGCGGCCGTCGGCCACGTCGATGTGGTGCCAGCCGGTGCCGAAGAGGCCGCGCCGGGGCCCGTCGGTGTTGAAGTCGGCGATCTCCTCGTGCCCGAGTTCGACGGCCGCGTCGATGAAGGCACGGGAGACCGGGTTGGGGCCGTGGAGCCCGGCGTTGGTGACCCGCTGCGGGCCGCGGGTGCCGGTGGTGGCGGCGGTGACGTCCTCCTGGCCCTCCAGCAGGGCGAAGTACGGGAGCACGTCCTCGTACGCCCAGCCGGCCGCGCCCTGGTAGGCCCAGTTGTCGAAGTCCGAGGCGTGGCCGCGGATGTGCATCATGATGTAGAGGTTGCTGCTGCCGCCGGGGGCCTTCCCGCGCGGCTCGTAGGTACGGCGGCCGTCGAGCCCGGGCTGCGGTGTGCTGGTGTAGCCCCAGTCCACGGGACCGCCGAGGAGCTTGTACCAGGAGGACGGGTCGTCGACCTCCGGCGGGATCCGGGGCCCGCCCGCCTCCAGGACGAGGACGGAGACGTCCGGGTCCTCGGAGAGCCGGTTCGCCAGCACGCTGCCCGCGGTGCCCGATCCCACGACGATGTAGTCGTACTCTTCCACGCTCACGCCTGCCCCCTCAGTCCTGGCTCAGCACCTGGAAGGGGACCGTGTCGTGGTGGTTCGCCATGTAGGCGATCTTTCCGTCCACGATCCGGAAGAAGTTCATGACCTCGGCCTCGATGGTCTCGCCGGAGGCGCTGACCGCGGTGAGGTGGGAGACGGCCGCGGCCTTCTCCCCGTCGACGAGGAAGTGCACGGGCTCGTTGCGGAAGACGCGGTACATCGTCCCCATGCCCTTCATCATCGACCGGAGCACCTCCAGGCCCTCGATGTGGCCGGCGAGCTGCTCGTCCATGACCTGGTCGTCGGCGAACAGGTCGCACCAGCGGTCCCAGTCCCCGGCGTTGGCGTATTCGTAGTACTTCTGCAGGATCTGTCGTGCGTCCATCGCGCTCACCCCCTATCGGTCCCTGCGGGTTCCGTCCGGCGCGAACGGCGCCCAGAACTGGCTGAAGGCGGTCGCCGAGTCCCCGAAGAGCCCGTCGCGGCCCTCGACGATCCGGCCGCCCTGCCACCGCATGAAGTGGAAGACCGGGTAGTCCATCCGCTCGTACGGAGATCCGCTCGCCTCGGCCGCGCCGGCCCGCTGGGCGACGTTGCGGCACACGTCCGCCGAGCAGTCCTCGCCGACCAGCACCGCCTCCAGGTCCATCCGGAAGGTGCCGCCCGTGAGCTTGTGGGTCTGCCCCATCAGCTCCAGGAAGGCGTCAAGGCTCTCGTACCAGCCCGCCAGGGGATGGTTGCCCGGCACCAGCCAGCGCAGGTCCTCGCTGTAGTACTCCAGGATCCGGGCCCGGTCGCCGGAGCCGAGGGCGGCGTAGGCCTCCCGGACCCGCTCCCGTGTCACTTCGGGCATCGTCGGCTCTCCTTCACCGCGGTCACGGTCTCGGTCTCGATCTCGGTCACAGGGAACCGGAACCGGGCATCGGCGCCAGGTCGTTGACGGTGTACTGCTGGATCAGCGGTCCGTCGGGGCCGGCGACCACGGTCCAGGTCTGGTCGGCGTCGAAGCCCAGCCACTGGCTGCGGGCGGCCGGCGGGTCCCAGATCTTGGCCTGCCAGTTGACGAGGACCCGGACGACCGCCCGGTCGCCCTCGATCACGGGCTCCACCTTCGTGACCGTGTGCACCTCGTCGAAGAAGCGGTGGGTGACGGCCGCGTACCAGCGGCCGAATCCCTCGTGTCCGAGGAAGGTGTCCTCGGGGACCTTGAACTCCAGGTCCTCGGTGATCAGGGCGAGCACATCGGCCAGGCCCACGTGCTGGTCCAGCGCCACGTACCAGTTCTCGGCGAAACTGCGGATCGCGTCCTCGGTCAGCTGCCGCTCGGCGGGCATGCGGTCTCCTCCTGTTCCGTATCCGTGCTGGGTGACGGGTCGGGTCGGGTCGGGCGGGTCGGATCGGGCAGGCGGTCAGCGGTCAGATCTGCACGTCGACGAGGAACGGTCCGGGGTGGGACAGCATCCGGCCCACCGCTGCGACCGCCTCGTCCGGCTTCTCCACGCGCATCCCGTCGGCGCCGAGCGAACGCGCCAGCCCGGCGAAGTCGATCTCGGGGTGCGAGAGGTCGAAGGAGCCCGGGAAGCCGTGCTCGGGGATGTCCCGCTCCCGCCAGTACTGGGCGATGTTGTCGTCCAGCAGCCGGTACTTGCGGTTGTTGCAGACGACGAACTTGGCGTCGATGCCGTGCCGGACCGCTGTCCACAGCGCCTGGTAGGTGTACATGGACCCGCCGTCGCCCGCGAAGCCCACGACGAGCCGGTCCGGCCGGGCCAGCTTGGCGCCGACCGCCCCCGGGAAGCCCACGCCGAGCGATCCGCCCCGGGTCAGGTGGTAGTCGCCGGGGCGCTCGGCCGGCAGGTAGCGGGTGACCAGCGGCGAAGTGGTCAGCGCCTCGTCGAAGACGATCAGGTCTCCGCCGGTGCGCTCGGCAAGGGTCCGCAGGAAGACGGCCATCGGCGTGCCGTCGTCCTCGGCGGCCGCGCCCGCCGACCGGGCACGCTCCCGGGTCCGTGCGTCGAGCCGGGCGGCCGCGGCGGCCCGCCGCTGCGGGGTCGACTGCCGCTCCAGTACGCCGGCCAGCGCGCGCAGCGCCTGCCGCGGATCCGCGGCGAGACCCAGGTCCACGGGGTGGTTCTTGGCGATCTCGTAGGCGTTGAGGTCGATGTGGACGACCTTCGCGCCGGCCCGGAAGGGGCTCTCCAGCTCGGGGAACACCTCCGGGAAGACGTAGGTGCCGACGATCAGCACCCCGTCGGCGTCCGCGACCAGTTCTTTGCTGTGGGGGCCGAACATGTGGCCCGTCTGGCCGCGCCGCAGCGGGTGCGAGGCCGCGATGTTCACCTCGGAGGAGTCGACCTCGTACACGTCGGCGCCCAGTAGCTCGGCGACGGCGGCGAGCTCGCGCTGCGCCCCGGAGAGCGCCACTCCGTCCCCGATCAGGACGACCGGCCGCTCGGCGGAGGCGAGCAGCTCGGCTGCCCGGCCCACCGACGCCGGCGAGGGCGCCACGTCCGTCAGCGGGACCGTGGCCGGCAGGACGGGCTCCGAGTTGAGCTCGTCCAGCACGTCCATCGGCAGCGCGACGAACACGGGCCCGCGGGGCGGGGTCAGCGCGATCTTCACGGCCCGCCGGACGGTGCGGAGCACCGAGCGCGGGTCGGTGACGCGGGTCGCGTACTTGGTCACGGGCCTGGCCATGGCCACCAGGTCGGACGCCATCTGCGCGTCCATGGCGTCGTAGCGCACCCCGGCGTCCCCGGCGACGACGACGAGCGGGGTGTGGCCGCGCAGCGACTGGTAGAGCATCCCGATGCCGTTGCCGAGGCCCACCCCGGAATGCAGCTGGAGCAGGGCCGCGCCGCCGGTCGCCCGGGCGTACCCGTCGGCGATGCCGGCGGCGACGGTCTCCTGGAGGGCGAGGATGTAGCGGAAGTCCTCCGCCGCGTCCACCGCGTCGAGGAATCCCTGTTCCACCGTCCCCGGATTCCCGAACATCACATTCAGGCCGTCGGCCTTGAACTGCTCGATCAGCCTTTCCCGTCCGGGAGTGGCTTCCATGAATTCCCCCTCGCCTGTCCGATTTCCCGGCGGTTTCCGGGACTACCAGCCGTATCGGGTGAGGCCGTCCTCCAGGACCTCCACGATCTTCTGCCCCGTCAGATAGGAGTCGGGGGTGGAACGTCCGGTGACGAAGGGGAAGTCCACGATCACCGAGACCGGCTTTCCGAAGTTCCCGTGGTACGCGCCCTGCGGTCCCGTCGCGTCGCGCAGGATGTATTCCAGCGGATACGGCGGCGGGCCCATGTTGAAGTCGGTACCGAGGAATCCGGTGCCGTCCTTGTAGTCGTACTCCTTGCAGTGGCCTGTCACGTGCTTGCCCCAGATGATGCTCTTGCGGTCGTCCCAGTCCCGGGCGAAGGCCAGGCAGGCGACCCCGTAGCACTCGGCGGCCACGACCTTGCCGGCCTTCCGGAAGGCCAGGATCAGGGCGTGGACGCGCTCGTTGTTGGCGAGGTCGGCGATAGGTCCGCTGCCGCCGACGATGAGGACCGCGTCGTATCCGGCGATGTCGGCGTCGAGTGCGTCGAGATCGCGGTGGTACTGCTCCAGCTTGGGCAGGTAGGCCGTGTCGCTCGTGTACGGGCGCTCGGGCACCCACGCCTCGATGTCGAGCGGCGAGTCCAGCCGGCTCGACCGCTCGAACTCCCGCCCCAGCCGGGCGTTCTCCTCGGTGGTCACCGAACGTCCCAGCGGGGGGTCGATGTACGTCGCGTCGAGGCTCGGCGGGAGCGCGTGTGCACGCTTTCCGGTCGGCGTGGCGAATACGACCTCGTAGCCCCGTTCGTCGAACTTCGAGACGGGTCCTATCAGTTCTTCGGCCCAGTAACCGTGTTCGGAGACAATGACCAGAATCTTTCTGCTCACGTATTCCTCCAGGCGCCGCCTGTTGTCGTTGGCGTCCCCCACACTGGCCGGGCCGCGAGCCTTCGTCAAAGCGCTGGCATGCGACTTCGTGAGGTAGCGGCACAGCCGACCGGGGCACCTCAGGAAGTCGTTCGCGGACGTCATGAAGTAGCCGCAGGACTAGGTGACTTCGGCCGAATCGGTGAACCATTTCGCGGGGGCCGGCCCTATGGTCTGGACGCGCCGTGAATCGCGGGCGCGCGAGCCGTGTTGCTGTGACGAGCATGAACACGAGGAAAGGGACGGCGACCATGACGATGGACCTTTTGTGCACACACACCGATCGGATACGTCCGGTGACGCCCACCGCGGTGGGCTGCGAGGAGTGCCTTGTCGCCGGCGACACGTGGGTGCACCTGAGGCTGTGCCTGAGCTGCGGACACGTCGGGTGCTGCGACTCGTCGAAGAACCGTCACGCCACCCGGCACTACCGGACCACCGAGCACCCGATCGCGGCCTCCCACGAGCCGGGCGAGGACTGGGCCTGGTGCTACGCCGACAAGCTGATGCTGGACCCGGCATGAGCACGGCCCGGGAGAGCTCCCCCGCACCGTCCGCACCCTCCTCCACGGCACCCGCCCCGTCCGCGGCCGCCGCCGAACGCGCGGAGAGCCGCAAGCCGGTGATCCTGGCCGTCGACGACGACCCGCAGGTGCTGCGGGCCGTCCGCCGCGACCTGCGCAGCGCCTACGGCGACCGCTACCGGGTCCTCGGCGCCTCATCGGCCGCCGACGCCCTGAAGATCCTCGATTCCCTCGACGAGCGCGGCCACGACCCGGCGTTGTTCCTCGTGGACCAGCGCATGCCGGACGTCACCGGCGTCGAGTTCCTGCTGGAGGCGGTCAGCCGCTTCCCGGACGCCCGCCGGGTGCTGCTGACCGCGTACGCCGAGACCGACGCGGCGATCACCGCGATCAACCGGGTCCGGCTGGACTACTACCTGCTCAAGCCGTGGGACCCGCCGCACGAGCGGCTCTTCCCCGTCCTGGACGACCTGCTCTCGGACTGGCTGGCGACCTACCGCCCCGCCTATGACGGGATCATCGTCGCCGGCCACCTGGTCTCCCCCGGCACCCACGCCGTACGGGACTTCTTCACCCGCAACGGCCAGCCGTTCCGCTTCCTCAACGTCGAGCGGGACCCGGAGGCGCTGACCCTCATCGCAGCCCAGCCCGACGGCGCCCTGCCCCTGGTCCGCTTCCCCGACGGGGCGGTGCTCTCGGCCCCGACCGACGCGCAGCTCGCAGGCCACCTGGGCCTGGCCACCACCGCGTCGCGCCCGCACTACGAGTGCGTCATCGTCGGCGCGGGCCCGGCGGGCCTGGCGGCCGGTGTCTACTCGGCCTCCGAGGGCCTGTCCACACTGATGTTGGACTCCCGCGCCCCGGGCGGCCAGGCCGGCACCTCCAGCCTGATCGAGAACTACCTCGGCTTCCCCTCGGGCCTCTCGGGCGGCGACCTGACGCGCCGGGCGACCATCCAGGCCTCCCGGTTCGGCGCCGAGATCCTGCACCCGGTGGAGGTGGTCTCGCTGACCCGCGACGACCCCGCGAAGATCCTCACCCTCGCCGACGGCACGGAGATCTCCGCCGAGACGGTCCTGCTGGCGACCGGCGTCTCGTACAACCGGCTCGACGCCCCGGGCGCCGAGCGATTCGAGGGGGCGGGCCTCTACTACGGCGCGGCGACCACCGAGAGCTCGGCCTGCATCTCCCAGCACGTGTTCATCGTCGGCGGGGCCAACTCGGCGGGGCAGGCGGCCGTCCACTTCGCGAAGTACGCCGCCCGCGTGACCGTCCTGGTGCGCGCGTCCTCCCTGGACGCGAGCATGTCCCGCTACCTGATCGACGAGATCGAACGCACCCCGAACATCGAGGTCAAGGTGCGCACCACGGTGGTCCGGCTGGACGGCGAGGAGCATGTGGAGCGGCTGACCCTCCACGACGCGGAGACGGGCCGGGACAGCGAGGTCCCGGCGCGCTTCATGTTCACCTTCATCGGGGCCCGCCCGCACACCGACTGGCTCGCGGGCGTCGTCGAGCGGGACGAGTACGGCTTCGTCCTCACCGGTTCGGACCTGATCGCGAACGGCGGCGAACTCCCGGCCGAGTGGAGCCTGGAACGCGCCCCCTACCCCCTGGAGACGAGCGTGCCCGGCGTCTTCGCGGCGGGCGACGTCCGCGCCCACTCGGTCAAACGGGTGGCCTCGGGCGTGGGCGAGGGGGCGATGGCCGTCTCACTGATCCACCGCTACCGCTCGGTGGGCTGAGACCGCTCGGGAACGGGCCGGGAGGAGCTGAGAGCGAACGCCGCGCCCTTGTGATCAAGGACACAGCCGATGCATTTTTAATTACATGATTACATCCGAACAGAGCGAACAGCTCCGCGTCTGGTTCGCCGAGCGCCTGCCGGTGGACGTCTACGAGTCCCTGGACTCGGTCACCGCCGACCGCGAGGAGATCACGGTCATCGGAGTCATCCCGGCTGCCGAGTCGGTCCGGGAGTTCCGCGAACGCACCCGCGAACAGCGCATGGAAGTGGCCCGCGAGGCCGAGGAGCTCTACCGCCGCAAGGTCGCCTGGGGCGTGCGGGTGGGTGACGAGACGACCCTCTTCACCCACCTCGCCGTCCCCGTCATGACCCGTCTGCGCCAGTCCGAGCGCCAGGTCCTCGACACCCTGGTCGCCGGTGGCGTGGCCCGCAGCCGGGCCGACGCACTGGCCTGGTGCGTCCGCCTGGTCGGGCGCAACACCGACAGCTGGCTGACGGAGCTGCGCGACTCCCTGGACCGGGTCGGCCGGGTCCGCGCGCAGGGTCCCGACGTCTCCGGCACGGCCGACTCCATGAAGTCCGGGTCCGAATGACGAATCCGCCCCACGGCGCCGTGTGATCGCGTAAGGCTGGCCGAGACCTACACCCAGGGAGAGGTACGCACCATGACGACCACCGTCGAATACATCCGCTACCGGATCGCATTGGACGACCAGCAGGCCTTCGAGGACGCGTACGCCCGGGCGGCCGAGTCACTGGCCGCCTCACCCGAGTGCATCGACTACGAACTGGCCCGGTGCGAGGAGGAGAAGGAGCGCTACATCCTCCGGATCCGCTGGACCTCGATCGAGGCCCACCTGGGCGGCTTCCGCAAGGGGGAGCACTTCCCTGCCTTCTTCGCCGCCATCCGCCCGTACGTGACGGCCATCGAGGAGATGCAGCACTACCTCGTGACGGGCGTCGTGGGCACGGGAAAGGGCGCCGGTCAGCGATGAGTACCACACCCACCATCTACGAGTGGATGGGCGGGGCGGAGGCGATGAACCGCCTCACCGACGCCTTCTACGCCCACGCCCTTCGGGACGAGATCCTGGCCCCCGTGTTCGCGGGCATGGACTCCGAGCACCCCCAGCACGTCGCGGTCTGGCTGTCCGAGGTCTTCGGCGGCCCGGCGGACTACACCGCCCACCACGGCGGCCACCGCCACATGGCCACCAAGCACCTGGGCCGGGCCATCACGGAGAAGCAGCGCCGCCGCTGGGTGGACCTGCTCATGGACACGGCCGACGAGGTCGGCCTCCCGACGGACCCCGAGTTCCGCGGGGTGTTCGCCTACTACATCGAGTGGGGCACCCGCATGGCCCTGATCTATTCGGGCCCCCACCCCCCGCCGGTCGACGCGGCCAAGATCCCGGTCTGGTCCTGGGGCCAGACCCCGCCCTGGATCCCGAAGACGGACTGACCCGAACCGGGCGGCCCGCAGGCCGCCCGGTTCCCTCCTGTCACCCCCGTGGAGCCCGGTCTTCCAGCCCCGGCGGCGCTCGAGGCGCGGGGCCAGGGGCGGAACCCGGCTTTCAGCCCCGCCGGCGCTTGAGGCGCGGGGTCGTCCGGGGCGCAGCCCCGGCAGCCGGCCCGCGCGCGGACCCGGGCTCACCCTCGGACTCGGACCCGGGCCCGCCCTCGGCCAGAAGCACCGTGAGCCCGGGCTCCCCCTCCCGCCCCCGCCAGAAGTCCACGGCCTCCTCCAGCACCTCCACGAACGTCTCCCACTCCGAAGGCCGCTCCCCGGCGTACCCGCGCCACGAGGTCACGGCAATCAGCCGCCCCGCCGCCGCCCGGGCGCCCGGCATCCAGGACAGGTCCCGCAGCGCATCCGACAGCGCGTCCCAGTTCCCGCCGAACCACTCCGGCAGCCGCAAGGCCTCCCCGCACCGGCCCATCAGCCCGGTCTTGTCCCGTACGCCCTCCAGGTCCAGCCGTACGGTCGTCCAGCCCGCGATCTCGGCGGCGGCGAGCGCCGGCGCGAGCCGCTGCGGATGCAGGGTCATCGCAGAACCGCCTCGAAGGTCTGGTAGTGGTCGTCCGTGTAGTAGTACTCCCCGCCCTCGCCGGTCACGATCCGCCGGGCCCCGCGGTCCCGCTCCCCCGGTGTGCGCACCGTGAACTCGTGGTAGTAGCCGCGCTTCTGGCGCGGCAGGACCTTTTCGAAGTTCCCGAAGACGGCGCCGTCCTGCCGGTACGGGTACGGGCCGCCCTTGTCGATGAGCGCGAGGGCGTCCCGCGCCTCCCGCGGCAGCGTGTCGGCCCTGACGACGGCCATCGCCCGCGCCCAGCCCGGAACCACGTCGGGCGCGTCGCTGGGAGCCGTACTGGACTCGGCGCTGCCGCCGACGACGGCGGGGCCGGGTTTCTGCGACCCACATCCCGCCGTCGCGACGAGCGCGACACAGAGGAACACGGCCCCCAGTGAACACAGCAGCCATCGGGGCACGTTCCGGAAGATCATGCGCCGATGGTGTCAAATATCCGATTCGCCCGCGAATCGCTCGGTCGCGTCAGAGCGCGGCCATCTTGCTGTACGGGCTCAGGATGCGCTTCTGGACCGAGCCGAAGTCGACGAGAACGGCGATCCCCTCCTCGATTCCGACGACACGGCCGAGGCCGTGCTCGTCGTGAGTGACCCGATCGCCGACGCTGAACTGCCGGATGGGCTGTTCCACGGGGGCTTTGAACGGGCTGGACGGCAAATGGCGGCGAGGAACTGCTGATTTTGTCATTGCCTCCAGTATGCGCCCCGCGGGCCGCGGCGCGGCGGCCCTTCGGATCTCGATCCGGGCACCATCCACCCCACCGGCACTCCCCGGCCGGTGTGGCGTCCGCACGGCACGCGCTCCGGCCCGCATCGGGGAGCGCGAGACGCGCTTGCGGGCCCCCGCGGGCGGGGTTGCTCCGTACGCGGCGCGGTGCCCCCGCCGGGGGCCCTACAGGTCGTCGGGGTCGGCCCGGTCCAGTGCCGGGCGCAGCCCGGGAGCCGATTCGGTCAGCAGGTAGTCGGCGACGGCCGTGTCGGTGACGAGGCTGGTCACCAGCCCCGACCGCAGCACCGCGCCGATGGCGGCGGCCTTGCGCAGCCCGCCCGCGATCGCCACGACCTCGGGGATCCGGCGCAGCCGGTCCGCCTCGACCGTGATGCACCTCTCGCCGAGGTCCCGGCCGACACGCCGGCCCTCGGCGTCGAAGAGGTGGGCCGACATCTCCGCCGCGACGCCCAGCGAAGCGTAGTGGGCCCGCTCCTCGTCCGTCAGCATGTCGTGGACGGTCGAGATGCCCGGTTCCCACGAACCGATGGAGACGGCCGCGACCGTCACCTTGTCGAAGTAGTCGAAGGCGCGGGCGATCCCGGTCTGGCTGCGCAGTGCGGCCGCGGTCGCCGGGTCGGGCAGCAGCATGGGCGCGTAGATGGGGTGCGCGTCGCCGCCCGAGACCTGCGCGGCCCTGCGTACGGCCTCGACCGATCCGCGCTCCGCGGTCCCCGCGTCGTACACGCCGGTCAGCTGGACCACGGTGCATTGCGGCAGGCGGTGCAGCGAGGCGGCCATGTGGATGGTCGACCGGCCCCACGCGAGGCCCAGCACGTCGCCCTCGCTGACCAGTTCACCCAGCAGGTCGGCGGCGACGGCGCCCAGGTTCTCCGGGTCCGGGGCGTCCTCGGTGGCGTCGGCGGGCGACTCCACCACGACGGCGTGCCGGAGCCCGTACCGGGCCCGGAGCGCATCCGACCGCTCCGCGTCGAGCTCGGCCGGGACCCGGATCTCGATCCGTACGAGGTCGCGTTCGAGAGCGGTCTCCAGAACCCGGGCCACCTTGAAGCGGCTCACGCCGAACTCCTCGGCGATCTGGATCTTGGATTTGCCCTCCAGGTAGAAGCGGCGCGCCATGGCCGCCGCCTGCACCAGCTCCGCGGGTCCCATCCGCAGGGCTGACCGTCCCGCCGACATTGCAGACACCGCGTTCTCCTCACTGCTGTTCACACTCTCGTGTTCACACTCTCGACTCGTCGTTCATCCTGTCAGATCCGACGGCCGTTGATCAGCCTGGACAGCTCCCGTTCACCGAGCTGTCCACCAACGCTCGGCTCAGTGGTCGCAAGCCCACGGCGCCGCAGCGATCGCCGCGCCCGCCTGGTCACGCAGCGTGCGGACGGCGGCCGCCGGATCGACCGCCCCGTAGACCGCACTGCCCGCCACGAAGACGTCGGCGCCGGCCTCGGCGCAGCGCTCGATGGTCGACGCCGATACCCCGCCGTCGACCTGGAGCCACAGCTCCAGCCCGTGCTTGGAGATCAGCTCCCGGGTACGGCGGATCTTGGGGAGCATGATGTCGAGAAAGGGCTGGCCGCCGAAGCCGGGCTCGACCGTCATGATCAGCAGCATGTCGAGCTCGGGAAGGATGTCCTCGTACTGTTCGATCGGCGTCGCGGGCTTGAGCGCCATGGAGGCCCGCGCCCCCTTCGCCCGGATCTCGCGCGCGAGACGTACGGGCGCCGCCGCGGCCTCGGCGTGGAAGGTGACCGAGCCCGCGCCTGCCTCGACGTACTGAGGGGCCCAGCGGTCCGGGTTCTCGATCATCAGGTGCAGGTCCAGCGGGATGTCCGTGGCCCGGCTCAAGGACTCCACGACCGGCACGCCGAGGGTGAGGTTGGGGACGAAATGGTTGTCCATGACGTCGACATGCAGCCAGTCGGCCCCCTCGACGGCCTTCGCCTCCTCGGCGAGACGGGCGAAGTCGGCGGACAGGATGCTGGGATAAATCTGAGCGGCCATGCCCCAAGCCTGCCATGCCTGGGGCCGGTTCCGGCCACGACCCCGCAACTCAGGATTTACGTAGCAACGCTAAGGCGATGACGGAGAACATTTAACTTTTTCTTAGAGATCAGCTTCGGCACGGTTCTGTTCATGACATCCTCGCCACACCCGCACCCGGAGCGCCGCTCCCGTCCCCACCGGACGGCGCCCGCACCCGCCCCGGGAGGCGCCACCGCCCCCTCCCCCACCGGTTCCCCCTGGCGCCATCAGGACTTCCGCACCCTCTTCGGCGCCACCACCCTCAACCAGCTCGGCACCAACACCGGCTACGTGGCAGTCCCGCTGCTCGCCCTTACCGCCCTCGACGCCGGCCCCGCCCAGGTCGGCACCCTCGCCGCGCTCTCGACGCTCGCCTTCCTTCTGATCGGCCTGCCGGCCGGAGCCTGGGTCGACCGCCTGCGCACGAGGGCCTGATCCGGGCGAACACCGCGATGGTGACCCTCATGGCCGCCGCCAACATCGCCGGCCGCGGAGCCGGCGGCGCCCTGGTCGCCGCACTGACCGCCCCCCTGGCGCTGGCCTGCTCCTCTGCGGCGTACCTCGCCTCCGCGCTCCGCCTCACCGGCATCCAGGCCGTACCCACCCCGCCGGCCACCGCCCGGACCCCGCTCACGACCCGGATCCGGGAGGGGCTCCAGCACGTACTGGGCCACCCCGAGCTGCGCGCCCTGGCCCTGGCCGCCACCCTGAACAACCTGGGCGGCGCGGTCCTCAACACCATGCTCCCGGTCCTCTTCGTCCGCGAACTGGGCCTGTCCCCCGCCTCGCTCGGCCTGTTCTGGGCGGCCGGTGGCGTGGGCCTGCTCCTCGGAGCCCGCCTGGCCCGGCCCTTCGCGGCGCGCGTGGGCTACGGGCGCGCCCTGCTGCTGACCCTGACCCCGGCGGCCCTGCTGGTGCCGCTGCTCGACCACGGCCCGTGGCTCTGGCTCGGGGGCGGCGCCTGGCTGCTGACCATGATGAAGATCGGCTCGGACAACGTCCTGGGGGTCAGCCTCCGCCAGCACCTCACCCCGGACCCCCTGATGGGTCGCATGAACGCCACTTTCCGCTTCACCCTCACCGGCGCCGTGGCCCTCGGCTCCGCCACCTCGGGCCTCCTGACGGAACTCACCACCCTGCACACCGCCCTTTGGACGGGCGCCGCCCTCCTGTCCCTGTCCTGGACGCCGGTGGCCCTCTCCCCCCTCACCCGACGGCGCGGCCCGATGCCGTGAGGGGGCTTCAGCCAGGTCCGGGGCAGGCGAGCGGGGGTGGAAGGGCGGGGGTGGAAGCCTCCCGCACGAACCGCGCTCACCTGCGTCGCCCGGGGATCCGCTGCACCATCCCGGACAAAGTCGGCCAAGCGCTTCACCACAAGCAGCGCGGGGGTCGGCCGCCGAAATTCGGTCCGGTCCACGACCGCGAGCACCACGCGGTCGAGTTGTCACTCCACGGCGGCATCGAGGAGAATCCGTGCCAGCTCGCGCGGCTGGGAGAACATCGGCCAGTGTCCGGTGTCCATCCTGATCAGCCGCCAGTGCCTGCTGTCCAACAGCTCGGCTACGTCTTGGTCGGGCTCGGCATCCTCGGGCTCAGCCCCCGGGAGCACGCACAGGATGTAAGTCGCCGGAAGTTCGCCGAGCGACCTCGCCAGCACGGCGGGCTCGGTCAGCGTGGCGCCTGGGTGAGGCGTCGAGCCGCGGACGAGGCGTGCGATCTGCTCATCGGTGAGACCCTCGCCATCGTAGTGAGAAGCCGGCGCGGGCGGCCAGAACCCTCCGTTTTCGGCGATCGATGCCTTTACCGCCGCTCCGCCGTCCGGCCAGGCGGAGACAAACGACTCGCCGTCAGTCGGAACACTGGAGTCCACGAATACCGCGCGGGCCAGCCGGTCCCCGATCCGCTCCGCGGCCTGACCGACTGGAATGCCCGAGTAGCTGTGACCTACCAGGACCACGTCACGCAGGCCATGGCGTTCCACCTCGGCAACGATGTCCTGGACGTGAGTCGCCTGCCCCGCCGGGACACCCCGCTTGTCAGCAAGGCCGGACAGTGTCAACGGGTAAACGCCGTGGCCCGCCGCACGCAGACACGGCGCGACCTCGTCCCACGCCCACGCCCCGAGCCGTGCACCTGCAACCAGCACGAAATTCACCATGCTCGTACCGTAGCCGAGCAGCCTAACGCTCCCTGGAAAATACTTTCGATACGCGCCGTGGGTGACGCGCACGGCCAACCAGCCCTGGACGCGGGGCATCCGCGTCGGTGTCGTCGTCCGTGCCGACCGGGCCGCGGGGAAGCACCCGGTCCAGCCACTTCGGCAGCCACCAGTTGGCCCGGCCGAGGAGTGTCATGGTCGCCGGTACCAGCACCATGCGTACGACCGTGGCGTCGATGAAGATCGCGGTGGCCAGGCCGAGCCCGAACATCTTGGCGGAGGGGTCGTCGGCGACGGCGAAGGACAGGAAGACCGCCACCATGATGAGGGCGGCCGAGGTGATGATCCGGGCGGTGCGCGAGATGCCCTCGACGATCGCCGTGCCGTTGTCGCCGGTGCGCAGGTACTCCTCGCGTACGCGGGAGAGGAGGAACACCTCGTAGTCCATCGACAGGCCGAACAGGATGGCGAAGAGGAACATCGGGATGAACGACACGATCGGAACCGTCGCTTCCAGCCCGATGAGTGCGCCTCCCCAGCCCCACTGGAAGACCGCGACCATGATGCCGTAGGCGGCGCCGATGCTCAGCAGGTTCAGCAGCACCGCCTTGAGCGGTACGAGTATCGAGCGGAAGACCAGCATCAGCAGCAGGAACGACATCGCCAGCACGGCGGCGACGAACGCCGGCAGGCGTTGGCTGGTGCGCCGGCCCACATCGGACAGGCTCGCGGCGGCGCCGCCGACGTGGGCCCTGGCCGGGCCGTCCCCGATCGCCGTGGGCAGCACGTCGGTGCGCAGCCGGGCGATGGTGTCGGCCGTGGCCTTGTCCTGAGGGCTGGTGGTCGGGAACACCACGAGGGTCGCGATGCCGGTGGCCCGATCGACGTGCGTCGGCGCGACGGATGCGATGCCCGGATCCGCCGCGACCGTTGCGACGAGACGGTCCACCACTCCCGGATCACCGGTGGGGTCCGCGGCGATGACGAGGGGCCCGTTGGTGCCCGGGCCGAACCCCTCGGCGACGAGGTCGTACGCGCGGCGCTCGGTACGGCTCTGCGGCAGTGAGCCGTCGTCGGGCAGGCCGACGCGCAGGCCGAGCACGGGCAGCGTCGCGGTCAGCAGCAGCCCCGCCGCGCCGACCGCGTACGGCACCGGGTGCCGGCTGACGTGCCCGATCCAGCGACGCCACCCGGCGGCTCGGGCGGCGCCGGCCGCCGGCTCCCGCCGCCGTGCGGGTCGGCCCGGCTTCGTGGTCCGCAGAGCCCGGCCGATCCGGCCGGGCCGGGCCAGGCGCAGGCCGGCGGCGCCGAGGAAGGCCGGCAGCAGCGTGACCGACGCGAGCACCATGATCAGGACGACGATCGAGACGGCGACCCCGCCCACCGTCATGAACGGCACGTTCGCGACCGCCAGGCCGAGGATCGACACGACGACGGTGCCGCCGGCGAAGACCACCGGCCGCCCCGCCGTGGCCACCGCTCGTCCGGCCGCCGCCTGCGGATCGAGCCCGCGCGCGAGGTACTCCCGGTGCCTGGCGAGCACGAACAGCGCGTAGTCGATGCCCACTCCGAGCCCGACCATGCTGCCCAGGACCGGTGCGAAGGTGGGGACGTCCGTCACCCCCGCCAGTACCGTCATCGTGGCGACCCCGACGGTCAGTCCGAAGACCGCCATGCCGATCGGCAGCGCGGCGGCGACGAACGAACCGAACGCCAGGAACAGGATCGCGGCCGCGGCGAGGAGGCCGATCAACTCGCTCACGCCGCCGTCGGGGTCGGAGAAGGCGTAGAAGAGGCTCCCGCCCATCTCGACGCGCAGGGGCAGTTCGGCGCGCAGCCGGTCGCCGAGTGCGACGAGGGCGTCGAGGTCTTCGGCCGACAGCCGGCTCTGGTCGGGGTACTGCACCCGGACGACCGCGATCCGCCCGTCGGCCGAGACGAGGCCGCCGTGCACGGCGGTGTCCCCGCCCGTGTCGAGCGCCCCCGCCGGGTCGCTCGTGCCGAGCACGTGGGGCAGCCGCTTCACCTCGGCCTGCAGCCGCGTGAGAGCGGTGCGCGCGCCGTCGTCGTCGAAGAACGTCGCAGCGCCGTCGAGGGGGGTGACGACCACTTGGGCGGTCATCCCCTCCTGGCCGGTGCCGGCCCGCTCGATCAGCTCCGCGGCCCGCTGGGAGTCCAGTCCCGGAGCGGTCATCGAGTCCGCGGTCCGCCCGCCGAAGGCGACGGCGGCGAGGACGGCGAGCGTGGCGGCGATCAGCCATGCCGCGATCACCCGCCAGGGATGACGGGCGGCGCTTGCGCCCAGGCGCAACAGGGCTTTCGAGAGCATCGGGTCCTCCAACCACCTGGTCGGCCGTCCTTGTTCGGCCGCCTGTCCCGAGGCTCCTCGCCACGGCGCTCCGCGACATCGGCCCGCGGGCCGCGGATCCGTCGGCCCCGGGGCGGAGTGACGACCCGTCCTTTCGGCCGATGCGCGGCACGCCGCGGTCCCTAGGCTGGGAAGCGTGCTCCGAGACGACCTGCGAACCCTGTGGACCGAACCCCGGCCGCCCGACGCGCCCGCCCGGGTGCGCCGGGACTGGGCACTGCTCGCCGCGGGCCTTGCCGGTGTGGCGCTGGAGGCCACCCTGCGCGAGAACGTCGTGTGGCGGCCGGTGGCGGTGGTGTTCACCGTATGGCTGTGCCTGTTGCCCCTGTGGCGCCGGACCCGCCCGCTGGCGATGGTGACGCTGGCGTTCGGCTCGGTGACCCTGCTTGCGGTGGGCTCGCTCGTCGCCGCGCCGCGCGAGCCCGTCGGTCTGTACACCGGCATGGTCGTGCTCGTGCTGGTGTACGCGCTGCCCCGGTGGGGATCGGGCCGCGAGATCGTGCTGGGCGGCGCGGTGATCCTCACGGCCGGCGCGCTGTGTTCCGTCACGGACGAGACCCCGTTCGTCGAGAACGTCGTGGGCTTCGCCTTCCTGCTGCTGCCCGGCGTGGTCGGGGCTGCCGTGCGGTTCCGGGTGACCTCTCGCGAGCGGCAGTTGGAGCAGGTGCGCTCCCGCGAGCGCGAGCAGCTCGCCCGGGAACTGCACGACACGGTGGCCCACCATGTGTCGGCCATGGTGATCATCGCCCAGGCGGGCCGGGTGCTCGCGGGAACCGACCCGTCCGCCGCCGTCGAGGCGCTGGAGGGGGTCGAGGAGGAAGGGGCGCGCACGCTGGAGGAGATGCGCGCCATGGTCGCCACGCTGCGCGACCGCGGGGTCGGCGCCGAGCTGGCGCCGCCTGCCGGTGTCGCGGATCTGGAGCGCCTGGTGCGTACCCCGGGGGATCGCCTCCGGGTCGACCTGGGGCTCGACGGCGAGCTGGACGCGCTGCCCCCGGCCGTGGACGCGGCCGTCTACCGGATCGTGCAGGAGTCGGTGACCAACGCGCTGCGCCATGCGGTCGACGCGACCGAGGTCGTCGTCCGGGTCGCCGCGGAACGGCATAGGGTACGGGTGAGCGTGCGCGACAACGGCCGGCGCACCGGCCGGGGTCGCGACGGATACGGACTTACCGGATTGCGCGAGCGCGCGACGCTGCTCGGCGGCACACTACGAGCCGGCCCGGGTACCGACCGGGGCTGGCATGTCGACGCCGAACTGCCGAGAGCGAGGAGCGAGAGCGGTGTCCATTCGCGTCCTCGTCGCTGACGACCAGACGATCATCCGCACCGGGTTGCGGATCATCCTGAACGCCCAGCCCGGCATCGAGGTGGTCGGCGAGGCCGCCGACGGGCGGGAGGCGGTACGTCTGGCCCGCGAACTGCGCCCCGACGTCTGTCTGTTCGACATCCGCATGCCCGTACTCGACGGGCTCGAGGCCACCCGGCTGATCGCCGGCCCGGGCGTCGCCGACCCGCTGGCCGTGGTCGTCATCACCACGTTCGACCTCGACGAGTACGTCTACGGTGCGCTGCGTGCCGGCGCCCGCGGATTCCTCCTCAAGGACACCGGACCGGACCTTCTGGCCCAGGCCGTACGGTCGGCGTCCGGCGGTGAGGCGCTCATCGCGCCCAGCGTCACCGTCCGTCTGCTCCAGGCATTCGCGGACCTGCCCGCCGGCCGGCCCGTGGCCCAGCCGGTCTCCCCCGTCACCGCCCGCGAGGAGCAGGTGCTCCTCGCCGTCGCTCGCGGCCTGACCAACACCGAGATCGCCGATGCACTGCGCATCAGCCTCAGTACGGTGAAGACGCATCTGGCCAGCCTGATGGCCAAACTCGGCGCCCGCAACCGGGTCGAGATCGCGATGTGGGCCTACGAAACGCGCCGTATCCTCCCCGGAACCTGAGCCGTGTGCCGGGCCGGGTCCCACGAGTCGCCGCCCGGACATCGGTGCACCGGTCGGCTCACGTCGGCACCACGCGCCTCACCCGCCCAGAGCCTGACGTACCAGGAGGCCACTCGTTCGTCCTGGACGGCCGGCAGATACTCGCCGAACCGCCTGCCTGCCTGCCTGCCTGCCTGCCTGTCGGACCCTGCGCACGGGAGACGATGGGAAGGGCACGGATCAACGCCCGCGACGAGCAGCTGACGTCGAGCACGCTCATGGCCGATTCCACGCCCCGGCGGCCCGCTGCCTCGCCGCAGGTCGTTCGGCGTCCCGCACGCCTTCCGGGCAGTCGGCCATGTCCCCGCGCGGACCGGCTCCGGTCCCGCTGAGTTCGTCGCCCACTAACCGAGCGCCGCGTCGGTGAGGTCCGGTCCCAGCCCGTCGATGAAGTCGGGAACCCCCAGCCCGTAGCCGACGGCCCGTCCGTAGTACGTCGGCTCGCCGGGCTCCGCCGCGACGCCGAGCACCAACTCGAGCTCCTGCAGTGCGGCGGCGAGCCGGGGCGCGTTGTTGGCGTGGGTGAGCGGCTGCGGCCGGCCCCGGAAATCGCACTGGCCCCAGACGTCGTGGTGCACGGACAGCTCGACCCAGATGTCCCTCTCATCAGGCACCAGAAGGACTTCCACCAGACGGTGCTCCTTGTGACGTACACCCGCGGCGTCGAACCAGGCGCCTGTTCCCGACAACGTGATTCCACCGATCTGTGCCTGCGGATGACCGATCGGCCGGCAGGCGCGCAGCGCATCGGGCAGTGCCGGATCGTCGAGCGAACGTGCGCCGACGCTCAGCCTGCTGTGCACACCGAGGCCGCCCCTGCCGGGCTGGAACCATGACCACTCCAGTGAATGCAGCTCCAGCAGGTCGTGCTTCGCGAGCACCGCGCTCATGTGTGCGGCGTTCGTGAGCGCGAACTCCAGTCCGGGACCCGTCACGTCGTCCAGGTTCCAGGTCCACGAGCCGCTCTCCTGGGGCGCGCGCATCAGCATGGTCGGCACATTCTCCTGCGTCGGGGCGGCGTCGCTGCGAAAGGTGTGGTGGTGACCCGCCGAAGAACCTTCGGCCGCGTTCCGACGAAGACCGCGTTCGGCCCGGAATCCCGGCCAATTCCGGCAGGTCGGCCGTCCCCGTCACGCAGTTGCGACAGAGCGCGGACCGGTCCGACCCGGTCGGTTCAGGAGTCGGCCGACAGGAGCTGGACCATGCCGGCCGAGCTCGCTTCCTCCGCCGTGACGTGGACGACTCGGACCCTCCAGCGGCGGGCACGTGAACCGGAGCCTGGTAAGGCAACCCGCCGCCAAGACACTCGACCTTGAGGTCGGATCCGGCACGGCGGAATCCACGAGTACGCCGGTTCGTCCGCCGGTACGAGCACCCCGGCGCCGGCCCCGCCGACGGCGATCCCGCCCGCCAGGCCGTCCGCCACCGCGCAGCTCGGTCGTGGTCGTCAGGAGCGGTGGCCTCCCCCACCATGACCCCGGACTCCGTGCAAGCCGTGCCACGGGGGCCGGCGCCGTCACGGGGACGACGGTCAGAGGGCCGCCCGTCGACTCCACCCGGGCGGTGGGGGTGCGGGACGCGTCGGCCGCGGCGGGCGCAGAGGGGTTCATGGCGCCAGTGTGCAGCCGCCCACTGACAGGACGGCCCGGTCAGGCCGACCCCTCGGGCCTCCCTGACCGGACCGGCGAAGCGCTCTCTACGCCGTGCGGCGCAGGAGGGCCAGATACATCGCGTCGGTGCCGTGCAGGTGCGGCCACAGCTGGACGTCCGGGCCGTCGCCCAGGGCCGGGACGCCCGCCATGTAGGGCCGGGCGTCGACGAGTTCGGCGGAGACCGGCGCGTGGCCGGCGCCGCGGCCCTTGAGGACGTCGTCCACCACGACCCGGGTCTCCGCCAGGTGCGGTGAGCACGTCGCGTAGCCGACGACACCGCCGACCCGCACCGCCGACAGCGCCTGCCGCAGCAGCCCTCGCTGCAGCGGCGCGAAGCCCTCCAGGTCCTCGGGGCGGCGGCGCCAGCGGGCTTCCGGGCGGCGGCGCAGCGCGCCCAGGCCGGAGCACGGCACGTCCATCAGGACGCGGTCGAAGGAGCCCGGCAGCCACGCCGGCCGGGTGCCGTCCGCCGCGATGACCTGGTACGGGCCCGGGTTGCCGGCGAGGGCCCGCTCCACCAGCCGCGCCCGGTGCGGCTGCTTCTCCGAGGCCAGCAGGAACGCCCCGCGCTCGGCCGCGAGCGCGGCGAGCAGCGCCGCCTTGCCGCCCGGGCCCGCGCAGCCGTCGAGCCAGCGCTCGTCACGGCCCTCGACCGGCACGGCCGCCAGGGCCATCGCCACCAGCTGGCTGCCCTCGTCCTGCACGCCGGCGCGGCCCTCGCGCACCGCCTCCAGCGCGCCCGGCTCGCCTCCCTCGGCCATTCGGACGGCGTACGGCGACCAGCGCCCGGGGAGCGCCGACTCCTCACCGACCGCCTCCAGGAGCTCCTGGGGCGTGGACCGGCCGGGCCGCGCGACCAGGGTCACCTCGGGCCGCTCGTTGTCGGCCTCCAGCAGGTCCTCGATCCCGGCGCGCCCGCCGCCCAGCGCGTCCCACAGGGCGCTGACGACCCACCTGGGGTGCGAGTGGTAGACGGCGAGGTGCTCTTCGGCATCGTCCTCGTACGGCGGCGCGACCCGCTCCAGCCAGCCGTCCAGGTCGTGAGCGGCGATCTTGCGCAGCACGGCGTTGACGAACTTGGCGCGTCCGTCGCCGAGCACCACCCGGGCCAGTTCCACGCTCGCCGAAACGGCGGCGTGGGTGGGGATCCGGGTGCCCAGCAGCTGATGCGCGCCGAGGGAGAGGACGTCCAGGACCGGCGGGTCGACCTCGCGCAGCGGGCGGTCGATGCAGGCCTTGATGACCGCGTCGTACGTGCCCTGGCGGCGCAGCGTCCCGTAGACCAGTTCGGTGGCCAGCGCCGCGTCGCGCGCCTCGAACTTCTCGTCCTGGCGCGCCTTCCTGAGCAGCGGCGGCAGGACGAGGTTGGCGTAGGCGTCGCGTTCGTCCACCGCCCGCAGCACCTCGAAGGCCAGCAGCCGGACGGGGTCCTTCTGGGGCCGACGGTACGGCTTGGCCTGCTTGCCGCCCGCGCCCGCGGGAGCGGGCTTGCGACGGGGCTGACGGGGCTGTTCGCTCACGTGAAAGGTGCTCCGGAGGTACGAGTGCTACGAGTGCTACGAGTGGTAAGAGTGCTGCAAGTCTGGCGGGTGCGAAATCCGCCGAGTGCGGCCGGGACTACGGGAAAGTCCGCACTGATCAGCCTACGTCGGCTCCGCCGAGCCGCTCGCCGGGGGCGATCCGCACTCCGCGCGCCCAGTCGGCGGCGCGCATCGGCTTCTTGCCCTGCGGCTGGACCCAGAGCAGCTCGACGGCGTGCGAGCCGGTGCCGACGTGGACGTTGTTCTTGGCCGCGGACAGCGCACCCGGCGCCAGGTCCGTGCGGTCGGCGACCAGGCCCAGCGAGATCACCTTGAGGCGTTCGCCCCGGAAGACGGTCCACGCGCCCGGCGCCGGCGTGCAGCCGCGCACGACGCGGTCGGCGCGCATCGCGGGCGCCGTCCAGTCGATCCGGGCGTCCTCCACCGTGATCTTGGGCGCGAGGGAGATCCCGTCGAGGGGCTGGGCGACGGCGCGCAGGGTGCCGTCCTCGATGCCGTCCATGGTGGCGGCGAGGAGTCCGGCGCCGGCGAAGGCGAGGCGCGTCAGCAGGTCGCCGCTGTTGTCGGTCGGCCGGATCTCCTCGGTGAGGACGCCGTAGACCGGTCCCGAGTCGAGGCCTTCCTCGATCTGGAAGGTGGAGGCGCCGGTGAGCTGGTCGCCCGCCATGATCGAGTGCTGGACGGGGGCGGCTCCGCGCCAGGACGGCAGCAGCGAGAAGTGCAGGTTGACCCAGCCGTGGCGGGGGATGTCGAGGGCGCTCTTGGGAAGGATGGCCCCGTAGGCGACGACCGGGCAGCAGTCGGGGTCGATCGCGCGCAGCCGGGCCTGGAACTCGGGGTCGCGCGGCCGGGTGGGCTTGAGGACCTCGATGCCGGCCTCTTCGGCGCGTTCGGCGACCGGGCTGGCGACGAGCCGCCGGCCTCGGCCGGCCGGTGCGTCGGGCCGGGTGACGACGGCCGCGACCTCGTGTCGCCCGGAGGCGATGAGGGCGTCCAGGGCGGGTACGGCGACCTCGGGGGTGCCTGCGAAGACGAGCTTCACTGGGGGTCCTACCTCGCTATGTCGGCTGTCAGCAGCGCACCAGTCTATGGGGCGTACGCCGGGCGGCCCACCTGTGGCGCCGAGGGGGCGTGCGTACACGCGCGCGCCACTCGCATATGCCGACACGCCCCCACAGCGTGACCTGCACGACGGGTGGCGCGTTGGTCAAGAGAGATTGACCGAAACGGGCCGCGTGTGAACGATGTCTGCGGCCCGATCCGCCCTTCAGCACCGGTTCGAGAGGCTTCTTCATGGCCGACCACGCCACCCACGACGCCCAAGCCCGGGCCAGCCTGCACCTCCTGGTGCGGGACATCGAGCGGGTTCGCCGGCAGGTGGATGCCCTGCGTACGCTCACCGCCCAGCTCGGCAACGTGTACCGCCCCCGTCGCTCGGGCCCCTCCACGGGTTTCGTCGTCTACGGCCGGGCGCCCGCGCCCACCGTCCGCCTCGCCCAGGAGCTCCGGGACAGCGTGGAGACGCTGGTCACCGCCGCGGTGGACTTCGACCGCTCGCTCGGATTCTCGTGGGACGCGGTCGGTTCGGCGCTCGGTGTCACCAAGCAGGCGGTCCACCGCCGCTACGGTGCCCGGCGGGCGCAGTCCGCGGAGGCTGCTGAGCCGCTGGCCGAGGGGACGGCCACCCGGACCCTGGGGCCCCTGCCCACCGTCCCGGCCGCCCGTTCGGTGCCGCCGCAGCCGGTGCGCGAGGAGGCGCAGGCCGCCGTCGGCGGTCCTCCCGGACGTGGCCTGGGGGACGCGCCGCGCTCCCCCGCCTTCCCCGGTCCGCGCAACGGCTGACGCTGTCCCGCCGCCGGGACGCCGACCCCCGACGGCCGGCCGGACCGGGCCGCCGCGCACGAAATCCGCCCCGGCTGGGCCGCCCGAACAGGTGCCCGCCGGGGCTTCGGCGTTCGCCGCGGAGTCGCCACGGCCTTCGGTGGGGCGTTGCCTGCGGCATGCGGCATTCCGTGAAGCATTCGGTGCGGGCTTCGGTCCGGCGGTGTCAGCCGATGTCCGCAGGGTCGATCCGGACCCGTACCGCGTCCGCCGCCGGGACACCGCGGGCCAGGCGTGCCGCCTGCGCGGATTTCAGGGCGGCCGCCAGGGCGGCTCCGCTGCCGGGCGGGACCCGGACCAGGGCCCGCTCCCCGGGTGAGGGCTCCCCGCGCCGCCCGGGCAGCGGTACCGGGCCGAGGATCTCGGCGTCGGCCGGCAGCCCGGCCCCGGCCAGGAAGGCCTCCAGCGCTTCGCCGCGTCCGGAGACCGCAGCCATCCGGGAGACGGGCGGGAAGCCGAGCTGGGCCCGCTCCGCGAGCTCCCGTACTGCGTGGCCCACCGGGTCCCACCGGACGAGGGCCTGTACGGGCCGCAGCGTCGGCTCGGCGACCACCACGACCTGGCCGTCCGAGCGGACGAGGGAGGATGCGGCGATCCAGCGCCGCAGTGCGTCCTCGCCGGCCCGAAGGTCGGGGCGGCTCAGCATGGCCCAGCCGTCGAGCAGAAGCGCCGCGGCGTACCCGGCGCCCGCCGCCACCGGTTCGGCGCCGGGGGTGCTCACCACGAGCGCCGGCCGGTCCGGCACCTCGTCCAGCACGTGGTCGCGCCCGGAGGTGCGCACAGGCACGGCCGGGAAGGCCCGTCCCAGCTCCTCGGCGGTGCGCCGGGCGCCCACGACCTGGGCGCGCAGGCGGAAGGACCCGCATTCCCCGCAGTGCCAGGACTCCTCGCCACGACCGCACCAGCCGCAGGCCAGGTCCCGCTCGTCGGGGGCTTCCAGGGGGCCGGCGCAGACGGTGCAGCGGGCGGGTGTCCGGCACCGCTCGCACGCCAGCCGGGGCACGTAGCCGCGGCGGGGCACCTGGACGAGGACGGGCCCGGATTTCAGGCCCTCCCGTACGGTCTCCCACGCCAGGCTGGGGAGCCGGGCGGCGCGGGCCGCCTCGTCCCGGGCCAGGAGTTCGTCACCGACGGTGCGGATCCGGGGCGCGGTGGCCCGTACGGTCTCGCGGGCCGCCACGAGCGGGCGGGCCCATCCCGACTCGACGAGCTGGGCGGCCTCGACGGTGCAGCTGGTGCCGCCGGCGAGGAACGCGCAGCCGTCGCTGACCGCGCGCAGTTCGAGCACTTCGCGGACGTGCGGGAAGGGGGCGCGGTCCTCGCTGTGGCTGGAGTCGCCGTCGTCCCAGATCGCGACCAGTCCGAGGTCGCGGACGGGGGCGAACATCGCGGCCCGGGTGCCGATGACCGCGCGGACGGAGCCCCGGTGGACGGCGAGCCACTGGCGGTAGCGCTTCTCGGGGCCGGATTCGGCGGTCAGCAGGGCGTGCCGTCCTTCGCCGAGCAGGGCGGTCAGGGCGGCGTCGACCCGGCCGGCGGTGCGGCCGTCGGGGAGTACGGCCAGGGCGCCGCGGCCGGAGGCGAGCGTCGCGGCCATGGCCCGGGCGAGTTCGTCGGCCCAGCCGGGACCGGGCAGCGCGGTCCATACCGCGCGCGGGGTGGCGCCGGTGGCGAGGGCACGCAGGAAGGCGGGGCCGGCTCCGTACCGCTCCCAGCCCGCGGGCTCGGGGGCGGCGGGCGGGGGCAGCGGCTCCGGTGAGGGCTTGGCCTCGGCCTTGGCGTTGCGCGGTGGCAGGGCGAGCTGGAGCACGTCGGCGAGGCTGCCCGCGTACCGGTCGGCGACGGCCCGGGCGAGGGCGAGCATGCGGGGGCCGAGGACCACCTCGGGCGAGACGACCTGGGCCAGCGCGGCGAGCGCCCCGTTGTAGTCCGACTCGGCACGGCGCTCGACGATGAAGCCGTCGATGAGGCTGCCGCCCTCGCGGCGGCCCCCGCGGACGTGGTGGGAGCCGGCGCCGAAGCGGACGCGGACGCGGACGCCCGGCTGGGCCGCCTCGGAGAGCTCGGCGGGCACGGCGTAGTCGAAGGTCCGGTCGAGGTGGAGGACGCCCTTGTTCACGAGGACCCGGGCGACGGGGAGCTCCTCGGCGATGGCTGCGCCCCGCCAGGTACGCGGCTTCGCCTTGGGCGCCTTGGCCTTCGCCTCGGCGACCATCTCCCGGATCAGCGCCAGCTGCTCCGGCGGGGAATCGTTCGCGCTGCTCACATCAGCATTCTTACCAAACCGCACTGACACGCGGGCGCGCCGATGCACGGCGGGTGCGCTCACGGACAAGGCCCCGGACCGTGGGGTCCGGGGCCTTTCGCGCGTGATCGTTCGAGCGGTGTCTACAGACCGGCGGCGGTGCGCAGGGCGTCCACGCGGTCGGTGCGCTCCCAGGTGAAGTCCGGCAGCTCGCGGCCGAAGTGGCCGTAGGCGGCGGTCTGGGCGTAGATCGGGCGCAGCAGGTCCAGGTCGCGGATGATCGCGGCCGGGCGCAGGTCGAAGACCTCGCCGATCGCGTCCTCGATCTTCTGGACCTCGACCTTGGCGGTGCCGAAGGTCTCGACGAAGAGACCGACGGGCTCGGCCTTGCCGATGGCGTACGCGACCTGCACCTCGCAGCGCGAGGCCAGACCGGCGGCGACCACGTTCTTGGCGACCCAGCGCATGGCGTAGGCGGCGGAGCGGTCGACCTTGGACGGGTCCTTGCCGGAGAAGGCGCCGCCACCGTGGCGGGCCATGCCGCCGTAGGTGTCGATGATGATCTTGCGGCCGGTCAGGCCGGCGTCGCCCATCGGGCCGCCGATCTCGAAGCGGCCGGTCGGGTTCACGAGCAGGCGGTAGCCCTCGGTGTCGAGCTTGATGCCGTCCTCGACGAGCTGGGCCAGGACGTGCTCGACGACGAACTCGCGGATGTCGGGTGCGAGCAGCGAGTCGAGGTCGATGTCGGAGGCGTGCTGCGAGGAGACCACGACCGTGTCGAGCCGGACGGCCTTGTCGCCGTCGTACTCGATGGTGACCTGGGTCTTGCCGTCGGGGCGCAGGTACGGGATGGTCCCGTTCTTGCGGACCTCGGACAGGCGGCGCGAGAGCCGGTGCGCGATGTGGATCGGCAGCGGCATGAGCTCGGGGGTCTCGTCGCAGGCGTAGCCGAACATCAGGCCCTGGTCGCCGGCGCCCTGCTTGTCGAGCTCGTCCTCGTCGCCCTCGACGCGCTTCTCGTAGGCGGTGTCGACGCCCTGCGCGATGTCCGGGGACTGGGCGCCGATGGACACCGACACGCCGCAGGAGGCGCCGTCGAAGCCCTTCTTCGAGGAGTCGTAGCCGATCTCGAGGATCTTGTCCCGGACGAGCTGCGCGATCGGCGCGTAGGCCTTCGTCGTCACCTCACCCGCGATGTGCACGAGACCCGTGGTGATGAGGGTCTCCACGGCGACACGCGAGGTCGGGTCCTCGGTGAGGAGTGCGTCGAGGATCGTGTCGCTGATCTGGTCAGCGATCTTGTCGGGGTGGCCCTCGGTCACAGACTCCGAGGTGAACAGACGACGGGACACAACGCTCCCTGGGGTTGCAGCGGCTGCTGGCTGATCATTTGGCGGAACCACACCGGGGGCTGCGCCCGATCACGTTCCTGGTGCAGTTTATCGGTCGCCACCGTTGCCCGGACCATCCGTCTCGCCTTGTGGGAGCCGTGTGACCTGCGGCACTCCCATTCTTACGTACGGAGGTGACCGAGTGAAGGGGAATCGGCTCAGGCGCGTCGCGGCGTATACCGCTGCGTAACCTGGTCCCAAATCGCTTCAGCGAGGGCTTCCTTCGGACCATAGGGTACTGGGGTTTCCGACCCGTCCGAGGATAGGATGATCGCCTCATTCTCCTCGGATCCAAAGGTGCGCGTCTCGCCGACTTCGTTCACGACGAGAAGATCACATCCCTTGCGGCGGAGCTTGGCCCGGCCGTTGTCGAGGACGTCGTCGGTCTCCGCGGCGAAGCCGACCACCACCTGGCCCTCCCGGGCCCGGTCGGCGGAGATCTCGGCGAGGACGTCCGGGTTGCGCACGAGCGCGACCGGGGCGGGGTCCTCCCCGTCCTTCTTCTTGATCTTGCCGCCGGCGTACTCGGCGGGCCGGAAGTCGGCCACGGCCGCGGCCATGACCACGACGTCGGCGTCCGACGCCGCCTTGAGCACGGCCTCCCGCAGCTGTACGGCCGTCCCCACCCGGACGACGTCCACGCCGGCGGGATCGGCCAGCGCCGTGTTGGCCGCGATCAGGGTGACCCGCGCCCCGCGGGCCACGGCCGTACGGGCGAGCGCGTAGCCCTGTTTGCCGGAGGAGCGGTTCCCGAGGAAGCGCACCGGGTCCAGCGGTTCGCGCGTGCCGCCCGCGCTGATCACGACGTGGCGACCGGCGAGGTCCGGCGCGGCCACGCCGCGGCGCAGGACCTGGCGGCACACCTCGAAGATCTCCTCCGGGTCGGGCAGCCGCCCCTTGCCGGTGTCCTTGCCGGTGAGCCGGCCCACGGCGGGCTCGATGACGAGGGCGCCGCGACGGCGCAGCGTGGCGACGTTCTCCTGGGTGGCGGGGTGCTCCCACATCTCGGTGTGCATCGCCGGGGCGAAGACCACGGGGCAGCGGGCGGTGAGCAGCGTGTTCGTGAGGAGGTCGTCGGCCAGGCCGTGGGCTGCCTTGGCCAGCATGTCGGCGGTGGCCGGGGCCACGACGACGAGGTCCGCGCCCTGGCCGATGCGTACGTGGGGCACCTCGTGGACGGTCTCCCACACCTCGGTGGAGGCCGGGTTCCCGGACAGGGCGGCCCAGGTGGCCTCGCCGACGAAGTTCAGGGAGGACTGTGTGGGCACCACCCGCACGTCGTGTCCGGACTCGGTCAGCCGGCGCAGCAGCTCGCAGGCCTTGTAGGCGGCGATCCCGCCACTGACGCCCAGCACGACCTTCGGCTTACCCATCCGCGCACACCCCTTTTGACACTCTCGACTCGTCCGCCGCGTTCGGCTCTGATCGTCGTACCCACCCATGACACACCACAGGCCCGGCAGATGTTCTGCCGGGCCTGTGGTGAAGAAAATTCTCGGTGCCTTACTGGGCCGGGGCCTCGATGGCCTCGGAGGTCAGCAGACCCGCGTTGATCTCGCGCAGCGCGATCGAAAGCGGCTTCTCGTGGACGTGGGTGTCCACCAGCGGGCCGACGTACTCGAGCAGACCCTCACCGAGCTGCGAGTAGTACGCGTTGATCTGACGCGCGCGCTTGGCCGCGTAGATCACGAGGCTGTACTTCGAGTCAGTGGCCTCGAGCAGCTCGTCGATCGGCGGGTTGATGATGCCCTCGGGCGCAGTGATGGAAGAGGACACGCTCTACCTTCCGAAGATGGATGAAAGATTGGGCCGTCTGTGGTCGGGCGGTCCGGTGGGGATCGACCGGCGATTCAGACAACTTCCATCAAGGCTAGCAGCTCACGGGCCACGTCCTCGACGGAGGTGTTGACCAGGGTGACGTCGAACTCCGACTCGGCAGCGAGTTCGATCTTGGCAGCGCCGAGCCGGCGCTCGATCACCTCGGCCGATTCGGTGCCCCGGCCGGTGAGTCGGCGGACCAGCTCCTCCCAGCTCGGCGGGGCCAGGAAGACCAGCTGGGCCTCGGGCATGGACTCGTGGACGAGTCGTGCACCCTGGAGGTCGATCTCCAGCAGTACGGGCTCGCCGTTTTCCAGGCGCTCCAGCACCGCGCCGCGCGGTGTGCCGTAGCGGTTGCCCGCGAACTCGGCCCACTCCAGCAGCTCGCCATTGGCGATCAGCTTGTCGAACTCGTCGTCGTTGACGAAGAAGTACTGGACTCCGTGTCGCTCACCGGGCCGCGGCTTGCGGGTGGTGGCCGACACCGAGAGCCATACCTCGGGGTGAACCTTGCGCATATGCGCGACGACCGTGCTCTTGCCGACCCCTGAGGGGCCGGAGAGCACGGTCAGCCGCGGACGAACCTCTGCTGCCATAGAGCGATTATCCAGGTTCCCAGGACTGCCTGAGAACGCCGGGAGAACTTCAGTCGACGCTTCAGGCGCCGGTGCTGCCGAACTCGCGCTCCAGAGAGGCGATCTGGTTGGAACCGAGACCTCGGACACGCCGGGACTCGGAGATGCCGAGACGCTCCATGATCTGCTTGGCGCGCACCTTGCCCACGCCAGGCAGGGACTCCAGCAGGGCGGAGACCTTCATCTTGCCGATGACGTCGTTCTCCTGGCCCGTCTTGATGACCTCTTGGAGCGAGGCGCCGGAGTGCTTGAGTCGATTCTTCACCTCGGCCCGCTCCCGGCGAGCCGCGGCGGCCTTTTCGAGCGCGGCTGCGCGCTGTTCAGGGGTAAGGGGCGGAAGAGCCACGCCTACGTCACCTCGGATGTCGAACTGTCGGATACGGACCGGTGGGGAACCCAAGGGCACCACACCAGGCGAGCTCCCGAACAGCGATGGAACTCGTTCGCTGCGCGTTCACTCTGCTCGGAGACTAGCGGCCAACACCGCTCCAGTCAGCGAGAACGAACGAAAAGTCCTGGTCAGCCTCTGCTGAACCGTACATCACGGACAAAATACCCCTGTTTTGTCCGATGAAGAGCGTTCGAATTTCGTCAGAAAGTGCGAGACCCCGCTCCGCGCTGATGCGGAGCGGGGTCCCACAGGGGTCTCCCAGGGGTCGTTGCGGCATTCCTTACGCGGAGACGGCCTCGCGGATCTCGTCGGAGAAACGGCGGGCCGCGTCACGCAGGGCGCTCACGTCCGGGCCGTGCTTCAGGACGGCGCGCGAGACGTTCGGGACGACGTTGCGCGCGGCCTTGCCGAAGACCGCCGGCAGGTCCGCCGCCGTCGCGCCCTGCGCGCCGATTCCGGGGGCCAGGAGCGGCCCGTTGATGTCCAGGTCGAAGGAGGACAGATCGCCCAGGGTCGCGCCGACCACCGCGCCGAAGGACCCCATGGGGGAGGCGCCGGCGTTCTCCGCGGCCAGGTGCGCCAGCATCGTGGCTCCGATGGTCCGGCCGTCCTCGCGGACCGCGCGCTGGACCTCGGCGCCCTCCGGGTTCGACGTCAGGGCCAGGACGAACAGGCCGGCGCCCGACGCGCGCGCCAGGTCGACCGCCGGCGCCAGGGAGCCGTAGCCCAGGTACGGGGACACCGTCAGCGCGTCCGAGAACAGCGGCGAGGCCGGGTCGAGGAAGGCCGAGGCGTACGCGGCCATGGTCGAGCCGATGTCGCCCCGCTTGGCGTCCATGACGACCAGGGTCCCGGCCGCCCGGGCGTCCGCGACGGTCTGCTCCAGGACGGCGACGCCCTTGGAGCCGAACCGCTCGAAGAAGGCGGCCTGCGGCTTGAAGACCGCCACCGACTCGGCGAGCGCCTCCACGACCGTGCGGGAGAAGCGCTCCAGGCCGGCGATGTCGTCCTGCAGGCCCCACTGCGCCAGCAGGGCGGCGTGCGGGTCGATGCCCACGCACAGCGGGCCGCGGGAGGCCATGGCGGCGCGCAGGCGGGTGCCGAACGGGGTCAGGGTCACTGTGCGGCCTTTCGGGTCTCGGCGCCCACCGCGTCGGCGAGCGTCGCGTACGGGCTGGCGGCCAGGCGCGCGGCCAGGCCCTTGTGGATGGCGCGGGCGTAGAAGGGGCCCTCGTAGATGAAGGCGCTGTAGCCCTGGATGAGCGTGGCGCCGGCCAGGATCCGCTGCCAGGCGTCCTCGGCGTTCTCGATGCCGCCGACCCCCACCAGCACCAGGCGGTCGCCCACGCGGGCGTACAGCCGCCGCAGGACCTCCAGGGAGCGCTGCTTGACGGGCGCGCCGGAGAGCCCGCCGGTCTCCTCGACCAGGGAAGGGTCGGACTTCAGGCCGAGGCCGTCGCGCGCGATGGTGGTGTTCGTGGCGATGATGCCGTCGAGGCCGAGCTCCAGGGCCAGGTCGGCGACGGCGTCGACGTCCTCGTCCGCGAGGTCGGGTGCGATCTTGACCAGCAGGGGGACCCGGCGGTCGGTCACGGTGCGGTCCGCTGCCTCGCGCACGGCCGTCAGCAGCGGGCGCAGCGACTCGGTGGCCTGGAGGTTGCGCAGGCCAGGGGTGTTCGGGGAGGAGACGTTCACGACGAGGTAGTCGGCGTGGCGGGCGAGGCGCTCGGTGGAGGTGACGTAGTCCCCCACGGCCTCCTCCTCGGGCACGACCTTCGTCTTGCCGATGTTGACGCCGACGACGGTCCGGAAGACCGCCTCGCGGGCGGCCAGGCGGGCCGCGACGGCCGCCGAGCCCTCGTTGTTGAAGCCCATCCGGTTGATCAGTGCGCGGTCCGGCACGAGCCGGAAGAGCCGCTTCTTCGGATTGCCGGGCTGCGGCTCGGCGGTGACCGTGCCGATCTCGATGTGGTCGAAGCCGAGCATCGACATGCCGTCGATGGCGACGGCGTTCTTGTCGAAGCCGGCCGCGAGCCCGAAGGGGCCGTGCATGCGCAGGCCGAGGGCCTCGGTGCGCAGCTCCTTGTACCGGGGGGCCAGGGCGGCCGCCACGAAGGTGCGCAGCACGGGGGTGCGGGCCGCGAGACGGATCCAGCGGAAGGCCGTGTAGTGGGCGGTTTCCGGGTCCATCCGCTTGAAGACCAGGTTGAAGAAGATCTTGTACATCGTCGAGAGGATCCCTCTGCGCTCGTGAAGAGGGGGACACCGTCGTGAAACCGGTGTCCCCCTCTCCCTGTCCGGGCTGTACGGGTGTCAGTCGCGGGCCGCGGTCAGGTGCTCCGCGTGCTCCTGGAGGGAGCGGACGCCCACGTCGCCGCGGTTGAGCGCGTCGATGCCCTGGACGGCCGCGGCGAGCGCCTGGACCGTCGTCAGGCACGGGACGCTGCGGGCCACGGCTGCCGTGCGGATCTCGTAGCCGTCGAGGCGGCCGCCGGTGCCGTACGGCGTGTTGACGATCAGGTCGACCTGGCCGTCGTGGATCAGCTGGACGATGGTCTTCTCGCCGTTCGGGCCCTCACCCTCGCTGAGCTTGCGCACGACGGTGACGTTGATGCCGTTGCGGCGCAGGACCTCGGCGGTGCCGGAGGTGGCCATCAGCTCGAAGCCGTGGGCGACGAGTTCGCGGGCCGGGAAGATCATCGAGCGCTTGTCCCGGTTGGCGACGGAGATGAACGCGCGGCCCTTGGTGGGCAGCGGGCCGTACGCGCCGGCCTGGGACTTGGCGTAGGCGGTGCCGAAGACGGCGTCGATGCCCATGACCTCGCCGGTGGAGCGCATCTCCGGGCCGAGGACGGTGTCCACGCCGCGGCCGTGGATGTCGCGGAAGCGCGACCACGGCATGACGGCTTCCTTGACCGAGATCGGCGCGTCGATCGGCAGGGTGCCGCCGTCGCCGGTCTTCGGGAGGAGGCCCTCTTCACGCAGCTCGGCGATGGTGGCGCCGAGGGAGATGCGGGCGGCGGCCTTCGCGAGCGGGACGGCGGTGGCCTTCGAGGTGAAGGGCACGGTCCGGGAGGCGCGCGGGTTGGCCTCCAGGACGTAGAGGATGTCGCCCGCCATCGCGAACTGGATGTTGATCAGGCCGCGGACGCCGACGCCCTTGGCGATGCCCTCGGTGGAGGCGCGCAGCCGCTTGATGTCGTAGCCGCCGAGGGTGATCGGGGGCAGGGCGCAGGCCGAGTCGCCGGAGTGGATGCCGGCTTCCTCGATGTGCTCCATGACGCCGCCGAGGTAGAGCTCGTTGCCGTCGTAGAGGGCGTCGACGTCGATCTCGATGGCGTCGTCGAGGAAGCGGTCGACCAGCACGGGGCGGGTCGGGGAGATCTCGGTGGACTCCGCGATGTACGACTCCAGGCGGGCCTCGTCGTAGACGATCTCCATGCCGCGGCCGCCGAGCACGTAGGACGGGCGTACCAGGACCGGGTAGCCGATCTCGTCGGCGATCGCCTTCGCACCGGCGAAGGTGGTGGCGGTGCCGTGCTTGGGGGCGGGCAGGCCGGCCTCGGCGAGGACCCGGCCGAAGGCGCCTCGGTCCTCGGCGGCGTGGATGGCCTCGGGCGAGGTGCCCACGACGGGGACGCCGTTGTCCTTGAGGGCCTGGGCGAGGCCCAGGGGGGTCTGGCCGCCGAGCTGGACGACTACGCCGGCGATGGGACCGGCGAGCGACTCGGCGTGGACGATCTCCAGCACGTCCTCGAGCGTCAGCGGCTCGAAGTACAGGCGGTCGGAGGTGTCGTAGTCGGTGGAGACGGTCTCCGGGTTGCAGTTGACCATCACGGTCTCGTAGCCGGCGTCGCTGAGGGCGAAGGAGGCGTGGACGCAGGAGTAGTCGAACTCGATGCCCTGTCCGATGCGGTTGGGGCCGGAGCCCAGGATGATGACCGCGGGCTTGGTGCGCGGGGCGACCTCGGACTCCTCGTCGTACGAGGAGTAGAAGTACGGGGTCTTCGCGGCGAACTCGGCGGCGCAGGTGTCGACCGTCTTGTAGACCGGGCGGACGCCGAGGGCGTGGCGGACCTCGCGCACGACGTCCTCGCGCAGGCCGCGGATCTCGGCGATCTGGGCGTCGGAGAAGCCGTGGCGCTTGGCCTCGGCGAGCAGCTCGGGCTCGAGCTTCTCGGCGCCGGCGAGATCGTCGGCGATCTCCTTGATCAGGAAGAGCTGGTCGACGAACCAGGGGTCGATCTTCGTGGACTCGAAGACCTCTTCCTGGGTGGCGCCGGCGCGGATGGCCTGCATGACGGTGTTGATGCGGCCGTCGGTGGGGCGTACCGCGGTGGCGAGGAGCTCGTCCTTGTCACCGGGCTCGCCGACGAAGGTGAACTGCGAGCCCTTCTTCTCCAGGGAGCGCAGGGCCTTCTGGAGGGCCTCGGTGAAGTTGCGGCCGATGGCCATGGCCTCGCCGACCGACTTCATGGTCGTGGTGAGCGTGGCGTCGGCGAGCGGGAACTTCTCGAAGGCGAAGCGCGGGGCCTTGACGACGACGTAGTCGAGGGTCGGCTCGAAGGAGGCCGGGGTCTTCTCGGTGATGTCGTTGGGGACCTCGTCGAGCGTGTAGCCGATGGCCAGCTTGGCGGCGATCTTGGCGATCGGGAAGCCGGTGGCCTTCGACGCGAGCGCCGAGGAGCGCGAGACGCGGGGGTTCATCTCGATGACGATGACGCGGCCGTCGACCGGGTCGATCGCGAACTGGATGTTGCAGCCGCCGGTGTCGACGCCGACCTCGCGGATGATCGCGATGCCGATGTCGCGCAGCCGCTGGTACTCGCGGTCGGTGAGCGTCATGGCCGGGGCGACGGTGATCGAGTCGCCCGTGTGGACGCCCATCGGGTCGAAGTTCTCGATGGAGCAGACGACGACCACGTTGTCCTTGGTGTCGCGCATCAGCTCCAGCTCGTACTCCTTCCAGCCGAGGATGGACTCCTCCAGGAGCACCTCGGTGGTCGGGGAGAGCGTGAGGCCCTGGCCGGCGATACGGCGCAGCTCGTCCTCGTCGTGGGCGAAGCCGGAGCCGGCGCCGCCCATGGTGAAGGAGGGGCGGACGACGACGGGGTAGCCGCCGAGGGTTTCGACGCCCTTGAGCACGTCGTCCATCGAGTGGCAGATGACCGAGCGGGCGGACTCGCCGTAGCCGATCTTGGCCTTGACGGCCTCGACGACGCCCTTGAAGAGGTCGCGGTCCTCGCCCTTGTTGATGGCCTCGACGTTGGCGCCGATGAGCTCGACGCCGTACTTCTCCAGCACACCCTGCTCGTGCATGGAGATGGCGGTGTTCAGTGCGGTCTGGCCGCCGAGGGTGGGGAGCAGCGCGTCGGGGCGCTCCTTCGCGATGATCTTCTCGACGAACTCGGGGGTGATCGGCTCGACGTACGTGGCGTCGGCGATCTCCGGGTCGGTCATGATCGTCGCGGGGTTGGAGTTGACCAGGATGACGCGCAGGCCCTCGGCCTTGAGGACGCGGCAGGCCTGGGTGCCGGAGTAGTCGAACTCTGCGGCCTGTCCGATGACGATCGGGCCGGAGCCGATGACCAGGACGGACTGGATATCGGTGCGCTTAGGCACGCTCGGCCTCCATCAGGGATACGAAGCGGTCGAAGAGGTACGCGGCGTCGTGCGGGCCGGCGGCCGCTTCGGGGTGGTACTGGACGGAGAAGGCCGGCTGGTCGAGCAGCTGGAGGCCTTCGACGACCTGGTCGTTCAGGCAGACGTGGGAGACCTCGGCGCGGCCGTAGGGGGTCTCGGAGACCTTGTCGAGGGGCGCGTCGACGGCGAAGCCGTGGTTGTGCGCGGTGACCTCGACCTTGCCGGTGGTGCGGTCCTGGACCGGCTGGTTGATGCCGCGGTGGCCGTACTTCAGCTTGTAGGTGCCGAAGCCGAGGGCGCGCCCGAGGATCTGGTTGCCGAAGCAGATGCCGAAGAGCGGGGTTCTGCGCTCCAGGACGCCCTGCATGACGGCGACGGGACCGTCGGCGGTGGCCGGGTCGCCCGGGCCGTTGGAGAAGAACACGCCGTCGGGGTTGACGGCGTAGACGTCCTCGACGGTGGCGGTGGCGGGCAGCACGTGGACCTCGATGCCTCGCTCGGCCATGCGGTGCGGGGTCATGCCCTTGATGCCGAGGTCGACGGCGGCGACGGTGAAGCGCTTCTCGCCGATTGCGGGGACGACGTACGTCTCCTTGGTGGCGACCTCGGCGGAGAGGTTCGCGCCCTTCATCTCGGGCTGGGAGCGGACCTTGGCCAGCAGGGCCTCGTCGCGGATGCCGACCCAGGCCTCGCCGGAAAAGATGCCGACGCGCATGGCGCCGCGCTCGCGCAGGTGGCGGGTCAGGGCGCGGGTGTCGACGCCGGAGATGCCGACGACGCCCTGCTTGACGAGCTCCTCGTCCAGCGTGCGCCGGGAGCGCCAGTTGGAGGGGACCCGTGCGGGGTCGCGCACGACGTAGCCGGAGACCCAGATGCGGGAGGACTCGGGGTCCTCGTCGTTGACGCCGGTGTTGCCCACGTGGGGGGCGGTCATGACGACGACCTGCCGGTGGTACGACGGGTCGGTGAGGGTCTCCTGGTATCCGGTCATGCCGGTGGAGAACACGGCCTCGCCGAAGGTCTCCCCCACTGCGCCGTAGGCGCGGCCGCGGAAGATGCGGCCGTCCTCCAGGACGAGTACGGCGGGAGCTTTGGCTGCTCCCCTGGTGGAGGTCGTCATCGTTCGGCGCCTTCCGTCGTGATGGATGAGTTCATGAGGTTGATCGCTTCGACCCATGCGGCGTGTTCGGCCGCGCGGTCGGAGCGGAATCCGGAGTCGATCAGCTTGTCGCCGTGCGCCCATGTGACGACGAGCAGACCGCCCTCGGTGAGTACCTTGCCCGCGATTCCCTTGTCGAGGCGGGCGCCGCGCAGCTGCGCGGCCGGTACGAAGAAGTCGCCTGCACCCGGTCGGACCACGTCGAGGCCCGCGTCGGTGAGGGTGAGCTCGACCCGGCTGCGGACGCCCAGGCCGTGGGCGACGATCCGGTCGAGCCACTGCCCGGCGGTGGTGGACCCGTGGTACCGGCCGGTGAGTGCCAGCCGGTGCTCGGGGAGGCCGTCGGGGGCGGCGGGGAGCTCGGGCAGATCGTTCTGCAGGGCCCCTCGCCATTTCCAGCCCTGCCGCATCAGCCAGTACACGAACGCGATGAAGACGACCAGACCGATCACCCATGCGATACGGGCGCCTACGTCGGTCACCTCCGCCGACTGTCGTTCGGCGGCCTCGGCGGCCAGTTGGATCACTGCAGGTGTCACGCCAGTTTCCCGTCCACGACCGTTGCCCGGCCCCGCAGGAAGGTATGAGTGACGCGCCCCGGCAGCTCACGGCCCTCGTAAGGCGTGTTGCGGCTGCGGGAGGCGAAGTGTGCGGGGTCCACGACACCACGGTACGAGGTATCGACCAAGGTCAGGTTCGCGGGTTCACCTGCCGAGACGGGGCGGCCGTGGTTCTCGAGACTGCCGATGCGGGCCGGGGCGAAGCTCATGCGCTCGGCGACGCCGGCCCAGTCGAGGAGTCCGGTCTCCACCATCGTCTGCTGGACGACGGAGAGCGCGGTCTCCAGGCCGACCATGCCCATGGCGGCGGCGGCCCACTCGCAGTCCTTGTCCTCGTGCGGGTGCGGGGCGTGGTCGGTGGCGACGATGTCGATGGTGCCGTCGGCCAGGGCCTCGCGCAGGGCCATGACGTCGCGCTCGGTGCGCAGCGGCGGGTTGACCTTGTAGACCGCGTTGTACGAGCGGACGAGCTCGTCGGTGAGGAGGAGGTGGTGGGGGGTGACCTCGGCGGTGACGTCGATGCCGCGGGACTTGGCCCAGCGGACGATCTCGACGGAGCCGGCGGTGGAGAGGTGGCAGATGTGGACGCGGGAGCCCACGTGCTCGGCGAGGAGGACGTCGCGGGCGATGATCGACTCCTCGGCGACGGCGGGCCAGCCGCCGAGGCCGAGTTCGGCGGAGACGACGCCCTCGTTCATCTGGGCGCCCTCGGTGAGGCGGGGCTCCTGAGCGTGCTGGGCGACGACGCCGCCGAAGGCCTTCACGTACTCCAGGGCGCGGCGCATGATCACGGCGTCGTCGACGCACTTGCCGTCGTCGGAGAAGACGGTGACGCGGGCGGCGGACTCGTGCATGGCGCCCAGCTCGGAGAGCTGCTTGCCCTCCAGGCCGACGGTGACGGCGCCGATGGGCTGCACGTCGCAGTAGCCGGACTCCTTGCCCAGGCGCCAGACCTGCTCGACCACGCCGGCCGTGTCGGCGACGGGGAAGGTGTTCGCCATGGCGAAGACGGCGGTGTAGCCGCCGGAGGCGGCCGCGCGGGTGCCGGTCAGGACGGTCTCGGAGTCCTCGCGGCCGGGCTCGCGCAGGTGGGTGTGCAGGTCGACGAGGCCCGGGAGGAGGACCTGGCCCTCGGCCTCGATGACGGTCGCGCCCTCGGCGGACAGGTCCTGGCCGACCTCGGCGATGGTCTCGCCGTCGATCAGTACGTCCTGCGCCTCGCCGCCGAGTACCTTCGCGCCACGGATAAGGATCTTGCTCATGGTTACTTGCTCTCCTCGGTACGGGCGGGGGCGGCGGGGGTGGTCGTGACGGCGGGCTCGGAACCTCCGAGCAGCAGGTAGAGGACGGCCATCCGGGTGGAGACGCCGTTGGCGACCTGCTCGACGGCCGTGCAGCGGTCGGAGTCGGCGACCTGGGCGGTGATCTCCATGCCGCGGTTCATCGGGCCGGGGTGCATCACGATGGCGTGCTCGGGCATCCTGGCCATGCGGTCGCCGTCGAGGCCGTACCGGCGGGAGTACTCGCGCTCGGTCGGGAAGAAGGCGGCGTTCATGCGTTCGCGCTGCACACGCAGCATCATCACCGCATCGGACTTCGGCAGCACGTCGTCGAGGCTGTAGGAGACCTCGCACGGCCAGGTCTCGACGCCGATCGGGACCAGGGTGGGCGGGGCCACCAGGGTGACCTCGGCGCCGAGGGTGTGCAGCAGGTGGACGTTGGAGCGGGCCACCCGGCTGTGCAGGACGTCGCCGACGATGGTGATCCGGCGGCCGGAGAGGTCCTTGCCGAGGCCGGCGTCGCGGCCGACGAGGCGGCGGCGCATGGTGAAGGCGTCCAGCAGGGCCTGGGTGGGGTGCTCGTGGGTGCCGTCGCCGGCGTTGACGACGGCGGAGTCGATCCAGCCGGAGGTCGCGAGGCGGTAGGGGGCGCCGGAGGCGTGGTGGCGGATGACGACGGCGTCTGCGCCCATCGCCTCGAGGGTCAGTGCGGTGTCCTTCAGGGATTCGCCCTTGGAAACCGAGGAACCCTTGGCGGAGAAGTTGATGACGTCGGCGGAGAGCCGCTTGGCGGCCGCCTCGAAGGAGATCCGGGTGCGGGTCGAGTCCTCGAAGAAGAGGTTGACGACGGTGAGGCCGCGCAGAGTGGGCAGCTTCTTGATCGGCCGGTCCGCGACGCGGGCCATCTCCTCGGCGGTGTCGAGGATCAGGACGGCGTCGTCGCGCGTGAGATCGGCGGCCGAGATGAGGTGGCGCTTCATCTGGATGGCTCCGTAGGTCGGGAGGGCAGGGTGCAGGCGGACTGACGTGCAGCGGACTGGCGTGCAGGGGTGCGAGCGGGCAGGGCAGGGCCCGGCGCGGACCCCGCGGGGGTCCGTCGTCGTGGTGGGCTACTGCCCTGCTGCCTGGGCGGTCCGCTGGCCGAGCAGCACGGCGTCACGGCCGTCCTCCTCCTGGAGCTGGACCTTGACGGTCTCCCGCAGCGACGTGGGGAGGTTCTTGCCGACGTAGTCGGCACGGATCGGCAGTTCGCGGTGGCCGCGGTCGACGAGGACGGCGAGCTGCACGGCGCGGGGGCGGCCGAGGTCGCCGAGTGCGTCGAGCGCGGCGCGGATGGTGCGGCCGGAGAAGAGGACGTCGTCGACAAGGACGACGAGGCGTCCGTCGAGGTCGTCGCCGGGGATCTCGGTGCGGCCGATCGCGCGGGCGGGCTTCATCCGCAGGTCGTCGCGGTACATGGTGATGTCGAGGGAGCCGACCGGGATCTTCGTGCCGGTGATCTCTTCGAGCTTGGCGGCCAGTCGGCGGGCCAGGTAGACACCACGGGTGGGGATGCCGAGGAGCACCACGTCGTCGGCGCCCTTGGCGCGTTCGACGATCTCGTGGGCAATGCGGGTCAGGACCCGGGCGATGTCCTGCGCCTCCAGTACGGAGCGCGCGGAATCGGGATTCTGCGGGGCGTCCATGAAAAGGACCTCCTTCTCCGCCTCACGGGACGGACCTTAAAGGACGTCTGATGTACGTCTCCCACGGTACCAGGGCGCCGACGGTGGGCCGGCACCCGGGGGTGGCGCGGGGGCGCTCACGGGGCTGCCGGCCCCGCCCTCGAGGGGGGATGAAGACCATTCGGCTTGACGCACCCAAGTAACGCTGCGTAACCTCACAGTGAGTTACCAGCCGCGCGGCGGAGCCGCACGTAGTTATGTAGTCGCAGTGTCCATGCAGTCACAGCGTCACAGCGTCCGGGAGCGTTATGTCCAGCGAATACGCCAAACAGCTCGGGGCCAAGCTCCGCGCCATCCGCACCCAGCAGGGCCTTTCCCTCCACGGTGTCGAGGAGAAGTCGCAGGGCCGTTGGAAGGCCGTGGTGGTCGGGTCGTACGAGCGCGGGGACCGCGCCGTGACCGTCCAGCGCCTTGCCGAACTGGCGGACTTCTACGGGGTGCCGGTGCAGGAACTGCTGCCGGGCACCACTCCCGGCGGAGCGGCCGAGCCGCCGCCGAAGCTGCGCCTCGACCTGGAGCGCCTGGCGGGCGTCCCCGCCGAGAAGGCCGGCCCGCTGCAGCGTTACGCGGCGACGATCCAGAGCCAGCGCGGGGACTACAACGGCAAGGTGCTGTCGATCCGCCAGGACGACCTGCGCACCCTGGCCGTCATCTACGACCAGTCGCCCTCGGTCCTGACCGAGCAGCTCATCAGCTGGGGCGTGCTGGACGCGGACGCCCGTCGCGCGGTGGCCCACGAGGACGTCTGATCCTCAGGCCGCACACCAGCAGAAACGTTACCGGTGGCGGCCGGACCCTTGCGGGGGTCCGGCCGCCACCGGTTTTTTCACCCCTCTCCCCCACATCGGGGGCGGGGGTGGGAGCCGGGGCGGCGACAACGGAAGGGCCCGCAGCGCGTGTGCTGCGGGCCCTTCCGTACGGCGGTGCCGGTTCTGCTGTGGGGCGGCGTGCGGTCAGCTCTCGCTGCGCCGCAGGCTCGGCTTCAGGTCCTTGAAACGGGCCAGCAGCCCGTTCACGAACGAGGGGGACTCGTCCGTCGAGAACTCCTTGGCCAGCTGGACGGCCTCGTCGATGGCCACGGCGTCCGGGGTGTCGTCCACCCAGATCAGCTCGTAGGCACCGAGCCGCACGATGTTCCGGTCCGCGGCCGGCATGCGGTCGAGGTCCCAGTCCACGGCGTAGGTGACGATCAGGTCGTCGATGCGGTTCACCTTGTCGGCGTAACCCTCGACGAGATCCATCGTGAAGGCGCTGACCGGCGGCTGCCGGTCGTCCGAGCGCGCGTGGCGGATCCAGTCCGCGAGGACCTCGCGGACGGACACCCCGCGCTGGTCGGCCTCGAAAAGGATCTGGAAGGCGCGCTTGCGCGCGTTGCTCCGGGCAGCCACGGTTAGCTGTTCACCCGGCCGAGGTAGTCGCTGGTGCGGGTGTCGACCTTGACCTTCTCGCCCGTGTTGACGAAGAGCGGGACCTGGATCTCGTGGCCGGTCTCCAGCTTCGCCGGCTTGGTGCCGCCGGTGGAGCGGTCGCCCTGGACGCCCGGGTCGGTGTGCTCGATGGTCAGCTCGACGGCGGCCGGGAGCTCGACGTAGAGCACCTCGCCCTCGTGCTGGGCCACGGAGGCGGTGAAGCCCTCGATGAGGAAGTTGGCGGCGTCGCCGACGGCCTTCTTGTCGACCATCAGCTGGTCGTAGGTCTGCATGTCCATGAAGACGAAGTACTCGCCGTCCATGTACGAGAACTGCATGTCGCGGCGGTCGATGGTGGCCGTCTCGACCTTGGTGCCGGCGTTGAACGTCTTGTCGACGACCTTGCCGGAGAGCACGTGCTTGAGCTTGGTGCGCACGAAGGCGGGGCCCTTGCCGGGCTTGACGTGCTGGAACTCGACGACGGACCAGAGCTGGCCCCCGTCGAGCTTCAGCACCATGCCGTTCTTGAGGTCGTTCGTGGAAGCCACGGTTGCGGAATCTCCTGCACTGGAAGACCACGGGTGCGCGCACCACCCGGCAGTGCGGGCTAGAGCGCGAGCAGCTCCTTGGTCGTAATGGTGAGTAGCTCGGGACCGCCGTCCGCCTCGGGGCGTACGACGAGCGTGTCATCGATCCGGACACCTCCCCGGCCGGGGAGGTGAACCCCCGGTTCGACGGTGACCGGCACGCAAGCGTCCAGTTTACCCATTGCCGTAGGTGCAAGCTGCGGGTCCTCGTCGATTTCGAGGCCGACGCCGTGTCCCGTCCACGGAGCGAGGGCCTCCGAGTGCCCGGCGGAGTCCAGTACGGACCGGGCCGCGTGGTCCACCTCCCGGTAGGCGGCACCCGGCAGCAGCGCCTCGCGGCCGGCCCGCTGGGCGGTGAAGACGCAGTCGTAGAGCTCGATCTGCCAGTCGGCGGGGGTGGTGCCGATGACGAAGGTCCGGCCGATCTCGCACCGGTAGCCGCGGTAGTTGGCGCCCAGGCAGACCGAGAGGAAGTCCCCCTCCTCCACCCTGCGGTCGGAGGGCCGGTGCCGGGAGCGCCCGGAGTGCGGGCCGGTGCCGACGGAGGTCGGGAAGGCGGGTCCGTCCGCACCGTGGTCGACGAGGCGCCGCTCCAACTCCAGGGCGAGGTGGCGTTCGGTGCGCCCGACGAGGATGGATTCCAGCAGCTCGCCCAACGCCTGGTCGGCGATCTCGGCCGCGATCCGCAGGCAGGCGATCTCCCCCTCGTCCTTGACCAGGCGCTGCTGCTCCACGGCAGTGCCGAGGTCGGCGAGGCGCAGCTTGGGCGCGACGGAGCGCAGGGCCCGGTGTCGGGCGACGGTGAGGTGGTGCTCCTCCACGGCGAGCGAGTCGGCGCGCACGGAGGAGGCGGCGTCGGCCGCCGCGACGGCGGGGTCCCCGCCGCGGGCGGCCAGCACGGTGACGCGGAGGTGTTCGTCGAGGCGGCCCTCGTCGGCCTCGCCGGTGGGGGCGCCGACGCAGAACATCGCGTCCTCGGTCGGGCCGACGAGGAGTACGGCGCCGAGCGGTGACGCCCCGGAGAGATAGCGGACGTTCGCCGGACGCGTGATCAGCGCGGCGGCGTTCCCCGCGGCGGCGCATCGGTCGCGAAGCAGGCCCCGACGGGCGGCGTACACGTCTGACATGTCTTCGAGCGTACGAGCGCCCCGCGGATCCGGCCCGGCGAGCGCGTCCGGACGGGGCGCGGTACGGCACGCGCGGACCGGCCTCCCCGCCGCGCGGTCACCAGCCGCTGGGCGCCGGCATGGCCCTGGCCAGGGCCTCGTCGAGGGCGCGGGCGGTGCCCTCGACGTCGAGGTGGGAATTGTCGATGATCGGCAGCCCGGAGCCGTACCAGCCGGCCATCCGGCCGTGGATGCGGGCGACCTCCTCGTCGGAGAGCCGGCGGTTGCCGGAGCGCTCGGCGTTGCGCTCCAGGACGATCTCAAGGCCGGGCAGCAGCACGACCGGCAGCAGTGCCGGGCCCACGTGCCGCTTCCAGCCGCCCAGGCCCACCACGGGCCGGTCGGGGAAGACGGCGTCGTCGAGGATGCAGGAGATCCCGTTGGCCAGGTAGTTGCGGGCCGCGAAGCCGCAGGTCCGGCGGGCGAGCCGGTACTGCGCCTCGGAGTGCTCGTTCCAGCCGGCCTGCGGGTCGGCGAAGCCGGAGCAGACCCATTCGCGCACGTCGTCCAGGCTGATGTGGGCGGTCGGCACGGGCCGGGTGCCGGCCCAGTGCCGGGCCACGGTGGTCTTCCCGGCGCCGGCCGGCCCGATCAGCAGTACGGCGAGCACGGCGCCGCCGGTTCCCGCCACCGCGGGCGGCAGCGGGATGTGCCCGGTGGCCTCCGGGACGGGCGCCACGTGTGCCGGCGGCGCCTGGTGCTGGGACGGGGCCTGCTGCTGGGAAGGCGGCGGGGGCGGGTGCGAACCCGGCCAGCCCTGCGCCGGGGGTATGGGCGGCTGCGGGGGCGCCGCAGGACGCTGCCCCGGCTGCCCCCAGCCGCCGCCACCCACTCCTTGGTGCATCCGCTGCCACTCCGTCTCGTTCCTGCGACTGATGCGAGAACGTTATATGACCGCGGAGGCCCGGCCGTCCACCAGGCCGCCGGGCGGGTGTGTCAGGAGTCGACCTCGTCCGCCAGCGCACGCAGCGCCAGCCGGTAGGAGCCGATCCCGAAGCCCGCCACGGTCCCGGTCGCCACGGCCGCGACGACCGAGGTGTGCCGGAACTCCTCACGGGCGTACGGGTTGGAGATGTGCACCTCGATCAGCGGCGCGGTGCGCTGCGCGGCCGCGTCCCGCATGCCGTACGAGTAGTGGGTGAAGGCCCCCGGGTTGATCACCACGGGGATCTTCCCGTCCGCCGCCTCGTGCAGCCAGCGGATGATCTCACCCTCGTCGTTGGTCTCGCGGACCTCGACGTCGAAGCCGAGCTCCTCGCCCAGCGAGCGGCAGCTGTCCACCAGCCCCGCGTACGAGGTGGCCCCGTAGACGTCGGGCTCGCGCGAGCCGAGCCGGCCCAGGTTCGGGCCGTTCAGCACGAGCACGCGCCGGCTCACGCCGACACCTCGCCGTAGGCGGCGATCAGGTGCGCCGGGTCGGGGCCCTCCAGGACGGTCGGCTTGCCCAGCCCGTCGAGGACGATGAAGCGCAGCAGGTTGCCGCGGGACTTCTTGTCGACCTGCATGGTCTGGAGCAGCTTGGGCCACTGGTCGCCGCGGTAGGTCAGCGGCAGTCCCACGGAGGCGAGGACCGCCTTGTGCCGGTCGGCGGTCGCGTCGTCGAGGCGGCCGGCGAGCCGGCCGAGTTCGGCGGCGAAGACCATGCCGACCGACACGGCCGCGCCGTGCCGCCACTTGTAGCGCTCGTTCTTCTCGATGGCGTGCGCGAGGGTGTGGCCGTAGTTGAGGATCTCCCGCAGTCCCGACTCCTTGAGGTCGCTGGAGACGACGTCGGCCTTGACCTGGATGGAGCGCACGATCAGCTCGGCGGTGTGCGGGCCTGCGGGCGTACGGGCCGCCTGCGGGTCCTCCTCGATCAGGTCGAGGATCACCGGGTCGGAGATGAATCCGGCCTTGATGATCTCGGCGAGGCCGCTGACGTAGTCGTTGACCGGCAACGACTCCAGCGCCGCCAGGTCGCAGAGCACGCCGGCCGGCGGGTGGAAGGCGCCCACGAGGTTCTTGCCCTCGGCGGTGTTGATGCCTGTCTTGCCGCCGACGGCCGCGTCCACCATCGCCAGGACGGTGGTCGGTACGGCGACCCAGCGCACGCCGCGCAGCCAGCTGGCCGCGACGAAGCCCGCGAGGTCGGTGGTGGCTCCGCCGCCGACGCCGACGATGACGTCGGTGCGGGTGAAGCCGGACTGGCCCAGCGCCTTCCAGCAGTACGCGGCGACCTCGACCGTCTTGGCCTCTTCGGCGTTCGGCACCTGGATGGCGATCGCCTCGTAGCCCTGGTCGGCGAGGTCGTCGCGCAGCGCCTCACCGGTCGAGGCGAGGGCCTCGGGGTGGATCACGGCGACCCGCTGGGCCTTCGTACCGATCAGGGAGCCGAGCTCGCCGAGCAGCTGCCGCCCGACCAGCACGTCGTACGGGTCATGGCCTGCGCTTGCGCCGACGTGGATCCGCGTCACCTGGTCTGTCATACGTCTTTCAACTCCAGAGCGTCGAGGACCGCCTGGGCGACCTCTTCGGGGGTGCGGTCGTCGGTGGCCACGACGACGCGCGCGACTTCGGTGTAGAGGGGGCGTCTGGCCTCCATCAGCTCGCGCCACTGGCGGCGCGGGTTGACGGCGAGCAGCGGGCGTGCGGCGCCCAGGCCCACGCGCCGCACGGCTTCCTCGACGTCCATCGAGAGATAGGCGACGGGCAGGCCGGTCAGCAGCTCGCGGGTGCCCTCGTCGAGGACGGCGCCGCCGCCGAGGGCGAGGACCCCGGTGTGCTCGGAGACGGCGGCCGCCACGGCCTGCCGCTCCAGCTCACGGAAGTACGGCTCGCCCTCGTCGACGAAGATGTCGGAGATCGGCCGGCCCTGGGCCGTGACGATGTCCGCGTCGGTGTCCCGGTAGGGGACGCCGAGCCGCTCGGCGAGCAGTGCCCCCACCGTGGACTTGCCGGAGCCCATGGGTCCGACGAGGACGACGAGCGGTCCGCCCGTCACCGGATCTGCAGGTTGTCGAGGTAGGCCTGGACGTTGCGGCGGGTCTCGGGGACCGAGTCGCCGCCGAACTTCTCCAGGACGGCGTCGGCCAGCACAAGGGCGACCATCGCCTCGGCGACGATGCCGGCGGCGGGCACGGCGCACACGTCGGAGCGCTGGTGGTGGGCCACGGCCGCCTCGCCGGTGGCCACGTCGACGGTGGCGAGGGCGCGCGGGACGGTCGCGATGGGCTTCATCGCGGCGCGGACGCGCAGCAGTTCGCCGGTGGTCAGGCCGCCCTCGGTGCCGCCGGAGCGGCCGGAGGTGCGCTTGATGCCCTCGGGGGTGGAGACGATCTCGTCGTGCGCCTTCGAGCCGGGCACGCGGGCGAGCCCGAAGCCGTCGCCGACCTCGACGCCCTTGATGGCCTGGATGCCCATGAGCGCGCCGGCGAGGCGGGCGTCGAGCCGGCGGTCCCAGTGGACGTGCGAGCCGAGGCCGACCGGGACGCCGTAGGCGAGGACCTCGACGACGCCGCCGAGGGTGTCGCCGTCCTTGTGGGCCTGGTCGATCTCCGCGACCATCGCCTTCGACGCGTCGGCGTCGAGGCAGCGCACCGGGTCGGCGTCGAGCTTCTCGACGTCGGCGGGGGTCGGGTAGACGCCGTAGGGAGCCTTGGCCGCGGCCAGCTCCACCACGTGGGAGACGATCTCGATGCCCGCGACCTCCTTGATGAAGGAGCGGGCGACGGCGCCGAGGGCGACGCGGGCGGCGGTCTCACGGGCGCTGGCGCGCTCCAGGATCGGCCGGGCCTCGTCGAAGCCGTACTTCTGCATGCCGGCGAGGTCGGCGTGACCGGGGCGCGGACGGGTCAGCGGCGCGTTGCGGCCGGTGTCCTTGAGCAGCGAGGGGTCGACCGGGTCGGCCGACATGACGGTCTCCCACTTGGGCCACTCGGTGTTGCCGATCATGACCGCGACCGGGCCGCCCTGGGACAGCCCGTGGCGGACGCCGCCGAGGAAGGTGATCTCGTCCTGCTCGAACTTCATGCGGGCACCGCGGCCATAGCCGAGTCGGCGCCGGGCCAGGTGATCGGCCACCAGGTCGGTGGTGACCGGGACGCCGGCGGGAAGACCCTCCAGCGTCGCGACCAGTGCCGGTCCGTGCGACTCTCCTGCGGTCAGCCAACGCAACCTGCTCAACGATGCTCCTCATGCTCGCGCCTGGTACTGCAACGGCGCGATCGGGTGCGCGGCCCGGACCCGCCACCCGAATCCTCCCACGTCCGGCGCTGTTTCACGGGCCCCGGTCCAGCTATCGGACGCCCCGGTGGTCAGCCGACCCGGCTGCGGCGCCCGCGGAGCCAGGTGACCGCCGTCCACACGCCGACGGAACCTACGAGTCCGAAGACGACGGCCTTGGCCCAGACCGGCAGGTCGCCGGAGGCCACCCTGATCATGCCGAACAGCGCCAGAGGGACATCCCACTTCGATGCGAGTGCCTGGTCCGCCTCGGTCCCGTCCATCCCAACCCCCTGTAAAAGTGCAGGTGAACAGGGTAACGGGCAACATTACCGACCAGTTGACCAAATCTCGCCAAGATCATTCGAGGGGTGGACCGCCCCCGGCTCCGGAGCCTCAGTGGGCGCCGGAAAGGGCCGCCAGGCCCGCCCGCCGCATCACCTCGAGCGGCGCCGGGGAGCGGCCGGTCATCTGCTCGACCTGCAGGACCGCCTGGTGCACCAGCAGGTCCAGACCGCCCAGGAGATTGCCTCCGCGCTGCGACCAGGCGGCGGCGAGGGCCGTGGGCCAGGGGTCGTAGAGGACGTCGAAGAGGGTGCCCGGGGCGTCCGGTACCGCCGCGGCCAGTTCGTCGGTGGCTCCGGCCGGGGTGGTCGCGACGACCAGGGGTGCCTCCAGCGCACCGGCCGCCTCGGACCAGTCGGCCGTGCGGACGGCTACACCGAGCCGCTCGCCCCACTGGCGCATCTCGTCGGCGCGCGCCGACGAGCGGACGTACGCCGTGACCTCGCCGGTGCAGATCCGCGAGAGCGCCGCCAGCGCCGAGGAGGCGGTGGCCCCGGCGCCGAGAATGGCGGCCGAGGACACCTTCTCGACGCCGCGCTCGTGCAGCGCGGCGACGATCCCCGGGATGTCGGTGTTGTCGCCCAGACGCCGGCCGTCCTCGGTGAGGACGACCGTGTTGACCGCCTCGACGGACGCCGCCGTGTCGCTGACGCCGTCCAGCAGCGGGATGACCGCCCGCTTGAGCGGCATGGTCAGGGACAGCCCGGCCCACTCGGGGCCCAGCCCGGAGACGAACGCAGGGAGCGCGGCCTCGTCGATCTCGAAGCGGTCGTACGACCAGTCGTCGAGGCCGAGCTCCTCGTATGCGGCACGGTGCAGCACCGGTGAGAGCGAGTGCTCGATGGGCGAACCCAGCACCGCGGCCCGTATCCGTGTCATGTCGTGCTACCCGCCGTTCTTCTGCTTCTGCCGTTCCTGGAACTCGGCGACGAGCTTGAGGTGCTCGTCGTAGGTCTTGGTGAAGGTCGTCGTGTTGCCGTCGACCGACACGAAGAACATCCAGCCGCCGTGGTCCGGGTTGAGCGTAGCGGTGAGCGCGTCCATGCCCGGGTTCCCGATCGGGCCGACCGGCAGGCCCTTGATGAAGTGGGTGTTGTACGGGTTGTTGAACGCCTGGGCTTCCTTGAGGTTGAAGTTGATCTCGCTCTGGTTCTTGGCGTAGTTGTACGTCGAGTCGAACTCGATCTTCTGGTTCGTGACGTCGTTGGTCTTCTTCATGCGGTTGTATACGACCTCGGACATCTTGCGGAAGTCGTCGTGGTTCTTGCCCTCTGCGTTGACGAGGCTGGCGATCGTGACGACCTGGAGGGGGTTCTCCAGTCCCAGCTCCTTGGCCTTCGTCTCGATGCCGAGCTCCGAGTACTTGTCGGAGGCGTTCTTGACCATCTGCTTGAGCAGCGACTCGGGGGTGCTGTCCTTGCTGAGGTCGTAGCGCGTCGGGAACAGGAAGCCCTCGAGCGGGTCCATGAGCTTGGGGTTGTTCCCGGCCCAGGCCGGCAGCCCCAGGTTCTTGGCGTCGCGCAGGGCGATCTCCTTGGTGGTGCCCTCCGGCTTGCCCAGCTTCTTGTCGATCGCCTCGTACACCTTGGCGTTGCGCATGCCCTCGGTGACGGTGATCACGTTGAGCTTGGTCGGGTCGATCATCAGCGCGACGGCGGCCGCAGCCGACATCTTCTTGTTCATCGGGTAGACGCCGGGCTGGATGGACTTGCCCTTGGGGTTGGCGTTCGCCGCGTCGACGAACGCCTGGGCGCTGGCGACGACGCCCGCTTCCTTGAGGATGCGGCCCATCTGGCCCAGGCCCGCACCCTTGGGGATCTCGACGTCGACCACTTCCCCGACGCCCTCGCCGGCGAAGTCCTCGGCGGGGGCGAACCGGGCCTTGATGTAGCTGTAGCCGTAGTAGCCGCCACCGCCGACCACGCCTAGGATGACCACGGCCGCGATCAGGCAGGCCATGCCGCTGCGCTGCTTGGGCTTGCCGCCCTTCGAGCGGCCGCCGCGGCGGCCCGACGGCTCGTCGCCGTCACCGTCGTCATCGCCGGTACCGCCGACGGGGAGGTCCGCCTCGGGTGCCTCGTCCTGCTCGACCGGCTCAGGCTCCAGGTGGCGCCGGCCGGGGGGCTGCGGCGGCGGGAAGGCCTCGTCCGTGCTGTAGAGGTCCGGGGTCTCTCCCGGGTAGCCGGCCGCGGGCTGCTGGGCGTAGTTCGCTCCGGCGTACGGGTCGGTCTGCACCGCGGCGGTGTACTGGCCCTGGCCGGTGTCCCAGCCCTGACTGTCGTACACCGGCTGCTGGGGCCGGCCCGGCTGCTGCGCGTACTGCTGCTGCGGGTACTGCTGCTGGGCCGGCTGCGGGGCGTACCCCTGCTGCGGCTGCTGCTGCTGGGCGTACTGCTGCTGCGCGTACTGCTGCTGCTGATACTCGGGGTACTGCTGGTACTCCTGGTACTGCGGCTGCTGGGGGTGCTGCTGCTGGTACTGGGGCTCCTGCTGGTACTCCTGCTGCGGGGCACCCGCGTACGGCACCTGGCCCTGCTGGGTCTGGTGCCCGGTCCACCCCTGGTCCCCGTACAGGGGGTCCTCAGGGTGCCAGGGTTCGGGGCCACGGCCCCGGCCATACTCAGTCATCGGTCCCCTAGAGCCGCGAGACGCGGGACCGCGGACTCCGTCGTCCGTGGCACCCGGTTCCGCCTCTTTGACGGTGGGCGACGGCTGTTCGAATGCCGTCTCATCGCGCGGAACGTTACCGTATCGCGATCAGACAACCACTTCGACGCACTCGCCAGGCGGATTACCTGATACCCGTTCGGTCTCAAGAGCGTTCTGAAGGATCACCACAGCGGCGGCCTGGTCGATGACCGACCTGCCCTTCTTCGCGTTCCTGCCGGAGGCCCGCAGCCCCTGGGCGGCAGTGACCGTGGTCATCCGCTCGTCCACCAGACGGACCGTCACCGGTCTGATGCCCTTGGCGAGTTCGCCGGCGAAGGCGCGCACCTTGGCCGCGGCCGGCCCCTCCCGCCCGCTGAGCGAGCGGGGGAGGCCGACCACGACCTCGAGGGGCTCGTACTCCTCGACGAGCTGCCGCAGCCGCCGGTGGGCGAAGGGGATGTCCCGGCCCGGAACGGTTTCCACCGGTGTGGCCAAGACCCCATCGGGGTCGCAGGACGCGACCCCGATCCGGGCGTCCCCGACGTCGATGGCCAGTCGGCGGCCGCGGCGCAGAGTCATCGTCAGACCGTCTCGACGACGAGGCGCTCGACGGCGCTGATGGCCTCCGGGATCGCGGCCGGGTTCTGGCCGCCGCCCTGGGCGACGTCCGGCTTGCCGCCACCGCCGCCGCCGAGGGTCTTGGCGGCCGTACGGACCAGGTCGCCGGCCTTGAGACCGCGCTCGCGGGCGGCATCGTTGGTGGCGATCACGGTCAGCGGGCGGTCGTTGGCCACGGTGAAGAGGGCCACGACGGCCGGGCGGTCGCCCTGGATGCGGCCGCGGACGTCGAGGACCAGCTTGCGCAGGTCGTCGGCGCTGATGCCGTCCGCCACCTGGCCGACGACGAGGGCGACGCCCTTGATGTCCTGGGCGTTCCGGGCGAGCCCGGCGGCGGCCTGGAGGACCTTCTCCGCGCGGAACTTCTCGATCTCCTTCTCGGCGTCCTTCAGCTTGCCGAGCATGGAGGCGATCTTCTCCGGCAGCTCCTCCGGACGGCCCTTGACCAGCTCCTGGAGCTGGGCGACGACCGTGTGCTCCTTGGCGAGGAAGTTGTACGCGTCGACGCCGACGAGGGCCTCGACACGGCGCACGCCCGAGCCGATGGAGGACTCGCCGAGCAGCTTCACCAGACCCAGCTGGGCGGTGTTGCCGACGTGCGTGCCGCCGCACAGCTCCTTGGAGAAGTCGCCGATGGTCACGACGCGGACCCGCTCGCCGTACTTCTCGCCGAACTCGGCGATCGCGCCCTGCTTCTTCGCCTCGTCGATGCTCATGATCTCGGCGGTCACTTCGAGCTCGCGCGAGAGCACGTCGTTGATCTTCTGCTCGACGTCGGTCAGGACCGAGCCGGGAACGGCGTTCGGGGAGCCGAAGTCGAAGCGGAAGCGGCCGGGGCTGTTCTCCGAACCGGCCTGGGCGGCGGTCGGGCCGAGCGCGTCGCGCAGCGCCTGGTGGGTCAGGTGCGTGGCCGAGTGGGCCCGGGCGATGGCCCGGCGGCGCCTGACATCGATGGCGGCGTACGCGGAGGCGCCCACCGTCACCTCGCCCACCTGGACGGATCCCTTGTGCACGGAGACGCCCGGGACCGGCTGCTGGACGTCGCGGACCTCGATGACCGCGCCGGTGTCGAGCCTGATCCGGCCCTGGTCGGCGAGCTGGCCGCCGCCCTCGGCGTAGAAGGGGGTGCGGTCGAGGACGACCTCGACCTCGTCGCCCTCGGAGGCGGCGGGCGCCGAGACGCCGTTGACCAGCAGGCCGACGATGGTGGACTCGCCCTGCGTGGTGGCGTAGCCGGTGAACTCGGTGGCGCCGGAGCCGTCGGCGATCTCCCGGTAGGCGGACATGTCCGCGTGGCCGGTCTTCTTGGCCTTGGCGTCGGCCTTGGCGCGGTCGCGCTGCTCCTGCATCAGGCGGCGGAAGCCGGGCTCGTCCACGGAGAGGCCCTGCTCGGCGGCCATCTCCAGGGTGAGGTCGATCGGGAAGCCCCAGGTGTCGTGGAGCAGGAACGCCTTGTCGCCGGAGAGGACCGTGCCGCCGGCGGCCTTGGTCTCGGTCACGGCGGTGTCGAGGATGTTGGTGCCGCCCTTGATGGCCTTCAGGAAGGCGGCCTCTTCGGCGAGGGCGACGGTCTCGATGCGCTTGCGGTCGGTGATGAGTTCCGGGTACTGCAGGCCCATCGTCTCGATCACGACGTTGATCAGATCCTGGACGACCGGACCCGTGGCGCCCATGAGGCGCATGTTGCGGATGGCGCGGCGCATGATGCGGCGCAGCACGTAGCCGCGGCCCTCGTTGCCGGGGGTGACCCCGTCGCCGATGAGCATGGTCGAGGTGCGGATGTGGTCGGCGACCACGCGCAGCGAGACGTCCGTGTTCTGGGCGGCGCCGTACTGCACGCCGGTCAGCTGGGTGGCCTTGTCCATGACGACGCGCAGGGTGTCGGTCTCGTACATGTTCTGCACGCCCTGCAGGATCATCGCGAGGCGCTCGAGGCCGAGACCGGTGTCGATGTTCTTCGACGGCAGGTCGCCGAGGATGGGGAAGTCTTCCTTCCCGTCGCCGGCGCCGCGCTCGTACTGCATGAAGACCAGATTCCAGATCTCCACGTAGCGCTCGTCGTTGACGGCCGGGCCGCCCTCGACGCCGAACTCGGGGCCGCGGTCGTAGTTGATCTCGGAGCACGGGCCGCAGGGGCCCGGGACGCCCATGGACCAGAAGTTGTCCTTCTTGCCCAGGCGCTGGATGCGCTCGGCCGGGACGCCGATCTTGTCGCGCCAGATCTGCTCGGCCTCGTCGTCGTCGAGGTAGACGGTGATCCAGAGCTTCTCCGGCTCCAGGCCGTAGCCGCCGTCCGCCACGGAGCTGGTGAGCAGCTCCCAGGCGTACTTGATGGCGCCTTCCTTGAAGTAGTCACCGAAGGAGAAGTTGCCGCACATCTGGAAGAACGTGCCGTGGCGGGTGGTCTTGCCGACCTCTTCGATGTCCGGCGTGCGAACGCACTTCTGGACGCTGGTGAGCGTCGGGGCCGGCGGCTTGGTCTCACCCAGGAAGTAGGGCTTGAACGGCACCATGCCCGCGGGCACGAGCAGCAGAGTCGGGTCGTCCGCGATGAGCGACGCCGAAGGGACAACGGCGTGACCGCGCTCCTCGAAGAAGCTCAGCCAGCGGCGGCGGATTTCAGCCGACTCCATCAGTGGTCCTCATTCCGGTTGTACGAAAGCTTTGGTCGGTTGTCGATCTGGTGGTTCTCGATGGCCCGCAGCCGCCGCGGCCCGGGGAGGGCGGTGACGTTGTCGGGCCGGTCGGGGTCCTGGTGGAGACCCAGTGCATCGTTCAGCTCGTCCTCGCGCTGCGTCATTCCCGCTTTGACGTCGAGGGCGAAGTCCTTGAGGCGGTGGCCCGCCTCCACGGCCTTGTCGGCGGCCTGGGCCGCGAGGCTCTCCGGCGTCAGCTTCTTGAGCTGGCGGTTGACCTTGGTGGTGGCCCACACGCCGGCGGCTGCGCCGGCTGTGAACCAGAAGGCTCGGCGGAACATCGGCGGTCTCAGTCCTTCTGCTTCCGGCGCCGGGCGGCCGGCACCGTTCGGCCAACGATCACAGTACGGCCACCGCCGTCACGTCGTGCACGGCGGGAGGCCTTGGGCGGCTCGCCGCCCGATGTCCCGGCATCCCCCTTGCCCAGCGCCTTGCGGACGCCGTAGCCGAAGGCCGCGACCTTCACGAGCGGTCCGCCGAAGGCGGTGGCCACGGTGGAGGACAGGGCGGAGGCGTTGGAGGTGACCTCCTGGACGTCGCTCGCGATGGCGTCGACCCGGTCGAGCTGGGTTCGCGCGGAGCGGACGGTGCTGGAAGCGTCCGCCAGGAGCGGTACGGCCTGGTCGGTCACCTCGGACACCAGCTTGGTGGTCGCCCTGAGCACCTGCGCCAGCCGCACCAGGGCGACGGCGAGGAAGGAGATCAGGATGGCCCAGAAGACGGCCACGATGATCCCGGCCACCTCTACACCGGACACGTCACACCGCTCTCTGTCTCTACCCGAACCGCCGGTGGCAGCGATTCCTACAAATGGTCCTCCGACCCTATCGCGCCGGGGATCCCCGGCCCTACCCGAATTCGGGGTCGGGGGCACCCGTCTTGGACGCAGTGCATCCGGACCAGTACGCTCCGTGTCCCATGCGACAGAGACCCCTTCGACATCCGGCCCGGGGCAATCTTCCCTCGGAGCTGAGCGGGTTCATCGGGCGGGGTGCCGAACTCGCCGAGCTGGGGAGCCTGCTGGAGGTCTCACGGCTGGTGACGGTGACCGGCGTGGGCGGGGTCGGCAAGTCCCGCCTGGTCCTCGCGGCGGCCCGCTCGGCCGCCGAGGGGGCGGGGGAGGCCCAGGAAGGGTCGGCGGCGCGAGGGGCGCAGGAGGCAGACGAAGCACAGGCGGCGCATGCGCCGGGGCAGGAACGCTACTGCGACGGCGTCTGGCTGGCCGAGCTGGCCTGCGTACGGGATCCGGCGCTGTTGGAGCCGGCCCTTTCCGAGGCGCTCGGGCTGACCGACCACACCACCAGGCCGCCCCGGGCCGTACTGGCCGACCACCTGGCCGACAAGCGGCTGCTGCTGGTCGTGGACGGCTTCGAGCAGCTGGTGGACGAGACCGCCGGGCTGGTACGGGAGCTGCTGCGGCGCTGCCCCGGCCTGCGCGTGCTCGCAGCGGGCCGGCGCCCGCTGGGCGTGGACGGGGAGCGGACGTTCCCGCTGGCCCCGCCGGTCCCTGAGGAGGCGCTGGCGCTGCTGGCGGCGCGGGCGTCCGCCGCGGACCCTGAGTTCGCGGTGACCGGGGCCAACCGTGACGGGCTGGCGGAGGTGTGCGCGCGCCTCGACAGGATTCCGCTCGCCCTGGAGCTGGCGGCGGTCCGGCTGAGGACGCTGTCCCCGGCCCAGGTGCTGGCCCGGCTGGAGGACCGCTTCGGGCTGCTGAGGGGTGGTGCGCGCGCGGGGCTCCCGCGGCACCGGGCGCTGCGGACGGCCATCGGCTGGAGCCATGAGCTGTGCACTCCCGCGGAGCGGCTGCTGTGGGCGCGGCTGTCGGTGTTCGCGGGACAGTTCGACCTGGAAGCCGCCGAGTACGTGTGCGCCGGACCCGACATGCCGGTGGAGGGCGTGCTGGACCTGGTGGGCGAGCTCCTCGACCAGTCCCTGCTGGTCCGGGAGGAGACGGCCGCCGGGGTGCGCTTCCGGATGCTGGAGACCGTACGGCTGTACGGGGCGGGCTGGCTGGATTCCCTGGGTGACGCGGTGCGGCTGCGACGGCGGCACCGGGACTGGTACATGGGGCTGGCGACCTGGTGCGAGCTGGACTGGTTCAGCCCCCGCCAGCACGAGGTGGCCGCGCTGGTGGAGGCGGAGCTGCCGAACCTGCGGCTCGCCCTGGAGTGCTGCCTGGACGAGCCCGACGAGCTGCACCTGGGCCGGTACCTGGCCGGCACCCTGTGGTTCTACTGGGCGGGCTGCGGGCGCCTGACGGAGGGCCGGCACTGGCTGGACCGGACCCTGGACGCCCCGGAACGGCAGGTGGCGGAGTACGACAGCTCTCGGCTGAAGGCCCTGTGGGTGCTGGGTTACGTCGCGGCCCTCCAGGGCGACGCGACGGCCTCGATGTGCGCCCTGTACGAGTGCCGGGACGGGGCGGCACGCAGCGGGAACCGGGTGGCGGCGGCGTACGCGGTGCACCGCCTGGGCTGCCTGGCCCTCGTGTCGGACGACATGGCGCGGGCCCGGGAGCTGCTGGGCGAGGCGCTGGAGGAGTACCGGGCGGCCGGGGAGCTGAACAGCAACGTACTGATGTGCCAGGTCGAGCTGGGGATGGCGCTGGCGTTCCTCGGGGACCTGCCGGGTGCGCTCGCGCTGTGCGGGGAGGTCCGGGAGATCTGCGAGGAGCGCGGCGAGCGCTGGACGAAGGCGTACGCCCTCTACGTGCTGGCCTACGCGGCTCTGGACGCGGGTGGCGCGCAGGAGGCCCGGCGGCTGCTGACCGAGTGCGTGGAGATCAACCACACGTTCAACGACCTGGTGGGGCTGGTCCTCGCGCTGGAGCTGCTCGCGCTGGTCACGGTCGTGCAGGGCGATCCGGCCGAGGCCGCGGTGCTCCAGGGTGCGGCGGAGCCGATGTGGGGCGGGGTGGGGCTGCAGTTGTTCGGCTCGGGGTACTTCAACGCCCCGCGGCTGATGTGCACGCAGCGGGCGGGCGAGGTGCTGGGCGCCGAGCGCTACGCGGCGTACGCGGCCGAGGGGCGGGAGCTGTCCCGGGAGGCACTGGTGGTGCGGGCATTGCGGGGGGCGGCGCGGGCGCCGCGGCCGGCGGGCCGGGGCGGGGTGCCGGGCCCGCGGGTCTCGCGCAGCACGGCGCCGGCGGACCAGCCGTAGCGCAACCGCCCTCCCACCCCGGGCAGCGGAAAGCCCGCCGCCCCATGGAGGGGACGGCGGGCTTCCACCAGCCTGTGAGGGCTACGCCTGCCGGAAGATCAGCGGGCGTAGTACTCGACGACGAGCTGCTCGTCGCAGATGACCGGGATTTCCTTGCGGTTCGGGTCGCGGTCCAGGCGGAAGGCCAGGGCCTTCAGGTTGACCTGCAGGTAGCGCGGGGTCTCGCCCTCGCCTGCGTAGCCACCCTCACGGGCGACCTGGAACGGAACCTTCTCGCGGCTGCGCTCGCGCACGGTGATGACGTCGTCCGGGCGGACACGGAACGACGGCTTGTCGACCTTGGCGCCGTTGACCTCGATGTGGCCGTGAACGACCATCTGGCGGGCCTGGTAGATCGTGCGGGCGATGCCCGAACGCAGGACCAGGGCGTCGAGACGACGCTCGAGCTCGACGACCAGCGCCTCGCCCGTCTTGCCCTCGGCCTTCTTGGCGCGGTCGTACGCGCGGGCCATCTGGCGCTCGGAGATGTCGTACTGAGCGCGCAGACGCTGCTTCTCCAGCAGACGGACCTTGTAGTCCGAGTTCTGCTTGCGGCCACGGCCGTGCTCGCCCGGCGGGTAGGGGCGGGCCTCGAAGTACTTGACGGCCTTCGGCGTCAGGGCGATGCCGAGGGCGCGAGACTTCTTGACCTTGGGTCGCTTCTGGTTCACGGGGAACCTACCTCCATGTAAGTTAGGTGAGGCTTACCTTAGCGAGGAGGACGTAATGTCTCGACCACATGGGATCCCCCTGCCCAGTGCGCAACGCAGTTCGGATTCAGACGAAACAGAATCCGCTTGCGCCGACGATAAGCAAGGTCAGCCGCGTCCCAGGGAAGGCGTTCGGCAGCTCACCGGAGCCGAACGCGTACGAACCCTCGTAGAGTCCAACGCCTCAGTATCCCTCACCCTGATCGATGCTCGTGACAGTCACGGGCCCGAGGAGTTCGGGGCAGGGATGCCGGTCGCACGGACCGTCACCCCGGACGGGGACGTGATTCTCCTTCTTTCCGGGGAATCCGCGGCTGCCAGGGCAGCCGCTCACGCCCAGGACGACGACCTCACCGCCGTGATCGAGATCACGGATGTGGCGCCGGTGTCCGTCCCACATCGTATCCGAGGCCGTGCGTGGCTGGCGGGGTGGCTGACGCCGGTGCGCGGGGACGACCGCGCCCTGTGCGCCGCGCTCCTCGCCGAGCGGCACCCGGTGGGCGAGCTGCTGGGCCTGGGCGAGTCCCAGGGCGCCCCCCACGCGGGGCGCCCTGCCTGGATGATGCTGCGCCTGGAGGTCGGCGAGATCACGGTGGACGACCTGTGGGGCGCCGAGCACGTGGACCCCGAAGAGCTGGCCGCCGCGGAGCCCGACCCGGTGTCGCCGCACGAGGCTGAGCTGCTCCAGCACCTGCACTCCTCCCACGGCGAGCGGATCGGCGAGCTGTGCGGCCTGCTCGGTGATCGCGGCGTGCGGGGCATGACCGCCGTCCCGCTCGCCCTGGACCGCGCGGGCCTGCGCGTCCGCTTCACCGGCGGCGCCTGCGGCGGTTCCTTCGACGCCCGCTTCGACTTCCCGGAGCCTGTCGCGGACATCTGCGGCCTGCGCCGGGCGATGCGCACCCTCTTCTCGGCCGCCGCTCACTGAGGGCAGGCGGCCGGCATCCCGCGGGTTCGGGGGTACCGCGGCCCAGGCTCCCGGCACGGATCCGTCCCGGCCGCTCCCCGCGGGCGCGGCTAGAGGGTGTTCACGGCGTGGTCGAGCGAGCGCCAGATGCGTTGGGCCCAGTCCAGGTCGGCGGGGTCCTCGTAGGAGCAGAAGAGTCCGGCGGCGATCCCGGGGGCGACGGCCATCCCGTAGAACTCGTGCCGCGGCCGGCCGTTGTCCTGCGGGGTCAGCCAGAACGCGTACCGCACTCCCCCGCCCAGCGGTTCCCGTGCGCGCTGCGCGGGCCGGCTGTCGGGGGCGCCGGACAGCAGCGCCGTGAGGAAGTCCGCGGGGGCGCGGCCGGGGACGTCGTCCCGCATCAGGCTGACGGAGGCGCTGCGGTCCTCGGCCGTGAAGTGGTCCGCCCCGTCGGCGAAGGCGGCGCTGAGACCGGCCGTGCGCAGGACCGACCAGCGGCCGCCGAGGTCGGTGCGCACGTCCACCGGCAGCGGGTACGGGAAGCGGCTGAGGACGTGGTCGCGGTCCCAGGTCCGCGTCAGGATCCGGGAGGCCACCGGGTGGCGCACGTCGACGACGTGGGGCAGCTCCTCCGGGTCGGCGACCTTCGCGGTGACCGGGGCGCCGAGCAGGTCGTCTCCCCAGGGCTGGATCCGGTTGGCGAAGGTGCCCTCCACGGACAGGTCCGCGTATCCGGGCCGCTCCCACAGCTCGTGGGCGCGCCGCAGGGTGTCGTCGTCCACCTCCACCCAGGCTCCGAGGACCAGCCCGGTGTCGTGGGTCAGCCGGACGGGCAGCAGGCAGCGGATGAAACCGCCCACCCCGTCCACCCGGAGCAGGGCGCGGTTCCCGAGCCGGTGAACGGCCTCCTCGGGCGCCCCGAGGGCGGCGTCGGGCAGCTCGAAGCCGAAGTCGATGCGGCGCTCGTCGGCGAGCGCGTCGCCGCAGCAGGCGCAGGTGGGGAGGTGTGTCGTCACCCGGGCAGCCTAGGGGGTGTCGCCGATCGGGCCGGATCCGACGCCCTCGCCCGCTACGCCTCAGCCGCGCTCGGTGCCGCGCAGGCGCTCGCGGACCTTCTCCACGACGTCCGCGTAGCGCGCTTCGGCGCCGTAGCGGGTCGGCTCGTAGTACCGCTTCCCGTGGATCTCGTCCGGGGCGTACTGCTGGGCCGCGATGGCCCCCGGCACGTCGTGCGGGTACACGTACCCCACGGCGTGCCCGAGCTTCGCCGCGCCCTTGTAGTGCCCGTCCCGCAGGTGCGCCGGGACGGAGCCCGCCAGGCCCGCCCGTACGTCGGCCAGCGCGGCGCCGATGGCGGTGGTGGCGGTGTTCGACTTCGGGGCGAGGGCCAGGGCGATCGTGGCGTGCGAGAGGGTCAGCGCAGCCTCCGGGAAGCCGATCATCGCCACCGCCTGGGCCGCGGCCACCGCGATCGGCAGGGCCGTGGGATCCGCCAGGCCGATGTCCTCGCTCGCGGAGATCATCAGGCGGCGCGCGATGAACCGGGGGTCCTCGCCGGCCTCGATCATCCGGGCGAGGTAGTGCAGCGCGGCGTCCACGTCGGAGCCGCGGATCGACTTGATGAGCGCGCTCGCCACGTCGTAGTGCTGGTCGCCGTCCCGGTCGTAGCGGACAGCCGCCCGGTCGACCGCTTCCTCCAGCGTCTGCAGGGTGATCTCGTCCTCACCCTTGGCGATGGCCGAGCCGGCCCCCGCCTCCAGCGCGGTCAGCGCCCGGCGGGCGTCACCGCCGGCGATCCTCAGCAGGTGCGCCTCGGCGTCCTCGGGCAGGGTCACCGCCCCGGCCAGGCCCCGCTCCTCCGTGAGCGCGCGCCGCATCAGCGCACTCAGGTCCTCGTCGGTCAGGGGTTCCAGCGTGAGCAGCAGCGAGCGCGACAGGAGCGGGGAGATGATCGAGAAGTACGGGTTCTCCGTGGTGGCCGCGATCAGCGTCACCCAGCGGTTCTCGACGGCGGGCAGCAACGAGTCCTGCTGTGCCTTGCTGAAGCGGTGGATCTCGTCCAGGAAGAGGACGGTTTCCTTCCCGTAGCCTCCGGCCGCGCGGCGCGCGCCCTCGATGACGGCCCGTACCTCCTTGACGCCCGCCGTGATGGCGGAGAGTTCCACGAAGCGCTTCTGCGTGGCCTGGCTGACCACGTAGGCCAGGGTCGTCTTCCCGATGCCGGGCGGGCCCCAGAGGATCACCGAGGACGCGCCGGCCGGGCCGCCGGCCCCTTCCCCGACCAGCCGGCGCAGCGGTGATCCGGGCTTCAGCAGATGCTGCTGGCCGACGACCTCGTCCAGGGTGCGCGGGCGCATCCGGACGGCGAGCGGAGAGCTCGCGGGGTCCTTCTCCTGGCGCTCTTCGGCGGCGGCGGTGAACAGGTCTGGTTCCACATGGGAAGCCTAAGCGAGTCCACCGACAGGGCCGGCCGCCGTCAGGAGGTCCAGAAGTCCCACCAGCGGGTCAGGATCAGCATCCCGATGATCCCGATGTGCAGTGCCGGCAGCACCCAGGTGAACTCCTCGAAGAAGCTCTTGAGCCAGCCCGGCGCCGGCAGCAGGCCCGCGCGGACGTTGTGCGAGGTGACGTACCAGAACATCAGGATCGTGGCGACCCAGGCCAGGCAGCACCACAGGCACAGCGCGTTGATGTTGTAGAGCGACTGGTAGGTGAGCCAGGCGCAGAAGACGACGCCGAACAGCGTGCCGGCGTTGAAGGTGAGCCAGTACCAGGCGCGGAACCGGGCGCCGGCCAGGATGCTCATGCCGACGCAGATCACCATGCCGTAGGCGACCAGGCCCAGCATGGGGTTCGGGAAGCCGAATACGGCCGCCTGGTCGCTCTTCATGATGTTGCCGCAGGAGACGACCGGGTTGAGGCTGCAGCCCGGAGTGAAGTTCGGGTCCTCCAGCAGCTTGAACTTGTCGATCGTGATCACCCAGGCGGCGAGCAGGCCCGCGGCCCCCGTGATCACCAGCAGCACGGCCAGCGCCCGGCTGGCCCCGGAGGTCGTCCTCCCGGCGGTGTCCGCGTCCGTGCTTCGTGTCGTCATACCGCCCGCTCCACATCTGCAAGGTGATCAAGCACGGGCCATTGTGCCGTACGAGCCTGTGAACGAACGGGGCCGGAGAAGGATCCCCGGCCCCGTCCTGAAGCCTCCCGCCGAAGTCAGGCGAGGCGGTCCCTGACCGTGTCGATCAGCTCGGCAAGGGCCACCGGGGACTGCTCCCCGGACTCCATGTCCTTGAGCTGGACCAAGCCCTCGGCGAGGTCGCGCTCTCCCGCGACGACCGCGAAGCGGGCACCGCTGCGGTTCGCGTCCTTCATCGCGCCCTTGAGGCCCTTGCCTCCGAACGAGAAGTCGGCCGCGACACCGGCCTTGCGGAGCTCGGTGACCTTGCCGAAGAGCACCCGGCGGGCCTCCTCGCCCAGCGCGACGGCGAACACCGACGTGGACGCCGGGATGTCGAGTTCGACGCCCTCGGCCTCCAGGGCCAGGACCGTGCGGTCCACGCCCAGCGCCCAGCCCACCGACGGCAGTGCCGGTCCGCCGATCATCTCGGACAGGCCGTCGTAGCGGCCGCCACCGCCCACCGCGGACTGCGAGCCCAGCCCGTCGTGCACGAATTCGAAGGTCGTGCGGGTGTAGTAGTCGAGCCCGCGCACCAGCTTCTCGTCGTCCTCGAAGGCGACCCCGGCCGCCGTGATCAGCGCCCGCACCTCCTCGTGGTACGCCTTGCACGCGTCGCACAGGTAGTCGCGCAGCACCGGCGCGCCGACGAGCTGCTTCTGCACGTCGGGCCGCTTGTCGTCGAGGACGCGCAGCGGATTGATCTCGGCGCGGCGGACGGTCTCCTCGTCGAGGTCGAGGCCGCGCAGGAAGCCCTGCAGCGCCTCCCGGTACACCGGGCGGCACTCCTTGTCGCCGAGCGAGTTCAGCAGGATCCGGAAGTTGCGCAGGCCGAGCGAGCGGTAGGCCTGGTCGGCCAGGATGATCAGCTCGGCGTCCAGCGCCGGGTCCTCGGCGCCGATGGCCTCGGCGCCGACCTGCGAGAAGTGGCGGTAGCGTCCCTTCTGCGGCCGTTCGTAGCGGTAGTAGGAGCCGGAGTACCACAGCTTGACCGGCAGGTTGCCCTGCTTGTGCAGGCTGGCCTCCAGGGCCGCGCGCAGCACGGAAGCCGTGCCCTCGGGCCGCAGGGCCAGCTGGTCGCCGCCCTTGGTCTCGAAGGCGTACATCTCCTTGGAGACGATGTCGGTGGACTCGCCCACGCCGCGGGCGAAGAGGCCGACGTCCTCGAAGCCGGGGGTCTCGATGTAGCCGTAGCCGGAGTTGCGCAGGGGCGCGGAGATGGCCTCGCGTACCGCCAGGTACTTCACGGAAACCGGCGGGATCAGGTCGTACGTGCCCTTGGGGGCCTTGAAAGTAGCCACGAAACTCTCGTCACATTCCTCGTCGTGGAGCGGCCGTCGGGTCCGCTGCCAGGCCGGCGGCGACCTCCCGCAGGTACGGGTTGGTCGCGCGCTCGCGGCCGATGGTGGTCTGGGGACCGTGGCCGGACAGCACCACGGTCGAGTCGTCGAGCGGCAGGCACACGCGGGCCAGCGAATCGAGCATCTCGGCGTGGGAGCCGCCCGGCAGGTCGGTTCGTCCGATGGAGCCGGCGAAGAGCAGGTCGCCCGAGAAGAAGACCGGCGGGATGTCGGCCAGTTCGGGCATCCGGAAGGTCACCGACCCCTTGGTATGGCCCGGCGCGTGCGCCACGGAGAAGTCCATTCCGGCCAATTTCAGGGCGGCGCCGTCGGCCAGCTCACGGACGTCGTCCGGCTCCCCCACGGTGAGCTCGCCCATGAGGGGCATCCCGATGGAGCGGCCGAGGGCCTTCTCCGGGTCGCTCATCATGTAGCGGTCCTCGGGGTGGATCCAGGCCGGTACGTCGTGTGCTCCGCACACCGGGACCACCGAGGCCACATGATCGATGTGGCCGTGGGTCAGGACGACCGCGACGGGCTTGAGCCGGTGCTTCCTCAGCGTCTCCTCGACGCCCTGGGCGGCCTGGTGGCCCGGGTCGATGATGACGCACTCCTCGCCGGCGGCGGGGGCGACCACGTAGCAGTTGGTGCCCCAGGCGCCTGCGGGGAACCCGGCAATCAGCACGTTCGTCCTCAATCGTCGTCCGGCGGGAGGGTGCAGGTGTCAATCCTGCTGCTCAGAGCCTACCGGCGCCGCTCGTTACACAGCGAACCCATATACGGTACGGCCTATCCCAGCCCGGACAGCAGTATCAGACACGTACAAGGAGACGACCCGGTGGTCACGAGCGATCAGCGGCGGCGACAGCTCGCCAGGGAGAAGTACGAGCGCCAGCAGAAGCGCCGCGCCGAGGCCCGGAAGAAGAGCCGCCAGCGGGCGGCGGTGATCGGCGCGGCGGTGGCCGTGGTGATCGCGACGCTGGTCGGCCTGATCGTGGGCGGCGTCTTCGACTCGGACAAGGACCCGAAGGACACGGCGGCGGACCCGTCGGCCTCGGCGACGCCGCCGGAGCCGAAGCAGTCGCCTTCGCCGGAGATGGCGATCGACCAGAAGGGGAAGTACACCTTCGCGCTGAAGACCAGCGCCGGCGACATCAACTTCGCGATGGACGCCGCGAAGACCCCGCAGACCGTCAACTCCTTCAAGGCGCTCGCCGACAAGGGCTACTTCGACAACACCAAGTGCCACCGCCTGACGGCGGGCGGGATCTTCGTGCTCCAGTGCGGCGACCCCGAGGGCACCGGTCGCGGCGGCCCCGGCTACACCATCCCGGACGAGAACCTGGAGTCGCTGGGCAAGGCGAACGAGCAGGGCCAGGTGATCTACCCGGCCGGCACGGTGGCGATGGCCAACACCGGCCAGCCCGGCTCGGGCGGCAGCCAGTTCTTCCTGGTCTACAAGGACAGCCCGCTGACGCCGACCTACACGCCGTTCGGCAAGATCGACGCTGCCGGCCTGAAGGTCCTGGAGGAGATCGCCAAGGCCGGCACGGCCGACGGCGGCCAGGACGGTGCGCCGAAGAACGAGGTCAAGATCGAGAAGGGCACGGTCACCCAGAACTGACGGGTGACGCGACCCCGGGCCCGGCCGGCCCCCTCCCGTACGCCGATATTGCGTCGTGCGGGATGCGGACAGCCGGCCCGGCGGTCGCCTATGTTGGCGTTGTGCAGGGCGGGCGCTGCCCGCCCCAGGAAACTGTGGACGATGCCCAGGGGGTGAACCCCTCGCAGGCATCAGGTGGAGGAGGCGCTGTGAGCAGCGACCCGTGGGGCCGAGTCGACGAGACGGGCACCGTGTACGTGCGTACTTCCGATGGCGAGAAGGTCGTCGGTTCGTGGCAGGCGGGCACCCCCGAGGAGGCCCTGGCCTACTTCGAGCGCAAGTACGAGGGCCTGGTGGTCGAGATCGGCCTCCTCGAAAAGCGGGTGCGGACCACTGATCTGTCCGCCAAGGACGCCCAGACGGCGATCGACCACCTGCGTACGCAGGTCGACGAGCACCACGCCGTGGGCGACCTGGACGCCCTGCGCGTGCGGCTGGACAAGCTGGTCGAGACCGTGGAGTCCCGGCGCGAGGAGCGCAAGGCCGCCAAGGCCAAGCAGGCGGACGAGGCCCGGGCGGCCAAGGACGCGCTGGTTGCCGAGGCGGAGCAGCTGGCGCAGAGCGACCAGTGGCGCAGCGCCGGTGAGCGGCTGCGCGCCCTGGTGGACATCTGGAAGGGCCTGCCGCGCCTGGACCGCAAGTCGGACGACGAGCTGTGGCACCGCTTCTCCCACGCCCGTTCCGCCTTCTCCAAGCGCCGCAAGGCGCACTTCGCCTCGCTGGACGCGCAGCGCGAGGACGCCCGCAAGGTCAAGGAGAGGCTGGTCTCGGAGGCCGAGTCGCTGTCGAAGTCGACCGACTGGGGTCCGACGGCCGCCCGCTACCGCGAGCTGATGGCGGACTGGAAGGCGGCGGGCCGGGCGCAGCGCGAGGCCGAGGACGACCTGTGGAACCGTTTCCGCGGTGCGCAGGACGTGTTCTTCGCGGCCCGGAGCGAGGTGTTCGCGGAGCGTGACGCCGAGCAGATCGAGAACCTGAAGCTCAAGGAGGAGCTGGCCGACGAGGCCGAGAAGCTCGTCCCCGTGACGGACCTGAAGGCGGCCCGTGCCGCGTTCCGCTCCCTCAACGAGCGCTGGGAGGGCATCGGCCACGTGCCGCGCGACGCCCGGCCGAAGGTCGAGGGCCGGATGCACGCGGTGGAGCGGGCGATCCAGGAGGCCGAGGAGGGCGAGTGGCGCCGTACGAACCCGGAGGCTCGGGCCCGTGCGGCCGGCCTGACGGGTCAGCTCCAGGCGGCGGTCGACAAGCTGCGCGAGCAGATCGACGCGGCGCGCGCCGCGGGCAACAACGCGAAGGCCGACAAGCTGGCGCGTGAGCTGGAGGGCCGCCAGGCCCTGCTGGACCAGGCGCTGAAGGGCCTGGAGGAGTTCGGCGGCTGAGTCGGCCGCCGGCACGGCGAGGGCCCCGGTACGGATCTTCCGTGCCGGGGCCCTCGCGCTGTGCTGCTACGGCCGGCGGGCCGAGGTGACGCGGTAGACGTCGTAGACGCCCTCCACGCCCCGGACGGCCTTCAGGACGTGCCCCAGGTGCTTGGGGTCGCCCATCTCGAAGGTGAAGCGCGAGGTGGCCACGCGGTCGCGGGAGGTCTGGACGGCCGCCGACAGGATGTTGACGTGCTGGTCGGAGAGGACCCGGGTGACGTCCGACAGCAGCCGGGACCGGTCCAGTGCCTCGACCTGGATGGCGACCAGGAAGACCGAGGACTGGGTGGGGGCCCACTCGACCTCCAGCATCCGCTCGGGCTGCTGGGAGAGGGAGTCGACGTTGACACAGTCGGCACGGTGAACCGATACGCCACTGCCGCGCGTGACGAACCCGATGATCGGGTCGCCCGGCACCGGGGTGCAGCAGCGGGCGAGCTTGACCCACACGTCGTCGACGCCCTTGACCACGACGCCGGGGTCGGCGTTGCTGCGCCGCTTGCTGCGGGCCCGCGCGGGCGGGATCGATTCCTCGATGTCCTCGTTGGCCGCCTCCTCGCCGCCGAGGGCCGCCACCAGCTTCTGCACGACGCCCTGCGCGGCCACGTGGCCCTCGCCGATGGCCGCGTACAGGGAGGAGATGTCCGGGTAGCGCATCTCGTGCGCGAGGGTCACGAGCGAGTCGCCGGTCAGGATGCGCTGGATGGGCAGGTTCTGCTTGCGCATGGCCCGCGCGATGGCGTCCTTGCCGTGCTCGATGGCCTCGTCGCGGCGCTCCTTGGAGAACCAGCCCCGGATCTTGTTCCGGGCCCGGGGGGACTTGACGAAGCCCAGCCAGTCGCGGGACGGTCCGGCGCCCTCGGCCTTCGAGGTGAAGACCTCGACCAGGTCGCCGTTGTCCAGCGTCGACTCCAGGGGGACCAGGCGGCCGTTGACCCGGGCCCCTATCGTGCGGTGGCCCACCTCCGTGTGGACGGCGTACGCGAAGTCCACCGGGGTGGCTCCGGCGGGCAGCGCGATGACGTCGCCCTTGGGGGTGAAGACGAAGACCTCGTTGCGCGAGAGGTCGAAGCGCAGCGAGTCGAGGAACTCGCCCGGGTCCTCGGTCTCCTTCTGCCAGTCCAGCAGCTGGCGCAGCCAGGCCATGTCGTTGACGGTGTCCTGGCCGGCGCTGCCCTTGGCCGCCTGGGGGACGTCGGTGCGGACCTTGGAGGTGCCCGCCACGGTCTGCTGCTTGTACTTCCAGTGCGCGGCGATGCCGTACTCGGCGCGGCGGTGCATGTCGAAGGTGCGGATCTGCAGTTCGACGGGCTTGCCGCTGGGCCCGATGACCGTCGTGTGAAGCGACTGGTACATGTTGAACTTGGGCATCGCGATGTAGTCCTTGAACCGGCCCGGGACCGGGTTCCACCGCGCGTGGACCGTGCCGAGGGCCGCGTAGCAGTCCCGGACGGTGTCGACGAGGACACGGATGCCCACCAGGTCGTAGATCTCCGCGAAGTCACGGCCGCGGACGATCATCTTCTGGTAGACGCTGTAGTAGTGCTTCGGGCGGCCCGTCACGGTGGCCTTGATCCGGGCGGCTCTGAGGTCCACCTGGACCTCGTCGGTGACGAGGGCGAGGTACTCGTCGCGCTTGGGGGCGCGCTCGGCGACCAGGCGCACGATCTCGTCGTACATCTTGGGGTAGAGGATCGCGAAGGAGAGGTCCTCCAGCTCCCACTTGATCGTGTTCATGCCCAGCCGGTGCGCCAGCGGGGCGTAGATCTCGAGGGTCTCGCGGGCCTTCTTCTCCTGCTTCTCCCGCTTGAGGTAGCGCATCGTGCGCATGTTGTGGAGCCGGTCGGCGAGCTTGATGACCAGGACGCGCGGGTCCTTCGCCATGGCCACGACCATCTTGCGGACGGTCTCGGCCTGGGCCGCCTCGCCGAACTTGACCCGGTCGAGCTTGGTGACGCCGTCGACGAGCAGCGCCACGGCGTCGCCGAAGTCGCGGCGCAGGTCCTCCAGGCCGTACTCGGTGTCCTCGACGGTGTCGTGCAGCAGGCCGGCCATGAGGGTGGCCGGGTCCATGCCGAGCTCGGCGAGGATGGTCGTGACCGCGAGCGGGTGGGTGATGTACGGGTCGCCGCTCTTGCGCTTCTGGCCCCTGTGCCAGCGCTCGGCCACCTGGTAGGCCTGCTCGAGCTGGCGCAGCGTCGACGTCTCGATCTTCGGGTCGTTGCTGCGGACTATGCGGAGCAGCGGCTCCAGTACCGGGTTGTACGGGTTCGAACGCTGCACGCCGAGGCGGGCCAGGCGGGCGCGCACCCGGTTGGAGGACGCGGCCGACTTCGCCGGCGCGGGCTTGGCCGGCGCCGGCTTGGCCGGGGCGGGCTTGACCGGCGGCGCCGGCGGGGGCGTGGCGGCGGCCGCCGTGGCCTGCTCGGGCTGCGCGGCGGAGATTGGCTGGACCTCGTCTGGCAAGAGCGCTCCTCACGGGGGTCCCCCCGGACGGAGTCAGGGGGTGGGTCCGGTGCCCGTGTCCGGTCCGGATAACCCATCGTAGCGAGGGTTGGGTCACCCCGTTCGCCGAGCCTGCCGCAACGGCCCGCGCACGCGAACGGCGGGCACCCGGGAGATTCCGGATGCCCGCCGTCACGTAAGGGTGGGCGCGGTCAGACCACGATCAGCGCGTCCAGGGGAGCCCCCGCCAGGGCCCCGGCCAGCTTGGCCCGGCCCGGGAGGAACGACAGCTCCATCAGGACCGCCACGCCGGCGACCTCGGCCCCGGCCCGCCGGATCAGTGAGAGCGAGGCCTCCGCCGTACCACCGGTGGCCAGGACGTCGTCGATGACCATGACCCGGTCACCGGCCGCCAGGTCCTCGGCGTGGACCTCGATCTCCGCCGTGCCGTACTCCAGCTCGTAGGACTGCGCGAGGGTCGCGCCCGGCAGCTTGCCGGCCTTGCGGACCGGCACGAAGCCGATCCCGGCCTGCACCGCCACCGGGGCCGCGAGGATGAAACCGCGCGCCTCCAGTCCGACGATCTTCGTCGCGCCGTACTGCCCTGCCAGCTCCACGAGCGCGCCGGTCAGTGCGCCGAACGCCTCGGGGTCCGCCAGCAGCGGGGTGATGTCCTTGAACATCACGCCCGGCTGCGGGTAGTCCGCCACGTCCTTGATCCGCCTGAGCAGGAGGGCCCGTACGTCGTCGGACAGCCGTGCGGTCAACGTCGCCGTCCCGGCTGGCGGCCCTGCGACACGACCTGCGGCTCGCCGTCGGAGCCCTCGACCTCGTCCGGGGACTCGCCCTTGGCCGCCGCGGACGCGCGCTTGGCGAGCACCCGCTTCTTCAGCGCCTTCATCGCCGGCTCGCGCTCCTTGAGGTCGACGACCAGCGGGGTCGCGATGAAGATCGAGGAGTACGCACCGGCCGCGAGGCCGACGAACAGCGACAGCGAGATGTCGTTCAGCATGCCGGCGCCCAGGAAGCCGCCGCCGATGAACAGCAGGGCCGCGACCGGGAGCAGCGCCACGACGGTGGTGTTGATCGAGCGGACCAGCGTGCCGTTGATGCTGCGGTTGGCGATCTCGCTGAAGGTGTAGCGGGTCTGCTTGGTGATGTCCTTCGAGCCCTCCTTGAGACCGTCGAAGACGACGACGGTGTCGTAGAGGGAGTAACCGAGGATGGTCAGCAGACCGATGACGGTGCCCGGCGTCACCTCGAAGCCGACGAGCGCGTACACGCCGACGGTGATGGTGAGGTCGTGGATCAGGGCGATCAGCGCGGCGACGGCCATGCGCCACTCGAAGGCGATGGCGAGGTAGATCACCACGAGGACCATGAAGACGCCGAGGCCGGTCCAGGCCTTGTTCGCGATCTGCTCGCCCCAGCTGGGGCCGACCAGGTCGGCGTTGATGTCGGCCTCGGTGACCTTGAGGTCGGCCGCCAGCTCCTTCTTCACGTCGGCGGCGGCGGCCGTGTCCAGACCGGAGATCTGGATGCGCATGCCGCCGGTGCCGAGTTCCTGGACGATCGCGTCGTGGCCGGAGGCCTCTTCCGCGGCCTCCGTCACCTTCGTGACCGAGACGGCCGTCTTCGGGGTGGTGAAGACCGCTCCGCCCTTGAACTCGATGCCCATGTTGAGGCCCTGTACGGCCAGGGCCACGATCGCCGTGATGGTGATCAGGATGGAAACGCCGTACCAGAGAAAGCGCTTGCCGACGAAGTCGTAGCCGACCTCACCGCGGTACAGCTTGGCGCCGAGATCTCCCAGCTTCGACATCTCTCACGCCTCCTTTGCTTCGACGGGGGCGGGTGCGGCGGTACGCCGGGAGCTGCGCAGCGGGGGCTTGGCGCCCAGCCGCTTCGGGTCCAGCCCGGACCACGGGTGACCGCTGGAGAAGAACTTCGTGCGCGCCAGCAGCGTCATGACGGGCTTGGTGAAGAGGAACACCACGACAACGTCGAGCAGGGTGGTCAGACCCAGGGTGAAGGCGAAGCCCTGCACCTTGCCGACGGTGACGATGAACAGCACCGCGGCGGCGAGGAACGACACGAAGTCGGAGACCAGGATCGTGCGGCGGGCACGCGGCCAGGCGCGCTCGACGGCCGGGCGCAGCGTTCGGCCCTCACGGATCTCGTCGCGGATGCGCTCGAAGTACACGATGAACGAGTCCGCGGTGATACCGATGGCGACGATCGCACCGCAGACGGCCGGCAGGTTCAGGGCGAAGCCGATGCCCTTGCCGAGGAGCGCCATGATCGTGTAGGTCAGGATCGCGGAGACCAGGAGGCTGACGATCGCGATGAAGGCCAGGCCGCGGTAGTAGACCAGCAGGTAGACGACCACGAGGAGGAGGCCGATCGCACCGGCGATCAGGCCGGCGCGCAGCTGCTCGCCGCCGAGCGCGGCGGTGACGGTGGTGACGCTGTCCTCCTGGAAGGACAGCGGCAGGGCGCCGTACGACAGCATGTTGCCCAGGTCCTGCGCGGACTGCTGGTTGAAGCCACCGGAGATCTGTGCGTTGCCGCCGGTGATCGCGGTGCTGACGGACGGGTCAGAGATGACGTCGCCGTCGAGGACGATCGCGAACTGGTTCTGCGGCATCTGCTTGGCCGCCAGCTCGCCGGTGACCTTCGCGAAGGCGTCGGCGCCGTGGTCGTTGAAGTTCATCGTGACGATCCACTGACCCGACTGCGGGTCGATCTCGCCCTTGGCGCTCTTCACGTCCTTGCCCTCGACCGCGGCCGGGCCCAGGATCCACTTGCCCCACTGCTCGCCGCGCTGGCCGCAGGCGAGCGTCGGGTCGGTGGGCTTGACGCCCTGGCCAACGGTGGCCCGCTGCCCCTCGTTCGTGCAGTCGAGCGCGGCGAACTTGGCCTGGAGGTCGGCGGCGGCCGGGTCGGGCGCGGGGGCGCTCGCGGACGGCGACGGGGCCGCCTTGTCGTCTGCCTTCTTCGACTCGCTCGCCGACGGCGTGGGAGTGGGCGCGTTCGGGGCCTTGAGGCCCTCGCTGAGGGCGCGGCCCTGGGAAGTGGCGCTGGACGACGGGGTGGCGGACGGGCTGGTCTTGGTGCCGTCCTGGGCCTTGGGGGCGCCGGAGCCGCTCGCGGAGGGGCTCGGGCTCTGGGCGCCCTCGGGAGCGGCGGGGGCGCCGTCCGCGAACGCGATGACCGGGCGGAAGTAGAGCTGGGCGGTGGTGCCGACCTGCTCTCGCGCCTGCTTCTCGTTCATCCCCTTGGGGATGTTCACGATGATGTGGTCGCGGCCCTGCGTCTGGACCTCGGCCTCGGAGACGCCGAGTCCGTTGACGCGGCGCTCGATGATGCCGACCGCCGTGTTCATGTTGGTCTCGTTGACGGCGTTCTCTTTGCCGGGCTCGCTCTTGGCCTTGAGCGTGATGCTCGTGCCGCCGGCGAGGTCGATGCCCAGCCGGGGAGTCGTCTGCTTGGAGATGAACATCCCCGCGGTGAGCGCCACCATCGCGATCAGGATGATCGCCAGGGCGCGCCCCGGCCTCCCCTGAGCCCCCGTGGGCCGCCGGCCCTTCTTCGGTGCTGCCACCTTGTCGTTTCTCCCTGTCCAACCGCCCCGCGCCGGGTCAGCGCGCGGACGGCCACGAAATGTGTGGTGGGGACCCCTGCCCCCCGCAGAAGTGTCACTGACGGGGACCGCGCCGACCGCCGGTCGGGCGCCCGCACGGTCCCCGGCCGCGCGCTACTTCGCGCCGGCCTCGCCGTCGGCCTTGCCGTCCTCGGGCTTGTCGTCGCCCTTGGGCTCGTCCTTCTTGCCCAGGTCCAGCTTCGGCTTCTCGTCCTCGGTGAGGGAAGAGGCGTCGTCCGGCACGACGGGCGTGTCGGTCGTCACGTCGTCGATGCCGTGGACGATGCGGTTGTACTCCGCGTCCTCCAGTACGGCGCCGATGGCGTTCTTCGCGTAGATCGCGTGGACGCCGGGAGCCACCTCGAGGGTGACCGTGTCGTCACCGATCTCCTTCACCGTGGCGTACATGCCGCCGATGGTGCGGACGCCGGTGCCGGGCGTCATCTGGTCGCGCATCTGCGCGGCCTGCTGCTGCTTCTTCTTCGCGGAGCGGGTCATCAGGAACATCGCCCCGATGAGCACGATGAACGGGAGGAGTGTCACGAGATTCACGGGACGGAAATCCTTCGCACGACCGCACGCGGACGGCGGCCTTTTCTACGGGGGTGGGCACACCGACCCGAAGGGTCGGCATCGGCGGAGTCTAGGCGAGTCCGCACCGATGGAACAACGCCCAGCATGGCACCGGCGTTCCCGACCGGGCGAACCTCCGCGCCGTCAGGCCCCGAACAAGCCCTGTTGCCCCGTTGATCCACTTCCGCCGTGCTGCGGTGCGACAAGGCCCAGGTGAGCCCAGGCGGCGGGGGTCGCGACCCGTCCCCTGGGGGTGCGCGCAAGCAGGCCCTCGCGGACCAGGAAGGGTTCCGCCACCTCCTCCACGGTCTCCCGCTCCTCCCCCACGGCCACGGCGAGGGTGGACAGGCCCACGGGTCCGCCGCCGAACAGCTTCAGGAGTGCCTCCAGAACGGCTCGATCCAGTCGGTCGAGGCCGCGGGCGTCCACCTCGTACACCTGGAGGGCGGTGGCGGCCACCTCCCGGTTGATCACCCCGTCCGCCCGGACCTGGGCGTAGTCGCGCACCCGGCGCAGCAGGCGGTTCGCGATGCGCGGGGTGCCGCGGGAGCGCCCGGCGATCTCGGCCGCGCCGGCGGTGTCGATCTCGACGTCGAGGAGGCGGGCGGAGCGGTGGACGACGCGCTCCAGCTCCTCGGGGGCGTAGAACTCCATGTGGCCGGTGAAGCCGAAACGGTCCCGCAGCGGCGGGGGCAGCAACCCGGCCCGGGTGGTGGCGCCGACCAGGGTGAAGGGCGGCAGTTCCAGCGGGATCGCGGTGGCCCCGGGCCCCTTGCCGACGATCACGTCGACGCGGAAGTCCTCCATGGCCATGTAGAGCATCTCCTCGGCGGGCCGGGACATGCGGTGGATCTCGTCGAGGAAGAGGACCTCGCCCTCCTGGAGGGAGGAGAGGATCGCGGCGAGGTCGCCGGCGTGCTGGATGGCGGGGCCGGAGGTGATCCGGATCGGTGCCCCCATCTCGGCAGCGATGATCATGGAGAGGGTTGTCTTGCCGAGGCCGGGCGCGCCGGACAACAGGACGTGGTCCGCGGTCGCCCCGCGCTGCTTGGCCGCTTTCAGGACCAGGTCCAGCTGCTGGCGGACCTTCTCCTGGCCGACGAACTCCCCGAGGTCCTTGGGGCGCAGGGCGGCCTCGACCGCGGTGTCCTCACCGTCGGCTGCCGCCGCTACCAGCCGGTCCGGCTCGGTGGTGTCGGTCTCGTCGTCCCAGTTCACGGTGTCAGTCTGCCTTCTGCGTCTGTGCGGTGGTCTGTGCGGGGGCCATGGCTGCGCGCGGGCTGCTCCCGGCCCCGCCCTTCTCCGTTTCCCGGGGCCCGCCCCGGACCCCTCGCCTCGGTCGCCGGCGGGGCTGGATGATGCCGCTGCCGGGCAGTTCCAGCCCCCGCGGCGTGGGGGCGCACCGGGGCGAAGCGTCCAAAACGGGTCCTGTCAGAGCCCCGGGGAACGGCGCAGGGGCGGGGAGCGGCCATCGCGGCGTCGAGCCGGTCAGCGGGCGCGGTTCAGGGACTGGAGGGCAGCCCGCAGCAGCTGGGGCACGGGGGCCGGGCCGCCGGAGGCGATGGCGGCCTCCGCCTGCGGGGTCACCGTCACCACGGCCTCCTCGGCCTCCCGGGACGCGTAGCCGAGGCCGATCAGTGCGGCCGTGAGCTGCTCGGTCCAGGGCGCGGGCGCCGATGCGACCGCGCGCTGGGCACCTACGACCGGGGCGGGGGCGCCCAGCTTGCCCTTGAGCTCCAGCAGCAGCTTCTGCGCGCCCTTCGGACCGATGCCCGGCACCGCCGTCAGCGCCTTCGCGTCGCCGGAGGCGAACGCCACCCGCAGGGCGTCCGGGCTGTGCACGCCGAGCATCGCCTGCGCCACCCGGGGTCCGACACCGCTCGCGGTCTGCAGGAGCTCGAACACCTGGCGCTCGTCGTCGTCGGCGAAGCCGTACAGGGTGAGCGAGTCCTCCCGAACGACCAGGGAGGTCGCAAGCCTGGCCTGCTCACCGGTCCGCAGGCCGGCGATGGTGTTCGGCGTGCAGTGCACGGCCATGCCCACTCCCCCGACCTCGATCACGGCAATGGTGGGGGTGAGCGCGGCGACCGCGCCGTTGACGAAGGCGATCATCGGGTACGGCCTTTCGGGGCGTGCTGGGCGTGCTGGGCGACCGCCTGCTGAAGGCGGTTCTGGGCGGGGGCCCGCCAGATGTGGCAGATGGCGAGGGCGAGTGCGTCGGCCGCGTCGGCGGGCTTGGGCGGCTCCGCCAGCCGCAGCAGCCGGGTGACCATCGCGCCGACCTGGGCCTTGTCGGCCCGGCCGCTGCCGGTGACGGCGGCCTTGACCTCGCTGGGGGTGTGCAGGGCGACCGGTATACCGCGGCGGGCGGCACAGAGCATCGCGACCGCGCTCGCCTGGGCGGTGCCCATCACGGTGCTGACGTTGTGCTGGCTGAAGACCCGCTCCACTGCGACGACTTCGGGCCGGTGCGTGTCGAGCCACTCCTCGATGCCCTGCTCGACTGCGACGAGGCGGTGGCCCAACTCCGCGTCGGCGGGCGTGCGTACGACCCCCACCCCGAGCATGGTGAGGGGGCGCCCCGCGACGCCTTCGACGACGCCGACCCCGCATCGCGTCAGCCCCGGGTCCACGCCCAGTACGCGCACCGCCCACCCCTCTTCACCGCATGACCGTGCCGCCTCCGCGGGCCTGACGGACTGCGGGGCGCCGGCGCAGACCGCCGACGCCGCCAGGCTATCCGCTGCCACTGACAACGACGGCGGGCCGGTGGGACGTGTCCCACCGGCCCGCCGGATCCGCTCGGCTCGCGCCGGGCGTTACGCGTCGACCTTCTCCATGACCTCGTCGGAGACGTCGAAGTTGGCGAAGACGTTCTGGACGTCGTCGCTGTCCTCGAGCGCGTCGATCAGCTTGAAGATCTTGCGGGCGCCCTCTTCGTCGAGCTCGACCTGCATGGTCGGGACGAAGCTGGAGTCCGCCGAGTCGTAGTCGATGCCGGCGTCCTGGAGCGCGGTGCGGACCGCGACCAGGTCGGTGGCCTCGCTGATGATCTCGAAGGTGTCGCCGTTGTCGTTGACCTCTTCGGCACCGGCCTCGAGCACCGCGCCGAGCACGTCGTCCTCGGAGAGCTCGGCCTTGGGCAGGATGATGACGCCCTTGCGGTTGAACAGGTACGAGACCGAGCCCGGGTCGGCCATCGAACCGCCGTTGCGGGTCATGGCGACGCGGACGTCGGACGCGGCACGGTTGCGGTTGTCGGTGAGGCACTCGATGAGCACGGCGACACCGTTCGGACCGTAGCCCTCGTACATGATCGTCTCGTAGTCGGCGCCGCCGGCCTCGAGGCCGCCGCCGCGCTTGACCGCGGAGTCGATGTTCTTGTTCGGGACCGACTGCTTCTTGGCCTTCTGGACCGCGTCGAAGAGCGTCGGGTTGCCGTCGATGTCGGCGCCGCCCATGCGCGCCGCGACCTCGATGTTCTTGATCAGCTTCGCGAAGAGCTTGCCGCGCTTGGCATCGATCACGGCCTTCTTGTGCTTCGTCGTAGCCCATTTAGAGTGGCCGGACATCCGCCTGTCTCCTTCGCGTAACCAACAGTGTTCGTCTCCGATCCTACCGGGAGCTCGTCACAGACCCGCGCGCACCATCTCGACGAAGTAGGCGTGGACGCGGTCGTCGCCGGTCAGTTCGGGGTGGAACGAGGTCGCCAGGACGTTGCCCTGGCGCACGGCGACCGTGTGGCCGTCGTAGGTGGCGAGCACCTCGGCGGCGGCGCCGACGGACTCGACCCACGGGGCGCGGATGAAGACGCCTTCCACCGGGCCGCCCTCGATGCCCGCGAAGTCGATCTTCGCCTCGAAGGACTCGTTCTGACGGCCGAAGGCGTTGCGGCGCACGATCATGTCGATGCCGCCCAGCGTCTCCTGGTCCTCACGGCCGTCCAGGAGCTTGTCCGCGAGCATGATCATGCCGGCGCAGGTGCCGTACACGGGCATGCCGGCGGCCACGCGCTCGCGCAGCGGCTCCAGCATGCCGAAGAGCACGGCGAGCTTCGACATCGTCGTGGACTCGCCGCCGGGGATCACCAGCGCGTCGACCTCGGCGAGCTCCTCGGGGCGCCGGACCGGCCTGGCCACGGCGTCCGCCGCGGCCAGGGCGATCAGGTGCTCCCGTACGTCGCCCTGGAGGGCCAGGACACCGATCACGGGGGTGTTCGTCATGTCGGGACTACCAGCCGCGGTTGGCGTAGCGCTCGGCCTCGGGGAGGGTGTCGCAGTTGATGCCGACCATGGCCTCGCCCAGGTTGCGGGAGGCGTCCGCGATGATCTTCGGGTCGTCGAAGAAGGTGGTGGCCTTCACGATGGCGGCGGCGCGCTTGGCCGGGTCGCCCGACTTGAAGATGCCGGAGCCGACGAAGACGCCCTCGGCGCCGAGCTGGCGCATCAGGGCGGCGTCGGCCGGGGTGGCGACGCCACCGGCGGAGAACAGCACGACGGGGAGCTTGCCGAGCTCGGCGACCTCCTTGACGAGCTCGTACGGGGCGCGCAGCTCCTTGGCCGCGGCGTACAGCTCGTTGTTGTCGAAGCCGCGCAGCTTGGCGATCTCGTTCTTGATCTGGCGCAGGTGGCGGACGGCCTCGACGACGTTGCCGGTGCCGGCCTCGCCCTTCGAGCGGATCATGGCCGCGCCCTCGGCGATGCGGCGCAGGGCCTCGCCGAGGTTGGTGGCGCCACAGACGAAGGGGGTGGTGAACGCCCACTTGTCGGAGTGGTTGACCTCGTCGGCCGGGGTCAGGACCTCGGACTCGTCGATGTAGTCGACCCCGAGGGACTGCAGGACCTGAGCCTCGACGAAGTGGCCGATGCGGGACTTGGCCATCACGGGGATGGACACGGCCTCGATGATCTCTTCGATCATGTTGGGGTCGGACATGCGCGCGACGCCGCCGTCCTTGCGGATGTCGGCCGGGACCCGCTCCAGGGCCATGACGGCCACGGCGCCGGCGTCCTCGGCGATCTTCGCCTGCTCGGCGTTGACCACGTCCATGATCACGCCGCCCTTGAGCTGCTCGGCCATGCCGCGCTTGACGCGGGAGGTGCCGATCGCCGACTCGGCGGACTGGGGGGAGGTGGGAAGCGTGCTCACGGATTGACCTCACTCGAAAGGAAGACGGGGTACTGCGCGTACTACTCGAATGAGGAAACCCCAGGGGATCAGTCCACTACAAGGGCCAATATGGAGCCAGTGGCTCTTTCATTTGTCCCCCGTGGCCCTGGAAAGCCCCTTGCCGAGTCAGGTCGGCCGGTCCGCGAGGTCTGCCGGCGGCTCATCGTCCATTTCGAAGGCCAGCGGGAACGGTGCGTGTCCGGCCAGCCGGAACCAGCGGACCTTGCGGTGGCGGCGCAGCGCGCGGGCGGCCCGTACGGCGTCGTTGAGGAACCGGCGGGCCATCGGCACCCGGCGGACGGCCGCCGCCAGTTCCTCGGTGGCCTGCGCCCCGCCGGGAGCGGCCTTCAGCACCTCGACCTGGTCGGCGTCGGCGAAGACCGCCCGCAGCGCCTGGCTCAGCTCGCTCTCGGCGACCTCGCGGTGGTCCTCCTCGGCCTGCCGGGCGGCGTGCGCGGCCTCGTACAGCACCAGCGAGGAGGCGGGGTCGAGGGCCCCGGAGGTGGCCACCTCCAGGACCACGGAGGCGCGCCGGACGAGCTGCGCGTCGAGCGCGGCGCGCGCGGCGTCCATCCGCGTGTGCAGGCGGTCCAGCCGGCCGGCGGTCCAGCTGAGGTAGACGCCGATGGCTGCCAGGGCCAGGGCGATCCAGACAAGGGTTTCGATCACGCTGCGCGACCCTACCGCTCGGGGGGCGCCCGGCCCCCATCGGGCTCGGCCGGGCCCGACGCGGGCCGCCGAGTGCATGATCACCGACGACCCGGGAGGACGAGGCACTTGGCGCCGTACCGGCCGCAGGCCG